>SCUO01000099.1 GCA_004297395.1 Chloroflexota bacterium | reverse complement strand
GAAGACGTCGGCATCTGCAGCGTGCTCGAGCGCGGAGGACAGCCCGACCCAGTGATCGGGGTGCTTGTGCGTCACGATCACGGATCCGACAGCGGACCAGTCGAGGCCAACGGCCATCAGGGCACCCGCGATCACGTCCGGTACGCACCACGGCCCGGTGTCGACGACCGTCGCCTCGCCACCACGGACCAAGATGTAGCCCGACGCTCGCTCGTCCCCGATCCGGGCCCAGGGCATCGAGCCAGGCGCCACGCTGCCTGGCGGCCCCTGGGATGCCGGCGGGGACGGCAGGTCGCCATCGCACCAGAACGCCTCGATCTCATCGAGATTGCCCACGTACGTCAGCGGGTCGAAGCTGCCGGACGGGACCGGGTCGCGGCTGCCGGGCACCTTGGGCGCGCAGCCCGCCAACCCGATCACCGTCAGCGCGAAGGCCCCGTGTCCCAGGTCGCGCAGGAGCGTTCGCCGGCTGATCACCCAGGTCGACCCGGTCAGCCGAGATGCTCTAGGAAGGCCGAGGCGGCGCCGATGTCGCGCTGGGCGCCGAGCTGCGAGAACGACGCGAGCGCCGCCCGAGCCGCACGTACAGCCTCGGCGCGATCTCCGAGGTCTGCGGCCGCGGTCGCCACCTGCATCCGGCATTTCGCCGCCTCGTAGGGAGCGCCGACAGAGCGCCAGCGCCGCGCTGCATCACGGGCGAGCTCGATCGCCTCCGGCGCGTCGCGGGCGGCCAACGAGACGGCGGCGCTGCACCCAGCGACCGTGGCGGCGAGCACCGGACCCGGAAATGCCGCAGCGATGTCGGCGAGGTCAGCCCAGAATGCGCGCGCCTGATCGAGGTCGCCCGCGGCGAGCGCGATCTCGATCGCCGCCGGGAGGTAGCGGGCCCGGTCCAACGGTTCGCCGGTGCCGTCCATCGCGCGGGCGATGGCCCGCAGCGCACCTGGGACATCGCCGTCGGCGAGGAGCATCAGCGCATACCCCGGGCCGGGCGGCAGGCCGAAATCGGTCGCGCGCTCGAAGGCGTCGCGCGCCGCGGCGAGGTCGCCCTGGCGCAGCCGGATCTCGCCGAGCGCGGTGAGCGCCTGGACCGTATGACCGAGGTCGTAGGCGCGCGCCTCGGCCGCCGCCGCCTCGGCCTCCTCGGCGCCACGTTGCCAGTCCCCGCGGACGACGAACACGGACGCGCGGTGGGTCCTGCAGTCGCCGGGGAATCCCACGCTACCGAGCGTTGGCGCACGCCGTTCGATCTCCTCGGTCCACTCGATCGCGCGTCGGTAGTCGAAGGTGTCGAGGCAGGCGCTGAGGGTCCGGCAATAGACCATGCCCTGGGCGAGGGTCCCGAGGTGGCCGGCCGTGGCGCTCGCCATCGCCTCGTCGAGGAGCGCGCGACCGTCGTCAAGGCGGCCCTGGTGGACGAGGCCGAATCCCTGGAAGACGAGGCCGAGGGCCTGGATGTCCACATCACCTGTCCGCTGCCCGACGTCGAAGGCGGCGCGCGCATGCGCCAGCCCAAGCTCGATCTGGCCCGTCCCGAGCTCGTTCAGCGCCATCAGCGACAGCATCAGCCCATGCTCGGGCCAGACTGGCGCCTCGCCGACGGCACCCTCCGCCGCCAGCAGCCGACCGGCGGACGCCATCCAGCCGGCGACCACGGAGAACCGGAGGGTCACCGCGGCGTTCCAGCCGAGGCCCAGAGCGACCCGTGCCGCCGACCGGCGGTCACCGCGAGCGAGATGGGCCGCGTACGCCTGCTCTCGGGCAGCGGTCGAAGCCTCGAACCGCCCGGTCCACGTGGCCGCGTCGCCGAGGAGCTCGAGGTCGCCGACATCGAGTGGCGCTGCCGAAGCCGCGGTTGCGAGGGCCGCATGGGCGTCCTCCCAGGCACGACGTGCGGCGGCGGCACGCCCCTCCTCGACGGGGCTCGCAACCGTTGTCGCGGCGCCGACTCCTGCGACGGCGCCGCGCAGCACGGCCTCCCTCGCCAGCGCGATCCGCCGACTCTCGGCGCCCTCTTGAACCGCGAACTTGTCGTACAGGTTCAGCAGGTGCTGCTTGACGGCCGCTTCGGTGACCACGAGCTCGGCCGCGATCTCGCGGATCGTGGCCGGCATCACGACCGGTCCGCTCGTCGCCAAGGGGCGGCAGAGGGCGGCCAGCACGTCACGCTCCCGGCGCGTGAACTCCGGCATGGGACGCGATACGGGCGCTATCCGGTCGATCGCCTGGCCCCTCCGGGTCGAACCTTACCCGAAGGCAAGGTGAATCTGACCTCGAAGGGCATTCCGCCAAGCCCCGCGCCACTCGTACGGTGCCGTCGATCCCGCGAGACACCAGCGGGCAAGCACTGGGAGCAGACGATGCAGCACGTTCGGATCGCAACCTACAAGCAGACGGCCGGGACCTTCGAAGAGCTGGCCCGGCTCATCCAGGCCCCCGGTGGCCTCGCCGACGTCTTCCGCGCCACGCCGGGCTTCGTCGCCTACACCTTCGCGGACCTCGGCGACGGGACGAACTGCTCGATCAGCGTCTGGGCCTCGGCCGAGGCGGCGGAGACGGCGACGGCGGCCGCCCGGACCTGGACAGCGGCGAACATCGCCGACCTCGGGCACCTCGTCGACGATCGCACGGGTCGCCTCGGCTTCGTCGTGGGCGACCTCGCCTCCGTTCCGGCGTGACCCGCGTCTGACCAGCGGCGATCGCGGAGAGGCCGGTCCCATCGCGGGCCGAGGGACGCCTCTCGCCGCGCCAGGGCGACCCCGCTGCGTTGTTCTGGCGCCCCCGGACGGACTCGGGGGCGCGGAAAGCAAAGTGGTGGACGTCCTTGCGTGGTACGCCGTGGCCTCGTGAAGAGGCTGAGCGGACGCTACCGGCCTCGGGCCCTTGCGGGGATCCCCTTGGTCGATGGCGCGAGCGCCCGCCAGCCCCAGAGATGAGGGGCCCAGAAGCGTGCTTCTGGGCCCGTCGCCATCAGACGGCGGCGCGAGGTTCGAGCACCACGACAGCGGTCTGAACGGTGCGCCTTGCCGCCCATGCGTCGTAGTCGGTGCTGAACTCTCCCCAGCGTGCCCACAGCCGATCACGCTCGTCGCCTTGCGCGGCGCGACCGTGCACGGCCCGGGGGCCATCGTTCAGCTCAACCGTCGTGTCCGGCTGCGCCTGGAGGTTGAGCCACCAAGCTGGCTCGGCCTCGCCCCAGCCGTTCATGGCCAGCGTGACGAGGTTGGGCCCGTCCGCGTAGTAGCCCACGATCGCGACCCGGGCCTGGCCCGAACGCCGCCCAACCGTGGAGAGCTTGAGCATCCCGAACGCCTTGCCGGGAGGCCTGAGACCGATCCGGCCCCCGCTGAGCCGGAAGAGGGCACGGTGCAGCACCCATGCGATGCGAATGAACGCGCGGGGAGGGACCGTGGCGGTCCGCTCCTGCTCGGCGGTCATGCGGCACCTCCCTGCGGCGCCACGGAGGTTTGGGAAGGCGTTGTCGCGGCCGGCCCGCCTGCGCCTGCCGCCGGCGCGCCGATGCGTCCGATTGCGAGGTTGGAGTGTGGGACAGGGCGCGAAGGCTTGATGCGTGCGACGTCAGTCACGTTCGTCTCCTTCTTCGTGGGTCATAGCTAGCGAAGGCGATTCGTCGTCGGCCGGACCAGCAGGACCGCCGACCAGTTGCCGCTGATCGTCCCGACGAGCACGGCGCCGGGTCCACCAACGGCGCCCCACCCGATCGAACCGAGCCGATCGGGGTGGGGAGCACCACGGTTGGGAGGGTTACCTGACTCCGACCGGGTCGAGGTTCGGGCTGACAGGGTTGAGGACGGGCAGAGCAGCCGATGTGCGCTGCGCGCGCCATAGGGAGTAGCCGAGGCCGACCAGGGCGAGGCCGGTCGGGATGGCGAACAGCCTCTCGTACTCCGGGACGATGCCGGCACCGATGGACGACAGGGTGCCGACGGCGAGGAGCCCTGAAGCCCAGCGGGCGAGGACGTTCGCTCGGAAGAGGGCGACGGAGAAGAGGACGCCACCGGCGAGGTAGGCGAGACCGGTAAACAGGATCGCGCTCTGCATCCCACCGATCGCGCCGGTCGCCGGCCGATTGTTCGCGATCGCGATGACGTCACTCACCCAGGCGGTCGAACTCCCGACGATGGACGGGAGCACGAGCGTCGCGACGTATCCGGTGCCGAAGATGCCGAGGTAGCCGGCGGCGAACACGACGTATCCGACCAGGCCGAGGACGCCGATCCTGCGCACCTGGAACAGGTAGACACCGGTGATCCCGACTAGCGTCAGGGCGGCCATGAGCAGCTTCAGGGCATTTCGGGTGATCACGTCGCTGGTGGCGATCGAGGTGGCGTCAAGGGATGGGTGATTGATCTGGACGCCGATGAAGATCAGCCCCGCAAGGGCGGCGGCAACGGCCGACGCTCGGAGCAGGAGTGCATTCGTGATGGTCATGTCGTTCTCCGTGTACCGATTGGCAGGCACCTGTCGAGGTGCCGTGGTTGGATGCGACCTGTCTGCATCAAGCGGACGAGCGCCGAGCCCGCGATGCCTCAACTCGACGGCATGGGCAACGAGCTCGAGGGGCACGCCGGCAGCCGAGGCGGCCGCCACTAGTCCGGACGATCGCCTGGCGGATCGCCCACGAGGACCTGAGGAGCGGCCTCGGAACCGGCCGCCCGGCCTCGGTTGGCGCCAGCCGCACCGTCATGCCGCACCTGCCGGTGCCTCAAGGGCCGCCCCCAGCGGACCGGAGGTCTCAGCTCGGAGTCGACGCGCTCGCTCCGCGAGGCCGATCGGGGAGTTCTCGTTGAAACCCTTGAACGTCAGCCAGAGGCCGAGGGCGAGCTCCCAGAAGAAGAACGGCATCACCGCGACGACTTGGAAGGGGGTCCCGGGGTGCGCGACGCCCAGGATCATGCCGATGACGAAGGCGATGAGGATCGGCGCCCCGACGAGACCGAGGGCGGGGATCGCCCGCGGCACGAGCCTCGACCGATACAGCGCCGTGCCGAGCATCAGGGCGTTGAATGGCGCCATGTTCGCGCCGATGGCCATCGCCCAGTCGCGGAGCGCGGCGAAGCCAGCGGCAACCGGGACCATCGACTCGCCGTCCGCACCGGACGCGACCTGCTGGCGGAGCGTGAGGACCGAGAGCAGGCCGAGGACGCCGACCGTGATGATCACAGCCTCGAACAGCCGTGTCCCGAAGTAGCCAATCGCCAGTCCCTCGTGCTCCCGCCGGATGACCGAGAAGAAGGCGATCCCGCACCCGACGCATCCAAATACGTTGACGAGCTCGAGGACCAATCCGAGGCGGACCTGGTCGGCGCCGGCGCCTAGGACGTAGGCGGGGTCGGTGAGGGCCGGAGCGACGAGGAACGCCGACCCAATCGCACCGATGAAGGTCAGGAGGTAGAGGATGCCGCAGACGAGGGCGGTCCTCCGAAACGAGGTCATCGTGGTCTCCTCCGGGCGATCGAGAGGCGGATGGGAGATCCATCCGATGGCCCGTCCCGCTGTCAAGTGCCCTATGGACTCTCTCTTGTGAACATTGTTCACTCTAGTCCGGACGTCGTACACTCGTCAAGCCGTAGAATTGGGGTCGAACCGGTTGCGCAACAGCTCAGGCGGCGCCCCCCCCACACTCGACGGGAGAAGGGATTGAGACGAATGGCAGCAGACCCGCTGGCGGAGACGTCGCCACGCCGTCGGCTGAGCAGAAGGCGGGTCCTGGAGACCGCCATCAGCCGGGCGGATCAGGGCGGGCTTGAGGCACTCACGATGCGCACCCTGGCAGAGGAGCTCGGGGTCGTGCCGGCGGCCATCTACCGCCACATCGCCAACAAGGACGATCTGATCGATGCGATGATCGACGTTGTCTTCGCCGAGATCCGACTGCCCTCAGGGGGCGCCGACTGGGCGACCTCGATGCGGCGGAGGGCAACCTCGTTCCTCGAAGCCCTGACCCGACATCGATGGGCTATCGGACTGATGGAGTCCCGTGGCAATCCGGGGCCAGCCAACCTGCGGCACCACGACGCCGTTCTCGGGAAGCTCCGGTCGGCGGGATTCAGTGTCTCGATGGCCGCCCGCGCGTACTCGCTGCTGGACAGCTACATCTACGGGTTTGCGCTGACGAAGTTGGCTCTCCCCGTCAATTCCTCGGTCGTTGTTGGGCAGGCGATGCTCGCGCCGCTCGCACCCAACGAGCACCCAAACCTCGTCGAATTCATCGCCGAGCACGTGGCGCAGCCTGGCGACAATCTTGTCGACGACTTTGAATACGGCCTGGAGATCATCCTCGACGGCATCGAGCGGGCCCGACGATAGGCGCGGGCGTTAGAGCGCCCCCGGACGGATTCGAACCGCCGACGCCAGCCTTAGGACGGCTGCGCTCTATCCACTGAGCTACGGGGGCGTGGGGCCATCGTACCGCAGGCCCAAGCGGGAACCCGGCCCCTGACCGGCCGCGTCCGGAGAGGTACGATGCCGAGCGTGAGCACTCCCCTGCCTGATCTCGTCCTGTACGCACGCCCGGGCTGCCACCTGTGCGACGAGACGCGCGCGGCGATCGAGCTCGTCCTGGAGGATCGGCGGCGCCGCGGACTCGCGGTTCCGGCCGTCGTGGAACGCGACATCGAGGCGGATCCGGCGCTCCACCGCCAGCTCCTCGAACGCATCCCGGTCGTCGAGCTGGACGGGCGTCGCCTGGAGCTCGCGACGAGCGTCGCCCGCCTCCGGCGCCTCGTCGCCGACGTCCTCGACACGCCCGCCGCGCCATCCTGACGATGGGCGACAACCTCACGATCGCAGTCGCCCTCGGGGCCGGAATCATCAGCTTCCTGTCGCCGTGCGTGCTGCCGCTGGTGCCGGCCTACATCGGCCAGCTCTCGGCCGTGGCGGTGGTGGGCCGCGCCTCGGGCGAGATGACCCGTTGGCTTGCCGTTCGACACGCGCTGGCATACGTGGCCGGCTTTGGGGCCGTGTTCACGATCCTCGGCGTGACGGCCACGTACCTCGCCGGGCCGCTCGTCGACGTCCTGCCGGTCCTCCGCCAGGTCGGCGGCGTGATCCTCATCCTGCTCGGCCTGAACCTCGCCGGGATCCTGCGGATTCCCGCCCTCGAGCGGAGCTGGCGACCGCTCGATGCCGGCGCCGCGGGCTCGCTCGCCGCCACCACCGGGACGATCGCCCTCGGCAGCCCCGGCCGTGTTGTCGGCTCGGGCTCCGGCCCTGGCGGCGGCGACATCGGCGGCGGCCAGGGCGGACCCGGGTTCGGGGAGCGCCTCGGGGGCCGTCTCGTCGGGGCGCGCGGCGGCTGGCTCGCGTCGTTCGGCCTGGGCGCGATCTTCGCCATCGGCTGGACGCCCTGCATCGGCTTCATCCTCGGCAGCATCCTGACCATGGCTGCCACGAGCTCGAGCGCCGCCCAGGGGACGATCCTCCTCGTGGCCTATACCGCCGGGCTCGGGATCCCGTTCCTCGTGATCGCCGCGGCCTACGACAGGGCGCCGGCGCTCGTCCGACCGCTCGTCCGGCACGGCCGCGCGGTGTCGCTCGTCAGCGGGCTCCTGGTCGCGCTCATCGGGGTGGCCATGATCATGGACTGGCTTGCCCTGCTGGCTCGGTTCGTGCCGTTCTACGTCTGACGCGCGCGTGACCAGCTCCCCCACGCCACGCCCGGTACCGCCCCCGCCCGGCCCGGCCCCCGCCCCGCGGCGCCGGCGTGGCGTCGGTCCGTTCAGCCTCCGCCAGGTCGCTGGCGCCCTCGGCGTCGTCGTCGTCGCGGCCGTGGTCCTGACCATCGCCACGGCGCCGCTGGGCTCGACCGCGCCCGGCCTCCCGAACCCGGCGGCCTCGGCGTATCTCCTCGGCTCGCCGATCCCGGGGCTCAGGGTCGGCGACCTCGCGCCCGAACTGGCCGGAACCTCGAGCGACGGCTCGACCTTCGTCCTGGCCGATCTCGACGGCAATCCCATCCGCCTGGCGGATCTCCGGGGTCGTGCGGTCTGGATCAACTTCTGGGCCAGCTGGTGCCCGCCCTGCCAGGCCGAGACGCCCATCCTCCGCGAGATCGACGAGGGCTATCGCGATCGGGGCCTGTCCCTCGTCGCGGTCCAGGTCCAGCAGACCGTCGACGACGGCCTGGCCTATGCCGATCGCTATGGCCTCGAGTACGCCATCGGCGCCGACGTCAGCGCGGCGGTCTTCCGGACGTACCGGGTATTCGCCCTGCCGACCCAGTTCTTCATCGACCCTGACGGCGTCATCCGGGCCGTCGTCAACGGCCCCCTCGACCTCGCCGGCGCGAGCGCCCTCGTGGAATCGATCCTGCCGGGCGAGGTCAGCCCCGGGCCATCGGCATCGGATCTCGTCGCCCCATCGCCGACGCCCTAGAGACGCCGCGCGCCGGCACTCACGCCGGGAATGCGCGCCGCAGCACCTCGAACACGACCCAGAGCGCGATCGGAAGGAGCACAGCCCCGGCGAAGGCCCGGAGCGTCTCAGGTCGCCACGGCCAGGTCGAGACCCGGGCTACGACGAGGACCGACGAGTTCGCGGCGGCGACGGCGTCATTGAGCTTCGCCGCTTCATCGATCTCGCCCGCCGCGACGCGGCGTCGCAGCTCCGCCAGCGTCGCGGCGAGCGTCCCGTTCGCCTCCGCGAGCCGGCGGTCCTTCTCCTCGACGATCCGATCGTGGAGGCTCAGCAGCGGGGCCACGAAGCACGCGATCGCGACGCCGAAGAGGACGACCGCCGACGACAGGTCCGCCGCCGACAGTCGCAATCCGGGCATGACGAGCGAGACGGCCGCGAAGCCCAGCGCCGCAACGCCGATCAGGGTCATGCCCGTCCTCGCCGTCAGGGTCGCGAACGAGTACAGCGGCTCGAGCCGGAAGAGATCGACCCGCACGTGCCGCCGGTGGAGCCGGTCGACGACGCGCAGCTGATGGACGACGTGGGCCAGGAACCCGAAGATGACGATGCTCCCGGCGACGGCCATCGCGAGGCGGACGGCCCAGGTGATCCCGGAGTCGCGCTCCTCGAGACCCCACGAGGAAGGGCTGCCGAGGACGCTGCCGAGGCCGGCAGTGGCGCCAAGCACGAGCGCGATGGCAGCCCACGAGGGTGGCGTGCGGCGGAGGTCCCCGGCGACCTCGGCCGTCGCCGCGTCGTCAAGATCCAGCCGCGGCCGGAGCGTCGCGAGCGCTCCCACGGCGACATCGTCGAGGGCCTGCCGTGCCCACAGCACGATCAGTGGCAGCCCGATTCCGATCGCGAGCATCGGGTCGACAAGCGGCGCGTCGGCTTGGGACGCCGCTCGCCCGATGATTCCCCCGAAGACGACCCAGGCCACGGCCGCACCGATGTACACGACCCACCGCGGTGCCGGCACGCGGTCGACGAGATCGGCGAGGGCGTCGAGCCAGCTGCGACCCATCAGATGGCGTCGAAGCGATAGCGATCGCGGTCGCGAACGAGGCGCCCGACCGGGTGCAGCGGCTCGTGCGACAGGACGACGATCCAGCCCTCGTCGGCGGCCCGGGCGAAGAGGTCGCCCTTGACCTCGACCGAATCGAGCGGGAAGTCGTCGAAGGCCGTGATCCAACGCGGATTGGCGCTCCACGGCCGCATGCACAGGTCGCCGAAGAAGGCCAGCGTCCGGCCGCCGGGCCCGTCGCCGCGGACGACGATCGCCTGGTGGCCCTTCGAGTGGCCGCCCGTAGGGACCACGGACACGCCCGGCAGGACCTCGACCTCGCCGTCGGCCCAGCCGACCTCGCCCCAGTCGCGGACGAGGCGGATCTCGGGCTGGTCGTAGGACGCCACGATCCGGCTGTTGTCGTCGAGGGCGATCTCCCACTCGGCCCGCTGGGCGACGATCCTGGCCCTCGCGAAGGCCTTCGAGTCGTCGGCCCGGAGGAGGCCCCCGGCATGGTCGAAGTGGAGGTGGCTCATGGCCACGATGTCGACGCTCTCCGGCGCGAAGCCGGCGGCCTCGAGCGCCGGCACAACCGGCGAGCCCTCGTAGGCCCGCATCTCGCGGACCTTGTCGGTCACCCGCTCGCCGATCCCGGTCTCGACGAGGACGCGCCCGGCCGGTGTCTCGACGAGGAGGCAGTTCAGGGCCTGCAGCAGCCGGTGGTCGTGGTCGATCTCCTCGGTCACGAGGCGGTCCCACAGCATCCGCGGAACAGGCCCGAACAGGGCACCGGCATCGGACCGGAAGGTCCCTGCCTGGATCAGGGCGGCGCGCGTCCCGCCACCGAGGTCGGTCGACCAGTGGACCGCGTCGTTCATCGCCACAGGTGTCAGCCCTTCGGCTTTGGGCCGTTCACGTAGTCGCGGTAATAGGCCGACGCCGTGGGCTCCGACTGACCCTGGTACCGCGATCCCAGCTCGGGGCTGCCGTACGGCCGCTCGACCGGGCTCGACATCCGGAAGAAGCTGATCTGCCCGATCCGCATGCCGGCATACAGGGCGATCGGCAGGTTCGCGACGTTCGAGAGCTCGAGCGTCAGGTTGCCCTTCCAGCCCGGATCCACATAGCCGGCAGTCGAATGGATGAGGAGCCCGAGGCGGCCGAGGCTGGACCGGCCTTCGAGACGGGCGACGAGATTATCGGGCAGCTCCACCCACTCGAGCGTCTGTCCCAGGACGAACTCGCCCGGATGGAGGATGAACTGCTCATCGTCCTCGACCCGGAGGAGCTCGGTCAGGTCCGGCTGGGGCTGGCGAACGTCGATGAACGGGTAGCGGTTGTTGCGGAAGACCCGGAACGCCCGGTCGAGGTGCAGGTCGACGGACGACGGCTGGAGATCGACCGGGTCGTAGGGACGGATCAGGACGTCCCCAGCCTCCAGGGCCGCCCGGATGTCCCGGTCGGACAGGACGCTCACCGCTGGCCCGCCTTCCGACCGGGCCGGAGGTCGATGGCAACGGCGTCCCGGGCGTCATACAGGCTGTCGACCTCGCGCTTGAGATCCTCGAGGTCGTCGAAGCTCTGGTAGACGCTGGCGAAGCGGATGTAGGCGATGTGGTCGAGCTCGCGAAGCTTGGCCATGGCCATCTGGCCGATGCGCGACGAAGGGACCTCGGTCATGCCCTCAGAGCGCAGCTCGGCTTCGATCGCGTCCGTGGCCTGATCGGGCGCCGACGCCGGGACCGGTCGCCGGGTCAGTGCTTTGCGCAGCCCGGAGGCGAGCTTCTCGCGGTCGAACTCCTGGCGCGTCCCATCACGCTTGACGATGACCAGGCGGGCGGCCTCGATCCGCTCGTAGGTCGTGAATCGAAGGCTGCAGGCTGCGCACTCGCGCCGCCGACGGATGGTCGCGGCGTCGTCCAGATCCCGCGAATCGACGACCCGGGACTCCTTCTCGCCGCACTGGGGGCAGCGCATCGAACCTCCTCGTCACCACTAGGGGTTGTGGTGCACGACGAGATTACCACTACATGGTGTATCCCGGTCCGGCGTTCGTGCGCGGATTCAGGCGCTTCGGCGCTGGATCCGTCGAACCGGCGAGGCGTCCTCGGCCCGCTCGACGGCCAGCTTGGCCTGCTCGACGATTCTCTCGCGGGCGTGGATGAGGTTGAGATAGCCGCGCTTGACCGCGGTGTCCGCCTCCGTTCCGCGCTCGATCCGCCGGCCCGTTCCGTACAGGATGCAGCCGTGGGTCACGAGCTCCAGGGCCCGCCCGGCGCGTTCCAGCTCGCGGACGATCGCGTCGCGGTGGGGCAGCGCGATCTGCGGCGCCGCGAGCTCGCGGGCCTCGTCGGCGTAGCGGTCCACGGCATCGCGAGCCGCGGTCAGGCTGTCGCGGATCGCGTCCGGCTCCGTGTCGCGCCGGCGGACGCCATCGATGAGCACGGACACGTCGCCGAGCGACGTCTCCACCCTTCGGGCGAGGTCCGAGACCGCACCGCGGAAGCCCTCCGCCTCGCGCGTCCGGCTGAGGATCGAGCCGGTCCGGCGGGCACCGATGGCGACGCCGATCGCGACGAACAGGAAGGCGACGAGGGCGACGACCTGTGCGGTCTCCACGTACCCCCTCTCCCCGTCCCTGCTTGAGCGCGCTGCGCGAAGGCTAGCCGCTCCGTTCGCGGAGCGCCACCATGAGCGCCCGACCGACCTCGAACAGGTCGCCCACGACGAGCAGGTCGGCAAACTCCGCGATCGGGGCGTCGGGGTCGCGGTTGATGGCCACGATCGTCTCGGCGGTCTGCATCCCGACCTTGTGCTGGATGGCGCCGCTGATGCCGAGGGCCAGGTACAGGTTGGGCTTGACGATCTTGCCGGTCTGGCCGATCTGCTGGCTGTACGGGATCCAGCCCGAATCGACGGCCGCCCGGGTCGCCCCGACCGCGCCGCCCAGCTGACCGGCGAGCTCCCGGACGAGCTCGAAGCCGTCGGGCCCGCCGATGCCGCGGCCGCCCGAGACGATGATCCGGGCCTCCTCGATCGGGGCGGCGGCCCCGGCCTCCTCGACCTGCTCGACGACGGCCACTCGCGGCAGCGCCGCGTCGGCCGCTGCGGCGCGCGGCTCCACTGTTCCGGCCACCGGCAGCGGCTCGGCCGTGACCATGTTCGGCCGGACGGTCACGATCCCGCCCGTGCCGGTGAACCCGGAGCTGGTGATGAGCTTGCCGCCGAAGGCGCCCATCTCGACCACGAGCCGCCCGTCCCACGCGACCGCGGTCGCGTTGGCGAGGACGCCCCGGCCGGTGAGCGCGGCGAGGGTCCCGGCGAGGTCACGCCCGTCTGGCCCGGCGCCGAGCAGGACCGTGCCGTCCGTGTCGCCCTCGGCGGCGAGGACCGCGGCAACGCCCTCGGCCGCGGGGACCGACCAGGCGTGGCCGGCCAGCGCCGGATCGGCAACGGCGATGACCCGGGGCAGGAACGCGGCCAGCTCGCCGGCCGCGCGCTCCGGCGTCGCCGCGACGACGATCCCGGTCGCCTCCCCGCCCGCGGCCGCGGCCAGGGTGCTGGCAAGCGTCGCGACCTCGGTCGAGAGCTTCGAGATCGAGCCGTCGGCGTTGGGCTCGCCGACGACCCAGAATTGGGGCATCAGATGAGCCTCCGCGAGGCGAGCAGCGTGACGATCGCGGCAGCGCCCTCCTCGGCCGTGCCGCGGACCACGGTGGTCGCGCCGCGGGGCGGCGGCTTGCGGCTGTCGAGGACCTCGGTCGTGGCCGCGGCGCCGCCGACCGTCCCGCCATCGAGGCCGAGATCGGCCAGCGACCGGCTCGCGATCTCCTTCGAGCGGGCCGACATGATCCCCTTGAGGGACGGGTAGCGCGGCTCGCCGAGGACCTGGGTGCAGACCACGAGCGCCGGCATCGGCGCCTCCAGGACGTCGTAGCCGGTCGGCGTGATCCTGCGGACCCGAACCCGGCCCGCGGCCGGGTCAGGCTCGATCCGGGCGGCGTTGGACAGGTACGGCAGGCCGAGCCGGGCGGCGATCGCCGCACCAACCACGCCGGCGGTGCCGTCGGACGTGTCAAAGCCGCTGAACACGAGATCGAAGGTCAGCTCCCGGAGGGCTGCCGCGAGGACCTCGTCCGTGGACCGGACGCACGAGCCGGCGAGGGCCGGGTCGGTCACCAGGACGCCGCGGGTGGCGCCCATGGCGAGCGCCTTGCGCATCGTGTCGGCGCCGCTGGGCGGGGCCATCGTGAGGAGCGTGACCTCGCCGCCATGAGCCTCGACGAGCTTGAGCGCGGCCTCGAGGGCGTACTCGTCGTTGCCGTTGACGACCGCCGGCGACGCCGCCCGATCGAGTCGCATGTCGGGGCCGAGCCGCTCGGCCGCAGCGGCGGGATCCGGGACGGGCTTGGTCAGGACGACGATGTGCACGCGGCTGCGATCCTCCTGGGCTTGGGCCGTGAACGGGAGCGCCACCTCGGTGGTTGCCTGGGACGCCGGTCGCCGCCCGTCGAGATTAGTCGCCGCCTGGCGACACTAGTCGCTCACGCGCCCGAGCAATGCCCGGGCGATGACGAGCCGCTGGATCTGTTGGGTTCCCTCGTAGAGTTGGGTGATCTTCGCGTCGCGCATCATCCGCTCGACCGGGAACTCGTCGACGTAGCCATAGCCGCCGAAGACCTGGACGGCGTCGGTGGTGACGCGCATGGCCATGTCGCCGGCGACGAGTTTACACATGGCCGCCCAGCGCGCGGCGTCGGGCGCGCCGGCCTCGATGACCTCGCAGGCCGTGTACAGCAGCTGGCGGGCGGCCTCGACCTGGGCGTCCATGTCGGCCAGCATCGCCTGGATCATCTGGAACTCGCCGATCGGGCGGCCGAACTGCTTTCGCTGCCGCGCGTACTCGACCGCGGCATCGAGCGCGCCCTGGGCGATGCCCACGGCCTGGGCCGCGATCCCCGGCCGCGATCGTTCGAAGGTCCGCATCGCCAGCGACCAGCCGTCACCCTCCGCCCCGATCCGATTCGCCGCCGGCACGCGCACGTTGGTCAGCTCCAGCTCGGCCGTCGGGCTGCCGCGGATCCCGAGCTTGTGCTCCAGGCGGGCGACCCGGAAACCATCGCATGGCACCTCGACCAGGAAGCACGACAGGCGCTCGTGGCGCTTCGCCTCGGGGGCCGTGACAGCGAAGATCGTGACGAGGCCGGCGACGCTGCCGTTGGTGATGAAGCGCTTCGTGCCGTTGATGACGTAGGTGTCGCCGTCACGGACGGCGGTGGTCCGCATCGCCGCGGCGTCGGAGCCGGCCTCGGGCTCGGTCAGGCCGAAGGCGATGAGCGTCTTCCCCGAGGCCAGGTCGGGCACCCAGCGGGCGAGCTGCTCCGGCGTCCCGCCCAGCCGGAGGGGCAGCGACCCGAGGTCCTGGACCGCCAGGATGAGGCTGCTCGTCGTGCACGCCCGGGCGATCTGCTCGATCGCCAGACAGACCGTCAGGAGGTCGCCGCCCACCCCGCCGTGCTCCTCGGGAAACGGGAGCCCCAGGACGTCCTGGGCGGCGAGGAGCTGCCGGATGTCCTCGGGAAACTCGCCGGAGCGGTCGATGTCGGCGGCCCGTGGCGCGATCCGGGCGTCCGTCAGCTCGCGGACGGTGTCGCGCAGGAGGACCTGCTCCTCGGTCAGCCGATGGCCGGACGGTGGAGTGCTCACCGGCCGCATCGTACAACCCGGGCCGTTCCCCTATTCGCCGCCCCGTCGTACCCTGTCGCCACGAGCGCCGCCCGCCGCGGGGGCTCGTGGCCGGTGAATCCCTGGGGTGACCCGATGGACGACCAGCTCATCATCCTCATCGCCGGGATCGCGGGCATCGCCGGGATCCTCGCCTCGCTGGCGATCGTGCGACGCGAGCGCCGGCCGCGTGAGAGTCCCTTCGCGACCTCGACCGAGGGCGAGAAGCGCTGCCCGACCTGCGGGATGGGCAACCAGGTCGTCGACGCCCGATGCGTGAGCTGCGGGGCGGATCTCCCGGGCTAGGTGCTGGGCCCGCGTCACGCTGGTGGGCCGTCGCCGCGTACCACGGGGATTCGTGGCTGGGACGGCCCGACGAGGGTGCGGCCTCGCAGCCTCCGCTACTGGAGGATCGGGAGCTCGCGCCCGCTGAACCGGGCGGGCTGAATCGGATCGAGGGACTCCGCCAGCAGCTCGGCGATGTCGATCGCCCGGACCTCGCCGCCGGGGTTCGCGTCGGCTGCGGCCTCGAGGCCGTCCTTGAGCATCGTCATGCAGAACGGGCACTCGGTCGCGACGGTCCCGGCGCCGGTGGCGAGGGCCTGGTCCGTGCGCGAGGCATTGATCCGGGTGCCTCGCGTCTCCTCCATCCACATCCGGCCGCCTCCGGCACCGCAGCAGAACGTGTTCTTGCCGTTCTTCTCCATCTCCACGAGCTCCAGGCCCGGCACGGCCCCGAGGACATCGCGCGGCTCGGCGACGACGCCGCTGTAGCGGGCCATGTAGCACGAATCGTGGAGCGTCACGGAGCGCCTGGAGCCGCCGTCACCGTCGACGACCCGCAGCCGGCCGTCTGCCAGGAGCTCCTTGAGGAAGGCCGAGTGGTGGACGACCCGGAAGCGGCCACCCAGCTGGGCGTACTCGACGCCGATCGAGTTGAAGCAGTGGGGACAGGCCGTCACGATCGTTTTCTCGCCCATCCGGTAGCGGTTGAGGGTCTCGATGTTCGAGGTCGCGAGCATCTGGTAGACGTAGTCGTTGCCCATCCGCCGAGCCGGGTCGCCGGTGCACGACTCCTCCTGGCCCAGGACGGCGAAGGAGATCCCCGCAGCGTCCAGGCAGGTGGCGAAGGCCCGCGCGACCTTTCGATTCCGCTCGTCGAAGGCGGCCGCGCAGCCCACCCAGTAGAGGACGTCGAGCTGGGCGAGCTCCCCGCGGGCGGCGACGTCGGCGACCAGTGGCACCTCGAACGGCAGGCCCTTCGTCCAGTCGAGCCGGGATGCCGGGGGCTGGCCCCACGGGTTGCCGACGCCCTCCATGTTCCGGAACGCCCCGTTGAGCTCGGTCGGGAAGCGCGAATCCTCGAGGACGAGGTTCCGCCGCAGCCCGACGATCTTGTCGACGTGCTCGATGAGGACCGGACAGGCCTCGACGCAGGCGCCGCAGGTCACGCAGTCCCAGACGGCGTCGAAGGGAATCGCGTCGTCCACGATCGGCTTGGCCAGCCGGTCGGCGTGGACGGTGTCATCGAGGCCGTACGTCTCGCGGACGAGCGGCGAGTTCGGGATCAGGTTGAGGCCATGCTCGGCCTCGACCGACATCTCCCGGATGCCCATGATGAAGTGCTTGGGGTTGAGCGGCTTGCCGGTGTTCCAGGCCGGGCAGGCCTCCTGGCAGCGGCCGCACTCGGTGCAGGTGAAGCCATCGAGCATGTCCTTCCAGCCGAGGTCCTGGAGGGTCCGGAGGCCGAAGGTCGCGTCCTCTGCCTCCAGGTCCATCACCGGCAGCTCGCCCCGGGGCGCAAGCTTCCGGAAATAGACGTTGAAGAACGCCGTCGCGACGTGGAGGTGCTTGCTCCCCGGGAGATGAAGCAGGAATGCGGCCACGATGACCTTGTGGGTCCACCACAGGATGCCGAAGGCCGCGGCGAGGAGGCCGTGGTCCACGCCGCCGAGCGGCGTTGCCAGGAACGACGCGATAAATGCGCCCGGAACGTCGCCGAAGGCGGCGATCTCGAAGACTTGGGCGAAGAACTCGGCCGCGACAAGGCCGCCGATCATGGCCAGGATCAGGAGGCCGTCGCGGCTGTAGGTCAGCCGCTCGGGCTTCGAGATCAGCCTGCGTTCAAACGCCCACAGGATGGCCCCGAGGACGATCACAGCCACGACGTTCTGCATCGCCGAGATCGCGGCCCAGATGAAGCCGTCGAAGGGGGCCGAGAGGATCGCCTGGATGATCCCGCCGGTGACCGCGTTGGCGGTCCCGATCGTCAGGAGCACGAAGCCCCAGAAGATCCCGAAGTGCATCAGGCCCGCGCGCCAGTCCTTGAACATCTTCGTCTGGATGAAGGCGTAGCGGACCAGGCCCAGGGTCCGGGCCGGGATGCTCGAGAACGGGCTCGGGCCGGCGGCGCGGGCGGCGGCGAAGATCCGGAGATGGCGGGCCATGGCCAGGGCGAAATACGCGGCGGCGCCCCAGAAGACGGCGAACACGAGGGGGTACGCGGGGACCTCGGCGAAGGCCGGGAACATCAGTCGGCGTCCTCCTGCTCGGGTTCGGCGACGGCGGACGACGCGGCGGGGCGGCCGTGGTCGTGCGGGCCGGCCAGGGTTTCGAGGGCGTGGGCGAGGATGGGCTCGATGGCCGCCAGCGATTCGCCGGCGCCGCGCGGGCTGCCCGGCACGCAGACGATGAGGGTCCGGCCGGAGACGCCGCCGAGGGACCTCGAGAGGTCGGCCAGCGGGGTCGAGGTCCGGCCAGCGGCTCGCATCGCCTCGCCGATGCCCGGGATCTCGTAGTCGAGGACCGTTCGAACGGCCTGCGGCGTCACGTCACGCGGCGTGAGGCCTGTCCCGCCGGTGGACACGATGAGCTCGTGCGTCGTCGTCGCGCGGCTGATCCGGGCGGCGATGCGGCCCTGCTCGTCGGATACCACGTCGCGTTCGACAGTGGCCCCCATCCCCCCGAGTCGATCGGCCAGGACCGCCCCGGATTCGTCCGGCCGCCCGCCACCCGCCACGCCGTCACTGATCGTGAGGACAAGGGCTCGAACGCCGCTGAGGGACGCGTTGCCCACGTTCAGCTCTTGCGGCGAATCCGGCCGGCGGTTCGATCGCCGGGCCTCCGACCGGGCCGGCGGGGGGGCGAGCCCGGGGCGGCGCCGGGGCCAGTGCCGCCGGCCGCGGCGTCACGTCGCCACTCGCCACTCTGGCCGCCCGACTTCGAGACGAGCCGCACGGCCTGGATCTCGACCCCTCGCTCCACGCCCTTGACCATGTCGTAGACGGTCAGCGCGGCCACCGATGCCGCAGTCAGGGCCTCCATCTCGACACCGGTCGGCCCGGTGGTGGCCGCCTCCGCCCGGATCCGGAGACCGCCGGCGGCGCGATCCGGCGTGACCGAGACGACCAGGTCCGTAAGGCCGATGGGATGGCAGAGCGGGATGAGCTCCGAGGTGCGCTTCCCGCCCATCACCCCGGCAAGCTCGGCCACCCCCAACACGTCGCCCTTGGCGGCCCCGCCGTCGATGACGAGCGAGAGGGTCTCGGGCGAGAGCGTCACGAAGGCCTCGGCAACGGCGCGGCGGGCGGTCGCCGGCTTCGCGCTCACGTCGACCATCCGGGGTCGCCCGGTCCGGTCGACGTGGGTCAGGCGGCGCCGTTCGGCGCGCGGAGCGGGGCCTCGATCCATCGATCCTCCTGTGTCCCGCGATGATGCCTTACCGCGAGTCGGCCAGGGGCCGACTTCCGCCGACCATGGGTCGGCTTTCGTCGGCCGGGAGCCGCCCCCGGGTGCCGCACCGCGTGGGCTTCGTCAGTCCCGTTCCAGCCACCACAGCTCGACCTCGCCGCCTTCGGGATGGACGTCGACCGATTCGGGGATGACGGCCAGGGCCTCGGCCGCGGCGAGGGCCGACAGGACGTGGCTTCCCTGTCCCGCCGCGCCACCGGCAAGACGGGCCCGGAGGCGGCCCTCACGGTCGCGAACGGGCGTTCCGTTCGGCTCACGGTCCACGAGGACCCGCACGAACGCCCTCCGACCCGCGCCCTTGGGGGTCCGATCGAGGAGCACGGCCCGATCGCGCGGCCGCTGGAGCCGCGCCAGGCCCTGCAGGCGCCGCAGGGCCGGCCGGACGAACAGCTCGAAGGTGACGAAGGTCGAGACGGGATTGCCGGGCAGCCCGAACAGCAGGACGGGCGACCCGCCGCCGGGTCGCGGCGCCGTCCCGAACGCGAACGGCTTGCCCGGCTGGACCGCGACCCGCCAGAGCTCGATCGTGCCGTAGGCCTCGAAGCCGGCCCGGACGTGGTCGTACGGCCCGACGGAGACCCCGCCGGACACGATGATCACGTCGGCCTCCTGCAACCCAGCGCAGACCCGGGCCTTCACGTCATCAAGAGTGTCGTGGGCGATCCCGAGGCTCCGGCCGTCGGCGCCGGCCTCGGCCACGAGCGCCATCAACGCGGGGCCGTTGGCATCGGGGATCCCCGAGGTACCCAGCGACGACCCGGCATCGCGGAGCTCATTCCCGGTCGCGAGGATGCCGACGACCGGGCGGCGGCGGACGGCGAGGTGCGCGATCCCCGCCCCGGCGGTCACGGCGACGGCCGCCGGCCCGATCCGCGACCCGGCCTGGAGGACGACCGATCCCCGCCGCAGATCGCTGCCGGCCGCCCGGATCGACGCCCCTGCGGGCACCGGCTGGTGGACGAGGCAGCGGGTCGGGACCGGGCCGGCGCCGTGGCGACCGCGCGGGCCAGCGGGAGCATCGGCGGCGTCGGCCGGGGTCGTCAGCTCGACCTGGACGACGGCGTCAGCGCCTCTCGGGATCCGGGCCCCGGTCGCGATCCGCACGGCGCTACCGCGCCGGACCTCGACATCAGGGTCCGCTCCGGCAGCGACGTCGCCGATGACCTCGAGCCCGATCGGCGACGCCTCGGTCGCCGCGGCGATGTCGGCCGCCTGGATCGCGTAGCCGTCCATGGCGGCGTTGTCCCACGGCGGCAGGTCCGTGGTGGCCAGGGCGTCCTCGGCCGTGACCCGGCCGAGCGCGTCGTGGATCCAGGCGATCTCGGGTTCGGTGGGTCCGGGGATGGCGGCGAGCACCGTGGCCAGGGTGTCCTCGACCGATCGGAGGCGGGGTGTCGCCTCATCGGGCCGTGTCGCCTCGTGCGGGGCCATCGTCGGCTGGGTCAGGCCGGGGCGCCCGGCACGGGACCGGCGCCATCGTCCGGGCCCGGGGATGCACTCCCACTCCCGCCCGAGGTCGAGGGCCCATTCCCGCCGGCGCCCGGCTCGGAGGCATCGGCCTCGCCCGCCCCATGCCCCGGGCCCGACCGAGCCTGGACCGCGAGACCGATCGACCTCCGGGTGAGGACCCCGGCGAGCCGGCCACCCTCCACGACCGGCAGCCCATCGAGCCCGGACCGCTGCAGCCGCTCGACGGCCCCGACGAGGCCGTCCAGGGGCGTCACGATCGGCAGGCGAGGTGGGCGGACCATGACGTCCTCGACCCGCTTCGCCGCCAGCTCGGCCGGCCGCAACCGCTGGACCTGGCGAACGCCCAGGATGCCGAGGACCGCATCGTCCTGGACCACGACGATGGCGGTCGTCGGCACCTCGCGGTCGAGCAGCTGGCCGGCGAAGGTGTCGACCGTGAGGCCCGGGTGGACCGTCGGCGTGTCGATCTCCATGACGTCGCCGACGCGAAGGTCGCCGATGAGCTCGTCGACCCGGATGCGCTCACGGATCGCCCGGGCCGAGAGGACGAGGAACCAGCCGCTGAGACCGATCATCGCCCCGTTGGTGAAGTCACCGAGGGCGACCACCACGAACCCGCCGGCGATGACGCTGAGGCCGACGATCCGCCCGGCTAGGCCGGCCGCTCGCCAGCCATCCTTCTCGCGACCGGTTCGCCGCCAGGCGATGGCCCGCACGATCCGGCCACCGTCGAGGGGATAGGCGGGGATGACGTTGACGACCCCGAGGACGAGGTTGAGGACGGCAAGGACGGCCAGGACCTGGGTCGCGACGGTCGCGGCCGCGCCGCCCGCGGCATCGACGGCCGCCGCCCCGAGGGCCAGGGCTGCCCCGAGGCCCACGCTCACGATAGGCCCGGCGACAGCGATGACGAGGTCGTCGCGGGGGTTGGTGGAGGCCGGGTCGAGCGGCGTCGTCCCGCCGAAGAACGAGATGAGGATCGACCGGACCTCCACCCCCCGGCGGCGGGCCAGGACGGCATGGCTGAGGTCGTGGACCAGGGCGCTCGCGAAGAAGCCGGCCGCGACGATGCCGCCCAGCAGCCACTGGAGCGCGGGGTTGATCGACGGCTCGGCGGCGGACACCTGGATCGCGGCGATCGCCGCGACGAAGGCGACGACGAGGACCCAGCCGAGCTGGAGCCGGATCTCGATGCCGAAGAGGCGGGCCACCGGGACGCCGATCATCGGGCTGGTCCTCGCTCGCCGACCGGGGACGAGGGCTGTGGCTCGGCATGTCCGACGGCCTTGCCGCCGGCCGAGACCGGACCCGGGGCGCCGGCCCGAAGGCGACGGCCGGCGAGCCAGGCCACGCCCGCGGCGAGGACGACGATCACGCCACCGACCGCGATCGCGGTCTCGGACCAGAACACGTCAGGGAAGAGCTGGACGAGGCGGGACGTCGCCGGATCGAACAGGTACGTCCCGCTGGCGAAGAAGAGCCGGTGGAAGACCTCGAACGCGATATCGAAGGCGACGAGCGCGACCGCCCCAGCAGCCACCATCCCGATTGCAAGCGCGAGCGCCCCGGCCCGGACGCCAGGCCAGGCATCGCGGCGGGACCGACCCCGACGGCTCGCGGCCGCGAACGCCGCGATGAGGACGAGGAACCCGGCCGCAGCCACGAGGAAGAACCCGGTGAACACCGAGCGGACGTCGCGCATGTGGGATCGCTCCGGTTCGGTCAGCACCGCCCGGCCACCGACCTCGACATCGAAGTCCGGCGGCCCGACGACCAGATCGGCGAGGATCGCGTCGGTGACGGTCCGCAGCTCGGTCGGCGAGTAGCCGGTCAGGGCCGCCGCCCCGGTCCGCGATTGCTCGAAGCCGACGAAGGCGGAGGACAGGAACGGCAGGACGGCAAGGGCCGCGATGACGAGGGCCGTCGACAGGGCGATGGCGAGGAAGCCGGCACGGGCCAGGATCCGGGAGGGGTCCACCGGGTCATGGTATCCCGGGAACCGCCGATCACCGCCCTTGGCCGCCGGTGACCGCCGCTGCCTGCGGGCGTCCGCCGCCCGGCGATCCGGCTACTCGTCCTCGAGCGTCCGGGCCTGCTCCCACCAGCCCTCGAGGGCCATGTCCGTCGGCGGCTCCATGTTGAGCTCCCGGGCGCCCCGGGCGACGGCGGCCCGGAAGGCCTCCAGCTCGACGCCCAGGATGTCACGCAGGCCCTCGAAGCCGGCCTGGCTGAGAACCGTGTGCTCCCCCGGCCCGAAACCGGCGAGGTTGAGCATGAGCGCCTCGTCGCGCCAGGCCAGGACGTCGTTCGTGGACGCGTCGACCTGGTCGGCAAGCGTCTGGCGCCGCGTCGGCGTCTCGCTGACCTCGAGGAGCAGGCCCGTCGTGAAGACGCCCTGGCGCTCGAGGCGCTCCAGGTGCACGGGCTCGATGCGGATCAGCTCGTCGATCGGCGGCACGGTCTGCTGGTGTCCTCGCTGGCGGCGTTGCTCGGCCCGGAGATGATGCCACGCCGCGAACGGTCGGGGTCAGTCCGCCGGCGTCAGCCGAGCGCGGCGGCCTCGTGCCGGAGGAGGTCCCAGGCCAGGGCGACGTGCCGCTCTTCCCCTCGGAGGTGGCCCAGGGCGACCCGGATCGTGAATCGCCCGTCGAGGCGGGTGTGGGACAGGAAGACCTCGCCGGTCCGGTTGACCGCGTCCATGAGCCGGGCGTTGAGGTCATCCAGGCGGGCGGCGATCTCCGGCTCGGTCTCGTGGCCGGCGAGGGCCCGCGGTCGATAGCGCAGGCAGACGGTCGAGAACGGCACGGGCGCGAGCCGCTCGAAGTCGGGCTCCGCATCGACCCAGCCGGCGAGCGCCTGAGCCAGCTCCATGTGATGGGCGATCCTTCGGCGGAACCCCTCCAGGCCGAACCAGCGGAGCATCAGCCACAGCTTCAAGGCCCGGAAGCGCCGCCCGAGGACGGGGGTGTGCTCGTTGATGTCGCGGACCGGGGTCGAACGATCGATCGTTCGCAGGTACTCGGGCGCGAGCGAGAAGGCGGCCCGCAGCGCCTCCATCCGCCGGGTCAGGAGGAGCGACGCGTCAAGCGGGGCGAACAGCCACTTGTGGGGGTTCACGACGATCGAATCCGCGCGCTCCCAGCCCTCGAACGGGCCGCGCCGCTCCGGGAGCAGCGCGACCGCCCCGCCGTATGCCGCGTCGACGTGGAGCCATAGCCGGTGGGCCGCGGCCACGTCCGCGATCGCAGCCACGGGATCGATCGACGTGGAGGACGTCGTACCGATCGTGGCGACGACGGCGATCGGCCGGCGGCCGGCGGTGATGTCGGCCTCGATGGCCGCGGCGAGGGCGTCCGGGCGAAGGGCGAAGGCCTCGTCGGTCGGGATGGCGACATACCCGGCCCGGCCCAGGCCCAGGGTCATGCAGGCCCGCTCGATCGACGAGTGCGCCTCAGCAGAGGCGTACACGCGGGGGCGGCCAAGCGCCTCCGTATCCGCGCCGGCGACGCCGTAGCCGGCCGAGGTGAACCCGGCAGCGTCACGTGCCCCGGCCAGGGCGATGAGCGACGACATCGATGCCGTGTCCGTCACGAAGCCGTCGAACTCCGGCGGCAGGCCCAGGCCCTGGCGGAGCCAGCCTACGACGACCGCCTCGAGCTCCGTCCCGATCGGCGAGGTCCGCCACAGCATCGTGTTCTGGCCGAGCGACGCCATGAGCATCTCGCCGAGGATCCCGGCGGCCGAGGCGGGCGTGGCGAAGTAGGCCATGAAGCCCGGATGGCCCCAGTGGGTGGCGTTCGGCTCGATCAGCGTCCGGTAGTCGTCGAGGATCTGCTGGATCGGGGCCGGGCCCTCGGGCGGGGCTGCCGGGAAGAGGGCGGCCAGGCTGCCCGGCTCGATCGGCGGGAAGACCGGGTACGACTCGACCCGGGCGGCATAGTCGGCCATCACGTCGGCAACGGCATGGAGCGCCGCCCGGAAGGCCTCCGGGTCGAGGTCGGTCAGGCCATCGACCTGCTGGGGATCGAGCTCGCTCACGATCGGAGTCTAGCCCGCGCCCGCCTCGACCCGGCGGGCTCGCGTTCGCTAGGCTAGCGACCATGAACGACGACGAGGCCCTCGACGTCGCCCTGGAGCAGGCGCGAATCGGGCGAGCCGAGGGCGGTGTCCCGATCGGCGCGGCGCTGATCATCGACGGTCGAGTGGCCGGAGCCGGCCACAATCGGCGCGTCCAGCTCGGCAGCGCGATTCGGCACGGCGAGACCGATGCCCTCGAGAACGGCGGCCGGCTGCCGGCGTCGGCCTATCGCCGGGCGACAATGGTCACGACCCTGTCGCCCTGCGACATGTGCACCGGCGCGATCCTGCTCTACGGCATCCCGCGCGTCGTCATCGGCGAGAACCGGACGTTCGTGGGTGGTGAGGAATTGCTGCGATCACGCGGGGTCGAGGTGGTGAACCTGGACTCGGACGCGTGCTTCGACCTCCTCCAGGGCTTCATCGCCGAGCACCTCGACGTCTGGAACGAGGACATCGGCAAGGACTGACGAGGGACCGGCGGCCGGACCGCTGTCGAATCGCTCCCGGCGGACACACAGAGACCCGCGGGGCCAGCACCGAGGGGGGGATCGGTCCGGCGCGCCAGCGGGTCTCCTGTAGGCGAGACGCTATCCGGCGACGACGGCCCACGGACCGTGCCGAATGGCACATTCCTGTGGTGCCCCTCGGCCCCGAGACCGGCGCTGTGGACCTCGCTCGGGTGAGCGACACGGGCGCGTCGAGGCCATGCCTTCCGCCCCCCCGGCGAAGGTCTGTTCGGCACTTCGGTGCGACCGGGCCTCACGGTATGAACGAGAGGCCCGGAGTCGCGGCCTCGCGCGCGGGCCGATGGAGGTCGGTCGCCATGGCGCAGGAAAGCGGCGTCGTTGTCGCCCGCGAAGGCGGAACGCGCAAGAAGGAGCCCACGCGGATGGAGCAGCTGTTCAACGTCCTCGTCTTTGTTCTGTTCCTGATCCTGTGGGGGCTCTTCGCGTACGCCCTCGTGACGAGTCAGGGCAGCCTCGACAGCGTCTGGGCGTGGTCCCGAAGCCAGCACATCATCGTCCAGGGCGTCATCTGGCTGCTTGTCCTGCCCCTCGCCGTCGGGCTCTGGATCTGGGAGTCTGGGTGGCCGCTGATCGTCCGCCTCGTGCTCGTCGTCTCGATCGGCGCCTTCAACCTGTACCTGTTCTTTCCGAAGGACCTGCTGAAGCGCTGACGCGCTGGCGCGTCCCGACCCGCCGCTCGGCTCCCCCATATTCGAGCGCCCCACGAGATTGACCGCACCTGCCGGAGACCCATCGCTCCTTCGAGCCGAGCGGCACTTGTGTCGCTGTGCCCGGGACACCCACGCTGGGCGGTTGGGGGCGTCCCGAAGGAGGTGGACGATGCAGTTCGACCTTGGAATCGGTGGATTCGGGATCCTCGTCGCGATCTCGTTGCTGTTCGGCCTGGCCGCCCAGCTCGTCGTCAGCGGAGGCAGCCGCTGGATGTGGCTGATCGCCGCGGCCGGCTGGTTCGTCGGCGGCATCATCGCGAGCGAGGTGATCTGGGGGAAGATGACCGAGGGCGAGCTCCAGCCGATCATCGACGGCCTGGCGCTCGACGAGTCGCTCCTCGGCGGTCTCGTGGTCGGGGTCCTCGCGGTCCTCGTCGCGAGGTTCACGATCGGCCGGATCACGCACGGCCCGCATCCCGTCTGATTGCGACGGCCTGCGCCCCGGGGAATCAGCGAGGCCCTCGGCATCGTCCGAGGGCCTCGTCACGTGCGATCGAGTGGTCGGGGCGGAGCGATTCGAACGCTCGGCCTCCTGAACCCCATTCAGGTGCGCTACCAGGCTGCGCCACGCCCCGACAGACCACGGAGTCTAGCAGCCGCCGAGGACATGTCCCGCCGGAGGCACGCCCGACGCGTCGAGGTCAGCGCCTTGGGGCGGCCTGCATGTCGTACAGCGAGATGATCGCCTGATCCGCCTCGGGGACCAGGTTCGTGCCGTCGTAGGCGAGCCGGACGGCGCGGCAGACGTCGGCGTCCGAGGCCGTCGCGAGGTTCGCGATCACCACTGCCACCACCTCCTGCTCCGCCACGGTCCAGCTCTCGTACACCGGCTGGAGGGCGAGCTCCACCTCGGCGTCGCTGACCGTTCGGGCGGGCGGTTCCCCGGCCATCTCGGCGGCGATGGCGTCGACCGACAAGCGATACCACTCCTCGAGATCCGCGGTCTCGAGGGCATTGACGAGGTCCAGGACGACAGCCTCATCCACGGCCGTCCCGCCGAGCGACGATCGACCGAAGCTCGCGCAGGTCGCCTCCTTCGCGCGGAAGATGGCAGTCACCAGCAGATCGAGGTGACGCGCCAGCCGAGCATCGTCGAGGCGGGCGAACCCGGCCTGGACCAGGGCGGCAACCTCGGTCCGTGCCTCGCTCGTCGACATGGCGTCGAAGCGACCACCCACGGCCGCCCGCAGGTCGTCGGTGAGCGCGTCGCGTTGCTCGCTCGGGATCCGGGCGAACATGTCCATGCCGAGCTGGGTCACCGGTTCCGGCCGCCGAAGGTACGCGCTCACCGCGCTCACGACGACGATGACGACACCGATCAGGACCCATCGCCCGAGGGTCGATCGGCGGCGCGACGGTTCACCGGGCGCTGACCCAGGGCCGGCAGCGGCAGGAGGGATGGTGCGATCGTCCCCTAGGTCGAGGTCAGCCGGCGTCGGGACCTCGGCGCCCGCGGCCGATGTCGACGGTTCCTGCGGGTCGGTCCAGCTCATCTGTGTCTCCTCGGACGCGCTACCGATTCGTCGAGCGGCGACATCCCGCCGCCTGGTAAGACGCGGGCGGCCCGTCGGGGTTACGAGCTGGCACCGAGGTCGGAGCGTGCCTCGCGGAGCCTCGCCTCGAGCCAGGCTCTGCCGACGCCGCAACCCGGTGGTACGACCGGGGTGCGGCCCTCGACGAGGGCGATCAGGTAGGCGACCTGCCAGGGTTGCAGGACGAAGGCCCGACCGTCGGCGTCCAAGAGCCGCCGCGCCGCGTCCGTCTCGGGCGCGCCCTGGCCCGCGGCGTCCGTCACTCGGGCGCGACTCCGAGCCGTGCCACCCAGGCCTGGAAGTCGGCCAGCTCGTCCTTCGATTCGCGGGCCAGGAGGTCGATGAGGCAGCGCCGCACGCTCTTGCCCTCGAACAGGGCGTTGTGGACCTCGCGAGCGATCGGCATCTCGACGCCAAGACGATCAGCCAGGGCCAGCGCCGCATCGACCGTGTAGGCACCCTCGGCGACGCCGGTCATGCCGGCCTCTATCTCGGCCCATGGCCGGCCATTGGCCAGCTCCTCGCCGAGGCGATGGTTGCGCGACAGCTTCGAGCCGCAGGTCGCGATGACGTCGCCGAGCCCCGCCAGGCCGGCGAACGTGAGTGGGTTGGCCCCGGCGGCGATGCCCAGCCGCATCATCTCGGCCAGGCCCCGGGTCATGAGGCCGGCCTTGCCGTTGTCGCCGAAGCCAAGGCCATCGGCGGCGCCCGCGGCAATGGCGATGACGTTCTTCAGCGCCCCGCACAGCTCGACGCCCAGCACGTCCGTGTTCGTGTACAGCCGGAACTCGCGGCGGGCGAGGCGGGCGACGATCCGATCTGCGAGCTCGGGGTCCTCGGCCGCGACGACAGCCGACGCCGGCAGCCCACGGGCGATCTCGAGGGCGAGGTTGGGACCCGAAAGGGCCGCGACGCGGGCGGGATCGATGCCGGCAGCGTGAGCGATGACCTCGGTCATGCGCAGGAGCGTCCCGTGCTCCAGGCCCTTCACGACCGAGAGCACGTCGGCGCTCATCGGGATCGAGGAGGCCAGGCGGGCGATCGTGGCCCGGACGTAGGACGATGGGACCGCGACGATGACCAGCTCAGCGCCGGCCAGTGCGGCCGGATCCGCGGTCGGCTGGACCGCTTCCGGCAGCTCGATGCCGGGCAGGCGGACGCCGTTCCGTCGGGTCTCGCGGAGCCGAGCCGCGGTCGCTTCCACATGGCACAGCAGCGTCACCGGCTCGGAGCGCGCGACGAGGAGGGCGAGGGTGGTGCCCCAGGCCCCGCTCCCGATGACCGTGACGCGCGGCGCGGCCTCCGTCACCGGCCCCGCTTCACGGCCGCCGTGGCCCGGCCACCCCCGCCACCGCCCCGCCGCTTCGTTGACCGCCGCTCCGCCCGGATCCCGGCCCGCTCCCGGAACACGAGCCGGATCGGGGTGCCGAGGAACCCGAACGTGTCCCGCAGCCGATTCTCGAGGTAGCGCTGATAGCTGAAGTGGACCGAGCCGGCCTCGCGGGCGAAGAAGACGAACGTCGGCGGGGCCACCGAGGCCTGCGTCGCGTAGAACAGCTTCGGGCGCTTGCCCTTCACGACCGGTGGCTGCTGGCGGTCCGAGGCCGTCGTCAGGAGGCGGTTGAGCTCGCCGGTCGGGACCCGCTTGCGCCGCTCGGCCCAGACATCGACCGCCAACTCCAGCACCCGGTGGATGCGCTGGCCGGTCTTGGCCGAGATGCTCACGACCGGCGCGAAGTCGAGGAACGGCGCCTCGTGGCGGATCCACTCGACGTACTGGTCGAAGGTGCTGCCCTGCTTGTCCTCGACAGCGTCCCACTTGTTGACCGCGATCACGAGGCCCCGCCCCTCCTCCACGACGTAGCCGGCGATGTGGGCGTCCTGGGCGGTCAGGCCGTCGACGCCGTCGATGAGCAGGACGGCGACGTCGGCTCGGGAGATCGCCCGCAGGCTCCGGAGCGTCGAGAAGCGGTCGGCGGCCGAGCCCGAGGCGACCTTGCCGCGCTTCTTGATCCCGGCTGTATCGATGAGGACAACCTCGCTCCGGCCCCAGGCGACCCGGGTGTCGATGGCGTCGCGGGTGGTGCCGGGCACGTCGCTCACGATCGTCCGCTCCTCGCCGAGGAGGGCGTTGAGGAGGCTCGACTTGCCGACGTTCTGGCGGCCCACGAAGGCGATCGCCGGCGGCTCGTCGTCGGACGCGGCGGCGAGCATCGCGTCCCACTTCGCGGCCTCGACGTCGCCGGACGCGTCATCGATGTCAAGGCCGAGCTCGGGCTCGTCGCCCGCGTCATCGCCTTCCGGCTCGTCGACGACAAAGGGCTCGAGGCGACCGGCTGCGACGTCGGCCGCGAACTCGTCAGCCTCGGCCTGACGGGTCTTCCGAGCGAGCTCGGCCGGGCTCTCGGGCGGCAGCGCGAGGACGAGCTCGTCGAGGAGGTCGGCCACGCCGCGCCCATGGGAGGCGGCGATCGCGAACGTTCGCTCCCAGCCAAGCTCCCAGAACTCGGCGGCATCGAGCTCCCGGGCGGCGTTGTCGGCCTTGTTCGCGGCCACGAACACGGGGGCCTTCGCGACCCGCAGGAGATCGGCCGCCTCGCGATCGGCCGGGGTCAGGCCGGTGATGGCATCCACGACGAGGACGATGACATCGGCCTCGGCGATGGCCAGGCGGGCCTGGACCTGGACCTTGGCCTCGATCGGGTCATCCGGGGCGATCTCGAGGCCGCCGGTGTCGACGAGGAGGAAGCGCCGGCTGTTCCACTCGGCGTCGCCGTACATCCGGTCGCGGGTGGTCCGGGCCCGATCCTCGACGATCGCCGCCCGCTCGCCGACGATCCGGTTGAAGAGCGTGCTCTTGCCGACGTTGGGCCGGCCCACGATCGCCACGATCGGGAGGCCGGTCCCCTGCCCCGCCATGCCCGCCTAGCCCGCGGCCGAGGCGGTCGGGAGCGACGTGGTCCGGCCGGCTGGGGTCGCCGCGACCGCGAACGCCGCGTCGGCGAGCTCGGCGGCCTTCCGCCGAGCCGCCGGGGTCCCCGCCATCTCGAGGATCCGCTGGGCGACCGCGTGGAGGTCCTCGATCGGGGTCGACGTGCCGCCGGTGACGCCCACGACCTGGCGGCCCTCGAACGGCGCCGGGTCCTCGAGATCCCGGACCGATTCGATCTGGATCGCCGGGGTCCCGGCGATGCCGCACAGGCGGGTCAGCTCCTTGGTGTTGGCGGAGCTGCGGCCGCCGACCACGACCATGAGGTCGACCTCGCGAGCGGCGTCCAGGGTGTCCTGCTGGCGCCGGATCGTGACCGGGCAGACGGTGTTGACGATCTTCAGCTCGTGGCTCCTGGCGACCATGTACGCGGCCAGCTTCTCGAACTTCCAGGGCGGCTGGGTGCTCTGGGAGATGAGGGCCATCTTCTTCTTGTGGGGGATCCGCTCCCAGTCCTCTTCCTCGTCGACCACGATCGCGTCGGGCGCGAAGCCGAGGAGGCCGACGACCTCGGGGTGCTTGGGAGTCCCGAGGAGAACGATGGTGTAGCCCTCCTCGACGAGCTTCACCAGCTCGCGCTGCTCCTGGATGACCCAGGTGCAGGTGCCGTCGATGACCTCGAGGCCGCGGCTGGCGGCCCGGTCCATGACCTCGGGCCGGACCCCATGGGCCCGGATGACGACGGCCGCCCCGTGGTCGACATCGTCGAGCGTCTCGACGGTTCGGATGCCGAGCGCCTGGAGGTCGTTGACGACACCCTCGTTGTGCACGACCTGGCCCAGGGTGTGCGTCGCCTTGCCGGCGGCGCTCGATTCCTTGGCCTTGTCGATGGCCTCGCGGACGCCGTAGCAGAACCCCGTGCGCTTCGCGATTCGAATGTCGGTGACGGTTCCCATGCTCCCGGCCAGTATCGCATGGGTCGTCGCGCGGACCGCCGTGCGGGTCCTCCACGGCCCCAGGTCGGGCGGCGTTCCCCGGCCACGGTCGAACCGGCCCTCGATCAATCGGCGTACGCACCGCGCTGGCGCTCGGGCAGCAGCGCGGCGATCCGGCGCATGATCAGCGCGGTCCCGGCCGTCTTGGCGAGACGGCGATCCGCGGCGGCCACCGGGTCCTCGGCGGCGAGCGCCTCGGCCAGCACGAACGGCGTCCCGATCCGGACCGTGACGCTCTTGGTGAAGCGCGGCATCCGGCGGCCCTTCGGCCAGAGCCGGTCGCTGTCGCCGACGCCGATCGGCACGACGAGCGCCCCCGAGCGAAGCGCCAGAACGGCGACCCCGTCCTTCGCGGCCTGGAGCCGGCCATCGGGGCTGCGCGTCCCCTCCGGGAAGACGGCGAGGACGTGCCCGGCCTCGAGGATCCGCATCGCCGAACGAAAGGCTTCCACATCGGCGGCGCCGCGATCGACAGGATGGACGCCACCGTGGCGCGCCAGCCACGAGAGGACGGGCCAATCGAAGACCTCGCGCTTGCCCAGCCAGTTGAGCGGCCGCCCCAGCCGTGGGTTCAGGAAGGCCCCGATGAGGACGGGATCGGCGTTCGACGCGTGGTTGGCGGCAATGAGGACGCCGCCGGCGGCGGGGATCGCGGTCACGTCGCCCTCGATCCGGACCCGCGTGAAGATCCGGGCGATGACCCGCATCACGAACGAGCCGATGGTGATGACGGCGTTCAGGCGGGTCGCGATCGGCGTCGGCTCGATCGGGCGCCGGGCAGAGCGCGCCGGGCGTCGGGCGCTCCGGGGAGCATTGGACGGCAATTCCTCCTTGGCGTCGGTCGTGGCTGTGGGCGCGACACCGGCCTCACGTTCCCGGATGGCATCGACCACCAGCTCGACCGACGCCTCGAAGGCGTTGCCGTCGGTCCGGAGGCGGATGGCATCGGGGGCCGCCCGGAGCGGCGCCACCACGCGGGTGGAGTCCAGCTCGTCGCGCCGTCGGAGCTCGGCCAGGATCTCCGCGGCCTCCGGGCCAGCCGGATCGAGCCCGCGTTCCTCGGCCCGGCGCCGGGCGCGCTCCTCCGCGGAGGCGTCGAGGAACAGCTTGAGATCGGCGTCCGGCAGGACGACGGTCCCGATGTCCCGGCCGGCCATGATGATCCGCCCGCCGTCGACCAGCCTCCGCTGTCGCTGGAGCAGCGCCGCCCGGAGTTCGGGGACGCGCGAGATCGCCGACACGGCGGCGTCCACCTCCGGCCCGCGAACGTCGGCAGTGGCGTCCTCGCCATCGATCGCGACGTGGGCCAGGCGCCCGACCTCGTCGGACAGGAGCTCGACCTCGTCGACGAGGCGGACCAGAGCCGCCGGGTCGCCCTCGCCGATCCCCCGCCGCGTGGCGAGCCACGTCACCGCCCGGTACAGGAGGCCGGTGTCGCAGAAGCGGTAGCCGAGCCGGGCGGCCGCGGCCGCGCCGACGCTCGACTTCCCGGACGAGGCGGGGCCGTCCAGGGCCACGACGAGACCACGGGTCACGACTTCCATGCTCCGTGAGCATAGATGCCCGCCCGATGGCGGCGTGCCCGCTGGCCGCCATTCCGCGCCGCGGGCAACGACGCTACGGCGGACCCTGTCGCGGGCAGCCGCGTCGTGCCGTCCCCTGCCCGCCCGTCCGCGCCGGCCTGCCCGGCCCCACCGGTCGCCCCGGACCCGCCCCGAACCAGGCTCCGCGGACGATTCGGGTGCAGTCGATGCCCCGATTCTCGAACGCTCGCCGGACATCGGCGATCGACGCGCCGGACACGAGGTAGAAGACGACCTCGTCGCCTGGGATGACGACCGCTCCGAGAACTCGGACGTCGTCGTCGAGGAGCTCGGTCCCGAGGACGTCGGTCGCGTCGCCGGCGGCACGATATGACTCGACGACCACGAGCTCGGCGTCGTGGAGGGGCGCGACTGAGGTCCTGCTCACGTCGGCAGACTGGTACGCGCCGACTCGCACAGCATCAGTAGATTCCCCACATCGCCGCAGCAAGCACGTGGGAGCCGGATGGACGAACGCAACGCCGCCGCCCGCATCGTCGGACGGCAGGCGGAGCTGGCCACCCTGCAACGGTTCGTGGACGGCCTGGCGCAGGCCAGGCCGTCGGCCGACGCCGACAGGTTCGTCCTCATCGAGGGGCCGGCCGGGATCGGGAAGTCGCAGCTCTGGCTGGCCGGGGCGGAGCTCGCGGTCCGGCGCGGCGTTCGTACCCTTCGTGCTCGCCCCGCCGAGACCGAGGCCGACTTCGCGTACGCCGCCCTCGGCGATCTGCTCCGCGATGACTGGGAGGCCGTCCGATCGGCGCTGCCGCGCCAGCAGATCGAGTCGCTGTCCATCGCACTTGGCCTGGCCGACCGCCCGGCCGGGGGGATCGAGCCGTCGCTCGTGCAGGCGGCCGTATCCAACGCCCTGCTCTCGCTCGCCGCCGATCGACCGCTCGTCCTGGCCATCGATGACGCCCAGTGGATCGATGGCCCGACTGCAGCAGTCGTCCAGTTTGTTGCTCGTCGGGCGGCCACTCGACGGATCGGGCTCATCGTCACCCAGCGCGACGAGGCCGACGCGCCCGTCCCGTTCGAGCTGGATCGAGCATTCCCCGGCCAGCCGTACGAGCGCCTGTGGCTCGAACCGCTCACCATCGGCGCGCTGCACAAGCTCCTCGACGACCGACTGGGCATCACCCTGCCCCGGCCGCAGCTGGCGCGCCTCCACGAGCTCTCGGGCGGCGTGCCGTTCCATGCGCTCGAGATCGCGAGGGCACTCCGGAACCTCCCGCCCGTGCCGACCGGGGCGCCGCTGCCGATCCCGCGTTCCATCCGCGACCTCCTGCGCGCCCGGACCCGCCGGCTGGGCGCGGCCGAGCGGGAGGCGCTCCTGCTCGTCGCCGCCGCCGGCAGCCTGTCCCTCGGCACGTTGAGCGCATTGATCGACGGGGACACGGACGCCATCTCCGCGGCGATCGACGAGGGCTTCGTCTCGATCGATGGCGAGACGCTGCGCGCCGGCCATCCGCTCATCGCCTCGACGATCTACGAATCAGCCTCCCCGGCACAGCGGCGGGCGGCCCATGCCCGCCTGGCGGATGCGACCGACGAGCCCGAGGCCCGGGCCCGGCATCGAGCGCTCTCGACCCACGGCCCCGACGAGGCCGTGGCGGGAGAGCTCGAGGCAGCCGGCGATCGCACCATCGAGCGCGGAGCTCCCGAACGCGCCGCCGAGCTGTTCCGGCTGGCGGCCGAGCGGACGCCCGCGGTCGACGGCGCGGCCCGCGACCGTCGCTTCCTGAAGCTTGCCGACGCCCTCCATCGGGCCGCCGATCTCCCGGCCGCGGGGGCCATCCTCGACGAGCTCGTGCCGCGGCTCGCCGCCGGCGAGCTCCTCGCTCGGGCGCTCATGATCCGATGCGAGGTCCGCTGGTACACCGGGACCTCGCCCGATGCCGTGGCCGACGCCGAGGCCGCGATCGCCGCCGCCGGCGACGACCGGCGGCTCCAGGCCGAAGGCCACTACCGCCTCTCGATCTTCTACGACTTCGACCTCCCCAGCGCCCATGCCAACGCCCGCGCCGCGGTTGCTCTCCTCGAGGACGAAGACCCGCCGGGCCTGCTCGCATCAGCGCTCATGACCCAGTTCCTGTGCGGCGTCGGACTGGGCGAGGCCCCGCGCGTCGAGCTGCTCGACCGGGCGCTCCTGGTCGAGCCGCGAGATACGCCCGATTCCACGACCATCCCCGGCATCTGGTGGATGGCACTCGATCGGATCGACGATGCGCGGCAGCGATTTGAGTGGATGCTCGAGCGGGACCGCCGGCAAGGCCACCTGAGCGGCGAGGCCAATCTCCTCACTCGCCTGGCCGAGCTCGAGATCTGGGCCGACCGCTACCCCGCGGCCCGGGAATTCGCCGATGCGGCGACCGCGGCCGCGCGCCAGCAGGGCGACGCAGCAGCTGACCCGTCACGTCGCGTGCGTGCCCTGGTCGACGCCCACGAGGGCCGGCTGGACGAAGCCCGGGCGGTCGCGGCGGAGGCGGCCGAGCGGTCGGGTGTCGCCGGCGATCACATCCTCGCAGCAGCATGGCTCGTCGCCGTGACCTGCGTCGCCGTGACGCGCGGCGATCACGCCGAGGTCGACCGGATTGCCTCGGTCAGCGCAAGACACTTCGCGGCCATCGGGATGGTCGAGCCGCTCCGCCTCGGCGTCGATCATGAGCAGCTGGAGGCCCTGGTCGGGCTGGGGCGCCTGGAGGACGCCAGGACGCTTCTCGGCGCGCTGGAGCGACGGCAGGCGAGGATCCCCCGCCCGTGGCTCGAGGCTGCGCTCACGCGCGGCCGGGCGCTCCTGCGCATGGCCGAGGGTGACATGGCCGGCGCCATCGCCCAGACGGACGTCGTGAGCCAGCCCGCCGCGACGGGCTGGCGGCGCCTCGACAGAGCGCGGGCGCTGCTCGTGCGTGGAACCGTCCTGCGTCGCGCCCGCCAGCCGCGCGAGGCCGCCGCGGCGCTCGACGAGGCCACGGCGATCTTCGAGGCCATCGGGGCGCGGGGCTGGCTCGATCGAGTCCGCGCGGAGGCCGACCGACTGGGGCGCCGCCGGCCCGGGACGGAGGCGCTGACGCCAAGCGAGCAGCAGGTCGCCGAGCTCGCCGCCAGCGGGATGACCAACCGTGAGGTCGCGGATCGCCTTTCGCTGAGCCCCAAGACCGTTGAAGCCCACCTGGCGCGGACGTACGCCAAGCTCGGGATCCGGTCGCGGGCCGAGCTGGGCCGCCTGATGGCGGCCAGAGCCGACGACTGACCCGACACCGCGGGCGGGCCTCTCTGAAGGCGCACTAGTAGGGATTCACCCGATGTAACCCGGAGCTCCGGGCCCCACCGTTCCTGCCCACGGCACGTAGCGGGCATCGGACCCGCCTGCCGCAAGCGTGAGCCGGGCCCCGAGCCGCTGCCGCGGCCTCGTCATGGGAAGGGTGAGGTGCAACTCATGAATGGATCCGAATGGCGCCCGTCCCGGCGTGAACGGGCGAGTCGACTGCTGGGGCTCCTTGCGGTCCTGATGCTCGTCGCAAGCCTCGCGCCGTCCGTGGCGCCGGTCGCCGCGGACACTGCACCAACGTTGACGTCACTCACCCCGAATACCGTTGCCGCAGATGCCGAAGGACTGACGCTCATCATCAGCGGCGACGGGATCGGAGCGAGCTCGATGCTGCAATGGCGCGGCGTTGACTACCCGATCGACTGGATCGTGGATGTTGATGGTGATGGCGGATCCCTGGGCTCGGCCATCCCCGCCTCCGCCCTGGCCATCGACGGCACATTCGAGACCGTGCTCGTCACCGTCTCGACCGGGGGCGCCGCATCCAACCCGCTGCCGGTAACGATCTTCGGCCCCGGTGTTGGCGCCGCCGAAAGCGCCGTGGCGGGCGCGGGTGGGACCGTGACCGCCTCCACCGGCCGGCTCACCGCCACCTACACGCGAGCAGCCGGCGGCTACGGCACGTTAACGGCCGTCGACTACGCCTTCCCGACCGACCCGCTCCTGCCGCCCAATCCGATTTCGCCGGTCGCCTTCGTCGACCTGCAGCTCCTGGACGGCGTGGCCGGGGACACGCTCGTGGGCACGTTCCTGCCGCCCAACCCGATCCTGCCGCCCAACCCGGTCCTGCCGCCCAACCCGGTCCTGCCGCCCAGCCCGATCCGCCTGGCGTACTGGACGGGAACGACCTGGGCGCCGGTGTCCGGCAGCGGCGCCGTAGCCCCCACCTTCAGCTTCGACTGGGCCACATCGAGCGCTTCGTCTGCCACCGTGACCTTCGACATGACCAGCACGCCGCAGATCACGGCGCTCGGCGGCACGGTCATCGCGTTCGTCAGCGCCTTTGCCTTCGAGGGCTTCTCGGCTCCGGCCGATAGCGACATCAATGTGGCCAAGGCGGGCCGAGCGGTTCCCCTGGGCTGGCGAATCCTCGACCTTGGCGGCAACCCAATCCTCAACCTCTCGAGTTCGTCCGTCGACGTCAGCTCGGTCCGCATCGTCTGCGAGAGCCTGTCGGGCGAGGCCGAGCCGCTCGATGCCTACGCGCCCGGCAGCTCGGGGCTCCAGAACCTCGGCGACGGGTACTACCAGTGGAACTGGGCGACAGAGAAGTCGTGGGCAGGTACCTGCCGGCTGGTGCGCTTCGACTTCGGTGATCGAAACCCGGACGGGAGCCCGATCTACCGGACCGCGGCGTTCCAGTTCACACGTTGACGAGGACGGCACCCAACCGCTGAGAGGCTTGAGGAGAAACAACGTGAAGCGACTGACCGTCGCCCTTGTCGGGCTGATGACCGTGGCCGGGGTCTCACCCGTGGCTGCCCTGACGCCGCTCGATTTCGGCACCGTGAACGTCGGCGCGAGCTCGATCAAGAGCCAGGTCGTGCCGCTGACGGCGTCGCTCAGTGAGCTCGACCCGGCCACGGTGCTCTACGCCGGCGGCGAATCCGTGATCGACCTGCTCCTGCCCTTCTACGGGTTGAGCGCGCCGGTGACCGCCGGCTCCCTGTACGCCGCCATCGGCGACGTGACGGCCACGTACCACGTCGATCTCGTCGTCTCCCCCGGCACCGATTTCTCGGTTGACGACAGCACCTGCCTGACCGGGACCGGCAGCTGTACGGCCGAGATCACCTTCACGCCTTCGACGACCGGCCCGCTGGGGGCGGTCGTGACCGGCACGATCCTCGACATCGATGTCAACAGCAGCGACGAGCTGCTCAACTTCATGGGCCCGAACCTGGCGGACGCGGTCGACGACAGCCTCAGCCTCGACCTCTCGGGCATCGGCGTGCCGAACACCGGCAGCGTCGGTGCGACCGTGACCGTGCCCGCCTCGGCGGCCTGCCTGGAGCTCTCGACCTCGGCGATCGACTTCGGGACGCTGCCGCTCGGCTCGGTCGACTCCCCGGCAACGCCTGACATCACCGTGACGAACTGCTCGGGCCTCAGCGAGACGATCTACGCCAGCGGCACCGATGCCACCGGGCCCGCCGGCGCCCACTGGTCCCTGACCGACGCCGACGCCGCGTGCGCCGCGCTGACCCTGGGCCTGGACGCCTACCGGCTGCGCCTTGCCGATGGCGGCGTGCCGGTCGAGCTCTCGACGTCCAACAAGTCCCTCGGCTCGCTCAGCTCCGGTCTCGGAACGACCGACACCGCGCGGATCGACCTGGCCTGCCCAGGCAGCACCGGCGCCGGCACGACGATGACGCTCCAGATCCTGTACCTCGCGACCTCAGAGGGCTGACGAGATGCGCACCTCAACCCGGGCACGGAGAGTCGCCGCAGCCTGCCTCACGATCTCGATGACGCTGGGGCTGAGCGCCGTGGGCGGCGGGCCGGCCGTGGCGGCGTTCCCCGGCGAGAACGGGCTGATCGCCTTCGCCAGGGACCTCGGCGGCAACGGCGAGATCTACGTCATGAACGCTGACGGCACGAGCCAGACGCGGTTGACGACTGACCCGGCATTCGACTCTGAACCGGCATGGTCCCAGGACGGCACCCACATCGCCTTCTCCAGCGGCCGCGACGGCAACTCCGAGATCTACATCATGAACGCCGACGGCACGGACCAGACGCGGTTGACAACGAACGCCGCCTACGATGCCGAGCCGGCATGGTCGCCGGACGGCACCCGCATCGCCTTCAACAGCTACCGCGACGGCAACGCAGAGATCTACGTCATGGACGCTGACGGCGCGGGCCAGACCCGGCTGACCACCAACACCGCCTTCGACACCGAGCCGGCCTGGTCGCCTGACGGCACCCGGATTGCCTTCGCCAGCGACGGTGAGGGCAACGAGATCTACGTCATGAACGCCGACGGCACGGGCCAGACCCGGCTGACCACCAACACCGCCTTCGATAGCGGGCCGGCCTGGTCGCCGGACGGCACCCGCATCGCCTTCAACAGCTACCGCGACGGCTACCCCGCGATCTACGTCATGAACGCCGACGGCAGCGGCCAGGCGCCGCTTACGACCAACAGTACCGGCGACCTCGAGCCGGCCTGGTCGCCGGACGGCACCCGCATCGCCTTCGACAGCGGCCGTGACGGCAACACCGAGATCTACGTCATGAACGCCGACGGCACGGGCCAGACGCGGCTGACGACCGAAACTGCCCACGACTTCGGCCCGGACTGGCAGCCGGTTCCATCCCGAGACTCTGGCACCGTCGAGGCCACCGTGACGATGGCCGCCTCGGCGGTCTGCCTCGAGCTCTCGACCGCGGCGATCGACTTCGGAACGCGTCTATTCGGCGAGGTGGGCGCTCCGGCGTCCCCGCTGATCGGCGTCACGAACTGCAGCGGGATCGGCGAGGTGATCCTCGCCCGGGGTACCGACGCGACCGGTCCGGGCGGGGCGGCCTGGAGCCTCGCGACCTCCGGGGCCTGCCAGGTTGGAACGCTCGGTACCGATGCCTTCCGGCTGCGGCTCGAGAGCCAGGCCGTCCCGGACGTCTTCGTGGATCTCGGTACACAGAACGCCACGCTCCAGGCCCTCGCGGCCGGCGCGACGGCCGATCACGAGGCCCGAATGGATACACCGTGCCCCGGGAGCACCGGCGCCGGCGCGGTGATGTCGCTGCAGATCGTCTTCACCGCGATCGAAGAGGCCGCGCCGTGAGCGGGCAGCTCCGAAGATCCGTCCTGGTCCTCGGCCTGTACGTCGCCGCGGTAGTCGGCGCGGCACCCGCGGCGGCCTCGATGGCGGTCTCGATCGACGTCGGTCGGATCGATGTCACCGACGCCCTCGCTCCTGGCGGCGAGTACCGGCTTCCGACGTTCGGGGTCCGGAACCCGGGGTCCGAGTCGACTACGTACCGCCTCACGGTCAGCGGCATTGACGGCCAGGCCGCGCTCCTCCCGGACGCCGCATGGTTCCGCTTCGAGCCGGCCGAGCTGACGCTGGCGCCGGGCGAGTCACGCCCGGTCCAGGCGGTCATCACGCTGCCGGCCGATTCGGAGCCCGGCCAGTACGCAGCCCTCATCGGCCCGCAGATTGTGGCCGAGGGGACGGGCGCCCAGGTCGGCGCGGCGGCGGCGGCACGGCTCAGCTTCACGATCGCGCCGTCGAGTTGGATCGAGGGCATCGCCCGGACGATCCTGCGCATCGTCGGCGAGCAGCCCTGGCTGCTGACGATCCCGGTGCTGGTCAGCCTCCTGATCGCGCTGCGGCTGTTGCGCCGGCGGTTCACGTTCTCCATCGCCCGGCGGGCCTGAGTGCCGGCCGGGCCGGTCGATCGAGGCGGCCGATGCATCGCGCGCGGCTCGGGCCGGCGCTCGTGGCGGCGCTGCTTCTGTGCGCGGCGGCGTCGGGCGTTCCCGCCCGGGCGGTCGAGCCGCCCCTGCCGGCCGAGGCCGTGGTCACGGCCCGGCTCGACGTCAGCCCGTTGCTCGTCGTGCTGGACCTTGAGGCGGCAGCCGCGACCACCGGCGAGTCGGTGAAGGCCCGCGTCCGGGTGACGAACGCGGGACCCGCCACGGTCCGAGACGTCATGGTCTCGCTCCGGCTGGACGCAGCAGCGTTCGCCATCCGCGGCGCCCGGCAGACGCTCAGCCAGATCCCGAGCGGGAGAACCAGCACCGTCGGTGTGACCCTGTGTGGCCGTGTCCCGGGCGCCTACCTCGTCCTCGCCCAGGCGACCCTCGATGACGTCACGATCGAGAGCCCGGCCGCGATCCTCACGATCCTCCCCGGCTCCGGGAAGCGCTGCTGATCACCGGGCACCGCACGCCAAAGGTTCGCAATGACGCTGGGAGCGTCACCTTCGGACTTGTCCAGGCGATAGGTGGGTAGGGCGGTCCGTGGCGGCGGCCCTTATCACCGCTCCGTGCCACCGGTGACGCTGTGGTCGTCGCGGCGCCGGTCAAGCGCCTGGTCGGGAGCCCTACATGGTGTCCAAGCCCGGATTTTGACGGTGGCAGCGTCACCGGCGGTTGCAGGCCCTGAGCGCCGCTGGGCCGGACGTCACGAACCCGGTGCTCAGGCGACCTCGCGCTTGATCGTCCCGGCGCCGAGGACCACGAACAGGATCGCGATCCCGGCGAGCACCGCGAGGTCCAGCTGGACGACCGACGATCCGAAGTCGGCGCCCTTGATCATCACCTCGCGCAGGGCATCGACCGCGTACGTCACCGGCAGGACATGGGCGATCGCCTGGAGGACGTCGGGCAGGCGCTCGACCGGCCAGAACACGCCGCCGAGGAGTGCCTGGGGCAGGATCACGAGCGGGATGAACTGGACGATCTGGAGCTCGGTCCGAGCGTACGTCGAGAGGAAGATCCCGAGGTTGACGGCACCGATCGCCATGAGCAGGGCGACGATGAAGGCGATCGCCGGGCTGCCGGCGGTCTGGACATCGAGGCCGATCGTGAAGGCCGGGATCGGGCCGAGGGCGGGGACCTCGACCCTGGCCAGGATGAACAGCGTCAGGACGACGACCTGGATCGCGGCGAAGAAGCTGAAGCCGATCGAGTAGCCGAGGACGATCTCGGCCCGGGTCACCGGCGTCGCGAGGAGCCGCTCCAGGGTCCCGCCGACCCGCTCACGCAGGAAGCTGATCCCGGTCAGGATGAAGACGAAGAAGTAGGCGAAGATCCCGAGGAAGACCGGCGCCAGGGCATCGAGCTGGTCGGCGTCCGGCGACAGGTAGATCGTCTCGCGGCTGATCTCGGGCAGACGCGCGCCCGGGATCGGCAGGAGCGCGCCGGCTGCGCCGCTGATGAGGGCCTGCACCACGCCGAGCTGGCCGCCTTCGGTGGTCGGGTCGGCGCCCTGGGTCACGATCGTGAGTCCGACGTTGGCGCCGCTGCCTGCCACGATGAGGGCGACGTCGGCGTCGCCGTCACGGACGGCGCCCCTGGCTCCGTCAGCGTCGTCGATAGCCTCGATCCGGACCTCGACGTCGAGATCGGGATCCGCAGCGGCCGACTCGAGGGCATCCACCAGGGCGGCCGGCGCGCCGGCGACGACGAGGTCGATCGTGCCGGCGACGGAGCCGCGCAGGACCCAGCCGAGCAGCGCGGTCACGAACAGCGGCGCGATGAAGAGCAGGGCCAGCGAGCGATGGTCTCGCCGGAACCCTTCGGCGATCCGGCGGGCGACGGCAAGGACCCGGCGCGCGCTCATTGGGCGGGACTCCCATCGACCGGCCGGCCCTCGGCATCGAGCCCCGCGAACTGGAGAAATGCGGTCTCGAGGTTGTCGGTCTTGGCCTTCGCCCGGAGCTCCGCGCCGGTGCCCTCGGCGATGACCTTGCCCGCCCGGATGAACAGCAGCTCATCGCAGCGGTCGGCTTCGTCCATCACGTGGCTCGCGACGAGGATCGTGGCGCCGGCCGCAGCGAGGCGCCGAAAGTGGGCCCAGAACTGGACCCGAAGGGCCGGGTCCACGCCGACCGTCGGCTCGTCGAGGAAGATGATCGGCGGCTCGTGGACGAGGGTGCAGGCCAGCGACAGCCGCCGACGCATGCCGCCCGAGAGCTCCAGGACCGGGCTGCCCTTCCGGTCGGACAGCTCGACGAGCTCGAGGACGCGGTCGATGGCGGCCCGCGTGCGGGCCCCCTGGAGAGCCGCGAAGAAGCCGAGGTTCTCGGCCACCGACAGGTCCGGGTAGAGGGCCTCGGACTGCGGCATGTAGCCGATCCGGCCGAGCATCGGCCGCGACGGCATCCTTGTGCCGAGGATCCGGGCCTCGCCTGAGGTCGCCTTCGAAAGGCCGGCCAGGAGCCGGATGAGCGTCGTCTTGCCCGACCCGTTCGGGCCGAGCAGGCCGTAGATCCGGCCCGGCCGGAGGTCGAGATCGACGCCATCGACGGCGTGGATCCGCTCGAAGGCCTTGCGGAGGTCGAGCGCTTCGACGGCGGGAGCGGGCCCGCTCGGATGCATCGACGCCAACGATACCGCTGCGCCTCCGCCGCCGCGGCCACGTCCTGCAGGGAGGGGCTGTGAGGCGGTCGTGAGCCGCTCAGATCGGAACGGGACCGTCGAAGTAGCGCTGGATGCTCGGCCCGACGGCACGTGACAGCTCCTCGCGGCTGGCGGAGACGATCGGCTCGATCCGGATCACGTAGCGGGCCATCGCGAGGCCGATGAGGTGGCTGCCGGCGAGCGCTGCGCGGAGCTGCGGCCGGTCGAGAACGAGGATCGCCGCCAGCCGCTCGAGGACCTCGCGGGTGACGAACTGACGGAGCGCCTCGGCCGCCTGCTCGTTCGAGGCGACCGAGCGGAGCAGTCCCAGGAACGGCCGCCCGCCGGGCGCGTCCCAAGCCACCAGGAAGAAGGTTGTGATCCGTTCGCCGAGCCCCTCGATCCCGGGTTCCAGGAGCCGGGGCACGAACTCTGCCGGGTCCACCGGGAACTCGAGCGCGACGACGAACAGGTGCTCCTTGGAGCCGAAGTAGTGGCGGACGAGCCCCGGGTCCACCTCGGCGACGGCGGCGATGCCCCGGATCGTTGCCGCGTCATAGCCCCGCGACGCGAACTCGGCCCGGGCAGCCGCGAGGATCCGCTCGCGGCTGCCGCTGGTGCCGGGTCGACGTCCGGTGCGCGCCACGACCGCAGACTACGCGACCGCGACGACGCCGGGACGCTCGGCGACGGGACGCCGGGCGGCCTCGGCCGCGACGAGGCCGATGATCCCGATCGCGGCCCAGCCGACGAGGACAGCGACCGGCGCGATGAGGCCGGCATTGCCGAAGGCCAGGGCGCCGCGCATCGCGTCGACGGCCGGGCCGACCGGCAGCCACGGGGCGATCGCGCGGTACGCGTCCGGCAGGAATGCGCTGCCCAGGGGTCCGCCCGACGAAACGAGCCCGAGGAGGACGACGACCGCGGCCGCCAGGGCCACGCCGCCGGCACCCAGCCAGCGCGCGGCCGCACCGGCGACGAGGCTCACCGCGAGCGCCAGGAGGGCGGCCACGGCCATCGCGGCCCAGACGCCATCGCCGTAGCCATCGGCGAGCCAGGCGGCCGTTGCCACCCCGGCGACCCCGGCCGAGACCGCGAACGTCGCCAGGAGGAGCGTGTCCGATCCCCAACCCCGGCCGGGTCGACCCAGGGTCGCTGCGGCGCCCGCCACGACCGAGGCGATGGCCGTCGCGAGGACGAGGAAGAACAGCACGATGCCGTGGGCATCGCCGGCCGGGAGCGGGTTCACGACCTCGACGGCCAACTCGGTACCCTGCGCATCGAATGCCGCCGAGAAGGCGCCGCTCACGGCACCGGTGATCGCCTCGCCGGCGCCCGCGGCGATGACGAGGCGCGGTCCCGCCTGCCCGACGACGAGCGCCCCGACGACATCGCGGCTCTCGATAGCCGCCCGCGCCTCGGCCTCGGAGGCGTAGGTGCTGAAGGCAAAGGCGCCGGGCGCGTTCTGGCCGAACCCGGCGACCAGCGGATCGACGGCCGCAGGCGGGCCACTGAGACCGACCGGGATGTCATGCGGGCGCGGCTCCCGGATCGCCAGCCCGACGACGACCAGGAGCGTCACCAGGACCACGAGTCCCCCGACGATCGGTCGAAGCCATGGCTCCAGCTTGTCTCGTTCCATGTCTGTCTCCCTCGACTACGAATTCTACGTGTGTAGAATTCTACAACCGAGGAATTCCGTGTCAAGGGGTTTCGCGGAATCGACCGACGATCGGTCAGGGACGCCGGCGGGACGAGGCCCCCCGGGGGCGCGAGGGGTGCGAAGGACCCGGAGGGCGCGACGGGTTCGGCCGCGACGGGTTCGGCCGCGCCGAGCGTGGGCGGGCCTGATCAGGCGACCCCTGCTGGCCGCGGGCCTTCGGCGATCCCCGACCGCCGGCGGGTGCGACGGTTCCGGCCCCGAGGCTGCGGATCTCGGGCGCCTTGAGCAGCCGCGCCCGGCCCGATACGAGCCCGTCGAGGCGGACCGCTCCGATCCGGACCCGGACGAGCCGCTCGATCGGGGCCCCGACGGCCCCGAACATCCGCCGGAGCTGGCGCTTCCAGCCCTGGGCCAGGACCGCCCGGTACCAGGTCAGGTCCGGAGCGGGTGGGGGCTGCAGGAGCCCCACGAGGTTGCGGGTCTCGAGCGCCGTAGCCGGGCGGAGCGGCGCGTCGAGCGTCGCGAGACCCTCCTCGAGGCGGATGCCTTCCCGGAGGGCCCGGGCCTGGGCGTGGTCGAGGGGCACTGCGACCCCGACCGCGTACTCCCGCTGGACCCCGAACCGCGGGTGGAGGACCCGCTCGGCCCACTCGCCGTCGTTGGTGAGGAGGATCAGGCCCTCGCTGTCGAGATCGAGCCGCCCAACCGGGTAGAGGCGGGCGCCATCGGGCACGAGCGCCGTCGGCAGGTAGTCGAGGACGGTCGCCTCGGCGTGGCGGTCGCGGGTGGTCGAGGTCACGCCGACCGGCTTGTGGAGCGCCACGTAGGCCCGGGCCGCGCCGACGCCGACCGGCAGCCCATCGACCTCGATGCGCACGCGCGCCGGGTCCACCTGCTCGCCGAGCGTCGCCACTCGACCATCGACCCGGACGCGCCCGGCGGCGATGAGCCCCTCGCTCGCCCGCCGCGACGCGACGCCGGCGGCCGCGAGGATCTTCTGGAGCCGCTCCTCAGGCATCGTCGGGCAGGTCCAGCCCGAGCGACGGCTGGACCGCATCGCCGGATTCGGTGGTCGCCCCGGCGCCTTCACCGGCACCCTCGCCCCCCATGTCCCCGGATCGGTCAGTCGCGGCGAGCCGCCCGGCCACCTCGGCATCGAGGACCGGGAGCTCATCGAGGGACGTCAACCCGAAGCGCTCGAGGAAGTCGAAGCCGGTGCCGTAGAGGATCGGCCGGCCCGGGGCATCGGCGCGGCCGAGCTCCACGACCAGCCGGCGATGGACGAGGCTCCGGAGGCTGTAGTCCGAATCGACGCCCCGGATCCGCTCGACGGCCGACTTCGTGACCGGCTGGCGGTAGGCCACGATGGCGAGCGTCTCGAGCGATGCCGGGGTGAGCCGGATGGCGTCCGTGCCGACATACCGGGCGATCGCGGCGCCGGCCTCGGGCGAAGTGACGAGCTCGACGCGATCACCCGACAGGAGGAGCCGGATGCCGCGCTCCCGGAGGCTGACCTCGAGGTCGCCGAGCCGGGCATCGACGTCCGCCCGGTCGGCGACGAAGACGGTCGCGATCTCGCGCCGCGAGAGGGGCCGCTCGGCGACGAAGAGGAGGGCTTCGAGGGCGGTCTCGGTGAGTTCGAGCGGCGTCGTCGCCGGGTGCTGCTCCCCCGCCCCATCGGGCGGCGCCTCGACCTCGACGGACCGCTCTGGATCGACGGTCATCGGAACGAGGCCAGCGATTCGTCGAGCGGCGCGTCATCGTCGACAGCCGTCACGCCGCCGGCCGCACGCTCGGCGGCCGTCGTCCGGCGGGCCACGATCGGCCCGAACGGGTTGGCCTGCTCGACGACGATCTCGCGGCGCTTCATGAGCTCGAGCATCGCCAGGAACGTGACCGCGACCACGACCCGGTCGCGGACCCCGGCGAGGAGCTCCTGGAGGATGACCGACGGGGCCCCCCGGAGCGCGGCACGGATGATCGCCGCGCGCTGGGTCAGGGTTACCGTCCGGGCGATCGTCTCGGGCGGCGGCTCGGGTGGGGCGATGATCCGGACGAGGCCGTCGAGGGCCCGGACGAGCGTGGCCACCGGCAGCGGCGGGGCGTCCGGGGCCCGGGCGCCGGCGATCGCCGCTGCCTGGGCGGCGGCGGGCTCGCGCCGGAACAACCCCAGCCGCTCGATGGCGATTGCCTGGAGCCCCGCGCCGGCGTCCCGATAGGCCTTGTAGAGCAGCAGCCGCGCCCGCAGGGCAGCCTCGGGATCCGGTCCCTCGTCGGGCAGCTCGCCCGGCTCGCCCGGCTCCGGGCGGCGGGGCAGGATCGCCCGGCTCTTGATGAGAATGAGCTGGCTGGCGACCGCGACGAACGAGCTGATGTTGCCGATCCGGTCGTCCTCGAGGCCGGCGAGGGCATCGAGATACGCCTCGGCCAGGGCTCCGAGGGGCACGCTCAGGACATCGAGCCGGCGGGCCTCGATGAGCGACAGCAGCAGCCCCAGCGGGCCTTCCCAGTCCTCGAAGCTGACCCGGGTCGCCTGCTCCGGCCGTCGCCCCGCGCCGAACCGGACACCGGGCCCGAGCGCCACGGGCCGGCCGGTCGATTCGGGCGGAGCGTGCCCGTTCGTCGGGGCGAGGCCGAGCGCGTCGGTCATCTCAGTTGGCCTCGTCGGCGAGGCGGAGGCGCTCGCCGAACTCGGGGTCACGTGGGGCCTCCTGCCAGCGGATCAGCTCGACCGTCCGGTTCGAGCAGCCGGCCGCCGCCGCCATCCCGGCCGAGGCTTCGGCGTGGCGCGCAAGGCGGTCCAGCGACAACCCCATCCCCGGCACGAGCCTGGCAATCCGCGGGGCCCAGCCGCCCCACGCCTGGCCGAGCGAGTGGATGATCCGCGCCAGGATCCCGGTGTCGCCCTTGGCGGCGTCGTGGAGGAGGCCGGCCAGGAGCACCTCGGGGTCCTGGATCCCCTCGCCACGGAGGGTTGCCACGACATCGAGGCCGTGGCGCCGGTCGGCGACGTGCATCGAGTCGAAGAGGGCCGCCTGGGCCGGCGTCGTCCAGGCATCGAGCGCCCGCCGTTCGTCGTCCGTCACCCGGGCCCGGAGGTGCACCCCGAACTGCCGGACCTTGGCGGCCCACCAGGACCGCGATCCGGCCCTCATAGCCCGACGAGGAACGCGGTGAGCGGGTCGGCCACAACCTCGAAGACGATGCCCAGCGGCGACGGCAGGCCGATGAGGCCAGGCACGAAGATGAGGGCCAGCAGGATGATCGGGCCGTACTGGTCGAGGATCGGGCGGACCCGGAAGGCCGTCTCACGGTCGAGGACTGCGTACAGGACCTTGGAGCCGTCGAGGGGCGGCAGCGGAATGAGGTTGAAGACCATCAGCAGGACGTTGATGGACACGAAGAAGTACAGGATCTCGATGACCAGGATCGGGATGTCCATCTCCGTCGCCACGATGAAGCGGAACGGCAGCGCCGCCGCCACGGCCAGGACCAGGTTGGAGATCGGCCCCGCCGCCGAGACGATCGCCTCCCCGTAGTGGCCGCCCCGGAGGTTATACGGGTTGTAGGGCGTGGGCTTGGCCCAGCCGAATCCGGCTACGAGGATGAGGATCGCGCCGATGGGATCGAGATGGGCGAGCGGGTTGAGGGTCAGGCGCCCGAGCAGCTTCGCCGTGCCGTCACCCAGGCGATAGGCGGCCAGGGCGTGGCTGAACTCATGGAACGGCAGCGCCACGAGCAGGACGAGCCCGGCGGCAATCAGGAACTCGGGCCGTAGATCGAACATGCGGGAGCGACTCCGGTTGGCGGAAGGGTTCAGCGGTCCGCCAATGGTAGAGGGAGGGCCCTAGATCCGGGCGAGCAGCTCCTGCTTCTTGCGCTCGTATTCCTCGGGCGTCAGGGCGCCCTTGTCGCGGAGGGCCGCAAGGTCGCCCAGGGCGCGGGTCACCTCGTCCGCCGACATCGGCCGGCCACCGGTGCCCGGCGCCCGCAGGGGCGGACCCGGAATGTGGGCAAACTCGGTCTCGAGCGAGTGCTTCTGGTCGAGCATCGCCTTCTTGAAGCCCGGCGCCTTGTTGAGCATCCGGTACCGGTCGATGGCGACGTCGGCCGCGGTCAGGATGTCGAGGTCGCCGTAGCCGAAGATCCGGCCGAACAGGTTCTGCTCCAGGACGGCGTCGTTGATCTTCTCGAGCGAGCTGTCGGCCGAGCGCTTGTTGATGATCCCCTCGACCTTCAGGACCCGGCGATTCGTGACGATGTAGTCCTGTGCGTACCAGCTCCAGTAGTTCTTCGCGAGCCACAGCAGCGAGACGACGAGGACGACGAGGACGACGATCCCGACGACGTCCCGGACCCCGCCGGGGTCCATCGTCACGGTCAGGATGAGGACGACGAGGCTGGCCAGGAAGATGGCCCACGGGACGCGGCCGTCGACGATCGTGGCGAACCAGTGCTGGCGGGTCCGCAGGACGATGCGCTCGCCCTCGGCGAGCAGGGTGTCGGCGTAACGCGGCAAGTCAGCGTGCCTCCTCAGGCTCGTGGGTGGGCGCGGGCGTAGACCTCGCGGATGCGCTCCCCGGTGAGATGGGTGTAGAGCTGCGTCGTGCTGATACTCGCATGGCCGAGCAACTCCTGGACGATCCGGAGGTCGGCGCCGCCCTCCAGGAGATGGGTCGCAAACGAGTGCCGCAGGGTGTGCGGGCTGACCCGGTCCGCGAGCCCGGCGCCGGCCGCCGCCCGCTTCACCGCGGCCCAGGCCTGCTGCCGCGCCAGCCGGCGGCCACGGTCGCCGAGGAAGAGCGGGCCGCCGCGCACCGGAGCGACGTGGTGGAGCGCCAGGGAGGTGGCTCGCGGACCCTCGATCCAGCGGCCCAGCGCCTCGAGGGCGACGTCCCCCACCGGAACGAGCCGCTCCTTGTCGCCCTTGCCGATGACCCGGACGAACGCGGCGTCGAGCGACAGGTCCTCGCGGTCGAGGCCGAGGGCCTCGGAGATCCGGAGCCCGGCCGCGTAGAGCAGCTCGAGGAGCGCGCGGTCCCGGAGGTGGGCCGCGTCGTCGTCGTCGGCGCCCCCGCCGGCCGCCTGGAGCAGCCGCTCGACCTCCTCGACCGTCAGGGTCTCGGGCAGCAGCCGCGGCATCCGCGGCAGGTCGAGGTGGGCGGCGATGTCGACCGGGATCAGCCCGTCCCCGAAGGCGAACTTGTAGAACCCCCGGATCGACGCCGCCCGGCGCCTGAGGCTCGTCGGGGCGAGGCCCGGATCGGCCGACCGGCCGCGGCGGGTCCGGGCGGCGAGGTAGCGGACGGCCGCGTCGGGGCCGCGGGCCCAGTCGCGGCTCGAGCCCCGGGCGGCGGCGAAATCGGACAGGTCGGCCCGGTAGGCCCGGAGCGTGGCCGGCGCCAGGCCGCGCTCCACGCGGAGGTACGTCAGGTAGTCCTCGATCGCCCGGTCGAGCGAGGTCGGCGCCACGGTCCGCGGCGGCTCGGTCCGGGCCGGCGTCAGCCGGCCGCCACGGGCCGGCCGCGCCAGGCCTCGGCGGCATCGAGGAGCTCGCGGGCCTGGGCC
>SCUO01000013.1 GCA_004297395.1 Chloroflexota bacterium | reverse complement strand
TGCGGCTTTGCTGGTGCGAATGAACGCACCGGCACATGCGGTATTAGCCACCCTTTCGGGCAGTTATTCCCCACTTCGGGGCAGGTCACCTACGCGTTACTCAGCCGTCCGCCACTAACGATCAAGGCAAGCCCTGATCGTCCGTTCGACTTGCATGTCTCATGCACGCCGCCAGCGTTGATCCTGAGCCAGGATCAAACTCTCCGAAAAGATGCACAGCCTTGCGGCTGTGACTTTGTCCGAGGGTTCGACCGCTCGCTCATCCGTGTTCATCCGGATTTCCTGCCACTCTTCAGTTGTCAAGGTGCAGCGCCCGGGGCGCGACGGCGACCGGCGCAGAGCCCCAATGATGAGGCTTCGTGGTCGGGGCGTCAAACCCTGGGACCCGAGGCCGGGCCCGATCGGACCGGCCTGCGACGTCGCCCCTCGCGGGGCAACGGCCGCGAATGGTAGGGGCGGGCTCACCGGCGTGTCAAACGTCCGCCGGTCCTGCCCTGGGGGGCCGAACGTCATATCGGGCTGGAGTCGAGAAGGAGGACGGCGGCGGCCCCGCAGAGCCAGGTCAGGAGCCACAGCTCGACGGTCGGCGCGGCGCCCAGGGGACCGACGGCGACGAGGTAGGCGAGCCCGCCAAGGACCGTCGCGGCCGCGACCTTCAGGAGGCGGAGCAGGAGCTCAACGACGAGCTCCTTCATCGCGGCCGGTCCGTGATCGCCCGGCGGCCCTGGAGCGCCCGGATGAGGGTCACCTCATCGGCGTATTCGAGATCCCCGCCGACCGGGATCCCGCGGGCGATCCGCGTCACCGAGCCGACCCGTCCAGCAAGCCGCTCGTCCAGGTACATCGCGGTGGCCTCGCCCTCGAGCGTCGGGTTGGTGGCCAGGATGACCTCCTCGAACGGCTCGCCCTCGGCCACCGCCTCGTCGACGCGGCGGAGCAGCTCGCCGATCCGAAGCCGGTCGGGGCCGATGCCGTCGATCGGCGAGATCGCCCCGTGGAGGACGTGGTAGCGGCCGCGGAACTCGGCCGTCCGCTCCAGGGCCAGGACATCGAGCGGTTCCTCGACGACGCACAGCCGCCGCTGGTCGCGACCGCCATCCCGGCAGATCGGGCAACGGGGGGCGTCGCTGATGTTGAAGCAGACCTCGCAGAACACGACCTGCTCACGGACCGCGACGAGCGCCGCGGCGAGGGTCCGGGCCTCCGCGTCGGGGGCGCGGAGGATGTGGAAGGTCAGCCGCTGGGCGGTCTTGGGCCCGATGCCGGGCAGGCGGTTGAAGGCCTCGATGAGCCGCGCGACGGGCTCGATGAGCGGGCTCGCCACGGACCCTAGCGCCCTCCGAGCAGGCCACCGAGGCCACCGAGGCCTCCGGTCAGGGCGCCCATCTTCTGCTCGGCCAGGCGGCGCGACGATTCGAGGGCATCGTTGACGGCGGCGACGACGAGGTCCTGGAGCATGTCGACGTCTTCCGGATCGACCGCGGTCGGGTCGATCTCGATCTTGAGGAGCTCCTGCTTCCCGGTAACGACGGCTCGTACGACGCCCCCTCCGGCGGAGCCCTCGACCTCGGTCTCGGCCAGCTCGGCCTGGATCCGGGTCATCTCCTGCTGCATCTGCATCGCCATGCGCTGCAGGTTCCCCATGCCCATTGGTCACGCTCCGCTCATCGTTCGGGTCAGCGGGGTCCAGTCTGGCGGAAGGGCACCCGACGTGCAGGGCGGCGAGGGCCCTGGTCAGTCGACCGGTGCTCGCCGGTCGTCAGTCGACCGGTGCAGCGTCGGCGTCGTCGCCACCGAAGATCCGGCGAGCCTCGGCCAGGATGAAGGCCGCGTCGGCGTCGGACGGGAGCGGCGGCACCAGGTCGAGGTTGGTGGCCACGCAGCGGACGCCGACGGGCCGGCCCAGGACGGCCGCGATCCCGTCCTCGAGGACGGACCGGCGCCGCTCCGCCACATCGCGCAGGAAACCCTGGTCCTCGGGGAAGCCGAGGGTCACGATGCCGTCCTCCACGGCGATCGGCCGGCAGACCGCGATGAGCGGCTTGGTGGGCGGATGGACGCTGATGCGAGCGACGACCTCGGGCCAGCGCTCGCGCAGCAGCGTCAGGTCCGCTCCGCCGGGCGCACCGATCGGGACCGTCGGCGGGCTTGGGCTGGCGGCGGGTTCATCCGGCGTCGAGGCGGGCGATTCGGCCGGCGAGCGGGCGGCGGGTGCGATAGCCGGCTCAGCCGCGACAGCGGCCGTTCGCGCGCGCGGGCGCGCGCGAACCTCTCCGCCGGGGCCGGACGAGATGTCGGGGCTCGGAGGGACGTCGCTGGCGGGGTTGGCGGGCGGGGTCGGCGTCGACGACGGAGGCGCCTGGATGGCTGCACGGACCGGGTCGGGCTCGGGCGCACCCGCGCGGACGCGGACGGCCGGTTCCACGGTCGCAGGTGCCGGCCCCGGGAACAGAGCGATCTCGAGCTGCAGGCGCAGCCCGCCCACCCCGGCCCGGTTCGGATCGATCGCGGCCAGGCGGCGCGCGACCGGGACGAGCTCCGTGACGCCATGGCCGACGGCCCCATCGCCGCGGGCCGCGCCGACGAGCCCCCCACGGACTACCTCGATCACCTGATCGAGGAACGCCCGCAGGTCGCGGCCGCGATCCTCCAGGCCATCGAGGAGCCGGACGCCGGCGACGAGGTCGGCCGCGACCAGGGCCGCGACGAAGGCGTCGATGGTGTCGGCATCGGCCAGGCCGAGGAGGTCGCGGACGCGGGCCTCATCGAGGTGGTCGACCGATGACGACAGCAGCTGGTCGAGCATCGACTCGGCGTCGCGCATGCCGCCCGCAGCGAGCCGGGCGATGAGGCGAACGGCGCCCGCCTCGGCCGTTCGCCCGTCGGCCTCGAGGATCCGCCGGAGCTTGCCCTCGATCTCGTCGGTCGTGAGGCGCCGGACGTCGAACCGCTGGAGCCGCGACAGGATCGCGGGTGGGAAGTCCTGGGGGTGGGTCGAGGCGAACATGAAGACCACGAACTCGGGCGGCTCCTCGAGCGACTTGAGGAGGGCGTTCCAGGCGTCGCGCGTGATCTGGTGGGCCTCGTCGAGGATGTAGACCTTGCGGCGGAGGTCGGTCGGGGCGTAGTTGATGCGCTCGCGCAGGTCGCGGATCGCGTCGATGCCGCGATTGGACGCGGCGTCGATCTCGAGGAGGTCCATCGCCCGGCCCTCCCGGATGGCGACGCACGAGGGGCAGGCGTCGCACGGGTCGCCGTCCTGGAGGTTCGTGCAGTTGAGGGCCTTGGCGAGGATCCGGGCGAGCGACGTCTTGCCCGTGCCGCGCGGGCCGACGAACAGGACCGCGTGGGCCACCCGACCCGTCCGGACGGCGTTGCGGAGGGTCTCGACGACCGCCTCCTGGCCGACGATCTGGGAGAAGGTCTGGGCCCGCCAGCGGCGGTAGATGGCCTGGTGCGGGACGGTCTCGGTCACGGGAACCCCGGGCGGGCGTGGACGGCGCGATGGACGGAGTTGCCGTGCACCTCCCGTCGATCGACCGACACCCGGGCCCTCCACCACAGGCGGCTCGGACCAGGCCGTTCCGCGGCACCCGACGAGCTTCGCTGAGTGCTGCTTCCTTCCGGACCTGACACGGTTCGCGATTCGCCGCTGCGCGGGACCCGATCCTCAACGTCGCCTGGGGCAGCGGCCT
>SCUO01000098.1 GCA_004297395.1 Chloroflexota bacterium | reverse complement strand
CTGAAGGACGGCCGGGCCCACATCCACACCGGCGCCGGGATCGTCGCCGGCAGCGTGCCCGAGAAGGAGTTCGAGGAGACCGAGCACAAGGCTGCCGCGATGCGGCGCGCGATCGAGATCGCGGCCGGGCTGCCCGAGGCGCCCCGCGAGGCGGCGTCGCCCGCCGAGGCGCGCTCCGAGGCGTCCGCATGATCCTCGTCGTCGACAACTACGACAGCTTCACCTTCAACCTCGTCCAGGCCCTCGAGGCCACCGGGGCGACGGTGACCGTGCTCCGGAACGACCAGATCGACCGGGCCGGCCTGGAGGCGATGGCCGACGACCCCGCGGCCGACCTCCGGGGGATCGTCATCTCGCCCGGGCCGGGCGATCCCGACGACGCCGGCGTGTCGGTCGACGCGATCAAGGTCGCGGCCGAGCGCGAGATCCCGCTGCTCGGCGTATGCCTCGGGATGCAGTCGATGGCCGCCGCCTACGGCGCCCGGATCGTCCGGGCCCCCACGCTCGTCCACGGCGAGGCGTCCGAGATCACCCATGACGGGACGGGCCTGCTCGCCGGCATGCCGCCGTCGTTCATGGCCGCGCGGTATCACTCCCTGGCCATCGATCCCGAGACGTTGCCCGCCGAGTTCCGGGTCACGGCGATGTCCGAGGTCGACCGGGTGATCATGGGCATCCGCCACGTGGCGCTGCCGCTCGAGGGCGTCCAGTTCCACCCTGAGAGCGTCCTCACGCCCGAGGGCCCGCACCTCCTCGCCAACTTCCTCCGCCTCGCCGGGGAGGGCGAGGCGTCGCTCCTCGACGATCGCACCGGCTCGTTCGCCACGGCGGGTCTGGCACAGACCGAGGTCGGCGCTGTGGGGCCGGACCGATGAGCGAGCCCGTCCGGGCTGCCCTGGCCGCGGTCGTCGAGGGCCGGACCCTTGACCTCGAGACCGCCCGCCTGGCGATGGGCTCGGTCATGGACGGCGAGGCCACGCCGGCCCAGCTGGCAGCCCTCCTCGTCGCCCTCCGGATGCGCGGCGAGACCGTCGACGAGCTGGCCGGCTTCGCGACCGCGATGCGCGAGCGGGTCCTGCGGGTCGTCGCGCCCGAGGGTGCGATCGATGTCGTCGGGACGGGCGGCGACGGATCCGGCACGTTCAACATCTCGACGACCGCGGCCCTCGTCGTCGCCGCGGCCGGCGTGCCGGTCGCCAAGCACGGCAACCGGGCGATGACCTCGCGCTCCGGCGCGGCCGACGTCCTCGAAGCCCTTGGCGTGCGGATCGATCACACCGCCGAATCGGCGGCGGCCGATCTCCGCGACCTCGGATTCGCCTTCCTGTTCGCCCCGGGCTTCCATCCGGCCATGAAGCACGCCGGGCCGACCCGGCGCGAGATCGGGGTCCGGACCGCGTTCAACCTGCTCGGGCCGCTCACGAATCCCGCCGGGGCGCGAAGGGCGCTGCTCGGGGTGGGGGACGCGGCCGCGGCGCCGCGGATCGCCGAGGTCGCCCGGCGGCTCGGCACGGAACGGACCCTCGTGGTCCACGGCGCCGGCGTCGATGAGCTGCCGCTCGACGGCTCGGGCGTGGTCCTGGACGTCTCGCCGGACGGCATTCGCGAGTCGCGCGTCGAGCCCGGGCTGCTGGGCATCCGGGCGGCGGCGACGTCCGAGCTCAGGGGTGGGACCGCGGACGGCAACGCCGCCTTGACGGTCTCGATCCTCGAGGGCCATGGCGGCGCCCGCCGCGATGTCGTCCTGCTCAACGCCGGCGCCGCGTTCGTGGCGGCCGGGCGGGTCCCCTCGCTGTCCGACGGCATCGTCATCGCTGCCGAGGTGATCGACGACGGGCGGGCGAGGGCCCTCCTCGAGCGCCTCCGGGCCTCGAAGGCGGCCGACGACGCCGCTCGCGCCGAGGCCGCGGCCGAGGCAGGGGGGGCCGCCTGATGACGGTCGCGGCGCGGCCCCGCCCGGCTGCCGGCGTCGTCGCCGAGGTCGCCGCCCGCCGGCGGGTCGATGTCCTCGCCGCGCTCGCGGACCTCGATGCCGGCGAGCTCCGGCGTCGCGTCGCGGTCGCCCCGCCACCCCGGCCCATCGCCGAGCGGTTGGCCGCTCCCGGGCTCCACGTCATCGCCGAGATCAAGCGGTCGTCGCCATCGGCCGGAACGATCGCAGCGGCCGGCGACGACATCGTGGCCCGGTCCAGGTCCTACCAGCGCGGCGGGGCGGCGGCGATCTCCGTGCTCTGCGAGCCGCACTGGTTCGGCGGCTCGATGGCGGAACTGACCGCGATCCGGGCGGCAGTCGCGGTCCCGGTCCTGGCCAAGGACTTCGTCGTCGAAGGGGCCCAGCTCGATCTCCTCCGGGCGGCGGGCGCCGATCTCGTCCTGCTCCTGGCCGTGCTCCATCGGGGCCGCGCCCTCGGACGGTTCGTCGACGCGGCCCGTGACCTGGGCCTGGAGCCGCTCGTGGAGGCCCACGACGATCGCGAGCTGGACGCCGCCCTGGCGACCGGAGCGCGGCTCATCGGGATCAACAACCGCGACCTCCGGACGCTCGAGGTCGATCCCGAGCGGGCTGCCCGACTCCGCGAGCGCGTGCCCGAGGATCGACTGGTGATCGCCGAATCCGGGGTCCGGGACGCGGCCGTGGTCCGGGGCTGGCGGGCCCTCGGCTTCGATGCCGCGCTCGTCGGCGAGGCCCTCGTCCGGGCCGCCGATCCCGAGTCCGCCGTCCGGTCGTTCGTGGCCGCCGGACGCCCGCCCGGCGATCCGGCCAACCTCGACAGGATCCCGTTCGTAAAGGTCTGTGGCATCACCGACGCTGCGGGCATCGAGGCCGCCGTCCGGGCCGGGGCCGACGCGATCGGCCTCAACCTCGTCCCCGGCACGCCGCGCGCCCTCGACCTTGCCGAGGCGACGGCCCTGGCCGCGCGCCTCCGGGCGGTGGCCCCGCCCGGCGCTCGGCCGCTCGTGGTGGCGGTCACCGTCGACCTCGCGCTCGAGGAGCTCAACCGGATCGGCGCCGTCCTCGAGGCCGATGCCATCCAGCTCAACGGCGCGGAGCCGCCGGCCGTCATCGCGGCGCTCGAGCGGCCCGCCTGGAAGGTGCTGCACCTGCCGGCCATGAGCGGGGGGACCTACGGGCGTGCGTCGACCGATGCCGTCGTGGCCGGCGTCCTGCCGGCGATTCGGGCTGCCCGCGCGGCCGGTGCGCAGCGGATCCTCCTGGACACGAGCGGCGGCCCGCATCCCGGCGGGACGGGCGTGCGCTCGGACCCGGGCCTGGTCGGGGCGGTGGCGCGGGAGGCCGACGTCGTCCTCGCGGGTGGCCTCAACCCGGCCAACGTCGGGCCGGCCCTCCGGGCAGCCCCTGTCACGGGCGTCGACGTCGCCTCGGGCGTCGAGGAGCCACGGACCGCCGGCGAGCGTCCGGTCAAGGACGCGTTCAAGGTCGCGCTGTTCGTGAAGCGGGCCCGGGACGCCCGGATCGACCGCCCCAACCTGGCGATCCGTCCGGTCTCGGTCCATCCCGGGCTGGTCGAAGCGGACGCCCGCGGGCGCTGGGGCATGGAGCGCGACTTCGGCGGCCGCTACGTCCCCGAAACCCTGATGGGTGCCCTCGAGCAGCTCGAATCCGCGTACGACGCGATTCGCCACGACCCCCGCTTCTGGGCCCAGCTCCGGGAGCTCCTTGAGCGCTTCGCCGGGCGGCCGACCGCCCTCTACCGGGCCGATCGGCTGGCCGAGGCCGCGGCCGTTGAGGCGCGCCGCCTCGCGGAGAGGGCCATGAGCGCCGCCAGCGCCGCCGGCCATCGCCAGGCGGTCCCGTCTTTCAGGCTCTACCTCAAGCGCGAGGATCTCGCCCACACCGGCGCTCACAAGATCAACAACGCCCTCGGTCAGGCCCTCCTGACCCGCCGCCTGGGCAAGTCACGAGTCATCGCCGAGACCGGCGCCGGCCAGCACGGCGTGGCCACGGCTACGGCCTGCGCGCTCCTCGGCCTGCCCTGCGTCGTGTTCATGGGCGAGGAGGACATCCGGCGCCAGGCGCCCAATGTCCTCCGGATGCGCGCGCTCGGGGCGGAGGTTCGGTCCGTGACCTCGGGCACCGCGACACTCAAGGACGCGGTCAACGAGGCGATGCGTGACTGGGTCACCAACGTCGAGACGACCCACTACGTCCTGGGCTCGGCGATGGGCCCACATCCGTACCCGACGATCGTCCGCGACCTCCAGCGGCGGATCGGCGACGAGGCCGCCCGCCAACTCCACGATGTCGAAGGGCGACTGCCGGACCTGGCCCTGGCCTGCGTCGGCGGCGGATCGAACGCCATCGGACTGCTGGCCCGCTTCATCGGGGAGGGGAGCGTCAGGCTGGCGGTCGCCGAGGCCGCCGGCGACGGCATAGCCACCGGCCGGCACGCGGCGGCGATCGCCGGCGGGACGGCGGGCATCCTCCACGGCTCGCGCTCGCTCATGCTCCAGGATCGCGACGGCCAGGTCGTGGAGGCCCACAGCGCCTCGGCCGGTCTCGACTATCCCGGCGTCGGTCCCCAGCTCGCTGCGCTGGCCGAAGCCGGTCGCCTGGAGGTCGCCACGGCCACCGATCGCGAGGCCATCGCGGCCATGCGCTCCGTGACGAGGACGGAGGGCATCCTGCCGGCCCTCGAGACGGCCCACGCGGTGGCCGCCCTGCCCAAGCTCCTCGCCGGGACCGAAGGCTCGGGCCAGCGGCTCCCAGAAGGCGCGCTCGTCCTCCTCGGCTTCTCGGGCCGAGGCGACAAGGACATGGCCGCCCTCGAGCGGTTCGCCGACGTCGGGCCATGGGCGGACGAGCCATGACCTCGACCCTCGCGAGGCGGGCGGACGCACGGGCCCACACCGACGATACGCCCGGCGGGAGGCGGATCGCGGCGGCCTTCGCGACCGCACGGGGGGCCGGTCGCGCCGCGCTGATCCCCTATGTCGTCGCCGGCTACCCGACCGACGGGGGTTCCTTCGCCGCCGCCTGCACGGCGATCGACGCGGGCGCCGATCTCCTCGAGATCGGCCTGCCCTACTCGGACCCGCTCGCGGACGGAGCGACGCTCCAGCGGGCATCGCAGGCGGCGCTCCTCGCGGGCGCGACGTTCGAGCGCTCGCTCGCGCTCGTCGCCCGGGTCGCGACGGCCCGGCCCGGGACCCCGCTCGTGCCGATGGGCTACGCGAACCAGCTCATTGGCGGGGGTGACGGCCGGGATCGGGCCGCGGCACTCGTCAGGGCGGGTGCGGCCGGGGTCATCGTCGCCGACCTGACACCCGACGAAGGGGGACCGTTCGAGGCCGTCGCCGCGGCGGCCGGCCTCGCTGTCGTGTACCTCGTCGCCCCGACGACCTCGGCCGCCCGGCGCGCCGCCATCGCCGCCCGCAGCGGCGGCTTCCTCTATTGCGTCAGCCTCGTCGGTGTCACGGGCGCCCGCACGAGCCTGCCTTCAGCCGTGCGCGGCCTCGTCGCCGAGGTTCGCGCAGTCTCGCCCGTCCCGGTCGCGGTCGGCTTCGGCGTCTCGAAGCCGACCCACGTCCGGGCGCTCGCGCGGGCCGGCGCCGACGGCATCATCGTCGCCTCGGCCCTCGTCGATGCCCTCGGCCCGGTCGGCGCGGACACGGCCTCGATGGGCCGCCTCGTGGCGGCCCTCCGGGCGGCGACGGGACGGGCGTCGCGCTAGGGCAGGTCGACGAAGTCGGCGAGGAAGTCGCGGGCCACGGCCGTGTCGAGGCGGTAGGTGACGTCGGTCGCCCGGCAGGGCGCGTCGCCGGTCACCGTGACCGCCACGACGACGTCGGTCGTGCCCAGGAAGTGCGGCCCACCCGAATCCCCGTAGCACGTGCCGCCGTTTCCGGTCGACGGGTTCATCGACAGGTTCAGCCACGCCTTCGTTAGGGATCGGAAGCCCTGGTCGGCCCATCGTCGCTGGGGATCCCAGACGAGGGTCGCGAAGCCTTTCGTCTTGTCGTCGCGGACGGTGCCGTAGCCGACGGTGACGAAGCGCTGGTCCCGGAGGGGCAGCTCGTCGAGGAGCCCGGCCGTCGGGAGGTGGGCGGGAGCGATGTCGGTGATCGGCTCATCGAGGACGATGACCCCGACGTCAGCGGGGTCGTCCTGGCCGCCGCCGAAGGCCGGGTTCGTGTGGGCCGTGCCGCGGTGGAGCGTCGCCGACTCATCGATGGCGGCATCGAACGAGACGTAGACGTCGTGGTCCATGCCGTTCTCGGTCAGGAAGATCGTGCAATGCGATGCGGTGACGAAGACGGTCGGCGAGACGAGCGTCCCGCTGCACCAGACGTCGTTGTTGCCCTCCTCGTCGGGCACGATCATCGCCCCGACATTCGGGTGGCCGTCGCCGTCGAGCTGACCGAACGTGATCGCCCGGACCGGGGCCGCGACGGCAAGCACCGCGAGCGCTGCCAGGGCTGCCAGCCGAAGTCGATGCATGGAGGTTCCTCCCACTGCCGGCCGCGGGCGCAGGGCCCCCTGGGGGCGCGGCCACCCGTCGATGGTGACGCATCGAGCCTCGCGGCACCAGTCCAGGCGCCGCACGTCGGGTCCGTGCTTCGCCCGGCCGCCACGAGGTTGGCACCGCGACAGGGCGCCCCGCCGCGGCGGCTCGGGGCGCGCTACCCTGCGGCGATGACGACCCGCATCCCCGTTGCCATCGAGGAAACGCCGACGAAGTCGTTCGCGACCGCGATCGACTGGCCCGGCTGGTCGCGCTCGGGCAAGACGGTCGCCGGTGCCCTCGAGGCCCTCGCCGGGTACGCCGATCGGTACCGCATCATCGCGCGCCTGGCCGGGATCGAGTTCCCGGCCGGCGACCTCGAGCTCGAGGTCTTCGAGACGGCCACAGGCGGCGCCGGCACCGAGTTCGGCGTTCCGAGCCGGGTCACGGATGCCGACCGCCGGCCCACCACCACCGCCGATGCCGAGCGCCTCGCGGCGCTCGTGGAGGCCAGCTGGCAACGGCTCGCCGCGATCGCCGCGGATTCGCCCGAGGTGCTCAGGAAGGGTCCGCGCGGCGGCGGCCGGGACAGGACGAAGATGCTCGGCCACGTCGTCGAGGCCGACGCGGCCTACGCCCGCGAGATCGGCCTCAAGGTCAAGGTGCCGGCGCCCGACGACGAGCGGGCGGTCGCGGATCTACGGACTGCGATGCTCGACGTCCTCCGCGTCCCGACGGACGGCTCGCCGCTGGCCGACCGGAAGTGGACCGCCCGCTATGCCGCCCACCGCATCGCCTGGCACGCCCTCGACCACGCCTGGGAGATGGAGGACCGTCGCGAGCCGGGCTGACGCCGGGACCGTCAGGCCAGGCTGAGGCTCGGACCGCTCAGGCCAATCCGATCGCCGCCGCGGCGTCGCTCCGGATGGCGTCCGCGGAGCCGCCCGCCAGCAACAGCTCGCGGACCCCGGTCGCGCCGTCGGCCTTCGAGAGCTTGCGGCCATCGTGCCGGCGGATGAGCGGGTGGTGCAGAAATCGCGGTGGCGTTGCCCGGCCGAGCAGCCGGGCGAGGCGAATCTGGGCGGCCGTGGCATCGACCAGGTCCTCGCCACGGATCACGAGGTCGATCTCGTGGCGCATGTCGTCGACGACCACGCACAGGGCGTACGTCCAGTTGCCGTGGCGGTCGCGGATCGGGAGGTCGCCCGTCCCAGACGGCGCCCCCGAGCGCGGGCCGAGCACGAGGTCCGTCCACGGCTCCTCGCCGTCGCCGAGGGCGACGCGCCAGGCGACGCCGCGGGCATCGCGGGCCAGCCCCCGCCCGGCGCACCGGCCCGGGCAGCCTGGACCGGACCACGCGCGGTCGTTGGCTCCGGCCCACGCGGCGAACGTCGACCGCGAGCAGTCGCAGGCGTAGACGGGAGCCACCCGCTCGATGAGGGCGACCGCCGTCGCGTACGTGGCGCCGTTATCCGACTGCCGGTACGCCGACGGCCCGCCAGACCGCAGCGACGCGATCGAGGGCTCGTCGGGCACGAAGCCGAGCGCCTCGACGTCGTCGAGGAGGGCCGTCTCGAAGGCCGGCCGGCAGCGCTGCCGGTCGTGGTCCTCGACGCGGAGGACGACCTGGCCGCGGCTCGCCCTGGCGACGTGCCACGTGACGAGGGCGTTCGCGACGTGGCCGAGGTGGAGGAATCCGGTGGGGGCGGGTGCGAAGCGGGTGCGGACGCCTCGCGGCAGGGCCGCGACCGCCGCTTCGAGCGCGCGTCCGAAGCCGAGGTCAGTCGTGGTCGGCCTCGGGCGCGGCCATAGCCGAAGCGGCCCCTTCGGCCACGGCCCGCCGTCGATCGGCGGCTTCCAGCCCCCGGGTCGCGGCGAACAGCCGCCGGTAGATCGCCAGGAGGTCGACCTGGGGCATCGGCCCGGCGTTCGCCATCGCGATTCGGAGGAGGATCTCGCGCTCCCGCTCGATGTCGCGGATCCCGCGCCGTCCCGCGGCCGCCTTCGCCCGGCCGACGCCGCGCGCCAGCTCGGCCCGCTCGTTGAGGAGCTTGACGATCCGCCGGTCGAGGGCGTCGATCCGCCGCCGCAGGCGGGCGAGCTCGACCGAATCGGCCGGCCGCCGTCGATCGTCAGCCACGCTGCGCATCCCGGTCGGCGGCGATCCGCTCGAGGGCCAGGTGGTAACCGCGGGCGCCCTGGCCGACGATCGATGTCAAGGCGACGTCGGCCAGGAAGTTCACGCTCCGGAACGGCTCCCGCGTCGAGGGATCGGACAGGTGGACCTCGATGAACGGCCGCTCGACGCCCAGGAGGGCGTCACGGAGCGAGACCGAGGTGTGGGTCAGCCCGCCGGCGTTGACGATCGCGACCTCGAAGTCCCGCCGGTGCAACCGGTCGATGAGCGCGCCCTCGTGGTTGGACTGGAAGAAGTCGACCTCGAGATCGAGCTCGGCCGCCCGGGTCGCGATCCCGGCGTGGATCTCATCGAGCGTGGCCCGGCCGTAGATCTCGGGCTCGCGCGTCCCGAGAAGGTTGAGGTTCGGCCCCTGGAGGACGAGGACGCGGATGCGGCCGTGGCTCATGCGGCACCTCCCACCACGGCCGGCGAGAGCAGCCCGGCCGCCACGTCACGCACCAGATCGTCTTCGACGTCGTCGCGAACGACGTGGCCGTCGGCCGTCGGCAGGACCCACCGGAGGCGACCGCCGCGGTGCTTCTTGTCGGTCCCGAGATGACCGAGGACGACGTCGAGCGAGTAGGGCAGGAGGCTCCCGCCGAGTCCGACAGCATCGAGCGCCCGCTCGACCCGGGCCGCGCGCTCCGGCGGCGTCACGCCCGTCGCGACGCCGATCCGGCAAGCGGCCCGCAGGCCGAAGGCGACGGCCTCGCCGTGGCGGAGGTCGCGGTACTCCCCGGCGGCCTCGAAGGCGTGCCCCAGCGAGTGCCCGAGGTTGAGCGCGATCCGCCCGCCGGACTCGCGCTCATCGGCCGCCACGACCTCGACCTTGGCCCAGCCGCAGCGCTCCACCAGCTCGGCCAGCGAGCCGTCCGCGACGGCTGCAGCGTCACCTGCGGCAAGCGCGGCGCCGCGGGTCTCGAGGAGCTCGAACAGGCGCTCGTCGCCGAGGGCCGCCATCTTCACCGCCTCACCAAGCGCGGCCCGGCGCTCGCGCTCCGGGAGCGTCGCAAGGAGGTCGACGTCGATGACGATCGCAGTGGGCTGGTGGAATGCCCCGACGAGGTTCTTGCCCTCGGGCAGGTCGACCCCGGTCTTGCCGCCGATCGATGAATCGACCTGGGCCACGAGCGTCGTGGGGACCTGGATGAAGGGCACGCCGCGGAGCCAGGTCGCGGCCAGGAACCCGGCCGGGTCTCCCAGGGCCCCGCCGCCGACCGCCACGAGGACCTCGCGCCGCTCGACCCGGAGGCGGGCCAGCTCGCGTGCCGCCCCTTCGACGACCGCCAGCGTCTTGGCAGCCTCGCCCTGGGGCAGGAGGATGACCTCGACCCTGAGGCCGGCGACGGCAATGGCCGCCTCCAGCCTTCCGCCCACGGCGCCCCAGGCGCCCGGCTCCGTGACGACGATCGCCCGCGAGCTCCCCAGGCGGACGAGTTCGTCGGCCACGACCCGGCCGGCGATACCGTCCCCGATGACGATCCGCCCCAGGGTCGTGTCGGCCCGCAGGAGGGTCGTCCCGCGGCCGCCACCCGCTTCGTCGGCGACCGCCCGGTCCACCGCCTCAACCACCGCGTGGACCTCGGCCATGCCCGCGATCCGCGTCGCCGCCCCGTAGAAGCGGCCGCGGGCGGCGGTCAGCTCGCGGAGCGCCCGGATCGGATCACGACCGGCGACGAGCGGCCGGACGGTGGGGCTGTGACGGAGGCGCTGGGCGAGGACCTCCGGCCGCGAATCGAGCCAGATCGGGACGCGCCCCCGGAACAGACGCCAGCGATTCCGGGGGTCGACGACCGCGCCGCCACCGGACGCGATCACGCGGGCGATCTCGGGCGCCGCGCCCGGGTCGCCGAGGCCCGAAATCGCGGCTCGCTCCCGGGCTCGGAAGCCGGCCTCGCCCTCGTCGGCGAAGATCTCCGGGATTCGGATGCCGGCGTCGCGCTCGATGACCTCGTCGAGATCGACGAACGTCGCCCCATGGCGCGCTGCGAGACGGCGCCCGACGGCGCTCTTGCCGCTGCCCGGCAGCCCGATGAGGACGACGTCCACGGCTTGCCCGCTCGCCTCAGCCCGTGCCCGCGGGCCTAGTCGTCGCCGCCGGAGCCGGCCTCGTCGCCACCCGCGGCGACGGCGGCGCTCGGTCGCCCACCGATCGTCGGGGCCGGGGGCGTGGAGGCCATCAGCCGGCGATGGGCCGCCATCCGCTCGCGGACCACGTCCATCCGGTCGCCGCCGAGCGTCTCGAGGACGAAGCGGGCCAGGGTCAGCATGACCATCGCCTCGCCGATGACCCCCGCCGCCGGCACGACGCTGATGTCGCTCCGCTCGTAGTGGGCCTTGTCCACCGGCCGGCCGGTGATGAGGTCGGCCGAGGGGAGCGGCTTCGCCAGGGTCGAGATCGGCTTGACCGCGCCCCGGACGACGACCGGCTCACCGTTCGAGATGCCACCGGTCGTGCCACCGGCGTTGTTCGAGCGGTGGATCCAATGGCCGTCGTCGGCCCGCCCGTCGATGATGTCGTGGACGGCGCTGCCGAAGCGGCGGGTCTGCTCGAAGCCCAGGCCCAGCTCGACGCCCTTGACGATGTTGATGCTCATGATCGCGGCGGCCAGGGCGGCATCCAGGCGCCGGTCCCAGTGGACGTACGAGCCCAGCCCGATCGGGACACCGTGGGCCACGACCTCGAAGATCCCGCCGATCGTGTCGCCGTTCGAGCGCGCCTCGTCGATCCGGGCGACCATCCGCTCCTCGGCCTCCGGGTCGGGACAGCGCAGCGGCGAGGCGTCGGCCTCCACGCGCGAGCGCGTCGCCGCGGCCGGATCGATGGCCACGCCGCCCACCTCGGCCGTGAACGACCAGACCTCGATGCCCAGCTCGCGCAGGAAGGCCCTCGCGACACCACCGGCCGCGACCCGGGCCGCGGTCTCGCGGGCGGATGCTCGCTCGAGGACGTTGCGGACGTCGGAGAAGCCGTACTTGAGGGCTCCGGCGAGGTCGGCGTGCCCGGGCCGGACGCGGGTCACCGGCGTCGAGCGCTTGACCCCTTCGGCCACCTGCGCCCCGAGGGCCGCCGCCTGCTCATCCGAGAGCGGCCCAGGCTGCATGACCGGGCCCCAGTTCTCCCAGTCCCGGTTGGCGACGAGGAGAAGGATCGGCGAGCCGAGCGTCCGGCCGTGCCGGACGCCACCGAGGATCTCGGCCCGGTCGGTCTCGATCGCCTGGCGCGCGCCGCGCCCGTAGCCGCGCTGGCGGCGCCCGAGATCCACCGCCAGGTCTTCGGCCGTCAGGGCGAGCCCGGCCGGGACACCCTCGACGGTCACCCCAAGGGTCGGCCCGTGCGATTCGCCGGCCGTCAGGAAGCGGAACGGTTCGGCGGCCATAGGGGCGAGCCCGTCCGTCAGTGCCGCAGCAGGTCGCGCCGGTCAGCCGGCGGCCGCGGCCGCGGCCTCGTCGCCCGCCGGCGCGACCGCCTCGTCGCCGGCGGGCTCGCCCTCGGCCGAGCGCAGGCCCCCGGCCCTCGCGGCGGCGAGCGCCTCGGCCATGACGTCGAGCGGCGCCGCCTGGCCGGTCCACAGCGTGAACGCGGCGGCGCCCTGGTGGAGGAGCATCGTCTCGCCGTCGTTGGCCGTCGCCCCGGCCGCCACCGCATCGCGGAGCAGGCGCGTCCGCTTGTAGATGAGGTCGAGGACCAGGAGGTCCGGGGTGAGGACCTCGGCCGGGATCGGGCTGTCGTCGGTGGCCAGCCCGATCGAGGTGGCGTTGACGAGGATCCTGGCCTTGGCCAGCTCCGATTCGATGATCGAGGGATGCCAGGGCATCGCCCGGAGCTCCATGTGGGCCGCGCTCCGGCCGAAGTGCTTGACGAGGCCCTCGGCCCGATGGAGGTGGCGGTTGAAGACGACGATCCGGGTGAAGCCCTCGCGGATCAGGCCGTAGACGACCGCCCGCGCCCCGCCACCTGCGCCGAGGACCACGGCCTGGCGCGGCATCTTGGCCCGTCCCACGAGCTTGTCGAGGCCGGCCGAGAAGCCGGCGACATCGGTGTTGTGGCCAACCAGCCGGCGGCCCTCGCGGGTGATCGTGTTGACCGCCCCGGTCGCGTGGGCCTCTTCGGTCAGGCGATCCATGAGCGGGACGACGCGCTCCTTGTGGGGGATCGTGACGTTCGCCCCGAGGTAGTCGTCGCCGCGAACCTCGGCGATCGCGTCCGGGAGAGCGATCGGCGGCCGATCCCAGAGCTCGTAGGCGGCATCGATGCCGCGGGCGTCGAAGGCGGCCTGCTGCATCGCGCCCGAGAGCGAGTGCGCGACGGGGTGGCCGATGAGGACGACTCGCTTCGTCATGCTCGGATCCTTTCGAGATCGCTGAAGAAACCGGGATAGGAGATGGCTGCGCTGGCCGGGCGGCCGACATTCGTCCGTCCGGCGGCGATGAGGCCGGCGATGGCGAAGGTCATCGCCAGGCGGTGGTCGTCGAGGCTGTCGGTCGGCGCGCCCGTGAGACGCGCGGGCCCATCGATCGTGATGTCGTCGCCATCGATCTCGATGCGCGCACCGAGCGCCCGGAGGCCGGCGGCGATCCCGGCCAGACGATCGGATTCCTTGTGGCGGAGCTCGCCGGCGCCGCGGATCGTCGTGCGGCCACGGGCCTGGGTTGCCGCCAGGCACAGGACCGGGATCTCGTCGATGGCCGCCGCGACCTCGGCCGGGCCGATGTCGACGGCCTCGAGGCTCGACGAGCGAACGACGAGGTCGGCGACGGGCTCGCCGACGTCGCCGGGACCGTCTCGGTCATGTCCGACGCCCTGCGTGGTCGACCGCTCCTCGATGTCGGCGCCCATCCGGGCCAGGAGGTCGATGACCGCCCGGCGGGTTGGGTTCACGCCGACGTTCCGGATGCCGAGCTCGGCGTCCGGATGGACGGCCGCGGCGACGAGCCAGAAGGCGGCCGCGGACGGATCGCCCGGGACGCGCTGCTCCATCGCCTGCACGGTCGTGCCTCCATCGATCTCGATCACCGCCCCGCCCGCGCCGTCCGGCAGCGACCGGACCGCCACGCCGCGCGCCCGGAGCATCCGCTCCGAGTGGTCCCGCGTCGCGACCCGCTCGTGGACCCGTGTCGTCCCGCCGGCGCGCAAGCCGGCGAGCAGGATCGCGGACTTCACCTGGGCCGAAGGCACCGGGGTCGTCCAGTCGATCGGCCGAAGGGGACGGCGACCGGTCACGGTCACCGGAGGGTGGGAATCGTGATCGCGAGCTTCGAGCGTCGCGCCCATCGCGCGCAGCGGTTCGATGATACGAGCGACCGGACGCCCTCGCAATGAGGCGTCCCCGTCGAGGACCGCGGTCAGGGGCAGCCCGGCCAGGATCCCGGCGAAGAGTCGGAGGCTCGTCCCGGAGTTGCCGCAGTCGAGGGCGACCGCGGGCGCCCTGAGGGCTTCGTCGCCTGGCGAGACCACCCGGTAGTCGACGCTGCCGCCGTTCCCCGGGAGCCGCTCCACCGCGGCCCCGAGTGCCGCGACCACACCCGCCGTGGAGCGGACGTCGGCCCCGTCGCCGGCGTCCCGGATCCGGCTCTCGCCCTCGGCCAGCAGGGCGAGCATGAGCGCCCGATGGCTGATCGACTTGTCGCCGGGCAGACGCAGCTCGCCCCGGAGCTGGGCCGCGGGGAGGACGGTGACCGAGGCCGCCGGCGCGCCGCCGGGCGGGGCCGCGAGGACGTCCACGGCCTAGTGCTTGGAGAGGCCGCCGGCACCGATGCCGAGCGCGGCGCCGGTGACGAGCGGATCCCCGTGGAGCGAGCGGACGTGCTCGTGGACGGGCACGAGGGCGGCCATGAGGTCGGCGAACTGGGCGGGGTTGAGCTGCTGCTCGGCGTCCGAGAGGGCCTCCTCCGGCGTCGGGTGGACCTCGACCATGACGCCATCCGCCCCGACCGCGACGCCGCCGATCGCCAGGGGCTTCACCAGCCAGCGCTTGCCGGTGGCATGGCTCGGGTCGACCACGACCGGCAGGTGGGTCAGGTGGTGGAGCAGCGGCACGGCCGAGAGATCGAGGGTGTTGCGGGTGTACGTCTCGAACGTCCGGATGCCCCGCTCGCACAGGATCACGTTGGGGTTGCCGGCGGCGACGATGTATTCGGCCGCCATGAGGAACTCCTCGACCGTCGAGCCGAAGCCGCGCTTCAGCATCACCGGCCGGGCCACCCGCCCGGCCGCGTTCAGGAGGGAGTAGTTCTGCATGTTGCGGGTGCCGATCTGGAGGATGTCGACGTATTCGGCCACGATGTCGACCTGGTTCGGCTCCATGACCTCGGTGATCGTTGGCAGGCCGGTTCGCTCGCGCGCCTCGGCGAGGTAGCGAAGGGCCTCCACGCCCAGGCCCTGGAAGGCGTATGGCGAGGTCCGCGGCTTGAACGCGCCGCCCCGGATGATCGTCGCGCCCGCGGCGGCCACCGCGTCCACGGTCTCCATGAGCTGAGCGCGGCTCTCGACCGAGCAGGGGCCCGCCATGACCGTCAGCCCGCCGTCGCCGACGACCGCATCGAGGACGCGGATGACGGTGTCCTCGGGATGAAACTCGCGCGAGGTCAGCTTGAAGGGACGCGAGATCGGGGTGATGGTCTCGACACCGGGAAGTGCGGCGAGGCGGCTCATCAGGACCTGCTTCCGCGGCCCGACCTCACCCACGACGGCGATGACGACCCGCTCCTGGCCGGCATGGTCATAGGGCGTCATTCCCTCGGACAGGATGTGGCTCTTGACCCCGAGGATCTCGCTCTCGGTGGCGGCGCGGGCCATGACGACGAACATCGAGCGCCCTTCCTTCGGACGGTCGGACCGGAAACAAAAAAGCAGAGGTCGGTGCCTCTGCTTCGCCCGGCACGACGTGTGCCCCCGGCTCAGAGGCCGGGAACGATCATGCCGGGTCGGTAAACCAATAGAAGCGAGCCATGTCGGTCGATCGACGGTAGCCGAGGCGGCACCTCGGTGTCAATCGGCGTCGCCGTCCAGGGATTGGTGGACCGGTCTCGTGGGCGGATGCCCCGCGACGGAGGCCCGTGGTAGCCTATCGACCGCCGTAGACGGAGAGGTCGCATAGAGGCCTAGTGCGGCGGTTTGCTAAACCGTTATGGGGTTACACCCATCGGGGGTTCGAATCCCCCCCTCTCCGCCAGAATCTCGGCATCGCGCGCCCGTAGCTCAGCGGATAGAGCGTCAGGTTGCGGACCTGAAGGTCGTGGGTTCGAGTCCCGCCGGGCGCGCCACTCCCGATCGCCATCCCCCGACGATCCGTGCGTTGTCGCCTGCGCTCCTCGCTCACGCACGTTTGGGTGCGCTCGCTCCGGTGCTCGGCTCCGCCTTCGGCTCGCCGCAGCCTGGCGATCGGGGACCCCGACGATCCGTGCGTTGTCGCCTGCGCTCCTCGTCAGTGCGAACCGTGGACGACGGCGTGGCCGCGGCCGCGGGCGATCAGCCAGCGGTTGATCGGGTAGGTCACGACCCAGGCGATGGCGAAGCCGCCGGCCAGGGCCGCCCAGAACAGGAGATCGCCGAGTCCGGCGTCCATCGCCCCGGGCACGATGAGGAGGGTCGCGTTGTCGACCGTCTCCATGACCGTGATCGAGATCGTGTCGGCGGCCAGGGCCAGGCCCAGGGCCGCCCGCAGTCCGGTGCCGCCGGCGAGGAGGGGTCGCATCGTGAGGCCGTAGCCGAAGACGAACGCGAGGGCCACGGACAGGGCGACCGCCGGCCCGGCCGGCAATCCGACCAACCCGGCGATCACCATCCCGAGGACCTCGCCGATGGCGCAGCCGGTGAGGCAATGGGTCGTGGCCCGCCGGGCAAGGCGATCGAGGTCGGCCGGCGACAACGTCGCCGGTCCGCCCCCGTGGTGACCGGGTTCGTGCTTGTCCATGGCCCGAGGATAGCCCGCTGCGATGCGCACCGCCCCACCGTGCATGCCGGATCCGTTGACGCCCGCCGGACAATTAGGGTCTGTCGTCCGCGGCCCCGCTCGCGCCGACGACCCGCGTCCCTGACCGCGTCACGGACCCGCGTCCCGAGCGAGCGACCGTCGCATCCTCGCCATGGAACGGAGGAAGCGCTGTGCCCGCACGAAACCCAACTGCGAGCATCCCGATTCGGCATCGCCTCGCATTGGCATCCATCCTCGCGGCCGCGGCCCTCGCCGGAGGGCAGGTCGTGGTCGCCGCCCCACCGACCGTCGTCGACGGCACCGACGTCAAGGTGACGAACGACAACAACAACGTCGACGGTGGCACGCCCAACCCCTCGTTCGATGCCCAGAACCGCCAGTCGAACGAGACGACCATCGCGATCAACCCGGTCGAGCCGGACATCGTGGCCGCCGGCGCCAACGACTACCGGATGGTCAGCGTCCACGGCGACGGCTGGCTCGGCTTCTACGTCTCGGCCGATGGCGGCGAGACGTGGTTCAACACGATGGTCCCGGGCTTCACGACCGACACCTCGGCCAACGGCCAGAGCTCGCCGTTGAAGGGCCTCGACGCCTCGGGCGACCCGGTGGTCCGCTTCGATGCCGACGGCAACCTGTACGTCGGCGGCATCGCATTCAACCGCGACTTCGACCAGGCCGACAAGGATCTCGACACGGTCGCCTTCATCAGCAAGTACTGGTACACGCCCGGCACGCCGGCCGGGACGAGCACGCCGAACGCCGCCGGCGACCCGCCGAACTACACCTACGCCTTCACGACGATCGTCGACAAGGGCGCGGTGGGATTCGCCAACCCGGGCGTCGGTTTCGGTGGCCAGCTCGACGACAAGAACTGGCACGACATCGACCGCAACCCGGCCAGCCCGTGCTTCGGCAACATCTACTACACGTACACGAAGTTCGCCGGCCAGGTCGGCGGCTTCCCGATTGTCCTCAGCCGATCTCTCGACGGCGGGGAGTCGTTCGAGGAGCCCCAGCAGATCTCGAACGCCGGACCGAACGGCACCCACGCGACCCAGGGGTCGTACCTGGCGATCGCCTCCGACGGGACGGTCTACGTGGGCTACCGGACGTTCCCGACCTCGAGCGATCCGACCACCAAGCTCCAGATCGTCAAGTCGACGAACTGCGGCAAGAGCTTCTCGAAGCCGGTCACCGCGGCAACGCTGATCCCGATGCCCCGGCAGACGACCGGTCTCACCTTCCGAACCCCGCTCGAGATCCAGATCGCCGTCAGCGACGTCGATCCCAACCGGCTCTACGCGACGTACATGGCGATGAACGGCGACAACGCCGACATCTACGTGGTTCGCTCGACGAACGGGGCTCGCTCGTTCGGCGCTCCCGTGGTGGTCAACGACGACGGCACGCACAAGCACCAGTTCTGGCCGACGATCGCGGTCAGCAACGGGCTGCTGAGCGTCGGCTGGTACGACCTCCGGCGGAGCGACGATCCGAGCCTGCCCGAGAGTGGCAATGACGAGCTCGACGTCTTCTACGCCCACTCGAGCGACGGTCTGTCGTTCAGCGACAACCATCGGGTGACCGACGTCAGCCATGACCCGAACTGCCGGATGTTCGGCGGCGGGACTGTCGGCTTCCACGGCGACTACATCGAGCTCGCCGCCCGCTGGACTGGCGACGAGCACGTGGTCCACATCGTCTGGGCCGACAACCGGGACGTCTCGCCGTGCGACCTCGACCCGGCCGCCGGCCCGGCGACGAATAACACCGGCAACCGCAACCAGAACGTCTACGGCGACACCCTGATCGTCGATCCCTGACCGGCGTCGCCCGCCCCTGGCAGTGACTGAACGGGACCGGTCGATACCGGTCCCGTTCCCTTTTCCGTGCCGCCGCCGCGGATCCGTAACTCGAGCGCCACCCGGCCGTCGGTCGCCGAACGGGGTTGGCACGGTACCCTGACGCTCGATGAGCGCCTCGTTCCCCCGCGTCCGACTGCGCGAGCCCAGCCCGGAGCTCCTGGACCTTCCGTGGGAGCTGCCCCTCGAAGACTGGCCGAGCGACAGCCTCACCTTTCGTGAGCTCCCGGTCGGTCCGTCCCGCCACCTCGTCCGATTCCTGGCCGTCGAGGGCGGGCTGGTGGCCCTGAAGGAGGAGCCGATCCAGATCGCCGAGCGGGAGTACGAGGTTCTTCGCCATCTCCGCGAGGAGGCCATGCCGGCGGTCACTCCGCTCGGGATCGCAACGGCGCCCGAGCGCGACGCCGCGATCCTCGTCACGCGCTACCTCCGGAGCTCGCTCCAGTACCGGTTGCTCCTGGGCCGCGTGCCGCCGGGTCCCGGCTACCTGCGCGACCAGCTGCTCGATGCCATGGCCGGCCTGCTCGTCGAGCTCCATCGGGGCGGCGTCTACTGGGGCGACTGCTCGCTCGCCAACACCCTCTTCCGGCGCGACGGCAACAAGGTCCAGGCCTATCTCGTGGACGCCGAGACGAGCGAGCTCCACCCCTCGCTCTCCGACGGCCAGCGGGCCTACGACCTCGAGGTCCTCGTCGAGAACGTGGCCTTCGGATTCGCCGACCTGGCCGCGATGCAGGATCGGGACGATCTCCTCGAAGACTCGCTGGTGGCCGCCGAATCCGTTCGCGACCGGTACCGGGCGTTGTGGGAGGAGCTCCACGCCGAGATCGAGGTGAGGGCCGAGGACCGCTATGCGATGGCCGGCCGGATCCGCCGGCTCAACGACCTCGGCTTCGCAGTGGACGAGCTGGAGCTCGAGCCAGGACGGCCGGGCCGGGTCCGTGTCCGGGTGGCGGTCACGAACCGGCGCTTCCACGCCGCCGAGCTCGAGCGCCTGACGGGCCTCCGGGCCCTCGAGGGCCAGGCCCGACTCCTGCTGAATGATCTTCGCGAGTACGGCGCCTGGCTCGAGTGCACCGAGGGGACGGCGCTGGTGCCACGCGACGCGGCCGGGCGCTGGCTGACCGAGGTGTACCGGCCGACGCTGGCCCGGCTCGCGCCCGTGATCGGGCCGGGTGGCGACTCGATCCAGGCGTACTGCGACGTCCTCGAGACGAAATGGCTCCGGTCCGAGAAGGAGAAGCGGGACATCGGCCTGCGGGCCGCCGTCGATGCCTACGTCGCGAGTGGCGCGGTCGGGCCGGAGATCAGCGGCGCCCTGACGTCCGCACCGTGATCCTCGAGCACGCTCCGCCCCGGCCTCGCCCCCCGGTTCCGTGACGCCCGATCTCGAGCGGCTGCTCGGCGGGGAGGCGGCCTCGGATGCGACCTCGGATCCGCCCGAGGACGGGCGCTGGGACGCGCCCTGGGATGCGCTCGGCGACGTGCCGGCCCGGCTGCACGCGGCGGTCGCGCCGCGGCGGCTCGTGATCGGCTGGGCCACCGTCGAGCTCGACCGGGCCGAGGTCGAGGTCGGGGCGGCGCTGGCCGCCGGCCTCGGTCCCGACCTCCCGATCCGGGACGATGCTCCTGATGACGAGCTCCTGGGTGCTCGCTGCCGGCTCCTCCGCTCGGCCCGGGGCGAGGTGCTGCTCCTCGAGCCGTCCACGGAAGGTCGCCTGGCCGCCGCCCTCGCCCGGCACGACGAGGGGCCCCTCGTGCGGTTCCTCTTCGGCGGGTCGGACGGGCCCGAGCGGGCCAGGCAGGCGGGCCTCGTCCCGTCGGCTTCGGGTGACGGACCGTTCGGCTCCGAGCGGCTCGTTCTCGGCGGCCCGCGCTGGGGCCCCTTCCTGCTCCTCGTCGCGGAGTAGCATCGAGCGCCCGGAGCAGCAGGTGGAGGCGGCGATGCGGGTCGGGTTCGTGGGGCTCGGGACGATGGGCGGGGCGATGGCCGCCAATGTCGCCCGGGCGGGCTTCGAGGTCAGCGCCTGGAACCGGACCCCAGGCCGAGCAACCGAGCTGGGCGAGCTCGGCGTCCACCTCGTCGGGAATCCGGCGGCGGTCGCGGCCGCCTCCGACATCGTCGTCACGATCGTGTCCGACACGCCCGATGTCGAGGCCGTCCTGTTCGGACCGGACGGCGTGGCGGCGGGCGCCCCTCGCGGGTCGCTCGTGGTCGACATGTCGACGATCTCGCCGTCGGCCACCCGCGACTTCGCGGCCCGCCTCGCCGGCCAGGGCGTCGCGATGCTCGACGCGCCGGTATCAGGCGGCAGCGAGGGCGCGAGGAAGGGCACCCTCTCGATTTTCGTCGGCGGCGAGGCCGCGGACGTCGAACGGGCCCGACCGGTCCTGGCCGCGATGGGCACGACCATCACCCACGTCGGCCCGATCGGCGCCGGCCAGGCGGTCAAGGCCGTCAACCAGGTCATCCTCGCCGGCGCCTACCTCGGCGTGGCGGAGGGCATCGTCCTGGCCATCAAGGCCGGCCTCGATGTCGAGGGGGTCGTCGCCGCGCTCTCGGGTGGGGCCGCCCAGTCGTGGGTCCTCAGCAACCGGAGCGGCCGGATGCTCGACAACGACTACCCCCTCGGCTTCAAGGTGGCGCTCCACCGCAAGGATCTGGGGATCGCCCTCCAGCTCGCCCGCGAGACCGGCACGGCGCTGCCGATCTCGGCCCTGTGCGAGCAGCTCGAGGCCGGGCTCATCGGCAAGGGCCACGGCGACGACGACGTCTCGGCGGTTGCCCGGGCCATCCGCGAGCTTTCGGGGCTGGAGGGCTGAGTCGGGGTTCGCGTCCGCGCGCGGGGCCTCGCCCCGCGCCAGTCAGTCGAGGCCGACCAGGAGCATCGGTTCACCGAGCTTCCGGTCGTAGCGAGGCCGGAATCGCTCGCGGTTGTACATCTCCTCGACGTTCACCCGGCGGGCGGCCACGCCTGTCTCCTGGAGGTCGACGTAGGCGTACTTGCCGTCGCGGATGCCGACCATCTGCCCGAACTGGCCGTCCGCCACCAGGTCCATGGCCACGTTGGCGAAGGTCGAGGCGACCATCTGGTCGAGCGAATCGGGCTGGCCCGACCGCAGGTCGTAGGTGAGCTCGATGGCCAGCGATTCGATCCCCGTCCGCGAGGTGAGCTCGGCGGCGAGGACCTCGCCGACGTTCGCCTTGTGGCGGTGGCCGAAGGCGTCCTCGGGGCCGTACTCAGGGATCTCGGCGCCCTCCCAGATCGCGCCCTCGGCGGTGACCACGATGGCGTAGTGGCTGGGCGACGAGCGATGATCCTCGGCGATCACCTCGGCCAGGCCGGCGATGTCGTAGCGGGCCTCGGGGATGACGCAGCGGGCCGAGGTGACGTAGGCCGCGAAGAGCGCCGAGAACCCGGCATCCCGGCCGAAGATCCGGAAGACCCCGATCCGCTCGTGGCTGCCGAGGGTCGTCCGCTGCCGGTCGATGAGCTCCTTGGCCCGGGTGATGGCCGACGAGAAGCCGATGCAGTACTCCGTCCCGGGGGCGTCGTTGTCCATCGTCTTGGGGATGGCCACCAGCGGGACGCCGCGGCCCGCGAGGATCCGGGAAAACGACAGCGTGTCGTCGCCGCCGATCGTGACCAGGACATCGATCCCCAGCTGGTCGAGGTGCTCCATGACGAGCGGCGTGAGATCGAACCGATCCTGGCCAACCTGGAAGGCATCGACCCGCGACTGATCGAGCCACGGCGGGAGGGCCCGGCGCGGCATCTTGGCCGGGTTCGTCCGCGAGGTATGGAGGATCGTGCCGCCTGTCCGGTCGATCGTCCGGGTCGTCCGGCGATCGAGGATCCGGAGGTAGTCCGGGTCGAGCTCCGCGCCCGGCTGGACGTGGGTCAGGCCCTCCCAGCCACGCCGGATCCCGAGGGCCTCGGCCCCGAGCTCGGTCGCCCGGTAGGTCACGCTCTTGATGACCGAGTTGAGACCGGGGACGTCGCCGCCGCCGGTGAGGATCCCGATGCGTCGCGGCGTTGCCATGAGGGGAATCCTAATCCGCGCCGCCGCCGCCCGCCGGTTGCGGCTCGGATGCGGATGCGGGGAGGGGTGGACGCATGGTCCGGATCTGTGCGTTGGACACGGGCCGGCGCCCCCGACCTCGTATCATCCGACCATGAACTACGAGCTCTACATGGGCGAGGCGCTCGCGGAGGCCCGCGCCGCCGTCGCTCGTGGCGAGCGTCCCCACGCCGCTGTCGCCGTCCTCGACGAGGCCATGGTCGCCCGCGGCCACGACCGCGTCGTCGAGACGAACGATCCCACCGCCCACGCGGTCATCGTCGCCCTGCGCGAAGCCGCTCGACGGCTCAACACCTCGCGCCTCCAGGGGGTCACGATCTTCGTCACGAAGGAGCCCTGCGCGATGTGCGTCGGCGCGCTCCTCAACAGCGATGTCGACGCGCTCGTGTACGCCGCCCCGAACCCGGAGGACGGAGCGGCCGGCACCGTCGTCCAGCTCGTCGACCATCCCGGTCTGGGCCGCCGCCTCAAGGTCGTCAGCGGCATCCGACGCGACGAAGCCGACGAGCTCTACGCCTCGACCGCGACCGCCGGCTGACCGCCGGGCGACCCGCCCGGCCGTTCGGGGACCCTCTGCTATCCTCTCGCGCGGAGAGGTGTCCGAGTGGTTGATGGTGCCGCTCTCGAAAAGCGGTGTGCGAAAGCACCGTGGGTTCGAATCCCACCCTCTCCGCCAGTGTTCACCTCGCGGACGGGCCATGCCCGCGTTGTCGGCTCCGCGCGGTCGCTCACGCACGTTTGAGAGCGCTCGCTCTCGTGCTCGCCTCCGCCTTGGCCTGACCGGCCCTCGGGGCGAGCAGGGCTATCGCTCACTCCGCGGATACGCCATGCCCGCGTTGGGCGCTCCGCTCCCGCGCTCACGCCCGTCTGGCGGCGCGGCCGATCCATGGCCGCGGCCCGATCCCGTCGTCGGTTCGCCTCTCACTTGCCATGCGCGTGATGGTCGCGACTTCGAGGTCAGCTGGACCAAGTCCCGCGTCCCGAGCCAGGGCAGCGAGCATGAACCGGACCAGGACCGGGCCAAGGCTCCGCTTCGGCGCAACTACCACCCGTGGCACGGGTACGGGGCGAGCTCCGGTGGCGCCGCCGCCCAATCGCGTCCCGCGGCGACCACCTCGACCTCCTTTGGACTCCGGCGCCAGGTAGAGGTCGCCTGGTGGACCATGGCGCCGGGGACGGCGACGTCGCTCCTCAATTCCACTGCCCGCAGCGTTACCGACGCGGGAAGCGGCGACACCCACGCCATCGCCCCGGAGATCATCCCGCGACGAGCGTGGCCCGGGTCAATTCGGCGACGCCGCACCCGGCGAACGACTCCGGGCCCAGCCCAATGCTCACCTGGCTGGAATCCGACAGGAAGGGCGACGGCGCGGGTCGCCGCCCTGCACCGAGCCGCAGTGCGACTTCCTCTACACTCGGGCCTCGAGGAGAGGTCGCCTAGTGGACTATGGCGCCGCACTGGAAATGCGGTTCGCGGCAACGCGTCGAGGGTTCGAATCCCTCCCTCTCCGCCACAGCACGAAGCGCGGGGATGGCGGGTGATGGCCCCGGTGACCATTCGCGCGACGGACGTCGTCGCCCTGCCGATGGGTGAGTTCACCTTTGCCCCGGACTGGCCCTACCCGTATGCCGGCCAGACCGGCGTCGTCGTCGCCTACGCCGTCCGCCACCCGGGCGGCGTCTTCCTGTTCGACACGGGGTTCGCGGCGGCCGCCCCGGACCTCGTCGAGTTCTACGCCAGGTGGGCCGTCCGGCCGCGCGACCTGGCCGAGGTGCTCGGCGAGGCCGGCATCGGAATCGGCGACGTCACGGCCCTGGCCAACTGCCACCTGCACCTCGACCACGCCGGCCAGAACGACCGATTCCCGGGCATCCCCATCCACGTCCAGCGACTGGAGTGGGCGGCCGCCCATGAGCCCGACTACACGTTCCTCGAGACCATCGACTTCGCCGGCGCCAGCTACGAGCAGCTCGAGGGCGACCACGAGGTCGCGCCGGGCATCCGGCTCGTGCCCACGCCGGGCCATTCGCCCGGCCACCAGTCGCTCGTGATCGACGCCGCCGGCGGGCCCCTGCTCCTGGTCGGGCAGGCCGTCTACAGCCACGGCGAGTGGATCGGCCTCGATGACGCCCGGGAGGGGGCCAGCAGCGCCGCCGACGGCCAGGCGTACGCCAGCTCGGTGGCCCGGCTCAGGGCCCTCAACCCGAAACGGGTGCTGTTCGGCCACGACCGGAGAGGCTGGCCATCGTAGCGTCGCGATCGATCGACGCGCGGTATCCTTGCCGGGCCGTGCTAGGCGGGGAACTAGCGGTGCCCTGTACCTGCAATCCGCTCCAGCAGGGCTGAATTCCTCCCCGAGGTCCCCGCGCTCGGAGGCCGCTGCCCCAGGCGACGTTGAGGATCGGGTCCCGCGCAGCGGCGAATCGCGAACCGTGTCAGGTCCGGAAGGAAGCAGCACTCAGCGAAGCTCGTCGGGTGCCGCGGAACGGCCTG
>SCUO01000097.1 GCA_004297395.1 Chloroflexota bacterium | reverse complement strand
GGCTGGATGATGAAGACGTCCTTCTCGCGGACGTTGTCGAGGATCTTGACGAAGATGTTCTCGTTGGCGAACTGGAAGGCTTCCAGGCGCCCCGGTTCCGTGCCCAGGTAGCGGCTGATCTTCCGGGCCAGGTCCGGGTTCGAGTTGCCGTGGTAGATCTCGAACTGGTCCGCGTACACGGAGGGCTCCTCCTGTTCGCCGGGCCCGACCGCGACGCCTAGACGCCGCGATCCGGAGACGTCCCGCCGCGGTCGCCCGCACCGGCCGCTCCCGGGTCGTCATTGTCGCCGCTGTCGCGCCCTTCTGCCAACCCCGGCCGGAAGGCCGCGATGCCGACGACCCGGTCGCCCTCGTTGAGGCGCATCACGATGACCCCGCGGGCGCCCGACGAGTAGCGGTTGATCGAGTCGAGCTCGGTCCGGACCACCTGGCCGTGGGCCGAGATCAGGACGAGCTCCTCGTCGAGGTCGGTGACCTGCTGGACGGCGGCGACGACCCCCGTCTTGCGCCCTTCGAGGGCGATGAGCCGGACCCCCTGGCCGCCGCGGTGCTTGAGGCGGAACTCGCTGAGCGGCACCCGTTTGCCATAGCCAGTCTCGGTCAGGACCAGGAGGTCGGCACCGGGCTGGACGACGCTCATCGAGACAACCCGGTCGCCCTCGCGCTTGAGGAGCCGGATGCCGATCACGCCGGCCGCGTCACGGCCCATCGGCCGGACCTCGCTCTCGGCGAAGCGGGCCAGCATCCCCTGGGCGGTGGCGATGATGACGTCTTCCTGGCCGGTCGAGATGTCGACCCAGGCGAGCTCGTCCTGCTCGTCGAGGGTGATCGCCCGGATCCCGGTGGAGCGGACCCGCTCGAACTGCTCGAGCGGCGTCTTCTTGACGATCCCCTTCGTTGTCGCCAGGACGAGGTAGCTGCCCGGGGCGAAGGTCGGCAGGGTGATGGTGGCCATCGGGACCTCGCCCGATTCCACCTGCACGCCGGGCATGTTGATGATCGGCATGCCCTTGGCCTGGCGCGACGCATCCGGGATGGCGTGGACCTTGGCCGAGAAGACGCGGCCGCGGTTGGTGAAGAACAGGGCCCAGTCGTGGGTGTTGGCGACGAGGAGGTGCTCGACCGCGTCCTCCTCGCGGGTCACGTGGCCGATGATGCCCTTGCCGCCGCGGTGCTGGCGGCGGTAGGTGGCGACGGGCTGGCGCTTGATATAGCCGCGGCCGCTGATGGTGATGACGACGTCCTCGTCGGCGATCAGGTCGTCGTCGGTCAGCTCCCGCGAGGCGTCCTCCTGGACCCGGGTCTTGCGCTCGCCGGCGTACTTCCGCTTCAACTCGGTGAGCTCGTCGCGGATGATCGACAGGACCCGGGCAGGGTTGGCCAGGATGTCCTCGAGCTCGGCGATGAGCTGGATGATCGCGAGGTATTCGTCCTCGATCTTCTTGCGCTCGAGGGCCGCCAGGCGGGCGAGGCGCATGTCGAGGATCGCGTTCGCCTGGAGCTCCGACAGGTCGAACCGCTGCATCAGGTTGGAGCGGGCGTCCTCGACCTCGCGCGACTCGCGGATCGTCTTGATCACCGCGTCGAGGTTGTCGAGGGCGATCTTGAGGCCCTCGAGGATGTGGGCCCGGGCCCGGGCCTTGCCGAGGTCGAACTCGGTGCGGCGGCGGACGATCTCGCGGCGATGGTCGACGTGGTGCTGGAGGACCGACTTCAGGGGCAAGGTCTGGGGCTGGCCGTCGACGAGGGCCAGCATGTTCATGTTGAAGGCCATCTGCATCGGGGTGTGCTTGAACAGGTTGTTCAGCACCTTGTGCGGATTCGCGTCGCGCTTGATCTCGATGTAGATCCGCATCCCGTCGCGGTCGGATTCGTCGCGCAGGTCGGCAATGCCGTCGATCTTCTTGTCCTTGACCAGGTCGGCCATCTTCTCGAGGAGGGTGGCCTTGTTCACCTGGTAGGGCAGCTCGGTGACGATGATCGCCATCCGGTCGCCGCGGACCTCCTCGAAG
>SCUO01000002.1 GCA_004297395.1 Chloroflexota bacterium | reverse complement strand
CGAGATGACGATCCTGGGCGTCGACCCGTACGTCACGACGGAGCAGGCCGCGATCCACGGCGTCGAGCTCGTCGATCTCGAGGCCCTCCTCGCCCGCGCCGACGCGGTCACCGTCCACGTGCCGCTGACGCGCGCGACGCGCGGCCTCATCGGCGCGGCGGCGATCGCGAAGCTGAAGCCGGGCGCGTTCGTCCTCAACGTGGCCCGGGGCGGGATCGTCGATGAGGCCGCCGTGGCCGAGGCCCTCCGCTCTGGCCATCTCGGGGGCGCCGGCATCGATGTCTTCGAGGCCGAACCTCCCGCCGGATCTCCGCTCTTCGATGCTCCCAACACCGTCCTGACCCCGCACCTCGGGGCGTCCACGGCCGAGGCCCAGGTAGCGGTCGCCGAGGAGGTCGCCGACCAGGTCATCGATGTCCTGGCCGGGCGGAGCGCGCGCTACGCGGTCAATGCGCCACTCCTGGGTCCCGAGGCGGCCCAGGCGATCGGCCCGTACCTGCCGCTGGCCGAGATCCTCGGCCGCTTCTTCGCCCAGTTCGCCCGCGGCGGCGTGAAGACCCTGACCCTGGAGGTCGCCGGCGAGCCGGCCGGCCACGACACGGCCCCGATCACCGCCGCCGTCCTGCGGGGACTCCTCGAGACGGCCACGACCGAGCGGGTGAACCTCGTCAACGCCGGCCTCCTGGCCAAGGCCCGCGGGATCACGGTCGTCGAGCACCGGACGCCCGATGCCGGCTCGTTCAGCGCCCTCGTCACCCTGTCCGGCGAGGCCGACGGCCGCCACATCGTCGTCGGCGGGACGCTGGCCAACGGCGAGCCCCGGCTGGTGCGGCTCAACGAGTACCGCCTCGACATGGCCCCGGCCGACGTCATGCTCATCACCCACCATCGCGACCGGCCGGGCACGATCGGGCGGATCGGCGGCACCCTCGGCGCGGCCGACGTCAACATCAGCGCCATGCACCTGGCCCGGTCCGCCCCGCGCCAGGACGCCCTGATGATCCTGGCCCTCGACGACGACGTGCCCGAGGAGGTCGCCCGCCAGGTCCTCGACCACGAGGCCCTCATCGACCTCTGGACGATCCGCCTCGGGGGCGACCGCTGAGCTCTGCACCGAGCCCCCGGGAGGCGCAGTTGTCGGCTCCTGGTGAGCCGCTCATCCCGGTGACCCTCCACGGCGCGGTCGTGCTCCTGCGCCATGGCGAATCGACCTGGATCGCCGAGGGCCGATTCCAGGGCCAGGCCGATCCGCCGCTGTCTCCCGCGGGTCGGCGCCAGGCCGAGCTCGCCGCGGCCCGCCTGGCCGATCCACAGCGGCCGCCGGCGCTGCCGATCCCGCTCGGGCCCCCGGGCGAGATCGTCCACTCCCCGCTCGGCCGGACGACCGAGACCGCGGCCCTCGTGGCGGCGGCCATCCCGGGCGGCGACGCCCCGATCCCGCTCCGGCCCGAAGCCGGCCTGCTCGAGATCGGACAGGGCGAATGGGAGGGCCTGCCCGGCGCCGAGATCGAGCGGCGCTGGCCGGACCTGATCGCCGGCTGGCGGCGCGACCCGCTGACGTCCTGGGCGCCGGGCGGCGAATCGGTCATCGAGGTCGACGGGCGGGTCCGGATCGCGCTGCGCGGGATCCTAGCCCGGATGACGGACCGCCTCGAGACGGCGCCGGCGTTCCGGTCCCACGTTCTCGGCTACGGCGACGCGGCGTCCACGGATCCGTGGACCCTCCTCGTGGCCCATGACGGCGTCTTCAAGATCGTCCTGCTGGCCCTCCTCGACCTGCCCCTGGCCCGGTTCTGGAGCTTCCCGTTCGCCCTCTGCGGCATCACCGTCATCGAGTTCCGGGCCGGCCGGCCGCGGCTCCGCGCCCACAACCTGACCGATCACCTTGGTCCGCTCGAGGACGCAGCGCAGCTCGCCGAAGCAGCGGACCGGGCGGGCAGCGGGGCTCTCTAGTCGGCGCGGGCGGATCAGCAGGCCGGGCGATCGCGGAGGCCCGGGCGATCGCGGCCCCAAGGCCGCGACAGCGGACCGCTCAGCGGCCGCGGCCCAGCCGTCGAGGCCGCCGGAACGCGAGGCGGAGGAGCCGGAGCCGCAGCCGGCGATGGGCCTCGGCCACGGCCCGCAGCCGGTCAACGGACAGGTCCCGCCGGCCATACGCGATCTCGACCTTGGCGTTGGCGACCGTGCTCAGCTCGGGTCGGGCAGTCGGCAGGGCGTCACCCAGGGCCCCCGCGTATTCGAAGACAGTCTGTGACGGCCGCGGCCCGAACCCGAACCGGCCCGCGAGCCGCCCGATCGAGCCCCAGGCGCTGTCGGGATGGATGGCCCGCGGTCCCCGACGCAAGGCGGCCCAGGCCAGCGCCAGGGCACCGAGCACCAGGAGACCGGCGATGACCACGAACGGACCGGAGGACGGCGGGCCGCCGTCGACGCCGCCGGCGCCGCCCGGCCCCCGGCTGGGGTTCAGGATGATCTCCGGGTCGCTTTCCTGGGGGACTCCCGTCCCGAAGCTGAACGACGGCACCGGCGTCGGCGATGCCGGCGGTCCGGATGGCAAGGGCCCACGCTGGGCGACGTTCCCGCCGGTCGGGTCGAAGTCGACCCAGCCGTAGCCCGGGAAGTAGACCTGGACCCAGGCGTGGGCGGCCGAGTTCCGGACGGTCTCGACGCCGTTGGTGGCCCTGTCGCCGGGGAGGTAGCCCTGGACCAGGCGGGTCGGGATCCCCTGCTGGCGGAGCAGGATCGCCATCGTGCTGGCGTAGTACTGGCAGTAGCCGGCACGGATTCGGGCAAAGCACTCGACGACCGAAGCGCCCTCGCAGAATCGCTGGGACGCCTCCTTCACGTTGGTCTCGTAGTCGAAGTGGAGGGGGTCGCGGAGATACGCCTCCATCGTCGCTGCCAGGTCGTATGGATTGTCGGCCGGCACCAGCTCCAGGATCGTCGCCAGGAGCTCCGTCGCGGCCGTCCCCATCGAGCCGGCGGGCACGGCGGTGTACAGCCGGCTGACGTCGGCTGGGTAGATGCGGCTTGCCGCCCGGAGGCGGTTCGCCGTGGTCTGGCCTTCGTCGTTGCCCACCACCGGGACCAGCGCCGTGATCCGGTAGCGATCCGAGGAATCGATCCGGACCGAGGCGAAGAACGTCCCCACGCGGGTGACCTTGAGGTCGGCCGAGCGGTCGATCGCCTTGATCGTCTGGGGGCTGACGATGCCTGTTCGGCTCGACCAGCTTTCCGGATCGATCTCGATCGTGACCTCGCGGACGCCAACCCGGCCGGCGGCATCGTCGTCGGTCCCGGCCAGGAGGTCCGAGCCGGCACCGCGGGGGATCGTCCGGGTCTCTCCCACGCTCCAGCCCGCCAGCTCGAAGTCCGAGTACACCGCCGCCTGCCAGTAGAAGCGCTCGGTCTCCGTTCGATCGAGCTCGGCCCGGAAGGCCACGCCATCGTGCGAGGTCCATACGCCGGTGATCGAGGCCTGGTCGGAGAAGACCACGATCCCCGGGTCGCGCGAATCGCCGCCGGCCGGGAGGTAGCGCTGGAGCCAGTGGGTGAGCTCCACCAGGTTCTCCGGCAGGTCGCGCCAGAGGCCCTGGAGCGGAGCCGATGACGCGGTCGTCGTGAGCAGCAGGGAACCGATCACGGCCCCGCCGATGAACACGGAGCTGCCCCGGAGATAGAGGCCCGCCACGGTCGCCGGGTCGCCGATCCGCCGACGCAGCCAGGTGATCCGCTCCTCGTAGGCGTGGGACCGGGCGAGGAGGCCCAGGGCTCCGATCGAGAAGAGGACGATGAGCCGGAGCTGGTCGTTCTCGGTCAGGGCCATGTTGGCGAGGAGCGCGAGGCCGGTCACGATGACCGCATCGAGCGCCCGGTGGTGGCCGAAGACGGCGTACGCCGCGAACTGGCCGGTGGCCCACATGAGCGCCCCGAAGGCGATGAAGTAGTGGCCGTACTCGCTGGTCAGCGGCCGGCCGAGGACCGCCAGGTCCACCCAGACCCGGTACACGACCCTGGCCGCCTCGCGGTACCGGGCGGCCAGCTCGACCGGACCCCAGCCCGTCACCGAATCGCCCAGGATGATGCCGCCGGCGATGATCGGCAGGACGATCGCGGCGAAGCCGACCCCGATGAGGTGGGTCGTCCAACGACCCCAGCCCAGCTTCGGACCGGCGAAGCCGACGAGGATGCCGGCGATGCCCGCCAGGGGCAGGAAGTCGGTCAGTCCGCCGGCGCCGCCGACCCACTTCACGTCATCGATGGACCAGCCGAGGCTGACGATGATGATGACGACGAAGAGCAGGCTGAGCCAGCCCTCGGCCGGCCGCAACGGCAGGCGTGGCAGCCACGGCAGCCAGGACAGCCACGGGCCGGATTCCTCGAGCGCCTCCGGCTCCGGGATGGCCCGTCGCGCGGGGGTGTCGCCCGGCTCGCGGGACCCCGGGGTGCCCCGGACGGCGCCCGGCTCGCGCCTCGCGCTGCTCATGACGCCAGGACCTCGCCCAGGGCGATCGCCGGCCGGACGGTGTAGACGGTGACGTCGAACTCGGACAGGGCGTGGCGCAGGGCGCGGACGCGCTGGGCCCGGGCAGCCAGGGCGACCGCATCGGGCGGTTCGGGCGCCTCGGGGTGCCCCCCTGCCGCCCACGGCCGGGGGTCGTCGATGGTGAACTGCTCGAATTCGCCGACGTCGAAGCTGACGACGACGCAGCCAACGCCTCGCGACCGGAGCGCGGCGATCGGCTTGACCCAGTCCCGGTCGAGCGACGGGGTGATGACCACCGCGGTCATGCCGCGCCGGATTCGCGGCACCGTCGCGATGAGCGCCTCGGACAGGGGCGACGTCCCGTCACCGTCGACGGCCGCCAGGAGCTGCATGATCTTGAGATGCTGGCGACCGCCGCGGTCGGGCGGCAGCTGGGCAACCCGGTGGGCGTTGACGGTGAGGCCCACCGCGCGGTTCTCGCGGATCGCCCGGTCGGCGATCGAGGCGGCCGCCCGGACCGCGACCTCGACCGTCGATTCGTCGCCTCGCCCCACCTGGCCGGCCCGGTCGAGGTCGAGGACGATCCAGGCATCGGCGGTCTGCTCGAGATCGAACTCCTTGACCTGGATGTCGCCATGGCGGGCGGTCGACTTCCAGTGGATCCGGTTGAAGGCGTCGCCGGGCGCCCAGGGCCGGACGGTCGTCGCGAGCGGCGACGTCTGGAGGGTGCGTTCGGGCATCGCGTGGCTGCCATCGATGTTCGCGGCCGGCAGCTTCCAGAGCGGCAGGGGCTCGACCCGCGGGTAGACCACCACGGTCACCCCTGTCCCGACGGCGGCCGAGGATTCGAAGAACCCGAACGGGTCGCCGGTCCGGATCTGGAGCGGCTCCACCCGGAAGTGGCCGCGCCGGGTGAGCGGCGTCTTGACGAGCCACGAGCGCTCGGTCTGCGGGCCGAGGGGGATGGCCCGGCCGGGCAGACCGGCCGGCAGCGAGGTCGGGTTGTGGACCTCGAGCCAGAACTTCGGGATCCGGCTCGTGTTGCGGAGCGTGTACGTCACCTTGAGCCGGTCACCCACGTGGCCGGACAGCTGGTTCACCGCGTAGCCGGCTTCGAGGTCGGACAGGCCCAGGCGGGTCAGGACGTAGGCGCCGCCGACCACCAGGATCGCGAGGTAGACGAGGTAGAACAGGAACGGCAGGCCGGTCGAGAATGCGGCCACGACCAGCACGAGGCCGATGACGAGGAGCTGGAGCCGGCGCAGGAGCCGGGACATGTCGCGCCCGCCTGGTAGCCGATCAGGTCTCGGACGCCGTGGTCCGGGCGGCGACCTCGCGGGGCCCGCCCGAACGCGCCGATCCGCCCGAGCCGGTCGGCGTGATGCCCTCGACCGGGGTTGTCTCGAGGAGCTCGGCCACGACCTGGGCGGGATGAACGTCGTGGATCGAGGAGCTCGTCTTGATGATCAGCCGATGGGCCAGGGCCGATTCGGCGAGAGCCTTGACGTCATCGGGCAGGACATAGTCCCGGCCGAACAGACCGGCCAGGGCCTGGCCCGCCCGGTACAGGGCGATCGAGCCGCGGGGCGAGGCGCCGAGGTAGACGTCGGGATGGGTCCGGGTCGCGCCGACGAGGCGGACGATGTACTCGGCCACGCTCGGGTCCACGTAGACCTCGCGGACCGCGTCCTGCATCTCCCGGAGCTCCTCGACCGAGCAGACGACGTCGAGCTCGTCGATCGGGTGATGGCGCTTCTGCTCGTCGAGGATGACGATCTCCTCGACCTGCTGGGGGTAGCCCAGCTTGATCCGGAGCATGAACCGGTCGAGCTGGGCCTCGGGCAGGGCGAACGTTCCCTCGTACTCGATCGGGTTCTGGGTGGCAATGACCAGGAACGGGTCGGGCATCGGCCACGTCGTGCCGTCGACCGTGGCCTGGCGCTCCTCCATGCACTCGAGGAGGCTGGACTGGGTCTTCGGCGTGGCTCGGTTGATCTCGTCGGCCAGGACGACCTGGCTCATGATCGGGCCCGGCCGGAACTCGAACTCCTGGGTCTTCTGGTTGTAGATCGAGAGGCCGGTCACGTCGGACGGGAGCAGGTCCGGGGTGAACTGGATCCGGCGGAAGCTGCAGCCGAGGCTCTTGGCGATCGCCTTGGCCAGCACGGTCTTGCCGGTCCCGGGCACGTCCTCGATGAGGAGGTGGCCACGACAGAGGAGCGCGACAAGGGCGAAGCGGACCTCGCGATGCTTGCCGACGATCACCCGTTCGACGTTCGCCAGAACGCGGTCGCCCGTCTCCTGGATCTTGGTCATCCGTCTTCCTCGGTCAGCGTTTGGGGTGTGGCCGAGCCGCGTCGGGGCGCGGCGTCGATGGATGGTACGACGAGGACGCTCGAAAGGTTCTCCGGGTTTCGTCCCGATCCCGGACCGCGGCGACGGCGGTCCTTCGCCGTGTCCTGCGCGCCGCTCCGACTCGCCGCTCCGCCTCGACGCTCCGCCTCGCCGCTCGCCGACCCGGCGGCCGGCGCCCGATATTCCGGTCATCCGACGAAGGAGCGCCGGGGCAGAAGCGGTCCGGCGAGGCTCCGGCGTGGATTGACCGAAAGATCGGACATTCGTCGCCCCAACGACGCCGATCGCGCTCGATCTCGGTCGATCTTCGACGGACGGCCGATATTTCGATCACCTGCCGGCGGCGGAGGCCGTGGGACAGCGGGGGCGCCCCAATCAGCCGCGGAACAGGGTGATCGCGCCGGCCCAAGCGGTCATGAGGGCACCGATCCCGGCCATGATCGCCAGGAACGGCTCGCCGCCGAGCCACGACGCCGCGGCCACGCCTCCGAAGAGGACCGCGAGCACCACCGCGATCGAGGCCAGGCCGAGGCGCTCGAGCAGCGGCCGGCGCCCGCCAGCTCGGCCGTCGCCAGCTCGGCCGTCGCCAACGCGGCCGTCACCGGCATGCCCGTCGTCACCGGCATGCCCGTCGTCACCGGCGCGGCCGTCGTCACCGGCACGGCCGCCGCCGTCGCCACGGCCGTCGTCGCGGCCGCCGTCGCCACGGCCGTTGTCGCGGCCGCCGTCGCGGCCGCCGTCGCCGCTATCATCGAGGCCAGGATCGGGCGTCGCGGTCATCGGCCGGCCCACGCCTTCCAGGCGGCAAGGAGCGACCCCGCGACCGGCGCCGCCCGGGCCGCGCCGCGACCGCCGTGCTCCACGACCACCGTGATGACGATCTCGGGGTCCTCGGCCGGAGCGAAGCCGATGAACCAGGAGTTCGGTTCGCCCTCCCCGCCCAGCTCGGCCGTGCCCGACTTCCCGGCGACTGTCAGCCCCGGAACCTGCGCCCCGGTCGTGTAGCCGACCCCGAGGTCGCCGTTCACCGCCTCGACCATGGCCGCGGTGATCTGGTCGGCGATCCGGGCCGGGAGCACCCGCCGCCACTCCTCGCTCGAGATCGTGGTCGTGCCGGCCTTGCCGCTGAAGGCCTGGACGAGGCGGGGCCGCATGATGACCCCGTCGTTGGCCACGGCCGCGGTCACGAGCGCCATTTGGAGCGGCGTCACGAAGGTCTCGGCCTGGCCGAACGCCGCGTTCGCGAGCTCGACGTCGTCGAGGAATCCGCCGGGCGCCGGTCCATCGCCGCCGGTGACCTGTGAGATGGCCGTTGGGAGATCGAACGGCAGCGGCTCGCCGAAGCCCAGCTGGCCCGCCCAGTCGACGAGGCGGTCCCCGCCGGTCTCGAGGCCGGCCAGCGCGTACCAGATGTTGCAGGACACCTCGGTGGCCTCGATGAAGTCGAGGGCCTCGGACCCGGTCTTGGGATGATGCCCGTCGCGGACGCGGAACCCGGTCACCAGGAGCCCGTCTTCCTCGGCCGCCGGCTGCTCCGCGAACGTCGTCGAGCCACTGACGGCCCCTGAGCCGAGGGCCGCGATCGCGGTCACGATCTTGAAGACCGATCCCGGCACGTACCGGCCCTGGGTCGCCCGGGGCAGGAGCGGACGACCGACATCGTCAGCCGCGAGGGCCGCGAAGGTCGCCGACGAGGTCGCCGGGTTGGCGATGGCCGAGGCGTCGTAGATGGGCGTCGAGGCCAGGACCAGAACCTCGCCCGTCCGCGGGTCGAGCATGATCACGGCCCCGGAGTCGTCGCCGAGCGCCTTCACCGCCGCCTGCTGGAGCGAGGCCAGCAGCGTCGTCCGCATGGCCTGCGGATCGGACGGATCGGCCCGGAACTTCTTGAGCAAGTCCTGGACCGGGTCGGCCGAGGTCACCCCGGAGAGCTCGGCATCGAAGGCCCGCTCGAGCCCGGCCGAGCCGTAGGTTCGCGATGCGTAGCCAACCACGCCCGAAATCGAGCGCGAGAGGTAGACGCGATACGGCTCGCCGTTGGCGTCCTCGACGCTCCAGGCGAGCCGCTCGCCCTCCCGATCGGTGATCTCGCCCCGCACGACCCGGCGGCTGGCGGCCACGACCGCCGCGTCGTCGGGCGCCGATGACAGCTCGGCAGATCGCCAGACCTGCCAGTAGCCGGCGCCCGCGGCGATCGCCCCGAAGGCCACGGCCATCGCCAGCCCGATCCGGCCGAGCGTCTCGCCCATGCCGGGTCGTCGGGCGGCAGGGCGAGCGGCATTGCGGTCTGCCGTGCCGCCGAGGGAGCCGCCGCCGGACCTGCTGAGAGAGCCGCCGCCGGAGCCGCCGCTGGAGCCGCCGCTGGAGCCGCCGGAGCCCCACGGCCTGCCCGATGTCACGGCGCCCCCCGATCCAGGATCCGACGCAGGCCGCGGCGCGCCGTCGGTGGCGGCGGTGGCTGGGCTCCCCGGTCGGACAGGGCGATGAGCAGGCCGACCACGAGCCCGTTCGTCAGGAGCGAGGAGCCGCCGTAGCTGATGAACGGCAGGGTGATCCCGGTGAGCGGGATCAGCTTCAGGTTGCCGGCCGCGATGATGAAGGCCTGGACCCCGATGACGAGGCTCAACCCGGCGGCCAGGATCGCCCGGAAGTCGTCGGCCGCCGAGGCCGCGATCCGGAGCCCGCGCTCGATGACCACGAGGTACAGCCCCAGGATGGCCATGACCCCGATGAGCCCCAGCTCCTCCCCCAGCGCCGCGAACGGGAAGTCGGTGTGGAGGGCCGGGATCCCGCCCGGGGGCAGCCCACCGACTTCGGGCAGGCCGGCTCCGAGTCCCGTGCCCAGGATTCCGCCGCGGGCGAAGGCGTGGAGCGCCTGGACCACCTGGTAGCCGGCGCCACTGGCCGTGGCAAACGGGTCGAGCCAGATGTCGACCCGTGTCTGGACATGCTCGACCGCCTGGTACAGTCCGGCCCCGCCGGCCACGAACGCCAGGAGGCCCAGGGCCACGAACGAGGCCCGCCCGGTGGTGACGTAGAGGAGCAGCAGGAAGACCGCGAAGAACAGCAGCGCCGCCCCGAGGTCCCGCTGGACCACCACGATCGAGAGGGCGATCGCCCACATCGCGACCATCGGGGCGAGGTACGGCAGCGGTGGCAGGCGGATCGGCCCGACCCGCGTCGACTCCTCCACGAGCAGGGCCCGATTCTCGGACAGGTAGCCGGCCAGGAAGATGACGAGGATGACCTTGAGGAGCTCGGACGGCTGGCCGCTGAGAGGCCCGATGGCCAGGGTCAGGCGCTGGCCGTTGACCTCGCGCCCGAGGACGAAGGTGAGCAGCAGCAGGCCCACCCCGAAGGCCGCCCAGGTGTACTTGTAGAGGCGCAGCCAGGCGTCGCTCCGGATGAAGGCGGCGATCACGGTGATCACGGCGATCGAGAGGACCAGCCAGACGAGCTGCGTCGTCCCGAGGCCCAAACCGCCCGCGAGGTCCTGGGGCAGCCGCTCCATGAGCAGGAGGCTGATGCCGCCGAGCAGGCCGACGGTCGGCAGGAGCACCTCGTCGGTCCGGCGACCCGTCAGGACGAGGAGCCCGTGGGCGGCGAACAGGGCGCCGAGGTAGATCGCCAGGGCGGTGGGATCGGCCAGCGGCAGCCCGGCGTCCGGGGCGAGCGGGTCATCGGCCCCGGCGAGGCGGGTCAGGGCCAGCGAGACGCTGCCGACCGTGAGCCCGAGGGCGGCGATTGCGAGCAGCCCGAGCTCCCGCCGTCGGAGCCTGGGGTGGATCCGGGGCCCTGCCGTCAGCATCAGCGCCGGGCGCGCTCGAGGCGGAGGCGGACGTTGCCGAGCTGGAGCTCGTCGCCGAAGGCGATCGCGGCGATGCCGTCGACCGGATCGCCGTTCACGAACGTCCCGTTCGTGGAGCCGAGATCCTCGACGTACCAGGCGCGGCCGCGGTAGGTCAGCACGGCGTGGTCGCCCGACGCGAAGTCGTCGTCCACGACGATCGTGTTGTTCACGTCCCGCCCCAGGGTCGTGACGGCATCGAGCGAGAAGGCCGCTCCGACCGCCGGCTCGCCGCCCGGCGAGGCGAGGACGAGGAGGCGCCCGAGCTCGGCGCCCGGCTCGCGGGCGGCCGCGCGCAGGTCGCGCATGAGGACCCGGACCACGGTCCACAGGAACCAGTACAGGAGGGCGAGAAAGACGAGGCGCAGGATCCAGATCGACAGCACGACTGGGTCCATCGATCAGCTCCCGGCTCGCTGCGCCGGCCCCGAGGCGTCGCCGCCGACCGCCGCCTCGTCGGGCAGCCCGTCATCGACGGCCTCGACCCGGATGACCGAATCGCCGATCCGGATCTCGTCGCCGGCCCCCACCGGGAGCTCGCGCACCGCCTCGCCGTTGACCCGGGTCCCGTTCGTCGAATCCAGGTCCGTCAGGACGAGGAGCCCGTCGCGGGCGACGAGCCGGGCGTGATGCCGCGATGCCCGCGGGTCGGCCAGGACAAGGGTGTTGGCGTCGGCTCGCCCGATGGTCAGCGTTCCCCCGTCGGCCACGATCCGGCGCGCGGCCCGGTTCGGCTCCTGCACGCCCAGGGTGGCCCTGGCACCGCGCGCCGCCGGCACCACGAAGACCCGGGTGCGGTTGGCCGCGGCCTCGATCTCGTCGAGGTCCGGTCCCGAGGTCGGGTCGGAGAAGCGCGCCTCGACCCGGGCCTCGCCGGCGTGACCGGCTGGATCCGCGATGACCGCCACCCGCGGCCGTCCGGCCAGGGCATAGCCGTGGCGGCGGGCGAAGGCCAGCGCCCCCGAGGCGAGCTCCACGGGCAGGCCGTCGACCGAGGCCAGGCCGGCCAGGTCCGTCGGGTGGAGGTGGACGGTGAACCGGTCGGGCACGAGCGTCCGCCCGGCGTCCATCCGACGCTCGCGCTCCATCGCCCGCTCGACGGCCCGGAGGACCTGGACCTGGTGGAGCTGCGATCGGAAGATTCGGGCACTCGGTCGCTCGAAGAGCCGCTCGAAGAAGCGCTCGACGGCCGATAGCGGTCGCATTCGTCGGAGCCTACCAGAGGCGCTCGGGCAGGCCGGCGCAGTACGGCTGGCGCCCTCGGCCGGTACCTGCTGCCGAGGGGGACCACGCGACATCGTGGTCTATACTCACGGACCGTCGCAACGGGGGCAGCCGTCCCCGTCGTACAAGCATTCGGCCGGGGGGCCAATGACCGAGATCCTCACTGAGTCCTTCTGCGAACGGTGTGGCACGCGCTACACCTTCGAGTCGGCCGCCCCGCGCCAGAAGCGGATGGGCGGGATCCGCACGCTGGGGCGCGGCCTCAAGAACTTCGTCCTGTCCGATGATTCGTCCCTCGACGAGGCGATGGCCGCGGCCCGCTCCGACGTGGAGCGCGAGGCCACGGCCCAGCAGCTCGATGCCTTCCATCGGACGTTCAACTTCTGCATGTCGTGCCGCCAGTACACCTGCGGCAACTGCTGGAACGGCGTCGAGGCGCGCTGCCTCTCGTGCGCGCCCCTGCCCGAGGCCGAGATGGCCGCCGCGGCGACGGCGGCGCCACCGGCCGACGTCGACCTGGAGCGGCTCCTCCGACTGACGGCACCACCGTCCGAAACGGCCTGGCCGGCCGAGGCCGTGGCTGGGGCTGGGGCTGGGGCTGGGGCTGGCCCGGAGCGTATCGGGGCGGCCGAGGTCGATGCCGAGCTCGACGCCGTGCTCGACGCCCGCGAGCTCGCGGTCGACGCGGAGGCCGCCGAATTCGCCGAGGTCGCCGAAGTCGAGACCGCCGAGGCCGTCGAGCCCGTCGCCGAGGCCGTCGAGACCGTCGCGGCCGAGGCCTGGGCGCCCACCGAGCTGCCGGACGCCGTTCCCGTGGACGGCGGGGCGGCCGACGACCTCCCGGCATGGGCCGCCCTCCGAAGGCCGATGGCAGAAGCAGCTGCCGCCGACGGTGCCCACGACGGACCAGCCGAGCTGGTGCAGGCCGCGGAGCCCACCGAGGCAGCGCCCGATGGCGCGGTCGAGCCGGCCGTCGCCGAACCTGCGCCGACACTCGGCGAGGCCGCTGCTGCGCCGGCCGAGCCCGGCCTCAGGGGCCTCGTCCCCGGCGAGAGCCTCGACGATGCCATCGCCGCGTACGAGGCGGCCGAGGCCGCCGGTGCCGGAGGGGCCGATGCCGGCCCGGTCACGGCCGGGCCCGCCACGCCCCCAGGCGACGAGGTCGTCGCGCCGGCCGAGGCTCCATCCGAAGGTCTCACCGTCGGCGGTCCCGGCATCGATGTCGTCCAGCAGCCGACCTGGCCGTCGGCTCCGGTCGCTCCACTGCCCGAGCCGGTCGCCGCGGCCCCGGCGCCCGAGGCCCCGGCCGCGGTTCCGGAGCCTGTCGCCGGAGCGCCGGAGGCGCCGCCTACGCAGGCCCCGGCGCCCGAGCCCGAAGCAGCGCCCCTCCCCGCGGCTGCCACGAGCGTGCCGCTTGCCCCACCCGCGCCGCCGCCCGCTGTACCGGCACCTGCCGTTCCGGCCCCGCCGGTCGCACCGACCCAGCCCACGGGCGTCCCAATGGCGCCGCCGCAGTGGCCCACCGGCCCGCGCTGGCCGACGGGCGTGCCGGCACGCCAGACGGTCCCGCCGCCGGCTGCCGCAACACCCGGCGCCGATCCGCTGGCCGCACTCATGGCTCGCCAGGCCACCGAGGCGATGTGGGCGGCATCGAGCCAGGATGTCATCCAGCCGCCGCTCGTGGCCCAGGCCGCCGCTTCCGCCGCGGTCCAGCCCTGCGTCAGCTGCGGCATCTCGCTCTCGGCCAATGCCCGGTTCTGCCGGCGCTGCGGGACCTCCCAGGTCGGCTGAGGCAGGCCCGTCGGGGAGGCGACCCGAGGTCGCGTCAGCCGCCCGCCGGATCTCGGGGCTGGTCCCGCTCGCGGACCCAGGCCGCCCCGAGCAGGATCGCCTGGAATGACAGCGACAGCCAGGCCAGCGCGGCGAAGGCCGTCGCCAGCGCGCCGATCGTCGCCGCCGCGCCGACGAGGCGCGGGGCGATGAACACGAACACCCGGGTCAGGACCGTCAGGACGAGGGCCACGACGATGGCCGGTGGCAGGAGTGCCCGCCAGCGCGGCGCCCCAACCGGCACGAGCCGATAGACGAGGGCGACCGTGGCCGCCGTCAGGACCGACGGCACGAGCGCGAGGACCGCCCCCACGACGAACCCGACCACGGGTCCACCGCGACCTTCGGCCGCATCGAGGAACGAGGCCAGCCCGGCCAGCACCGCCCCCAGGAACGCCACCCCGATGAGCCCGACCACGGCGACCAGGGCCGCCGCGTTGCGCCGCATGAAGCCGCGCCGCTGGACGCCGCCGAAGATCCTGCCCATCGCGTCCTCGAACGACACGGCGAATCGGCTCGCACCCCAGACCAGGGTGACGCCGCCGAGGATCGAGATCGCCCCGGCTGCCCCGGCTGCCTCCTCGAGGACCAGCCGGACGACGTCCCGGAGGGGCGGCAGGACGTCGGCAATGGCACTGACGACCGCCGTTCGACGAGCCTCGTCGTCGACGACCAGGCCGATGATCCCGGCAATGAGCGCGGTCAGGGGCACGATCGCGAACAGGGCGCTGTAGGCCAGGCCACCGGCCAGCAGCCCGCCGCCGGCGGCGCCGTAGCGATCGAGAACCCGGCGGATCGAGGCGACCGGACCCCAGCCCAGGACGGCGGCCAGCCGGGTGAGCCAGCCGCCCTCCATCGCGGTCAGTCCCGGAGGTCCTCGAAGAGGCCGGGCTGGAGGTGGTCGGCCCGGACCCGCCTGGGCGGCGCGATCAGCCCCTTGACCTCACCCCGACGGACGAACCGCCGGCCGCCGAGCTTGATGCTCTGGAGCTTTCCGGTCCGGGCCCAGGTCCCGATCGTCGAGGGCCTGAACTTGACGTTCGCGGCGGCAAGGATCTCGGCCGCCTCGGCCAGGCTGATCCAGTCGCTTGCGGCGCCGGCCATCGTCAGTCGCCTCCGTCACCGCTCGAGGTGGTCGTGGTCGTGGCGGTCGCGGACCCGCTCGACGTCGAGGTCGAGGTCGACGAGGACGAGGATCCTGCCGCGCCATCGCCCCCGCCACCGGAGGTGGTCGCGGCTCCACCGGCGCCGGCCTCGTCGCCGGTCTTGGTCCGGCTGCGGCCCGGCGAGGCGGTGGCCGATCGGTCCTTCTTGGCCCAGCCCGAGCCCTTGAAGTGGACCGCCGGGGCGGCAAAACCCTTGCGCATCGTGCCCTCGACCCCACAGCTCGGGCAGAACCGCGGGCCGCCCTCGCCCATCCCGTGGATGACCTCGGTCAGGTGCCCACAGCTCGAGCAGGTGTAGTCGTAGATGGGCACGGGCCTGGCGTCCTCGCTCCCCGCGCGCTCAGCCGCGGAGCAGGCGCATGCCGCACTTCGGGCAGTAGAACGCCCGCTCGTGCGCCGATTCGAAGCCGCAGTGGGGACAGACCACGCCGCCGTGCCCGTGGGCCGCGGCCGGCCGCATGACGGCGGTCAGCCCCAGCGAGTACTGGCTGGCCAGGATCTGGGTCAGCAGGCTCGTCAGGATCTTCGACCCGATGCGATCGGAATCGCCGCGGACGCCGCGGCCACCCCAGCCCACGACGCCCCGGACGATGAGATCGCCGGTGACCTCGTCCCAGTGGGCGGCGACGCCGCCGACGATGGCGTTGTACTCGGGATAGCCGGAGGTGTCGGTCTCGCCATCGAGGAGGGCGACGACGAAGGTATCGAAGGCGAGGTCGACGGCATCGATCGTCTCGAGCACCACCAGGGCGTGGCGGGCGATCGGCGAGAGCATGTGGTGGGCGTTCAGCCACTGCATCGCCTCGGACGGGCGGACGATCGACGGGGTCGCCTGGCTGAACTCGATCGGGAGCGGCTCGATGACCTCGATCTCGCTCTTGGCGATTCCGACGAGCATGGCCGGCAGGTCGGCCATCGCCTGGGGCCCGGCCTTGATTCGGACGCCCTCGCTCGTCTTGCCGGCGTAGTTCAGGCGGAGCTGGTGCTCCTGGGCCACGACCTCCTCGGGCAGGGCGTGGCTGACCGTCCCGGACGGTCCGGGCTGGCTGGTGGTTGGCGCCGGTGCGGGATCACCCCCCCGACGGCGCAGGAACTCGAGCGGCACGTGGCTCTCCCCGGGACGGCGACGTG
>SCUO01000096.1 GCA_004297395.1 Chloroflexota bacterium | reverse complement strand
GGCGACGCGACCGGTTGCCGGCGACCAGAACCAATGGGCGTGCAGTGCCCGGCCGGTGATCGCGTCTCGCGCCAGGCTCGCGAGCCGCTGCACGGGGTCATGCAGGCGAGGAACGAGGACGACCTCCTCGGCTACGCGGCTGCAGGCGTCCTCGAAGCCCGACGGCTCATTCGAGGCCACGAGCGACCAGAGTCGAACCCTCCAGCCACGGCGCTGGAGCTGGCGCATCAGGTTGAAGACGCGGATCCGGTCACCGCTGATGCCGGGCGCGGGGGGGCTGTGGGTGATGAAGCGGATCGTCGGCTTGGCGCTGTTCATCGGGGGAACGTCAGCGCTCCCGTCATCGGTGTGTCGCCAGCTCGTCGTCCGAAGCGTCGAGCATGTCTGCGAGGAACCGGTCGAGCCCTGTCGGCGGGCGCCAGCCGAGCTCCCGGCGGGCCTTCGCCGGATCAGCGCGGATGGCTGCCGGATCGGTTGGCCGGATGAATGTCGGATCGACCACGATGGCCGGTCCGCCGGTCGTTCGAAACGTCGCCGCCCAGCTTGCCGGATCAGGGTCCGACCGATCCCAGTCAAGCGCGAGGCCGGCCAGGGCAAAGGCGCGGTCCACGAGCTGCCACACCGCGTGGAGGCGCCCGGATCCGAGCACGTAGTCCCGGTAGCTGGCCCCGACGTCGGCATCAGCTGGCAGGCGCAGCGTGCGTGCGCGGACCTCGATCTGCCGGATGACCCGGACCATCCCGTCAACGTAGTCGGGAGCGAAGCCCCAGTCCCGCCTGGCGGCCAGGTTGCCGACCGCGAGCGGAGCGACGTCATCGAGATGATCCGTTCCAAGCCGCCGGAGCATCCGCACGTGGTCCACGACCTTGCGGGTGAGAAAGCCCGGGGCTCGGCGCCGCGACTCGTGATTCGAGAGGATGCCGGCCGCGGTCCGAAGGCCGTAGGTGCGCCGGTACGCATCACAGGCGAGGTGAGCCGCGGCCTTCGCCGCCGCGTATGGGCTCTGGGGCATGAACCGGGAGCCCTCGTCGTTGGTGATCGCCTCGCCCGGCTCCGCACCGAACATCTCAGTCGACGACGACTGGTAGAAACGGGTCAGGGGACTCACGGTTCGCACCGCCTCGAGGAGGGCCTGGACGGCATCGGCATTGGTGCGCCACGTGGTGTTCGGCTCGAGGAACGACGCGGAGACGCTGCTGAGCCCCGCGAGGTTGTAGAACTCATCCGGTCGAACCTGCGCCAGGAGCCGCTCATGGCCTGGAGCGTCGTTGATGTCCAGCTCGTGAACGGTGACCGAGCCGGGCCCGGCGATCCGGTCAATGCCGGAGGCGGACCCCCGGGCCCGGATCACCGCATGTACGTGAACGCCTTCGGCTGCGAGGCGCCGCACCAGGTAGTAGCCGTCCTGCCCGGCCGCACCGGTCACGATCGCAGTGCCCATCACGAAGCGCGCCCGTCACGAGCCACCGCGGCATAGGCATCCTGGAGGGCCGCCAGGTGCGTCGACCCGGTGTATGCCGACTCGTATCGCTTCCTGGCGTGCTGCCCCATGCGGCGCATGTCGGTCGGATGATCACGCGCCCACCGGAGGCGGTCAGCCAGGCCGGTGGCGTCGCCCGGCTCGGCCAACAACCCGGTTCTGCCATCCTCGACCAGCTCCGCCAGCGACCCGATCCGGCTGGCGATGACCGGCGTCCCGGTGGCAAACGCCTCGGCGAGAACGATCGGGAAGCCTTCGAACCAGATCGACGGTACCACGACCGCCAGGGCCCGCCCCATCGCCGCGTGGACCGCCGGGCGGTCCAGGTGACCGACGTAGTCGACCTTGGCGTCCGCGGCAGCAGCCTCCACGGCCGCGCGCAGGGGACCGTCGCCGATGACCCGCACGAGTCGCGGCACCAGGGCCGCGGCGTCAAGCAGCGTGATGAGGCCCTTCTCGGGAGACAGCCGGCCGACGAAGACGATCCCGGCTCGCCCGTCTGCCCTATCGCCGGGGTCCGGCTCTAGGAAATTGGGGACGACGCGGACGCGAGCGGCCGGGAGCCCGCCCGCGACCAGAAGGTCGCGCTGGAATGCCGTCAGGGCGAGGTACAGGTCGATCCGTCTCGCGAACGTGCCCAGCCCGCGGTGAATGGCGAGCGTCGCGGCGGCTGCGGCCGACTGGGAGTGCGAGTCGCGTACGCAGGCGTGGATGACCGCGGGTATCGCGATGGCCTTGCCCACGCAGTCCGTGCAGGCGCGTCCGCCTCGAAAGGTGGTCGCGGCCGGACAGACCATCCGGTAGTTGTGGAGCGTCTGTACGACGGGTATGCCCTCCGCGGCGGCCGCGGTATAGACCGACGGTGACGCCGCCGGGAACGTATTGTGGACGTGGACGACCTGAGGACGCGATGCCTTGATCGCGACCCGGACGCGACGCGTCGCCGAGCGCGACCAGATCGCGGACGCAGCGAGCATCAGGTCACCCGCGAGCGAGCGGGATTCGCGCAGGTCTGCATTGTCGAAGATCACCTGGCCCACGTCGACGCCCGCCGTCTCAAGGAGAACTCTCTCGGCATCCACGACCTGGTCCTCGCCGCCCGGCTGCCGATAGCGGGTGTGGACCTGCAGGACTCGCTCGACCGGTCGTCGCTCGATCATGGTGTCGGGCGCCGCGACGCCTGGCGCATGACCACGAGCCCGAGCCCCACGATCGTCCAGAACCAGATCCCGCCCTGCGGACCCTCCAGGTAGGGATCGAACGACGTGTCAACCAGCATCGCGACCCAGTAGGCGAGGACGCATCCACCGAGGGCCGCGAGGCCCAGATCGCCTGCTCGTCGCGAGGCGAGCACGGCGCGCAGGAGACCGACCCCGAAGCTACCCAGGATGAGCAACCAGAGGACGATCCCGGGAACGCCCATCCGGGCGAGCACTGTGAAATGGCTATTGTGGGGGGCGCGGAGCGAGTGGTCCGCGGTGCTCTGGAATCCGTCGTCGTCGGCGAGGTTCACCCCGAAGCCCTTGCCGGTCCAGAAGTACTCTCCGCGGACCGTGTAGTCGACGATCCTGCCCCACCACGCCAGCCGGAACTGCTTCGTCCCCTCGAGGTTGACGTCCGACGACGGCCCAAACAGGCTGAGGATGTTCTCGATCAGCTGGTTGAGCGTGGCGGGCCTGCCCTCCGGCGGCGGCACGACTGGTGGCTCCTCGATGAAATCCCCCGCCCGTACTGTCACGTCATCGATGCCGATCGCGGCATGGCCGGCAGCCTCCCACAGGAGGACCTCCGCACGCCCGGCTCCGGGCGGAGCCTGGCCTAGTCCCACCCCCCGCTGCCAGTTCCTCGCGCCTGCGGTCGCCAGGTCGTCGAGGAAATCGCTCGAGATCAGCCGCCCGGAGCGGTCGTACCAGTTCACGTAGATCTCAACGGTCGGTTGCCCGCGGATCGCCTTCGCCCACAGCGAGACCTCGATGTCCTCCCCGGCCGGGAAGTCGAACCGGCTGCTCGTCAGGGTCGCCTGGTAGCCAGCCCCCGTGTTGTCGACCGCGGCAAAGCGGGAGTCGCGATGGCCGCCATCGCCGACGATCGTGTACGTGCCCACCCCGGAAGGCGCCCAGCCTTCGATCCCGCTGTTGAGCTCGCCGAGCTCGAACCCAGGGTTCGCGATACGGAGTTCGCCGAGTTCGGGCGGCCCGGACGGGGAAGCACCCGGCGGCAGCGTCCCGGCCGGTCCGGCCGAAGCACTCGATGTGGGGCCGTCCGACGCCGTCGGTCCGAGGCTGTGTGACGGTGCCGGGCTTGCCCCGGCGCTCGGCGACGGCGATGGTGATGGCGGCGCCGACATTGTCGGCGCGGCGCTGGCCGTCGGGGAGGGCCCGGCGCCGCCGGGTGCGGACATCGCACCCTGGACCGTGAGGCCACCGACGAGCACGGCGATTGCGAGCAGCAGCGGAAGCCAGTTGCGCGATCGCGGCGCCAGCGCCACCACGACCGCGATGCCCGCGATCACCGTCAGCAGCCCCCCGCGGTTGGCGGCGCCGGCAACGAATGCCGCCCAGAAGAGCGGGATGCCGATGACGACCCGCTGGAGGACCGACCAGGCGGAGGAGGTCCTGGCGGCGCCGAGGACCAGGAAGGCGACGGCGCCGACGATGTGCACCGCCATGTCCCCGCCCTTGAAGAAGATCAGGGGGATGACGGAGCCGGGGCGCAAAGGATCGATCTCCCGGCTTGCGTTGGCGAAGATGTAGTAGGAGATGGGGAGCCAGATGGCGAAGGCCGGCACGACCCACCCGTACAGGCGAAACGCCCGGACCACGAGATCGCGGTCAGCGAGCGCAAACACCAACAGGGCGAATGCCGCGTACCCCCAGAGCGCCGCGTCGCGCAGGGCGTCGAACCCGTACTGGCCGAGGTAGGGCAGGGTCCGGACGGCCCCGAGGACCATCAGACCGACGAGCAGCCAGACGATCCGACTCGGCGCGACGCGGACGCCATTTCGCCAGAACGCGAACCCCGTGGCGACGATGCAGCTGGCCAGGACGATCTCGCCGATGTACAGCGGTGGGAACCCGAGGTGGGCGAAGCCCCGGCCGAGGAACATGTAGCCGAGGAGCAAGGCACCCAGGACAACCGCGGCGATCCGGACCGCAGGGAGGCTGAGCCGGGCGGCCGGTCCGCCCGCTGCCTCGATGACGACGTCGGCGGTTGGGGGCTGCGGGTTCGAGATCCTCACGCGCTCACGCGCTACATCATCACCAGGCCGCCGTCCACCGCCAGGACCTGGCCGGTGATGAAGCCGGCCTCGTCGCTGGCCAGGAAGGCGACCGCACTGGCGATCTCCTCGGGCGTCCCGAAGCGGCCGAGCGGCGTCTGCTGGGTGATCCGGTCCTGCCACTCCTGGGCCAGGTCCTGGGTCAGCTCGGTAAGGACAAAGCCCGGCGCGACCGCGTTGCAGGTGATCCCCCGCGACGCGAGCTCCCGGGCCGTGGCCTTCGTCAGCCCGATGAGCCCCGCCTTGGCCGACGAGTAGTTGGCCTGGCCCGTCTGGCCGGCCTGGCCGGACACGGACGTGATGTTGATGATCCGGCCACCCTTGGCCTTGAGCATCGGCCTGGTCACGGCCTTGATGGCGTGGAAGGCGCCCGAGAGGTTGGTGTCGATGACCGCCTGCCAGGCCTCGAGCGACATCCGCATGATCAGGTCGTCGCGCGTGATGCCGGCGTTGTTGACGAGGATGTCGACCTTGCCGAACGCCTCCAGGGCGGCCTTGACGACGATGTCGCCGGCCTCGGGCTGGGAGTGGTCGGCCTGGATTGCCAAGGCCTGCCGGCCCAGGGCACGGATGGCGGCGGCCGTCTCCTCGGCGGCGGCCGCGTTGCCGCGGTAGCTGAAGGCGACGTCCGCCCCCTGGGTCGCAAGGCGCAGCGCGATCGCCCGGCCGATGCCTCGCGAGCCGCCCGTGGCGATCGCGCTCTTGCCGCCGAGGTCGATCATGGTCATGCGTGGACCTCCCGATGGGCCGACTCGGGCTCGCCCGGGACGACGTCGTCGAGCGGGACGTTGAGCGGGTCGCGGGCCATGAGCTCGGCCAGGGCCGGCGGGATCGGGTCCACCGAATCCCAGTCGAGCGGCAACCGGACATGGATGTCGGACGCCCGGACGGCCGCGTCGCCGGCGATGCCCCGCGCGGGATCGGCCGTCCACTCGATCGTCGCCGCGCCCGAGGTGAAGCCGGCCCCGAAGGCCACGATGCAGATGTTGTCGCCGATCGCCACGCGACCGGAGTTGACCGCCTCGGCCAGGGCGATCGGCACGGACGCGGCCGAGGTGTTGCCGTAGCGGTCGAGGTTCACGAACATCCGGTCCATCGGCAGATCGAGGCCCTTCGCAACCGCCTCGATGATCCGGATGTTGGCCTGGTGCGGGATGAACAGCGACACGTCGGATGCCTCGAGGCCCGCCTTCCTGACCGACTCGAGGGCGGTCGAGGCCAACGTTCGCGTCGCGAACCGATAGGTCTCGCGACCCTCCATCCGGATGTAGTGCTCGCCCCGGGCGACGGTCTCGCGCGACGGCGGGCTCTTCGCCCCGCCGGCCGGCAGCCAGATCATGTACGCACCCTGGGGCTCGGTGGTGAGCTCGATCCCGAGCGAGCCGCCCGGCTCCTCCGACGCCGACACGACCACCGCCCCGGCGCCATCGCCGAACAGGATGCAGGTGCTCCGGTCGGTGTAGTCGAGGAAGCGGGTCAGGAGCTCGGCCCCGATCACGAGAACGTGCTTCGCGAGGCCCGAGGTCACATACGCCTGGGCGGTCGAGAAGGCGTAGACGAACCCGGAGCAGGCCGCCGCGACGTCCATCGCCGCCGCCCGCTGGTTGCCGATCGCTTCCTTGACGAGGGCCGCGGTCGAGGGCATCCAGTAGTCGGGGGTGAGCGTGGCCAGGAGGATGAGGTCGATGTCGTCGGGATCCAGGCCCGCTGTCCGGATCGCACGAAGGGCCGCCACGGAGGCCATCGAGGCGGTCGTCTCGTGGGCCGCCGCCACACGCCGCTCGCGGATCCCCGTCCGGGACACGATCCACTCGTCGTTCGTGTCGACCATCTTCTCGAGGTCGGCGTTGGTGAGGATCTGCTCGGGCACGTAGCGGCCCCAGCCGGTCACGTGGGCGCGGAGCGGCGCGCTCTGGTTCGTCACAGCGGGTCGACCTCGATGAGTGGTTGCCTGGCCTTCACGAGCTTGCCGTTCTCGGCATGGATGCGGGCCACCCGGCCCGAGAGATCGCTCTTGATCTCGTTGAACAGCTTCATGGCCTCGATGAGGCCGATGACCTGGCCGGCCACGACCTCGCCGCCGACGGTCACGTACGGCGCGGTGCCCGGTGACGGCGAGCCGTACCAGATCCCCGTCAGCGGCGCCTTGACCGAGGGCCGCGCGGGCGCTGTTGTCGGCGCGGCTGCGCCCTGCCCATCGCCGCCCCCCGTGACGGCGCCCGCGGCCGCGGCCGGGGCGGCGACGGCTGGCGGCGGAGCGATCGCGGCGGGCTTCCGGAGGACGAGCCCGGTGCCCCCGACCTGGACCTCCAGCTCGGTCAGCTCGGACCGGTCCAGGAGCGCCGCAAGACGGTCCACCAACCCGAGGAGGGCCGCGTCGCCGGGGTCCGTCGGCGGCCCGGGCGGCATCGTGTCGGCCTCGACGCTCGCCGCCGCGGCCTGCGGATCGCGCTGCTCGGCGCCGTCGGTCATCCGTCCCACCGCCGGAAAACTAGGGCGGCGTTCTGGCCGCCGAACCCGAACGAGTTGTTGAGCCCGATGCGGAGGTCGCGCCGCGCCGCCCGGTTCGGGGTGAGGTCGAGGCCCGCACCGGCCGGATCTGGCCGGGCCAGGTTGATCGTGGGCGGGACCGTGCCGGTCCGGAGGGCCTGGATCACGGCGATCGATTCGAGCGCCCCGGCAGCCCCCAGGGTGTGGCCGAGCATCGACTTGTTGGCGGTCACCGCGACCTTCGGCGCGTGGTCGCCGAAGATCGACCGGATGGCCTGGAGCTCGGCCTTGTCGCCCTCCGGGGTCGAGGTCGCATGGGCATTGACATGATCGATGTCGGACGGCCGCAGGCCGGCCTTCTCGATCGCCCGCCGGGCGGCCCGGACTGCACCGATGCCACCCGGTGCGGGGAGGGTGATGTGCGAGGCGTCGGCGGTGGCGCCGTAGCCGATGACCTCGGCCAGGGGCTCCGCGCCGCGAGCCTCGGCATGCTCGAGGGCCTCGAGGACGACGATCCCGGCGCCCTCGCCGATGACGAAGCCGTCGCGCTCCTCGTCGAACGGGCGCGATGCCCGCTCCGGGTCGTCGTTCCGGGTGGAGAGCGCCTTCATCGAGGCGAAGCCGCCGACGACGGCCTCGTGGATGCCGGCCTCGACCCCGCCGGCCAGCATGACGTCGGCGTCGCCGCGCCGGATCGTCTCCCAGGCCTCGCCGATCGCGTGGGCCCCGGTGGCGCAGGCCGACACGGTCGCCCAGTTGGGCCCGAGCGGCCCGAACTGGATCGCGACCTGGCCGGCCGCGACGTTGGCGATGCCCATCGGGATGAAGAACGGGCTGATCCGGTCGGGACCGCGCTCGGCCATGACGAGGACGTTGTCGAACAGTGTCGAAACGCCGCCGAGGCCCGACCCCACGATGACACCGGTCCGCTCGGCGAGCTCGCCCTCCATCCGGCCCGGGAAGCCGGCCTGGTCGAGGGCCTGGCGGCCGACGACGAGGGCGAACTGGATGTAGCGGTCGGTCCGCCGCATGTCCTTGCGGTCGAGGACGCCGCTGGCGTCGAAGTCGCGGACCTCGCCGGCGATCCTGGAGTCAAGACGCGCGGGGTCGAAGCGCTCGATCGTCCGGATGCCCGAGCGCCCGGCCACCAGGCCGTCCCAGGTCGAGGCGACGTCATTGCCCAGGGCCGACAGGGCGCCCATGCCGGTCACGACGACGCGCGTCATGCCCGAGCCCTCCGGGCCGCGGGGATCGCGGTCCGGGTCATCGCACCAGCTTCCCGGTGCGGACCGTGGCCGCCCGGTACACGTCGCCGGGCAGGCCGCGCTCGGAGATCGCGTTGGCGACGGCCATGACGTCGAACTCGGTGCGCCGGATCTCGGCCGTCACCGTCTCGCCGTCGAGGGTCACGAGGGCCCACGAGGCGGTCGGGTCGCCGTCGAAGACGTAGCCGGCGCTGCCGTCGTTCACGACCTGCTTCCAGCCGAAGTCGCGGATGTCCGGCAGGTGGGTGTGGCCGCAGCAGATGATCCGGGCGTCGGTCCGCGACAGGCGCTCGAGGGTCACGCTGGCATCGAGGTCCAGGTCGAAGCCGGCCGTCTGCGAGCCCGGCGAGGCATGGGTGACCAGGACGAGCGTGTCCTCGAGCCGGATCCGGCGCTCGGACGGCAGCCGGCGGAGCCACTCGAGGCGCTCGTCGCCTAGGGCGTCGTGGGCCCAGTCGACCGCGTAGCCGAGCGCGTCCGGGATCCCATCGGCATACCAGGGAAACGAGGCCGCGAAGTCCGAATCGGCAACCGCGACGTCGGTGTTGCCCTGGACGATGAGGGCGCCGTCGGCCTCCATCGCCCGGAGGGCATCGATCGTCCCCGCGGGATCGGGACCGTTCAGGGCGAGGTCGCCGGCGACGAGGATCGCGTCCGGCTTCTCCTTCTTGATCGCCTTCCGGACGGCCTCGAGGGCGACGGCATTGCCGTGGACATCGGAGAGGACGGCGATGCGCGCGGTCACTGGTGGGAGCCCGCGATTCGCACGTCGCCCCGCGGCCTACGGGCGGTCGTGACGACGGGATCGTCAAGTCGGGGCGATGGGGCGTCACAAGCGCGGTCGACATGGGATTCGCGCGATGCGACGGCGAAGCCGTGAACGTGCGGACGCACGGTCGCATGCTCGTGCCCCCACCGAGCGCCTTGGGGCGAGCCATACCCGGGATATGACGATGACATCGTCACAACAGGCAACAAGGCGGACCCGAGGGACGCCCCGGCGGTCGCTGCACCGCTCGTCATCGCAGGACGCCTTCGGGCGGGATTATGAAGCTCAACGTCGCCTCGCAGGCCACCTCGCCGTCCACGCTGGCCACCCCTCGGGCGCGCCCGAACCGCGAACCCAGCTTCTCCATCGTGACCTCGAGGCGGAGGACGTCGCCCGGCACGACGATCCGCTTGAAGCGCGTCTCGTCGATCGCCGCGAACAGCCCGATCCGGTCGCCGAAGCCCGGCTGCTTGGCCACGTACACGGCCATCGTCTGGGCGAGGGCCTCCACCTGGAGCACCCCCGGCAGGACCGGCAGGCCCGGGAAGTGACCCTGGGCCCAGAACTCGGTCGCGGTGATGCCCTTGATCCCCACGATCCGCTTCGCCTCGGCGTCGTACTCGACGATCCGGTCAACCATGAGCATCGGCCAGCGATGCGGGATGAGGGCTTCGATCTCGCGGGTCGTGTGGATCGTAGCGGTCACGGGCAGGCTCCGGTTCGGGGTGGACGGAAATCGTTGTGGCGTCAGGTCCGGGCGGCGGCCGCCAGGAAGGCGGCGCTGCCGATCCGGTCGAGGAGGTTCGTGGTCATCCGGCCATCGAGGAAGGTCGGGTTGGTAAGCAGGGCCTTGTGGATCTCGACGTTGGTGGTGATGCCGTCGACGACGAGCTCGTCGAGGGCGGACCGGCCGCGCGCGATGGCGGTCGCCCGGTCCGGGCCCCAGGCGATGAGCTTGCCGAGGAGCGAATCGTAGTACGGCGGGACCTCGTAGCCGGGGTAGAGATGCGAATCCATCCGGATCCCGGGCCCGCCCGGCGCGTGGAAGGATTCGACGATCCCGGCCCCCGGCCGGAACTCGTGGGCCGGGTCCTCGGCGTTGATCCGGAACTCGATGGCGTGGCCCCGGAGCTGGACGTCGGCCTGGCTGAAGCCGAGTGGCTCGCCGGCCGCGATCCGGATCTGGGTGGCGACGAGGTCGATTCCGGTGAGCATCTCGGTCACCGGGTGCTCCACCTGGATCCGACAGTTGATCTCGATGAAGTAGAAGTCGCCGGCGCCATCGACGAGGAACTCGAGCGTCCCGACGTTCTCGTAGCCGGCGGCGACGACCGCCCGGATGGCGCGTTCGCAGAGGTCCGCCCGGGCGGCCGGCGAGAGGGCCGGCGTCGGCGCCTCCTCGAGGATCTTCTGGTGGCGGCGCTGGACGGAGCAGTCGCGCTCACCGAGGTGGACGCCCTGGCCGTAGCGATCCACCGCGACCTGGACCTCGACGTGACGGTTGTCCTCGAGCCACTTCTCCAGGTACAGGCTGTCGTCGCCGAAGGCGCTGCGGGCCTCGGAACGGCAGACCTTGATGGCCGAATCGAGCTCGCGCGGGGTCCGGACCATGCGCATGCCCTTGCCGCCGCCGCCGGCCGAGGGCTTGATGAGGACGGGATAGCCGATGCGGGCCGCCTCGGCGAGGGCGTGCTCGTCGTCGCGGAGCATGCCGTCGGAGCCGGGGATCGTCGGCAGGCCGTAGCCGCCGAGGAGGCGGCGCGTCCCCTCCTTCGAGGCGAACCGGTCGAGGACCGGCGGGGGCGGGCCGATGAACGTCAGGTCGTGGGCCCCGACGACCTCGGCGAAGGTCTCGTCCTCGGACAGGAAGCCGTAGCCGGGGTGGACCGCATCGCAACCGGTGACGATCGCGGCAGAGATGACGGCCGGCGCCGAGAGGTACGACCGGCGGGCATCGGCCGGGCCGATGCAGATCGCCTCGTCGGCCAGCTGGACCGGCAGGCTGTCTCGATCGGCCTCGCTGTAGGCGACGACGGCCTCTACGCCGAGCGTCCGGCAGGCGCGGAGGATCCGGAGCGCGATCTCGCCGCGGTTGGCGATGAGGATCTTGCGGAACACGGTCAGCGGCCCTCGGTCGCGACGGCGGGCTGGAGGTGGACCAGCTCCTGGCCGTACTCCACGGCCGTGCCGGCATCCACGATGACGCCGACCACGATCCCATCGACCGGGGCCACGACCTCCTGGGGCACGCCCAGCATGTCGACGACGCCGAGCCTATCGCCGGCCCGGACGCGCGTGCCCGCGACGGACTTGGGTCCGGGCTGGAACACGCCGACCGCGGGCGACGTGGCGATCTGGGCTGCCGCGTCGGCGTTGGGGTCCGATGGCCCCGGCCCGTGGCCGCCCTCGCCAACCCCCGACGACGTGACCGGTTCCCCGCCGCGGCCCGGGCCCACGGGGGCGAGCCCGGGACTAGTCGCGCCGGCCGGACCGCTGCCGTTCGAGGCGGCTGCCGAAGCGCTCGCGCCATGGCCCGGGCCTGGCAGGGCCCGCGACGAGCGATGGGGTTCCGGGGTCCCCGGTGCGTGGCCGTGCTGCTCGTGCCCCGGGTGCGTTCTCGAGGGCCGATCCGTGACTCGCCTGCCGTAGGTGGCGCTCGCGCCGGCCGGCCGGCGGAGGCGAACGCGCCAGTCGCCCTCGTGGACCTCCAGCTCGCCGACGTTCAGCGTCCCGAGCTTGGCGATGAGGGCCGGCACCAGGGTCGCGGCCAGGCGATCGATGCCGGCGTGGTCGGCAGCGCGGGCCGCGGCGTCGCGGGCATCCGGGCCAGGGCCGGCGGCATCGCGATCGGCGCGACGGGCGTCACGATCGTCGGGCACGCCTCAGACCTCCTCGCGGGCGGGGGGCTCGTCGCGGCGCGACGACCCCGGGATCGGATTTCCGCCCGACCAGCGGGTCGGATCGAGCAGCTCGCGCAGCCGGTCGCCCAGCCCCCTCGTGGGCGGCACGGCCGCTGCCGGCGCAGCGACCTCAGTGTAGGCGCCGAGGACCCGATAGCGCCGGTAGCGGGCATCCACGAGCTCGTCAGGGGTCATCCGCCCGAGGCGTTCGAGCTCGCCCACGATGACCGGCCGAAGCCGCCGTGCCATCTCCTCGGGGTCGGCGTGGGCGCCCTCGCCGGGCTCCGGGACGACGATGTCGACGACGCCGAGGGCCAGCTGGTCGTCGGCTGTCATCCGCATCGCCAGGGCCGCGGTCGCCGCCTCATCGGCGGTCCGCCACAGGATCGAGGCACAGCCCTCCGGGCTGATGACCGAGTAGACGGCGTTCTCGAGGGCGATGACGACATCGCCGACGGCGATCGCCAGTGCGCCGCCCGAGCCGCCCTCGCCGGTGATGACGGCGACGATCGGGGTCCGGAGCCGGCTCATCAGCCCGACCGAGCGGGCGATCGCGTCGGCGATGCCTCGCTCCTCCGATTCGGGCCCGGGATGGGCGCCGGGGACATCGACGAAGGTCACGATCGGCAGCCCCAGCCGCTCCGCCAGCTCCATGACCCGCATCGCCTTCCGATAGCCCTCCGGGTGGGGCATGCCGAAGTTGCGCCGGATGTTCTCCTCGGTGTCGGCGCCCTTCTGCTGGCCGACGAAGGCGATCCGGTGGCCGTCAAGGCGGGCGAACCCGGCCACGATCGCGGCGTCGTCGCCGAAGCCTCGATCTCCATGGAGCTCGATGATCTCGTCGGCCATCCCGCCGAGGAGCTCGAGCGTCCGCGGCCGGCGAATGTTCCGAGCGAGCTGGACGCGGTTCCAGACCGCCGTCCTGGCATCGACGGGGGCGTCCGGCGGCGCCTCACGGTTGCGACCGAGGAGGCGATCAACCATCGGATGCCTCCGGGGCACGTCGGGCCGAGACCGGCTCGGGCTCCGGCTCGGCGGGATCGCCGGCATCGGTCCGCGCCGTTGCCGGCTCGGGCATCGCGGCTGTTGCCGATTCCGCCGGCTCGGCCGGCGCCGCGGGCTCAGGCGCAGCCATTGGCTCCGCCGGTGCCGGCGGCTCTGCCGGCGCGAGGTCTGGGACAACCCGCTCGGCGAGCGACGACAGGAACCCGATCGGGTCGAAGGCCGGCCTCGCCTCGGCCGTCGTTCCGTTGGTGTCGAGCACCGCCGGCGCCAGGTACCGCAGCAGCAGGGCCACTTCGTGGCGAAGCTCGCGCCGGTGCACGACCCGGTCGATGAAGCCGTGCTCGTACAGGAACTCCGCCCGCTGGAAGCCGGCCGGCAGCTCCTGGGCGATCGTCCCGGCCGTCACCCGGGCCCCGGCGAAGCCGATGAGCGCGTTGGGTTCTGCCAGGTTGACGTCACCGAGGACGGCGTACGAGGCAAAGACGCCGCCGGTGGTGGGGTCGCTCATGATCGAGAGGTACGGCACGCGGGCGGCCCTGAGACGCTCGAGCGCGGCGCACGTCTTGGCCAGCTGCATGAGGGCGAGAGTGCCCTCCTGCATCCTGGCCCCGCCCGAGGCCGAGACGACGATGAGCGGCATCCGCGCGACGAGCGCCTGCTCCGCGGCCCGGGTCACCTTCTCGCCCACGACCGCACCCATCGAGCCGCCCATGAACCCGAAGTCCATGACACAGATCGAGACCGGCCGGCCCTCGATCGTGCCGACTCCCCGGACCGCGGCGTCGCGCAGGCCCGTGGCCAGCTGGGCCGCGGCGATTCGGTCCGGGTACGGCTTCTGGTCCACGAAGCCGAGCGGGTCGAGGCTCTGGAGCCCCGCATCGAGCTCGCGGAAGCTGTCCCGGTCGAGCAGGCTCTCGAGGCGGGCGCCGGCCGACAACCGGAAGTGGTGGCCGCAGGTCGGGCAGACCCGGTCGGCCTTGTCGAGCTGCTTGTTGAAGAGCATCTCGGAGCACGACGGGCACTTCGTCCAGAGGTCCGGCGGGTAGGCGTCCTTGCGGGGCCGGAACGAGGGCAGCTTGATCGGCATCGATGCGCTCCCCCGCCCTACGCCGGCCGGCCGCGCAGGGCGTGCGCGGCGCGAGCGGCCCGGCCCATCGGGGTCCGGACCCGCGACCGGCGCCAGGCGACCCAGGCGGCGCCGGCAAGGCTGATCGCGGACGCGGCGACCGCGCCGCCGAGGAGCAGCGGCCGGTTGGCGAGCAGTGCGATGTCGTCGCGCTCGTCGTCGGGCCCGTCGGCCAACGGGTCGAAGGATTCGAAGGCGTTGAAGGCATCGACGCCGTCGGGCCGGCCGGCCGGCTGGAACGGCACGACGGTCGCGTGGCCCTCGGCGCCAGCGGCCGCCGGGAGGCGCATGGCGGCGGCCGCCTCGGCCAGGCGAACGGCCAGGCGCTCCTCGAAACGGAACGACGGATGGAACCGGGGCAGGTCCCGGGTGAGGCGGGCCGAGGCCAGGCGAACCGCCTCGTCGAGCGTGGTCAGGGCCGGGCGGCCGCCGGCAAGCCCTCGCCACGCCCGGCCGCTCGCGCCG
>SCUO01000095.1 GCA_004297395.1 Chloroflexota bacterium | reverse complement strand
GGGGGGGCTCGCGGGGGCTCGCGGGGGCCAAGCGCGGGGGCGAAGCGCGGGGGTGAACCCGGGGCTGAACCCGGGGGTGAAGCGTGGGGGCGAAGCGCGCGCGTCGCGACGACCCGGCTCGGCCAGTTCCCTCGGGGCATACTCCGGCCACCGCAGCCGCTGACGACGAGGAGGGCCCGTGGACGAGCGTCGGACGATCGTGTTCTTCCCGGAGGGCGCCTTCGGGCCGACGAACAACTGCGTCGGGATCGGGCGGGTCCTCCAGGAGCGCGGCCATCGGGTCGTGTTCATCGTCGAGGAGTCGTTCGCCGGCAACCTCGAGGCCCAGGGCTTCGAGGAGCGCCTCATGCGCCTGGGGCCGCCGCCCGAGACGCCCGAGGTGCCCGGCCAGTTCTGGATCGACTTCATCCGGGACACGGCGCCGATCTTCCGAAAGCCCACGATCGAGCAGCTCGGCGAGTTCATCGCCCCGACCTGGCAGGCCCTCATCGATGGCTCGAAGTACGTCGACGACCGGCTCCGGGCGATCTTCGACGAGCTCGACCCGGACGTCATCGTCGAGGACAACGTCGTCGGCTTCGCGGCCCTGCCGGCGTCGGGCCGGCCGTGGGTCCGGATCGTGTCCTGCAACCCCGCCGAGCTGAAGGATCCGGCGATCCCGCCGTTCTCGTCAGGCTACCCGGTCGCGGATCGCGGCACCTGGCCGGCGTTCCTCGAGGAGGTCGAGCGGACCCACCGCGAGATGTGGGCCGACTTCGACGCCTTCGGCCGGGAGCACGGCGCGCCGGGCCTGGCCTGGACGGAGCTGGGCCCCGATCTCATCTGGGAATCGCCGTGGCTCAACCTGTACTCGTACCCAGCCGAGGCCGATTACGACCGCGAGAGTGCGCTCGGCCCAACGTGGCATCGCCTCGATTCGACGGTCCGGGCCACGACCGAGACGTGGGAGCTGCCGGACCACCTCCGGAGTGGCGCCAGCGGTGGTCGTGGCGCGGACGGGCCCCTCGTCTACCTGTCGCTCGGCAGCCTCGGCTCGGCCGACGTCGGGCTCATGCAGCGGCTCGTCGACGTCATGGGCACCACCCGGCATCGAGTCATCGTGTCGAAGGGCCCGCTCGCCGACCAGATCAACCTCCACGACAACATGACCGGGTCCGGCTTCCTGCCCCAGCCGGTGATCCTGCCGCAGGTCGACCTCGTCATCACCCACGGCGGCAACAACACCGTGACCGAGGCCTTCCACCACGGCAAGCCGATGATCGTGCTGCCGCTGTTCTGGGACCAGGTCGACAACGCCCAGCGGGTCGACGAGCTGGGCCTCGGGGTCCGCCTCTCGACCTACGGCTTCGAAGATCGCGAGCTGACCGGCGCCGTCGACCGGCTCGTAGCTGATGCGGCGCTGCGGGAGCGCCTGGCCTCGATGTCGACCCGGATCCGGTCGACCAACGGGACCGCCCGGGCGGCCCAGCTCATCGAACGGGTGGCGCTCACCGGGAAGCCGGTCACCCGCGCCTGACGCGACTGCCGGGCGGGCGCCCGATCCACGGGCCCAGGTCGACGCCTGGGTTCATGGCTGCGTTCTCGAGACCGACCGCCCGGCTCCTTGATGGGTGTGGAGCATCAGTCCGGGCACATCCACGCTCGGCGGTGGCACGGATTCGACGAATCTCGGGCACGGCCGAGCCTGACCGGCGAGATTCCGATGCCCATGAGCGATCGCAGCGTGGCCGGGACACCGGCAGACGCCCGGCCGCGGCCGCTCGATCGCGGCCGCGCCGATACCATTGCCGCCGTGACCGAACCGGAACCGCAACTCCCGACCGTTCGGGATGTCGACTACAAGGGCGCGCCGCTCGATTCGGAGAAGGGTCCCGGGCTCGGCTGCTTCTGGACGCAGCTCGTCGTCCTGGGTGTCCTCCTCGTCCTGACGCCGCTGAGCGTGGCCTGGAACTGGCCCGCCTGGCTGAGTGGCGCCCTCCTCATTGTCGTCCTGCTGCTGCTCCTCCTCGCCGGGCAGACGGTCATCTTCCTGCTCCGCCTCGTCGCCGCGGATCGCCGGGCCGCGGGCCGTCGACGGCCTCTCGCCTCGAGCACCCCGACCGTCGGCGAGCTCGAGGACCGAGGGGCGTCGCCAGTGGCTGAAGCGGCGGACGACGCCGCTGACGTCGCCCCACCAGCCGGGCCGGCCGGCGACGGCGTGCGAGAATAGCCCCCGGCGCCGCGAGGTCTGCCGCTCGCCCCGTCCCCAGGAGGTTCCGCGCTCCGTGCCCGTGCTCGCGACCTACTTCTCTGTCCGCCGCGGCCGCGATCCCTTCTTCAAGTTCTACATGAAGACGCTCTTCCCGCGGCAGATGCGGGAGCAGGAGGCGAAGTACGGGATCAGGTTCCTCGGCTGGTACAACGTGGCGCACGGCTGGGACTTCGACAACGTGATCCTGCTCGACCTGCCCGACTACGCCACCCTCGACAAGCTGGAGCGCGACGAGGAGATCCGGGCCTTCGCCCACCGGGCGGGGGAGTGGGTCTTCGCCCGCCACCACTCGATGTTCCTCCGGGAGCGGATGGGCCCGGACCTGGACTACCACGGATAGGAGGACGCAATGGACCACCAGCGCAACGACCTCCTCGCCGAGATGGCCCGCGACGCCGCCCTGGAGCGCTCCGACTTCCTCGTCCGCGCGGGCGAGCAGCTGGAGCGGTTCCTCCGCGACCAATCGGACCGGATCCGCGAGCTCGGGGGCGTGACCCTCATCGACGACGATCCGGACTACCTCGCGATCGCGCCCGACGGCACCTTCCGGAGCCGCAGCCGGGTCTTCGACGACGCCACCGGCGAGTGGCAGTCCGACACCGAGATCATCGAGACGGGCGGCGAGCTCGTGGAGCTGTACAACCCGGCCGACGTCTTCCAGGCCTTTGCCGACGCCGCCCGTGAGGGCGTCTGGGGCGAGGGCGAGGACGCGGGCGACACCGCCGAGGGTGACGCCGCCGAGGGCGGCGAGGACGTCGTCGCGGACCAGTTCGGCACGCCCATCCCCGGCGCTGATCCCTACGCCGCCGCGGCCGACCAATGGGCCGCCGGACAGCCCGAGGTCCGCCGGGCGAACACGGCCGACGAGGCGGCAGCAGCCCTGTACGAGCTGGCCCTCGACTTCCAGGAGCGGAGCCAGCAGGCCGAGGCCGGGCTCCTGGAGCAGTTCGAGAACGCGTCGGCGGGTCTCATGAGCCGGGTCGGCACGGTGGTCATCGTCGACGACCTGGACGAGCACCTCGAGCTCGCCGGGCAGGGCTTCCGGGGCCAGGTCATCCAGGAGGGCGAGAGCCGCTGGACGGACCTCGCCGGCCCCGAAGACGTCGTCCGGTTCTACGACCCGACCGATGTCTTCGGCGACCTCGCCGACGCCGTCGCCGACGCCTTCCCGGGCGTCGCCCCCGAGGACGACGAGGAAGACGGGGAAGACGAGGACGAGGGCGACGAGGACATCGAGGACCACGAGGACGTCGAAGACGTCGAGGACGTCGAGGACGGCGCGGGCAGGGACGGCGACCGGGCGTGAGGCGCGGGTGACCCACACCTCTCCGGCGGCCTGACATGCGCCTGGTCGGTGCCGAGCTCATCGAGAGCCGGGAGATCCTGCCCGGCCAGTGGCTCCAGTCCTATCACGCCCCCGCCCTGGCAACCGGGTCCCGGGCCGGCCAGTTCGTCCACGTCCGGACGGGCGACCTGTCGGGGCTCGTCCTGCGGCGGCCGTTCTCGATCAACACCGCCGACCAGGCGACCGGCACCATCACGATCCACTTCCGGACGATCGGCCGGGGCACGGAATGGTTCACCCACCTCCGGCCGGGCGACACGATCGACATGCTCGGCCCGCTGGGCCGGCCGTTCGAGGTCGACGCTCGGAGCCGGCACCTGCTCCTCGTCGCCGGGGGCCTCGGCATGGCCGGGGTCCGCTACCTCGCTGACGAGGCGATCCGCGACGGCCGCCAGGTCACCTTGCTCTTCGGCGCTGCGAGCGCCCGCGACGTCTACCCGACCTCGCTGTTACCCGACGAGATCGAGTACGTCGTCGCCACCGACGACGGGACGATGGGCCACCACGGCTTCGTCACCGAGCTCGTGGCCGACTACGAGGGCTGGGCCGACCAGGCCTTCGCCTGCGGCCCCGAGCCGATGCTCCGGGCCCTGGCCCGCCTCGCCGTCGGCCGGCGCGGTCGGCTGGGCGTGGCCAAGCTGGGCCGGAAGCGCGGTGCCGGCAAGGCCGACGCTCCGAGCTCGCCGGCGGCCCGGCGCAAGGCCTTCCTCCAGGTGTCGATGGAACAGCGGATGGGCTGCGCCGTGGGCGCCTGCCTCGGCTGCGTCGTGATGACGACGAGCGGGACGCCGCAGCGGGTCTGTCGGGAGGGTCCGGTCTTCGGGTCCGAGGAGATCGACTGGGAAGGAGGCTGGGCCCGGTGAAGGCCAAGCGCCGGGTCGTGACGGCCGGGACGTCGGCGCCCACGCCGCGCCGCACGCCCACGGTCCGGAAGCTGAAGTCGGCCTTCGTGCCGGTGGCGTCGAGGCCGCGAGCATCGGGACCAGCCGTCGCGGCCGCGGCGCCCGAGGAGGCGGACGCCCGATCGACGTCGGTGGACCTGACGGTCGACCTCGGCCGGGGGCTCGTCCTGCCCAATCCGATCCTCGTCGCCTCGGGGACGTTCGGCTACGGCATCGAGTACGGCGACGTCGTCGACGTCGACCGCCTCGGCGGCATCTGCTGCAAGGGCACGACCCTCCGGCCCCGGATCGGCAACCCCACGCCGCGGGTCACCGAGACGCCCGGCGGGATGCTCAACTCGATCGGCCTTCAGAACCCGGGTGTGGATGCGGTCGTCGAGAAGTACGCCGGGACGTGGGCGGGCTGGCGGGTGCCGGTGATCGTGAATGTGGCGGGCGAATCGGTCGGCGACTACGTCGAGGTCGTGAAGCGGCTCGACGGGGTGCCCGGGATCGCCGGCATCGAGCTCAACATCAGCTGCCCCAACGTCGGCCGGGGCGGCCTCCAGTTCGCCATCGATGCCGACGCCGCGGCGGGGGTGACGGCCGCCGTCCGGCGGGCGACGGACCTGCCGCTGCTCGTGAAGCTGTCGCCGAACGTGGCGGACGTCCGGCCGATCGCGCGGGCCATCGCCGACGCCGGCGCCGACGCCCTCACCGCCGTCAACACCCTGTCCGGCATCGCCGTGGGCCCCGGCCGCGACCGGCCGCTGCTCGGCAACATCTACGGCGGGCTGTCCGGCCCGGCGATCAAGCCGGTGGCGCTCCGGATCGTGTACGAGGTCTGCCAGGTCGTGCGCATCCCGGTCGTGGCGATCGGCGGGGTGACGGAGCTGGCCGACGTCCTCGACTTCCTCGCGGTCGGGGCCGTTGCGGTCCAGGTGGGGACCGCGATCTTCGCCGACCCGACCCTGCCGGTCCGCCTCGTCGACGAGCTCGCCGCCACCTGCCGTGACCGCGGCCTCGCCGGCTACCGGCCGCTCATCGGGACGGCGTTGCCGAACAAGGCCGCCGCGCCGTCCTCGAAGGGGGTCGAGTACCGCCCGTAGCGGATCCGCATCCGCTCGGATGCCGGCGAGGCCGGAACCACCGGGATGGCGAACGCGTCCGCAGGACAGCCGACCTGCCCGGCCGGCGCTCGCACCGCCATTGACTGGAGCGACGCACCATGAAGCCGTCGATCGGCATCTCCCGGGGCACTCTCCAACGGCTGGCCGCGCCCCTCGCGGTCCTTCTTCTCGTGACCGCCTGCGGCGGCGGTAGTGCCGCCGCTCCGAGCAGCGGGACGGCCGGCGGTCCGACCGGTGGCGAGGTCGCCAGGCCGAGCGCGGGCCCGGCCTCCGAGCCGGACGATGGGTCCGGCACGGATACCGATGGGACGCCCCGGTTCGACGCCGCCCGCCCGGAGCTCCTCGTCATCAAGACCGGGTCACTCGAGCTGCAGGTCGAGGACGTGGATGCCACCATCGCGGCCGCCGCCGACAGGATCGAGGCCCTCGGCGGCTACGTCAGCGGCTCCGAGCAGTTCGGTGACGGCGAGGACGTCAGCGCGACGATCACGTACCGGATCCCGGTGGCGGAATGGGGCGCGGCCATCGAGGCGCTCCGCGAGCTGGCCATCAAGGTGGTGGGCGAACGGACGTCGACCGATGACGTGACCGGCCAGGTCGTCGACCTGCGCGCCAGGATCGCGAACCTCCAGGCGAGCGAGCAGGCCCTCCAGGCGATCATGACGCAGGCGACGAAGATCTCCGACGTGCTGGAGGTCCAGGCCGAGCTCACCCGCGTTCGCGGCGAGATCGAGACCGCGACCGCCCAGAAGCAGCACCTCGAGCAGCAGGCGGCCTACTCCACGCTCACCGTCTACTTCGGGCTCCGGCCGGAGGCCGCCGTGACGGTGGCCCAGGACAAGTTCGATCCCGGTGCCGAGGTGGACCGGGCGACGGCCAACCTCGTCGAGATCCTCCAGGGCCTGGCGAGCGCCGGGATCTGGTTCGGGATCGTGTGGCTGCCGATCCTGCTCGTCCTCGGCATCTTCGGGCTGATCGCCTGGTTCGTCGTCCGCCGGATCGGCGCGGCCCGCGGGCCCGGGGCCGGGGCACCCGGCCCCGACGGACGAGGCGATCCGGGAGCGCCACCGGTGGCACCGTCCGAGTCCGCGATCTCCTGACATTCCGCTCGCGACGGGCAGCCCGGGGGCTCGCGCCTCCGGGCACCGGCCCCCCACCGCACGCCGCGACCGCCGCCCCTACACTCGGCATCGCCATGACGACGATCAAGCCGGCCGTGGACCTGGCCGCGCGAGCGGCGATCGCGACGCGCACGGAGGCCCTCTTCCGGCGCTCAGGCGCCCTCCGCGACGGCCACTTCCTGCTCAAGAGCGGCCGCCACTCGGACGCCTACCTCGAGAAGTTCGCGGTCCTCTCCGATCCCGCGGCGACGAGCGAGCTGTGCGCCTTCTGGGCCGGTCGCCACCGCGGGGCCGACGGCGGGCCGCGGGTGGATCTCGTGGCCGGACCGACGACGGGCGGGGTCATCCTGGCCTTCGAAACCGGCCGCCAGCTGGGGACGCCGGCGATCTTCGCCGAGGAGGTTAAGGCGGCGGACGGGCCGGCTCGGCGTGCGTTCCGGCGCGGGTTCCGGATCGAGCCCGGGCAGCGCGTGCTCCTGGTCGACGACATCCTGACGACCGGCGGCTCGCTCGTGGCGATGCTGCCCGCGGTCGAGGCCATGGGCGGCGAGGTCATCGAGTGCGCCGTCCTCGTCGACCGCTCCGGGGGGATGCAGACGTTGACGTCGCCGGCCAGCGGCCGGGTCTATCCGCTGCGGGCCCTGTGGGCCATGGACCTGCCGACGTACGAAGCGGGCCCGGCCACCTGCCCGCGCTGCGCCGACGGCACACCGCTCCACGCGCCGGGGAGCACGGGGGCCGCGTCCTGACCCAGACGCTGGGTCGCCGGCTCGTCCTCCTGGCGGCGCTCGCCGGGCTGGGCGCGATCGTCGCGACGGTCGCCCTCGCCCCGCGGACCGGCACGGCCACCGGGGTCGTGGTGGCCGTCGATTCGACGTCGCTCACGGACGTCACCGCGTTCACCATCCGGGAGGCCGGCGGCCGGACCCGGCAGTTCGCCGTGGGCGGCCTTCAGAACGCGACGGAGTTCCCGCCCGGACACCTCGTCGAGCACATCGCCTCGGGCGTGCCGGTCATCGTCACGTGGCGGGACGAAGGCGGCGTGGAGACCGCGATCCGGATCGTGGATGGCCCGCTTCCCGGCGGGAGCGGCTCGCCCGGGCCGACCAGCCTTGCCGGCTCGCCCGGCCCTACCTGATGGCGTCGATCGCCGCGTCGAGCTCGGATTCGGTGATGACGCCCTCGAACGACCCGGTCACGATTCCGGCGACGTCGACCACGAAGACCCAGGGCTCGGACAGGATGCCCCACTCGCGCGTCGGCCCCGCCGTGGTCAGCGTCGGTGGGTCGACCGAGGTGTCGAGGACCGGCTGGAGGCTCCCGTCGCGGAACTCCAGGACGTATGGCTCGACGTTGATGAAGGTGACGTCGGGGTAGTCGCCGGCCATGGCCTTGACCCGGTCGAGCGTCGGTCCGCACTGGGCCGAGGCGCAGAACTTCGGCGTCGCGAAAACCAGGACGAACGGCTCGTGGGCCGCCAGCGCGTCCTTGACCGAGGTCTGGTAGAAGGCTGGGTCGGGGTTCGTATCGGTCGAGATCCGGGCGAGATCGCCGTCGACCGAGGCCGCTGTCGGGGTGTCGGAGGCGGGCGCCGGGTCGCCGATCTGGACGACCGGGGAGCTGGTCTTGACCTCGAATCGCATCCGGATCTTCTCGGCGGCCGCATCCCCGACCGCGGTCGTGAACTCGGCGCCCCACTCGCCGGCCTCGGCGAAGGTGACGGCCGCGACGTAGAAGCCCCGCTGGCCCTCGATACCCCAGACGAACTCGGCGTCGACGGTCTGGGTCGGCGTCGCGCCGTCCCGGCCGAGGTTGTAGATGGCGATCGACACGCTCCGGTCGGGGCTGGCGACGGTGGCGTTCTGGGCGTCGAGGAGGGTAACGAGGAGCCGGCTCGGGCCGCAGGTCAGGCTGCCGCTGCTGCTCACCAGGTACGGAACGACAGTCGGCTCCGACGGCGCGCTCGTCCAGCCCTCCTGTCCGGCGGGCGGCGCCGGCGCCGCGACGCACGCACCCGGCTCGGGCGACCCCTCCGGCGATGCCGCGCGCGAGCCCGTGGGGGCCCCGGCGGTATTGGCGCCGCATGCGGCAACAACGAAGGCGGCAATCAGCAGGGCGGCCACAACGTGTCGGGAGGTCTGTCGGCGGAGTCGGGAGTGCATCGGTGGAGAGCGTAGCCGTGGCGCCGGATCGACGCAGCAGGCGGCCGGTTCGTGCGACCTCGGTGCCGGCGTGGCCCCTCTGGCCGGCGGCCTAGAATGAGCGCCGCGTCCGCCGGCCCGAGCTGGCAGGCCTCGTCGGCCCTCGCCGCGCGGCCGGCAATCGCCCGCCCAGCCCCCACTGGAGCCTCGTGACCCGCTTCCAGCGACTCGCCGCCACCACCGTCGCCACGACCCTCCTCCTCGTCACCCTCGGCGTCCTCGTCCGGGCGACCGATTCCGGGCTGGCCTGCCCGCACTGGCCGGGCTGCTTCGAGGGCCAGTTCCTGCCCGGCCTCGACGCCGGCTACCAGGTCTGGCTCGAGTGGATCCATCGATCGGTCGCGGCCGTGATCGGCTTCCTCGTCCTCGGCATGGCCGCCCTCGCGGTCGTCGACCATCGCGATCGAGCCTCGATCCTGTGGCCATCGGTCGCCGCCGTCGGCCTGGTCGGGTTCCAGGCCTGGCTCGGGCGCGAGACGGTCCGGCTCGGCAACAGCGGCGAGAGCGTGACCGCCCACCTTGCGGCCGCGATGGCGCTCGTCGGGATCCTGGTCTTCCTCCTCGTCCGGGCGTCGTACCCGGCCCGGCTGCCCGGTCGCGGCGGGAGCCAGCGCTTCACCCTCCTCGCCGCGTTCGGCGCGGCCGCCACGTTCGTCCTGCTCCTGTTCGGCTCGAACGTCACCGCCCGAAATGCCGGCCTGGTGTTCCTCGACTGGCCCCTGATGTCCGGCGGCCTGTATCCCTTCGACCCATCCCTGCCCAGCGACGTCGCGGCCCTGTACGCGACCCATGCCCTCCACCGCTACGTCGCCGCGGTCGTCCTCGTCGTCCTGGCGGCGATTGCGGTCGTCGCGTGGCGGACCCAGCGATCGAGGCCGGGGTTGCGGGCGATGGCCGTGGGGATCCTGGCCGTCTACGTCGTCCAGGTCGTGATCGGCGGCCTCCAGGTCCTCACCCGCCTGTCCGACTGGAGCCAGACCCTCCACCTCGCCCTCGGGGCCCTGCTGTGGGCGGGCACGGTCGCGCTCGCGGTCGCGAGCTACTACGCCGCGCGGGCGGAGATCGTCTCGGCCGGCGCGCCGATGGCCGGCGGCCCGGGCAGGCCGGGCGATGACATCGGTGTCGCGGCTGCGGCCGCCCCGGGCGACGCCGCCGTCGCGGCCGCCCCGGGCGACGCACCCGTCGCGGGCGGCACGACCCGCGCCACGATCCGCGCCTACATCGCCCTGACGAAGCCGCGGATCATCGAGCTCCTCCTCGTGACGACCGTCCCGGCGATGGTCCTCGCGACCAGGGACGTGCCGGGCATCCAGCCGCTGGACTGGCTCGGGCTGACACTCTGGACGCTCGTGGCCGGGACGCTCGCGGCCGGCGCCGCCAACGCCATCAACCAGTACCTCGACCGTGACATCGACGAGCGGATGGTCCGGACCCGGCGTCGGCCCCTGCCCGCCCACGACGTGACCCCGGAGCGGGCGATGGTCTTCGGGATCGTCCTCGCCGCGATCTCGGTGGCCCTGATGGCCGCCTTCGTGAACCTCGTCGCGGCCTTCCTGACGCTCCTGGCGATCGCCTTCTACGTGTTCGTCTACACGATCATGCTCAAGCGGAGCACGCCCCAGAACATCGTCATCGGCGGTGCCGCGGGGGCCCTGCCGCCGGTCATCGGCTGGGCCGCGGTCACCGGCGGCGTCGGCCTGCCCGCGCTCATGCTCTTCCTCCTCGTCTTCTACTGGACGCCGCCCCACTTCTGGGCGCTGGCCCTCCGGATCCGGACCGACTACGCCGCCGCCGGCGTGCCGATGCTCCCGGTCGTCCGGGGCATCGCCGAGACGAGCCGCCAGATCGCGCTGTACACGGTCCTGCTCGTCGCGATCTCGCTGGTCTTCGCCGTCGTCGCCCAGATGGGCCTGGTCTACCTCGCGGCGGCGGTCGTCCTCGGGGCGATCTTCCTGTGGCGCGCCTTCCGCCTGTGGCGCGAGGGCTCGACCCCGGAGGCCTCGACCGCCCAGGCGATTCGCCTGTATCGCTACTCGATCAGCTACCTGACGCTGCTCTTCGTGGCCGTGGCGGTGGACGCGGTCGTCGCCCTGCCGATCGGCTGACCCGGGCCGGGCGAACCACGGCGCCGGCCGCCGCGCGGGCCGGGCGCGACCCCCGGAACTTCCTCAGCTCGTCGGGCGTCCCGCTGGCATGGACGTCGCCCGCGGCCTCGCCCGGATCCTGCCCGTCATCGCGGTCGCCGCGGCGCTCCTCCTCGCCCCGGGCCCGGCGCTGGCCGACTGCCAGATGGCCGGGCCGCTCGACCAGGCCATAGCCCAGGCCGAGGTGGCGTTCGTCGGGCGGGTGAGCGAGATCGACGCCGGCGGCCGATCGGCGGCCGTCGAGGTGCTCGAGGTGTGGAAGGGCGACGTCGCCAGCCGGATCGTCGTGGACGGTGGCCTGGACCCGGCGAACCCGGCCGAGGACGATCGGACCTTCCAGCTCGGCGTCACGTACCTCTTCGTACCGAACGTGGTGGAAGGCCACCTCGTCGACGGCATCTGCACCGCGACGGCACCTTGGGACGAGGCCTCGATGGCCGGCCTTCGCCCAGCTGAGCCGCCGGCGCGGCCCTCACCCGCCCCCGCTGCGACGGGCCCGCTCGCGGAGCTCGCCGACCTCGCCGGTCCCCTGTTCCTTGCCCTCATCGTCGGCGGCGCCGCCTTCGCCGTCGCCATCGTCGTCGGGCGCCGCCGCGACACCTGACAAGGAGGAAGCCGTCCAATGCAGCCGTTCCGTGCCCGCCCACGCAACCGCCTCCTCGTCGTGCTGGGCTTCGCCATCGCCGCGGTGTGGTCGCCCACCGCCGCAACCGCGTCCTGCGCAGTGGTTGATCTCGAGGCCTGGAAGACGGCCGATGTCGTTCTCGTCGGCACCGTGACGAGCGTTGCCAACAATGATCGCTGGGCGCAGGTGGCCGTCGAGGAGGTCTGGCGAGGCCCGGACCAGCCGGCCGAGGTCGTGGTGAAGGGCGGCGGTGCCGACCCCGGGATGATGACCTCGGTCGACCGCACGTACCAGGTTGGGGTCCGCTACCTCTTCACCCTGACCGTTGTGGGGCCGGATCTCACGGACAATGCCTGCTCCGGCACGACCGAGGCCGCGACGGCCGACATCGAACGGATCCGGCCAGCCGACGCCCGGAGCGTGAGCGCGCCCGACGCCGATTCGAGTTCCGACCTCGGCGGTCTCGTCGGTCTGGTCCTGCTCGTGGCCGTGATCGGCGGCCTCCTCCTGGCCACGGTCCTCCTGGCCCGCCGCCGCGAGGCGTAGCCCCGCCCCAGGGCCGGGGGTTCAGGCCCAGGGGCGGGGGCTCAGCCCCAGCCTTCGAGATCGGCGAGCAGGGCCGCGGGCGTCAGCGGGCCGCCCAGGAAGTCGACCAGGATGTCGCGCGGGGTCCGCGCCCCGGCGAACCTGAGGAGTCGGTCGGAGACGAACGCGTACCAGCCCGGGTCGCCGGTCGCCCAATCCCCGCGGACCTCCCGGATCCGGGCCCGGACGGCCGCCACCATGATCGCCCCGAGGGCGTAGTTGGCGAGGTAACCGGGGCCGTCGATGAGCTGCCCGCGGAGTGCCCACCACGACCATTCCGGGTGCCCCACCACGCCGAGATCGCGCTCGGCGACCTCCGCCCAGACCTCGTTCGGGGCGCGCTCCGGATGGCAGTGGAGCTCGATCTCGAAGAGCGTCCAGCAAGCGTCGAGCATCACCGCCCACGACCGCGAGACGATCGATTCCCGCGTCGTGACGCTCGCCCCCAGGTGGCGGGCCAGGAAGGCCGGCTCGTGGACCGTCCAGCCGACGATGTCGGCGACGGCCTCGACGAACGCGGTCTGGTCGGCCGGCCAGGAGAAGAAGGCTGGTCGAGCTCGCAGGGCGGCGTAGTGGAGGGCATGGCCGCTCTCGTGGAGGAGCTCCTCCAGGTTGCCGAGCCCGCCCTCCTCGTACGTCGCGAAGACCCACGGCCGGGCCGGCCGCCAGCCATCCGACGTGCGCCGGGCGATGTCCTCGCTGACCGTGAAGGCGGTCGGGATGATGGGCCGGTCCGGGCGGGGCACGATGTCGTAGCCGATGCGGAGACTCGCGGGATCCGCCCCGATCTCGGCGAGGTGAGCATCGTTGATCGGCCGGAGGCGGGGCAGGCTGATCTCGGGGTCCAGGCGGCGGGCGAGGCCGCCGGTGAGGTAGTGGAAGTCCCACGGCTCCACGAGCTCCGGCGGCATGGTCAGCGCCCGGAACGCGGCGAGGACCCGGCGGAGGGTAGGCTCCACGGATTCCGGATCCATGCCGAGGGCCGCGGCGTTGGCCGCGATCGGTGAGCCGTGGCGGCGCCAGCGTGCTGCGCCGGCCCGGACCAGGCGCCGATACGGTCCCTCGGGATCGCCCGGTCCGCCGGGCCCGTCCAGCACCGCCCAGGCCGGCGCCATGGCCAGGAAGAGTTCCCGCCGTCGGGCCGCGTCCGGTTCGCGGCCAAGGCGCGACAGCACGGACAGTCGGTCAAGGCGCTCCCCGTCGACATGGAGGTCGGCCATGGCCGAGCCCCAGGCCTCGAACGTCGATCGCCGGAGGCCGGCGAGCTCGAGCTGGTCCTCGGCGGGCTCGCCGTCGAACCCTCCGTCGTCGGGTTGCCCAGCGGCGAGGGTCGCTCCCGAGTCGGCGAAGGCGAGCCCGTCGAGCGGCTCCGGCCAGGCATCCAGGTCGGGCAGGCTGGCCCGGATGTTGGCCAGCGCGGCGGCATCGGCGGCCTCCAGCCGCTCGGCATCGATCGTCGCGATTCGCTCCCCGACGACCCGGCGCGCCTCGACGAGGGCCTCGGCCAGTGCCGCCTCGCCCCCGCCCGTACTCGGCGCGCCCCGATGGTGCCCCACCATCCAGGCGCCCCACGCCTCCTGGTAGGTGGCATAGGCAGCCTCGAGCGCCGCGAACGCGGGATCGTCGGTCCAGCGGTCGGTGTGGTCGGCGGCGTCGCGACGCGTAGTACCCACGCAACGCATCGTAGGCGGCCGGCAATACCCGGGTCGGCCCGCGCTGGCACACTCCGCGGATGGACCTCCACTTCCTCGGCGGCGCGACGACCGTCACCGGCTCGCGCTTCCTCCTCACGACCGAGCGCGCCCGCGTCCTCATCGACTGCGGCATGTTCCAGGGCAGCCCCAACGAATCGATTCGCAACCGGATCCCGCTGGGCTTCGATCCCACGACCCTCAACGCGATCCTGCTGACCCACGCCCACCTCGATCATTGCGGGCTCCTGCCGATCGCCGTCCGCGAGGGCTACCAGGGTCCGATCCACGCGACCTCGGCAACGGCCGAGCTGGCCACGCTCGTGCTCCTCGACAGCGGCCGCCTCCACGAGGAGTTCGCCAAGCGCCAGTCGCGCTGGGAGGCGCGCAACCCCGAGAAGGCCATCGTCGAGGATCGCGAGGACGCAGCCGAGTACGTCGAGGCCCTGGGTGAGGCCGAGCGGTACCACCCGGTGACCGGCGAGCAGCTCGTCTTCGCCGTCGGCTCGGTGGCCACCGGCGAGCACGTCCAGACGACGATCGAGCCGGCCGGGGACTGGGTCCCTCGCCCGCCCGGCGCGGACCCGGAGGCGGAGCTGCGGGCCCAGCGACCCGAGCTCATCATCGACCTTGATGCCCCGCTCTACACCGAGCGCCAGGCGGCCGCCGTGCCGCCGCTCTTCGCGATCGTCCGCTACGACCGCGAGATCGAGGTCGCGCCCGGCGTGCAAGCCACGTTCCTGGATGCCGGCCACATCCTGGGCTCGGCGATCATCCGCCTCCGGGTCCGCGACCGCGACGGCGACCCCGAGCGGACGATCGTCTTCTCGGGCGATCTCGGCCGACCGGGCGCCGCGATCCTGCGCGACCCGACGGTCCTGACCGAGGCCGACTACGTGGTCGTCGAGTCGACCTATGGCGGGCGCGAGCACGAGCCCGCGGAGGAAGCGCTCCAGATCCTCGCCGAGGCCGTCCGCGAGGTCGACCGGGCCGGCGGCGTCCTGCTCGTGCCGTCGTTCGCGATCGGCCGGACCCAGGAGCTCGTCTTCGAGCTCGACCGGCTCATCGAAGCGGGCGAGATCCCGACCCTGCCGCTGTACCTCGACTCGCCGATGGCCTCGAAGGCGTCCGACATCTACCGTCGCCACCCGGAGATGTACGACACGGAGACGGCCGCCCTCCTCGCCTCGGGCGACACGCCGCTCGACTACCCCGACCAGCGGATCACGAACGACGTCCGCCAGTCGAAGGCGATCGCCCACTCACCGCGCCCGTACATGATCATCGCCTCGAACGGGATGCTGACCGGCGGGCGCGTGGTGGCCCATCTCCGCGAGCTCATTGATGACGCCAAGGCGACGCTCCTGTTCGTCGGCTACCAGGGCGAGGGCACCCTCGGCGCCCACCTCCAGGCCGGCGCCGAGACGGTCAAGCTGGACGGCCAGGTCCGGCATGTCCGCTGCACCATCCGCTCGATCAGCGGCTTCTCGGCCCACGCCGACGAATCGGAGCTGCTCGACTGGCTGCGGCGGTTCGGCGAGGGTCGGCGCGCCGGCCAGCCCGGCTACCCGCGGAAGGTCTTCCTCGTCCACGGCGATCCCGAGGCCCAGCTGGCCCTGGAGCCGAAGGTGCGGGCGCTTGGCTTCGACGTCCACGTCCCCGTGTGGCACGAGCAGGTCGCCCTGGACTGAGATCGGCGGGCATCAGCCTCGCGCACGCCGTCGGCGGACGGCCGTCAGCCGCGGCGCGGCCTCGTCCGGGCCGCGATCCGCTCGAGGGCGCCGGACCAGCCCGGATCGAAGGCGTGGCCGGGCTCGTCGAGGTCGATGACCACGGGTGCGTGATCGGAGGGCGTCGGCGGGCCCTTGCGAGCCTGGCGGTCGATCTCGGCCCAGACGACGCGCCGCGCTACGGGCTCCGTCGCATACAGGAGATCGATCCGCATGCCCTCGTTGCGATGGAACATGCCGGCCCGGTAGTCCCACCAGGAAAATCGCCCTGGGGCCTGGTTCACGGCCCGGTACGTGTCGACGAGGCCCCAGGCCCGCAGCCGCGCCAGGGCATCCCGCTCCGGCTCGGAGACATGCGTCCCGCCGTGGGCCGCGACGGCGTCCCAGACGTCCTCGTCGGTCGGAGTGACGTTGTAGTCGCCGGCGAGGACGAGCGGCTCGGCGGGGGAGCGGGTCTCGGCCAGCCAGCGGTCGACCCGCCGGAACCAGCGCAGCTTGCCCTCGTAGAACGGCGACCCGACGACCCGCCCGTTCGGGGCGTAGAGGGCGACGCAGCGGATGCCGCCGCAGACCGCGGACACCATCCGGGCCTCGTCGAGCGGGTTGAAGTCGTCCTCGGAGACCGCGACGGCGGCCCCGGCCGAGCTGTCGCGGACCGGCCCGTCGCCGAAGTTCGTGATCACGTCCTCGACCCCGAGGCCCTCGCGGGTCGCGATCGCGACGCCGTTCCAGCGGCCCTCGCCGTGGTGGACCAGCTCGTAGCCGTGCATCGCGAACGGCATGACCGGGGCGTCGGCATCGGACAGCTTGGTTTCCTGCATGAGCAGGACATCGGGCTTGACGCGGTCGAGCCACAGCTCGACGGCCTCCATCCGGGCCTTCAGCGAGTTGACGTTCCAGGTCGCGATCCGCATCGGTGGCTCCCGCCGGTCGACGGCCGGTTCCTCCCCCGGCTCAGTAGCGCCGGCCGCGCTGGCGGGCGAGGTCGAAGGTGGCCGTGTCGGCGATGGCCATCACCGCCATCGTCCCGGCCTGGACCGGGTCCGACACGATGAGGTCGGCAACCTCGGTGATCGAGCCGACCATGTTCAGGCAGATGACCGGGATGCCGTGCTCCTTGAGCTCCCGGACCGCGGTCGTGATCTCGCCGCCCATGATCGAGCCGGCAAGGACGAGGAGCCTTGCCCGGGGCAGGTCGGCCACCGCCCGGACGGCGTTGGCGATGTCCTTCTCGCCGACGAGGGCGATCGTGTCGACGGAGATGCGCTCGCCGCGGAGGTTGTGGCGGTCCGCTTCACTCACGGCGCCGAGCGCGACCTGGCCGACCTGGGCGCCGGCGCCGATGACGATGACCCGCTTGCCGAAGATCCGGTCGAGCGATCTCGTCAGGCGCTGCGCCCGGACGCCGGGCGTCGCCTCGATCGCCGCCACGAGCGGCTCCTCGTCGAGCTGCTCGACCTCGATCTCGAGCTCCACGCCGGGGGAGTCGCCGTCGGCCGCCGGCGGCAGGCGCCGGACCGTCGAGAGCGTTCGAAGGATGCCACCGGCCTCGCCCACGCGGTCGAGGAGGGCCGGGATCGCGCCCGGCCCGTCATCGACGGTCAGGCGGACGGCGACGGTCGGCGGTAGCGATTGGCGGCGGACCATGCGACCTCAGCGAGCCCGCAGGTCCGAGACGCTCATCAGGTGGGGATCGAGGCCGCCGGTCGCGTCGTGCTCCTCGAAGGCCAGGCCGAGGCTCTCGAAGGCCGCTCGCGTCGCGTCGGCGTCCGAGGTCGTGAGCATGAGCGCGCCGTCGGTGTCCTCGGCGACGCCGACGATGCCGGTGATGTTCACGCCGCGCTCGCCAAGCGCGGTCGCGACGCGGGCGAGCGAGCCGGGCTTGTCGTCGAGCTGGACCGTGAACCAGACCGTCACGCGGGCACCTCCTGTGTCCCGGATGGTACCGGACCGCTACCCTTCGGCCGATGGCGCTCCCCACCGCGGCTTACAGGCTCATCGGCCGGTTGTCGACCAGCCGCTTCGATCGCCGGCTCCACCCGCTCCTGTACCGGCTCACCGGCGGACGCGGGATCGTCGGCCGCGTCCTCGGCTGCGAGATGGTCCTGCTGACGACGACCGGACGAGCGTCGGGCAAGTCGCGCAGCGTCACCCTCTTCGCCTTCCCGGTCGATGGCGGGTCCGTGCCGGGATCGTGGGCGGTGATCGGGTCGCGGGGTGGGAGCAAGATCATCCCTGGCTGGTACCGGAACCTCGTGGCCTCGCCGCGGGCGACGGTCCAGCACCGGGATCGATCGTTCGCGGCCCGGGCGCGCGAGGTCTCGGGCGAGGAGTACGAGGGGATCTTCGAGCGCGCTGCACATGCCTACCCGGGCTACCGGCTGTATCGCGCCGAATCGCCGGTCCACGTCCCGATCGTGGTCCTCGAGCCGGTCGGCCAGAGCTCTGTGCCGTGAGCCCCGCGCCGCCCGCCGGGCCGCTCATCCAGGTCTTCGGGCGGGAGGATTCGCAGGAGACGCGAGCGGCGCTGCGGTTCTTCAAGGAGCGGCGCCTGGCCGTCCAGCTCGTCGACATCCGGCGCAAGCCGATGGCCGCGGGCGAGCTCCGCCGGTTTGTGGATCGCCTGGGCCCGGCGGCCCTTGCCGACACCACCGGCCGGGCCTGGATCGATGCCGGCCTCGGCTACCTCCGGATGACGCCCGACGAGCTGGCCGCCCGCCTCCTCGCCGACCAGCGGCTCCTCCGCCTGCCCCTGGTGCGGGTCGCCAACGGCTTCGCCGCCGGCCGCGACGAGACGGCCTGGAAGGCGCTGCTGGCGAAGGCCTGACCGCGCGGAGTGAATGGCTCCGTGTCTCCCAGGCACGGAACCCTGCGTCGCGCCGCCGCGACGACCCATGGAGCCGCCCTCACGCAGGATGTCGTGACGCACAGGCACGGACCGGTCGGGCCACCAGGTCAGGACACCGCGCGCTTCCGAACCGCCATCGCCAACCCGACCACCACGAACACGGCACCGATGACGGCCCACGTCGGGTCACCGATCATGAAGCTCCGGCCGGCGGTCAGGATCCCGAGGCCCTGGCCGATCCAGACCAGGCCGGCGAGGATCATCGCGACCGCCAGGACGAGACGCAGCGGCGACCCGGGCCGTCGGGTTGGCCCGGGATCTTCAGCTGGCTCGAAGTCCGGGGCGTTCATCGGCGTAGGATGCCATCCACCTTCCCGGTGAGCAGGATTTCGGAGGTTTCGAGCGTGCCGAGCCGCGACGATCCAGGTGAGCTGGGCCGCGACCACCGCGCCGTCCGCGAGGAGCGCGCAGCGCCAGGCGATGACCATCGGGGCGAGCCGATCAGCGACCATCGCCGGAGCGGCCGCCTGACGATCGGCCCGCGGGCGGCGGCGAAGATGGCCGGCGGCCCGCACATGACCGAGGACCGCAAGCTCCTCGAGCCGACCGCGAGGCCCGCCTTCCTCAACACCGACCCGTGGCGTGCGCTCCGGATCCTCTCGGAGTTCGTCGAGGGCTTCGACGCCCTGGCCACGCTTGGTCCCGCGATCACGATCTTCGGATCGGCGAGGATCGGTCCCGAATCGCCGGTCTACGAGCAGACCCGCCTGATCGCCCGCCGCCTTGCGGAGGAGGGCTACGCGATCATCACCGGCGGCGGCCCGGGCCTGATGGAGGCGGCCAACCGCGGCGCCCAGGAAGGCGGCGGCATGTCCGTCGGGTGCAACATCGAGCTGCCCCACGAGCAGGAGTTGAACGACTACGTCGACCTGGGCGTTGCGTTCCGCTACTTCTTCGCTCGCAAGACGATGTTCGTGAAGTACGCCGACGGCTTCGTGATCATGCCCGGCGGCTTCGGCACGATGGACGAGCTGTTCGAGGCGGTGACGCTCATCCAGACCGGCAAGATCGAGCACTTCCCGATCATCCTCGTCGGGTCGGCGTTCTTCGGCGGGCTCATCGACTGGTTCCGGACCCGGCTGGTCGCCGATGGCACGATCGATGAGGCCGATCTCGACCTGGTGGTGGTGACCGACGACCCGGACGAGGTCGTCCGGATCATGAAGCAGGCCTCGCGACGCAGGGTCGAGGAGGCAACCGCCTGAGGCGGGCGGGTGCCGAGATCGCCGGCCCGTGGCGGGCGCGGGGACGGCGCGAACCTAGGGCGCCCGCCGGCCCTCAGCCGGCCGGCGTCGGCAGGCGGGCCTCGATGACTCCGCGGGCCCCGTTGCCCCGGGTGCTTCCGGCGACGATCCGCACCGGGTAGAAGCGGATTCGTCGGACCCGGGTCAGCCGGCGGGCCTCGGCCTTCTTGCCCGGCGGGTCGACCTTCGGATCGCCGCCGGAGGGACTCCAGGTCGGGTGGTAGACCCCGTCCGGATCGAGGCCGCCGGTTGTCGGCATCCGGACGGGATCGCCGGAGCACAGGTCGAACCGGCCCTCGTGGAGGGGGCAGGCCACGACACAGCCCGCGAGCATCCCGATCGAGAGGGGCGCCGACATGTGGGGGCAGCGGTCGTCGGTGACGACGATCCCGGCGTCGGTCCAGGCAAGCAGCAGGTCGAGCTCGCCGCGGGAGACCCGGCACATCGCTCCGGGCGCCAGCGCCTCGACGTCGAGGAGCGAGGTCCATGCGCCGGTCTCGCTGCCGGGCGCCGCAAGGCCGGCGGGGAACGGCGCGGGGACCGGCGGCACGTCGATCGTCACTGGCCCGGATCGTAGCGCAGGAACGACGACGGCCCCGCCCCGGGGACCGGGGCGGGGCCGAAGCGAGGAGGAGCAGGAGGAGGGGCGATCGAGGCGGCGGTCAGTCCGCCGCGGGCAGGGGCGAGGGACGGTCGGATCCCGCCCGAGCGGCGGCGGCCGGGCTCGCCCCGAGCGTCGTCCGGAGCGGGATCTCGCGGAGCGCCACGGTCGACAGGAGCGCGATGACCGCCGCCCCGACGCCGAGCCACAGGCTGTTCGCGATGGCGATCGTCAGGGCCTGGTGGAAGCCCTCGACGAACACCGCCTGGAGCTGGGGCGGCAGGCTCCCGAGGAAGTCCGGGCCGCCGCCCCCGACGGAGGTCAGCTGGGCGATGTCGAAGCCTGCCGGAGCGGCGGTCGGGACGAGCTCCGCCGGGGCCCCGGCCTTGACGACCTGCTCGCGCAGCAGGTCCCAGGTGAAGTTGATCCGGAAGAAGGTGTAGGCCATCGCCACCCCGACCGTCGTCCCGATCTGGCGGAAGAGGGTCAGGTCGGCCGTCGCCGCCCCGAGCTCGTGGAACGGGACCGCGTTCTGGACGATGATCGTGAAGACGGCGAACGTCGGACCCACCCCCAGGCCGGCCACGAACATTCGCAGCGCCAGCTCGGTGTCGCCGATCCCCACGTGCAGCGCGGTCAGGAGGACCTGGCCCACGATCAGGATCGCGATTGCGGCCAGCATGATCGGCTTGTAGCGCCCGGTCCGGCTCACGACCTGGCCCGACACGATCGAGCTCAGGATCAGCCCGAACATGAGCGGCAGGAAGCGATACCCGGATTCCGTGGCCGAGACGCCCTCCACGATGAGGAAGTAGAACGGCAGGAAGATGACAAGCGCCCCGAAGCCGAACGCGGCGAAGAAGGTCGCGACCATCGATGCCGAGAAGGTCCGGTTCCGGAAGAGGTGGAGCGGGACGACCGGCTCCACCGCCCGTCGCTCGGCCAGGATGAACGCGCCCAGGAACACCAGGCCGCCGACGAGCCAGGCCCAGACGGCCGGGTCACCGAAGCCCTCGGTCTCGGCGATGGTGAGGCCGATGAGCATCGGCACGAGGGCCAGGATGATCGTGCCCACCCCGACCCAGTCGATCTCGCCGGCTTTATCGACGTGCTTGATGTTCGGCAGCAGGCGCCAGACCACGGCCAGCGCCACGAGCCCGATCGGCAGGTTGACGTAGAAGATCCAGTGCCAGCCGTAGTTGTCGGTGAGGTAGCCGCCGAGGCCCGGGCCCAGCAGGAACGCGACGCCGAAGACGAGGCCGAAGAGGCCCTGGTACTTGCCCCGTTCGGCGGGCGTGAAGAGGTCGCCGATGACGGCCAGGGCGATCGGGAAGAGGGCCCCGGCGCCCAGGCCCTGGACGCCCCGGAAGAGGACCAGCTGCCACATCGTCTGGCTCGCCCCGGACAGCGCCGAGCCGGCGAGGAACAGGCTGATCCCGAGCAGCAGGACGGGCTTGCGGCCGTAGAGGTCCGAGAGCTTGCCGTAGATCGGGATTGTCACCGTGCTGGTGAGCAGGTAGATCGTGACGACCCAGGTGTAGTAGTCGATGCCCTGGAGCTCGGTCACGATCTTCGGCAGAACCGGCCCGACGATCGTCTGGTCGAGGGCGGCCAGGAACATGCCGAGCATGACCGCACCCAGGATCTCGAACTTGGTGCGCCGGCTGAGGCCGAGCGCCGGGTCTTCCGCGAGTGACGGCACCTCGGCCGCGGCCTCGGCGGGGAACGCTTCCATCAGGTCAGGTCCTTCCTTCGGTTCGAGGTTCGTGCACGTGATCGTGGCCGGTGCCGAAGTCCGGACCGAGCTCCGCCGCGACCGCGCCGCGGAGGTCGTCGAGGGCCCCGGCCACCCGCTCCAGCTGCTCGCGATCGAGGTGGCCGAGGATCGCCCCAAGGCGATCCTGCTTGATGGCCTCGACCGCATCGAGGGCCTCGAAGCCGCGGGCGCCGATGCGGACCAGGACGATCCGCCGGTCGTCCGGGACCCGGACCCGCTCGATGAGGCCGCGCTCCTCCATCCGGTCGACGATGCCGGTGGCGTTGCTGAACGACACGTCCATGAGGTCGGCCAGGTGGCTCATGGTGAGGTCGCCGTGATGCTGGAGCAGCCACATGACGTGCATATGGGTCATGCTCACCCCGGCCTTCACCAGGCGGCCCGTGCCGGCGCAGCGAAATCCCGCGATCATGTCGCGGAAGCTCGCGGCAATCCGCGTGGCAGGTGTCTCGTCGGCTCCCATGGGGGACGTGGGGGCGCTCTCGATAGTTCGCATGTACTGAATAGTCTATGTGTTGGCAATCATTCAGTCAACCGCGAGGAATCGCCGCGATGCGCCGGAGGAGTCGATGCGTTTCGCCCTGATGATCGAGGCCCAGCAGGGCCTCTCCTATGCCGACCAGCTGGCCCTCGTTCGGCGGGCCGAAGCCGCGGGCTTCGAGGCGTTCTTCCGAAGCGACCACTACTCGAGCTTCCCGGGGCCTGCCAACGCCCCGACGACGGACGCCTGGTCGGTCCTTGCGGGCCTCGCCCGCGAGACCGAGCGGATCACCCTCGGCGCCCTCGTGAGCCCGGTGACCTTCCGCCACCCGGGCGCCTTCGTGAAGGTCGTCACGACAGTCGACGAGATGAGTGGCGGGCGGATCGAGGTCGGGGTGGGTGCCGGCTGGAACGAGGCCGACCACCTGCCGCTCGGGCTCGCCTTCCCCGACATCACCAAGCGAGCCGATCTCCTGGAGGACCAGCTGGCCATCCTCCACGGCCTCTGGACCGAGCCGGACGGCTGGAGCTTCGATGGGCACCAGGTCCGGGTCGTGGATGGCTTCCTCCGCCCCAAGCCGGTCGACGCGCCGGGTCGGCCGCGAGTCGCGAACGGGGCCGTCCGGCCCCGAATCATCGTGGGCGGTGAAGGCTCGCCACGCGCCTTCAGGATGGCGGCCCGCTATGCGGACGAGTTCAACCTGTCGTCGTCGTCGCCCGATCGGGCGTTCGAGAAGTACGCGGCCCTCGACGCGGCGTGTGTCGCCGCCGGCCGCGACCCGTCGACGCTCACTCACTCGGCCATGATCGGCACGATGCTTGGCACAGACGAGCGGGATGTCGCCCGACGTCGGGCGCTGCTGCACAAGGCCCTTGGCGTCGGCGAGGCGGGCGCGTCGGACTGGTACGAGGGGCGGAAGTCGCGCTGGATCCTCGGCACGCCGGACGAGGCGCGGGCCATCATCCACCGCTTCGCCGACGCGGGCGTGGAGCGGATCATGCTCCAGGACTTCCTGCCCTGGGACCTCGAGATGGTCGATCTCATGGGGGCCGAGCTCATCGGGAAGGTCTGACCGAGGCGGCGCGCCCGCCGCACTGGCGCCCAGCGCGCCCTTCGCGTACCGCCGGTCAGCGGCTGAACCGCCACTCTGTCGTCAGTCGGAGGGTCGCGCCCGGAGCCAGGACGTGGAGCCCTCCGGGCACGCCCGACAGCAGGCGCCGCAGGCCCTGCGGCAGGTGGGTCTGGGGCTCGATCGCGACGGCCTCGATGTCGCCGGGGCTGGCGAGGGCGACGCACCGCCCGGCATCGGAGCGCAGGCTGATCTCGGCCCGCAGTCCGGACTCCGGCCAGAGCAGCTCCACGACCGGCTCGCCCAGATCCGTCCAGGTCCCGTCCAGGCCCTCGGGCACGGGTCGCAGCCGCCGCAGGTCGAGCGGGCCGGCGACCACCTCCACCTCCGCCGCCGGGTCGAAATTGGACGGCACGACCCGCGAGCCCGCGAGGCGGACCTCGAGCGGGCGTCGGAACCAGGGATGGATGCCCACCCCAGCGGGCATCGGCCCGTCGGCCAGGTTGGTCAGCGCCAGGTCGATTCGGACGCATACATCGTGGATCGTGACCCGTTGGGTCACCTCGTACGGCCAGGGCCAGCCATCGGCGCCGCCCCGGACCGTCAGCCCGCCGTCCTCGGACGGCGTCCACGGAGCCAGCGCGACCTGGCCGTGAAGGGCCGAGCTCTTGGCGTACGTTGGCGGCAGGGTGGACAGTGCGGTCACCGACGCGGGTCGGCTCGGTTGGTTGTCGATTGCACCACGGTGCCATCACGTATCCACCCCACCCCGAAGGGCTCCCGCCGATGGAAGCCGAGGTCGGCGGGCGTCCGGAGCACGTCGTGCCCGAAGGCCCGCAGTCGATGGATCCGGCCGCCGACCGCAGGCAGGAGCTCGACCTCGATCGACCCGTCGGCGATCCGGAGCAGCTCGTCGGGCATCAGCGGGCGCTGGTCCCGGCGCCCGCGACCCCGATCGGACGCTCGTCGCGCCGCGCTCGATGATCCAGAGCCGTCAGCCGAGACGACGAGCCTCGGCGCCGACGAGCGCGCCGGGTCACTCGGCCGTCTCGGCGGCGGCGAGGTAGCGGGGCTCGTCGCGGCGGATCGGGTCCGGGTCGACGCCCCGGGCGATCGCCAGCCGCTCGGTGAGGAGCTGCAGCGGGACGGCCGAGGCCAGGAGCGAGGCCACGGGGGCGGGCAGGGTCGGGGCATCGGGCACGCTGACGCGGCCGGCGGGGGTGAGCGCCGGATCCACGGCCTCGCCCGCGACGTCGGCGAGGATCGCGCCGGTCGGCAGGCCGAGCTCGCGGGCGGCGCGCAGGACGCCGAGGGCGCGGGCGATCCGCGGGCCGCGGCCGGCACGATCGGTGAGGACGAGGACGAGGCCCGTCTGCGCATCGATCCCGGCGAGATGGCCATGGAGCAGTGTCTCGAGATCTCGCATCGCCGCCGCCAGATGGACGCCCTCCTCGACCTTGAGGGTCAGCTCCCGGGCCGCCGTTCGGTCGGCGCCGGAGGCGACGACGATGAGCCGGCGTACACCGTCGTCGGCGAGCGCGGCGGCCAGCCGGTCCGTGGCCGCCACGGCCTCGGTGGCGAGGCCGGCGGCGAGCAGCGTCGCGGCGGCATCACGATCGAGCTCCGCATCCGACAGGTGCGCCCCCACGGCGGCAGCGACCAGGATCGGCGACAGGTAGCCAACCGTGTGGCACCAGCTCTGGTCGAGCTCGTCGGTGGCGACAACGATGTCTGCCAGGGCCGCCGCCGGCGAGGCCCCGCTGACCGTCACGACGGCCGTCGTGGAACCCGCCGCCCGAGCCGCTTCGAGGGCCCGGTTGGTGGCCCAGGTCGCGCCCTCGTGGCTGATCGCGATGACGAGCCCGCCGGGCCCCGGTTGGGCGGCCTCGAGGGAGGCCTCGAAGGCCTGGACCGCGGTGGCCGCCCCGCCCGCCCCGAGCGTCCAGGGGAGACCGGCGGCCCGGGCTGCGTCCCGGAGGATCTCGGCGAACGCCAGCGCCCCGTGCTCGCTCGTCCCGCAGCCGACGACGAGGACCGGCCGGCCCGCCGTGGCCGCCGCACCGATCGCACCGGCCAGGAGGTCGGCCGGGCTGCCGGGCCGGGCCAGGGTCGCGAGGAGCCTTCGAGCCAGCCCCGGCTCGGCCCGGATCATGTCCGTCATGTGGTACGGCGGTCCGCCACGCCGCGATGGCATCTCGGTGCTGGCCCAGGGGCTCGGTGGGCCCGGGAGCGGCGCCTCGGGATTGGTGGGTTCGATCGTCTCCATCGCCGGAGGATACCGGGCGGCCCGCGCCTGGATCGGGGTCGGTCAGGCTTGTGCCGCCCGGTGGGCCGCTGGCATCCTTGCCGGGACGGAAGGGAGATCGCATGAGCCACGAGGGCGGCCCCTGGCGGAGGCGCTCCGCGTCGCCGGCCCGCGACGCGACGGCTTTGGCGACGTCGACGCCCGGAGGGCCGCCACGCCGGCTCGCCGCGCCGGTGGCCCGTTTCGCGATCGCAGGTCTCCTGGCGATCGCGCTGTTGGTGCTCGTCTATGCGGTCTTCGTCCAGACCGAGGCCGGCCAGCGGATCGAGAACCTCGGGCTCGAGGGGGCGGCCCTCAGGAGCGCCGCGGATCGCGCCGATTCGCTCGGCCAGCTGTCCCTCGTCCGTCTCCTCCCGTTCGCCCTGGCGATGGTCCTCGTCGTCCTCGCCGCGTCGACGCGCCGCCGGAGCACCCTCGGGCTCACCGTCGTGGGTGCCATGGTCGCCGCCGTCATCGCGACCGAGATCCTCAAGGAGCTGCTGCCGAGGCCGGCGCTCGTCCAGGGTCCAGCCTGGCTCCTGCGCAACTCGTTCCCGAGCGGGACGACCGCCGCCGCGACGGCCGTTGCGGTCGCTCTTCTGCTGGTGAGCCCCGGACGACTGCGCTGGCTGGCGATGCCGGCCGCGGCGCTCCTCGCGGCCATCATCGGCCAGGCGACCCAGATCGCCGGCTGGCATCGGATGAGCGACGCCCTCGGGGCCGTGCTGGTGGTCACGGCGTTCGCGGCGGCAGCGCTGGTGGTCCTCGCCCGCGCCGGCTACGTCCGGCCGACGGCTGGCGGCCGCATCAATCGCCGGGTGCGCGCCGTGGTCGTGGGCGCCGGCGCCGCGTCGATCATCATCGGCCTCGTCGTCCTGCTGATCGCGCTCGCCTTCCCGGTCCTGCGAGCGCCGAGCGGGGCGAGCGGGGCGTTCCTCCACACCACCTTCGACCTGGTCGGGGCGGGGATCACCATCCTGATCGTCGTTGCCCTGGGCATCGCGATCGAGCCGTTCAGCCTGGGGCGGTCGGCTCTCGACCCGGGGCCCGGGCCTGGACCGGGGCCCCAGCCGTCGGTCGTCAAGCCGGCCTGAACGGGTTCTGGTCCGCCGCGGCGCCTAGCGGTGATGAGCGGACACGCTGTTGACAGCCCCGGCGTCCGGGAGCCACATCGGTCGCGGCTCCTCGCTCCGCCGCCGTGATGCGGCTGGCTCATCAGATCCGCGACAGACGAGCGTGGCCGGGCACGATTCCCGCCGAATCGGAGGGTTGGCTGAGCGTGGACGGGCGCCGATCGATGAACCAGACGCATGAGCTGGCCCGATGCGCTCAGTCAACGACG
>SCUO01000094.1 GCA_004297395.1 Chloroflexota bacterium | reverse complement strand
GCCCCGGTCGCCGGGCCACACCACGGTGACCTCGGAGTTCCTGTTCCGGCCCGAGACGATCGCCGCGCCTGGCTTCGACCCCACGCCGGTGGTCGAGCTGTGGGACCTCATCAGTCGCCAGGACTGGGCGGTCTGCGAGCGGGCCCAGCGCGGGGTGGCCTCGCGCGCCTACCGGACCGGGGTCTATCCCCGCAACGACCGCCTGCTGTTCGACTTCAACGAGCTCTACCGGACCGCGATGGGACGCCCCCGCCTCGGCTGAGCGCGTCCGACCGGGCCGAGGCGCCGGGCCTCAGCCGAGGCCGAAGAATCGCCGCCGGACGGGTTGCCGCGCCCGACCGATCGCCTGGGCTGCGGAGCGAGCCCGGAGCGCCGCGATCTCGGACCAGTACGGGCGGCCCTCCGGGCGTTCCGCCAGCCAGGCCAGGTAGCCGGCATCGACGCGCTCGACCTCGCCGATCGACCAGCCACGGTAGATGCCGAAGTCGACGATGCTGCCCCACGGCCGCCCCGGCGGCGGCCCGGCGGCTCCGCCGCCCCAGTTGTTGACGACGCGCCGGTTGGGCTGGCGCTGGAGCCAGATCGAGGTGGCGGGCATCGCCTCGCCGGGTCCGGCCGAGCTCGCTGGTCGCCGCGCGTACGCATCCGGCCCGATCGAGGCGTCCTTGGCGGCTCGGCCGGCGCGGGACCGGAGGTGACGATCGGTCTCGGTCCGACGGTTCGCGTCGCCGAGGAGCTCCCACGCCCGGTTGATGTCGACCATCCGCGAGCGCGACTGGGGATGGCCGATGTCGGGGTGATAGATGCGGGCCAGCGCCCGGTAGGCCGCCCGGATCACCTGTTGATCGGCCGTCGGGTCGACCTGCAGGACGGTGTACGGATTCGGCTCGTCGTCGCCCATCGACGGGGTTCCTCCCTCGGGTGACGCGGATGTGGGGCATCCGCATCGGGTCGCTCGGATCCGGGGCAGTCGGGGGCGCTCGGGTGCGAAGGGGCGCGTGCGCACACATTCGGGTCGGGGACGGGGTGTCCCTGACGGGCGTGGATCGGGAGCACGGCGCCAACGCTGCCGCCGCCTGCGACCTCCGATCTGGTCTCCACCGTAGCAGATCGAGTACCCGCCACGCGTCGCAATAGCTGGCAGCCCGGGTCTGCGCGGCGCCCGCCCGCCTCGCGGGCCGGCGTCCGCGCTGACGCGGGGCACCGATCAGGCCGGGCGGCGCTCCACGACGAGGAGGGTCAGGTCGTCGAACGGCTCGGCCTCGCCGCGGAAGGCGGTGACGTCGTCGGTGATGGCCTGGGCGATGGTCTCCGCCGGCCGGCCACAGGCCCCGCCGACGAGTGCCAGGAGCCGGTCCTCGCCATAGAAGTCGCGCGCGGGGCTCCGGGCATCGGTGATCCCGTCCGTGTACAGGGTCACCGCGTCGCCCGGCTCGAGGACCGTCTCGCGCTCCTCGAACGCGGAATCGGCGAATGCACCCAGGATCGGCCCGTCTGCCTCGAGGGGCTCGACGCGGCCGGCGCGGCGGGCCACGAGCGGCGGCTCATGCCCCGCGAGGGCGTACCGGACCAAACCCGTCGCGACGTCGATCACGAGCAGCGCGGCGGTCACGAACAGCGGGCTCTGGCGTTCGTGGACGAGGACCGCGTTCACCCGGCGAAGCGCCTCGGCCGGGGCCTCGGCGTTGTCGATGGCGGCGTGGAGGAGAGCCTTGACGTCGGCCATGAGCACGGCCGCCGGGATGCCCTTGCCGGTGACGTCGGCGATCACCAGGGCGATCCGGTCGAGGGCACCCCGGACCGGGAAGACGTCGAACAGGTCGCCGCCGACCTCGCGGGCGGGCTCGTAGCGGGCCGCGAAGGTCCAGCCGTCGGCGTCCGGGAAGCGACGCGGCAGGAGCGCCGCCTGGATTCGCCGCCCGATCGCGAGCTCCTGGCCGACGCGGGCCCGTTCGGCCTGGACGCGGGCGCCGACGAGGGCCATCTCGAGGGCGCAGCCGACGAGGACCGAGAGCTCCGGGGCGACGGACTCCTCGCCGACGACCAGGCCCACCACCTCGCCGTCGAGGGTCACCGGGCTGCGCCGGGCGGCGACCGACCGGACCTCGCGGCCGGCGAGCAGCCGGCCTTCCGGATCGATGACGCCGATGTCGGCCCCGCCTGCGGCGGCCGAGGCGAGCGCCAGCAGGCTCGCCAGCGAGGCGTCGGCCAGGAGGTCGTCGAGCTGGGTCATCGTGATCGCCCGCTGGCTGTCGGCCGGTCCTGTCGCGACCCGGCCGTCCTCGGCCCGCGCCGCCGGACCCGAGCCAACCTCAGCCCGCGATCGCCGCGTTCCGGTCGGGGTAGACGGGCAGGATGCGGCGCAGGCCGGTCCGCTCGAGGACCGAGTCGATGGCCGGCGTGGGGTTCACCAGGCGGACCTGGTCGGCCGCCTCACCGGCCGCGGTATCGGCGCTGACGGCGTGGATGGCGGCCCAGCCGGCCTCCGGGTCGGGCGGCAGCTGGCCCCGGAAGATGAGGGCCAGCGAATGGAGGGCCACGATCCCGGAGCTCGACATGTAGGCGAGATTCGACAGATCGAGGATCAGCGAGCGCGCCCCGTCGGCGTACAGGCTGCTGCCGGTGGTGATGAGCTCCCGGTAGTTCGACGCATCGAGCTCGCCGTCCAGGGCCAGGACGGCGACCTCCGGCGAGACCCGGTCGATCGTCGTGTTCACGCTGCTCCTCCAGTCCTGTTCGGGGCCGTCCTCGTCGACTTGACCATGGCGTTCTCGTTGCCGCCGCCGGCCGGCACGCGGTGCTCGAACCGGTCGCACAGCAGGCGGATCAGGTGGATGCCCATCTTGCCGGCCGGGCGCCGCTCGAGGGGCAGGTCCGGGTCGAAGGCCGGGGCGGTGGCCGGATCGAAGGCCGGCGCCGCGTCGCGGACGCGGGCCACGATCTCGTCGCCCGAGCGGGCAAGCTCCAGCTCGATCGGCCCGCCGGCGCCGCGGTAGCCGTGGACGACGACGTTGGTGACCCACTCGTCGACGGCCTGGACGAGGTCGCGAACGGCGAGCTCGTCGGCGCCGAGGCCCGGGGCGACCTCGCGCACGAAGCGCCGGACGTCCCGGAGCCGGCCGAGGTCGGCCTGGATGCGGAGGGTCGAGGGCGGGGTCACGCGTCGGTCGCCTGGACCTTGCCCTAGGCCATCCGGGCGTGGTCGGCGAGGGAGCGGCGGATGAACTGGCCGTGACCCTTGCGCCCGGTGAACTCGCCGTTCCGGACGACGACCGAGCCGCGGCTCATGACGATGTCGCTGGCGCCCTGGACGGTCCGGCCCTCATAGCACGAGTAGTCGACGGCCATGTGGTGGCTGGCCGCCGAGATCGTCCGCTTCCGGTTGGGGTCGTAGATGACGAGGTCGGCGTCCGAGCCGACCGCCACGGCGCCCTTCCGCGGGTACATCCCGAAGAGCTTGGCCGGGGCGGTCGAGGTGATCGCCACCCAACGCTCCTTCGTGATCCGACCGCCCACCACGCCGCCGTCGTGGAGGAGGTCGACCCGGTCCTCGACGCCCGGCAGGCCGTTGGGAACCTTTCGGAAATCGCCTTTCCCGAGGTCCTTCTGGCCGTGGAAATCGAACGGGCAGTGGTCGGTCGAGACCACCTGAAGGTCGTCCCTGACGAGACCCTTCCACAGCTCCGGCTGGTGGTCGACCGTCCGGAGCGGCGGCGAACAGACGAACTTCGCGCCCTCGAAGCCGTGGCCCAGGTCGTCGAGGCTCAGGAAGAGGTACTGGGGGCAGGTCTCGGCGAAGGCCGGCAGCCCCTCGTCGCGGGCCATCCGGACGGCGTCCAGCGCCTCTCGCGCCGAGAGATGGACGATGTAGACGGGCACCTTGGCCGCCTGGGCCAGGCGGATCACCCGGTTCGTCGCCTCGCCCTCGAGGACCGAATAGCGAGCGAGGCCGTGGCCGATGGGGTCGGTCGTGCCGGCGGCCACCGTGTCGGCCGCGATGACGTCGATGGCCAGGCCGTTCTCGGCGTGCATCATGATCAGGCCGCCGTTCTTCGCGGTCCGTTGCATCGCCCGGAAGATCGCCCCGTCGTCGCTGAAGAAGACGCCCGGGTAGGCGGTGAAGAGCTTGAAGTCGGGCACGCCCTCGGCCACGAGCTGGTCCATCTCGGCCAGGGTGTCGTCGTTGACGTCGCTCATGATCATGTGGAAGCCGTAGTCCACGACCGCGTTGCCTTCGGCCTTGGCGTGCCAGGCATCGAGCCCGGCCCGGAGCGAGGCGCCGCGAGACTGGACGGCGAAGTCGACGATCGAGGTCGTGCCGCCGAAGGCAGCCGCCCGGGTGCCGGTCTCGAAGGTGTCCTTCGCGAACGTGCCGCCGAACGGCAGCTCCATGTGGGTGTGGACGTCGATGCCACCCGGGATCACGTAGCGGCCGGAGGCATCGATCGTCTCGTCGACCTGGTTCATGCCGGCCATGCCGGCCATGCCCGCGCCGATCGCGGCGATCGTCTCGCCGTCGATGAGGACGTCGGCCGTGTACGACCCGTCGGCCGTGACGATCGTGCCGTTCGTGATGAGGGTGCGCATCGCGGGCAGTCCTCCCATTGCCGGCCGGGGCGCCGAGCGCTCGACATCGAGGCGACGCCCGCATCGCGGTGACGCGGCGTCAGTTCGATGCCCATCGTACCGAAGCCGGCCGCCGGCCATCGAGGGTCGCGCACGCCCGCGGTGGGCGAACGTCAAGCATCAGGTCGCCGGCGGCGCCCGGCGTGGGCGCCACCGACCAGTGACGTCGGTCAGGGATCGCGCCTGCGAAGCGCGCGCCGACGGTGGCCCAAAATCCAGGCGAACATCAGGCCGCCGGCGGCGAGGAACGCGGCAACGACGGCTACGTCGGATTCGTCGGAGGAGGCTCGCTCGACCGGACGGGTCGTGGTCGGCGGCGGCGTGACCCGCGAGCCGCCCGGCGACGTCGGCGCGGCGACGGCCGGGGGCGGCGTGGAACCGGGGCCCGGGGCCGCCGGAGCGGGTGTGGGCGGAGCCAGGGCGAACGGCGGCAGCTCGCCGACGATCGCGCTCGGCTGGATGCTCCGATCCTGGTTCTTGTTGCCGCTGCCGTCGAGCTGGAGGGTCCGCATATGCCACGGCGCGCCGGACACCTCGCCCGCCCCGTCGCGGGATCCGCCGCCGGCGAGGTTCCAGAAGGCCGACTGGGCCAGGTGGCCGCCCCAGGCCATGAGCACGGCGCTGGCGGTGCTGGTGAAGCGGACGGTGAAATCGGCCGTGCTGTTGCCGTCCGGCGAGCCGGCGTGGACGGGACCGCTGATCGAGGTGATCGTCCCGCCCCAGAGCGTCAGCCTGCGAGGTGCGCCGGAGTAGACCTGGGCCGTCGTTACGCTCAGGCCGTCGGCGACGTACGGGTCGGCCGGGAAGGCGTAGGTCGATGGGCTGGGCAGCGACGGGCACATCGACGAGATCCCGCCGCCGCTCGCCGAGCAGATCTCGCCATTCGCGTTCGTGACGTTCCAGGTGGCCAGGAAGTCGTAGGCCTTGTGGCCGCCGGCCGTGAAGTCGTAGTTGATGTGGACGACGTGGCTGCCCGCCGCCAAGCCCTCGAAGGCGACCCGGAAGGGCACGATCCCGCCCTCGGGATAGCGAGCGTTGTTGCCGTTGAGGTTGCCGTTCTGCCAGGCGTCGTCGAGCGAGGCCCACTGGTCGAGATTGACGGTCGTCGCAGCGCGCGCGATGCGGGCCTGGAGGCCGAGCGTCAGCGATGCCAGGGCGAGGGCGACGAGTGCCACGAGGACGAGCCGCCGCGACCGGTTCCGGCGCCGGCTCCGGCCGTCAGGATCCCACCACGGATCCCGGGCCGAGCGGCCTCCGCCGCCGAGCTGCTGGCCGATCCATCCCATTGGCGCACACCCCCTGCCGATCCTCGGGGAGTGACTGTGCGCTCGATGGGGGTCCCAGCGTCGAGAGGGCTGGAAGTGCTACCCAGCCAACCGGACCGGTCCGGACCACACCGCGACGGCGGTCAAGCCGGCGCGCCCGGTGTCCGGGGACACCGGTTTCGGGCCGGCGCCGCCGCCTGGCGGTCAGCGGGCGGTCAGCGGGCGGGCTTGGGCTTGTTCTGCTTCGGCTTCTTGGGGGTCTTGGCCTTCTTGTCCATGCCTGTCGCCTCCGATCGAGCTAGGCCGTCGCGGCCGCCACGTCGCGCAGGGCCGGGATGATCTCCCGCCCGTAGATCTCGATCTGCTCTTCCTCGCCTCCGTTCATCAGGTAAAGGTTGAACTGGTCGACCCCGGCCGCGGCCAGGTCGCGCAGCCGTTGGATGTGCTGGTCCGCCGTCCCGACGAGGCAGAAGCGATCGACGATCTCGTCGGTCACGAAGGCCGCGTTCGAGCTGCCGACCTCGGCGTGATGGAGGTAGTCGTAACCCTCCCGGTCGCGGATGTACTGGGTCAGCTCCGGCGGCAGGTCCTCGCGCGGGTAGCGATTCACGAGATCGACGACGTGGTTCGAGACGAGCGCCGGGAACCAGCGCGTCCGGTCGCGGGCGTCGGCCAGGTCGCCGACGTGGGCCGGCGCCGCGGCCATGACCATCACGCTGTCGGGGTTTCGTCCTGACTCGGCGGCCGACGCCTTGACCTGCGACCCGAACCAGCGGACGAGGTCCGGATCGCCGATCTGGATCATGGCTCCGTCCGCGATCCGGCCGGTCAACTTCAGGGCGACCGGCCCATACCCGGCGATCCACACGGGCAGCCGGTCACCGGTCGTCCACGGCAGTTGGAGGGTGGTGCCTTCGAACTCGATGGCCCGGCCCTCGACGAGGGCCCGGATGACATGGACCGCCTCCTCGAGGTCCTTCATCGAGGTGGGCGGCTTGCCGAGCACGCGCCGGGCCGAATCACCCCGGCCGATGCCGAGGTCCATCCTCCCGCCCGACACCTCGTTGAGGACCGCGAGCGCCGAGGCAGTGACGGACGGCTCCCGGGTCGCTGGATTCGTGACGCACGTGCCGAGCCGCATCCGGGTGGTCGCCTGGGCCATGAGCATCAGGAGTGGGTACGGATCTCGCCAGATCACGTGCGAGTCGAAGATCCAGCCGTACTCGAAACCGGCTGCCTCGGCGAGCTTCGCCAGCGAGACGGTCCGCTCCAACGGGTGATCCGGCCTGAGCGTGAATCCGAACTGCATCACGGCGCTCCGTTTCTGTGCGTCGGCGGCCAGGGGTCCCTCGGCCCTGGGCTGACCCTACGGGCGGACCAGGTCCCCGTACTGGTCGGGGCGCCGGTCGCGGTAGAACTGCCACGTCTGGCGGACCTGCTGGATGACATCGAGGTCCATGTCCCGAAGGATCAACTCCTCGGCATACGGATCGCCCACCGCGCCGATGAACTGGCCGCGGGGGTCGACGAAGTAGCTCTGGCCGTAGAAGTCGTCGTCGCCGATCTCCTTCTCGACCCCGACCCGGTTGATGGTGCCCACGAAGTAGCCGTTGGCCAGGGCGTGGCTGACTTGCTCAACCCGCCACAGGTACTCGGACAGGCCGCGTGAGGTCGCGCTCGGGATGAAGACCATCTCCGCGCCGTTGAGGCCGAGCGCCCGGGCGCCTTCCGGGAAATGGCGGTCGTAGCAGATGTAGACGCCGACCTTGCCGACCGCGGTCTCGAACACCGGATAGCCCAGGTTGCCGGGCCGGAAGTAGAACTTCTCCCAGAAGCCCTTCACGTGCGGGATGTGCGTCTTGCGGTACTTGCCCAGGTACGTCCCGTCCGAATCGATGACGGCGGCGGTGTTGTAGTAGATGCCGGCTGCCCGCTCGTCCTCCTCGTACATCGGGGCGACCACGACCATGCCGGTCTGTTTCGCCAGGTCCTGCATGCGCCTGGTGGTGGGGCCGTCCGGGATCAGCTCGGTGTAGCTGTAGTACTTGGCGTCCTGGACCTGGCAGAAGTACGGCCCGTAGAACAGCTCCTGGAACAGGATGAACTGGGCGCCCTGCTTGGCGGCCTCGTGGGCGCGCTCCTCGTGCTTCTGGATCATCGATTCCTTGTCGCCGGTCCAGCTCGCCTGGACCAGCGCGCCGCGGACGGTTCGGGGCATCGGGCAGACCTCTTGGTTGCGACGGGCGGTCGAAGAGAGGGCAGGGTACACCTCTCGCATCAACCGTTGTCGGTCAGTCCGGGATCGCCTCCGGGCGGCGGCGCATGTACCACTCCGTGAACTCGCGACAGCGCCCCTCGGCATCGAATCGACAGACGAAGACGTTGGCGAACTCGCGGTCGACGTCCGTCCGGTCGTCGGTCAGGTAGCGCGTTCGCCCATGGGCGACGAAGGTGTCCCCGTCAACGGCAAGGACCTCGTAGTCCGCCTCCCACGACCCGGGCTCGTCCGGCTCGGCGAGCCACGCCGCGACGACGGCCGCGCGGCCCACCACGGCCTCGCTGAAGGGGTCGAACGCATAGCGCACGTCGAGCGTGAACAGGTCGCCGATGGCGACCGGGTCGTTCAGCCGCC
>SCUO01000093.1 GCA_004297395.1 Chloroflexota bacterium | reverse complement strand
GCCCCCGCGCGGCAACGCGCCAGGCCCGCGAGCACGAGCAGTGCCGATGCCTCCATCTCGAAGTTCATGACGCGCTGCCGCGCCATCTCCTCCGCGAGGTCAGGGTATCGGATGGGAAGCTGGGGGATCGGCCGTCCCTGCGCTCCGAAGAAGCTGGGTGCTGTCGCGGTGATCCCCAGGTGATACCTGTGCCCCAGGCGGTGAGCGGCCTCGATGAGCGCGCACACGGCCTCGTAGTCGGGAACGGCCGGGTAGCCGTCATGGACGAACCAGCTGGTCGTCGTCTCGAGGCGGACCGCGCCGGTGGTGATGACGAGGTCGCCCAGTGCCATCTCCGGCTGGAGACCACCGGACGAGCCGACGCGGATGAAGGTGGGGCGCTGCGTGATCGCAAGCGCCTCGGCAACGACGATCTCGACGTTGTCGGTCCCGATGCCGGTCGAGACGACCGAGACCCGCAGGCCCTTGTATGACCCGGTGACGCTGGCGAACTCTCGATGGCGGCGCTCGAGCTCGATCGAGTCGAGGAGGGTCGCGATCCGCGAGGTTCGATCGGGGTCGCCGGGGAGGAGGATGTACTCGGCCAGCTCGCCGGGGCCGAGATCGATGTGGTACTGCCGTTCCCCGACGGGGAGCGCGACGCGGTGGTCCGCGACCGGCAAGCCCAACTCTCCTCGTTCGTGGCGCCCGCCTCGCGGTGCGAGGCTCGGGCAAGGGTAGACGCACGTTCAAACGGGCGTCAAGCACGCTCAATCGAGCTCGCGCCACGCTCGGCCCGGGGTTGGCTCGAGATCGGCGCGAGTGCGAGCCGAGCGACGGGCTCGAGCGCCCACCTGAGCACCGTCGCGATCGAGTCGCTGGGCGACCTCGCGAACCGCCCGGGCACGAGCCCGATCTATGGGCCGGGCGACCTCGCGAGCCGCCCGGCCGACCCCGCATCCGGCGTCAACGACCCTCGTTCGACGCCTCCTGGACGGGCCCGAGGCCGGCCAGCCGGGCCGCCACCAGGCGCCGGAGCCCGAGGTTGCCCCGCCGCCGGCGGGCGATCGTCAGGATGAGCGACCCGAACGAGGCGATGACCACCCCGAGGAGCCCGAGCCACCCGCCGTCGAGGTCCCGCAGCGGATTGCCGAGCCCCGCCGCCGCGACCGGCCCGCCGGACGCCTCGGGATCGGGCGAGGGCTCGGTCGCGGCCGCCAGCGGCACCGACTCGCCGAGCGAACCCAACCGGACGAGGCCCACCGGGTCCGAGGCCACGACGAGGAGGTTGCCGCTGCCGTCGGACGCCACGCGACCCACGATCCCCAGCGCCTGGCCGGACTCGATGAGCCGGAGGAAGGCCGCTGCGTCTCCGTGCAGCTCCACCCGGCCGATCGCGGTGCCATCGTCGATAGTGAACCCGCCAGCGGTCCGGGCAACGACGAGGCCACCGATCCGGACCAGCTCCCCGAGGTGGTCGGCCAGCGTCGCCAGGTCGACGGTCGGGACGTCCGCGTAGGGTGCCGGCGAGGCTGCGGCGGCGCCGGGTCCTGCCGCGCCCGAGGACTCGCCGCTGGCGCCCATCGAGCCCCCGCCGCTGCCCGTCGCGGGACCCACGGCGAGGTCCCAGGGCCCCCGCGGGACGACGCTCCAGCGGCGGTCGGTCGCAGACGGGTACGGCCGTCGGATGATCCCGGTCACGGTGACGGCCCGGCCCTCGACCAGCGCCGTCGAGGCAATGCCGCTGCCGGCGAGTCCGGTCACGAGGATGGTCGTGCTGCCGACCCGGATGTCGGCTCGCCAACGGTCGCCGAGCCTGGTGACGTCGGCGATCGTGCCTGCCGCCCGGACGAGCTGCCATTCGATCGCCTCGCCCGGGGCGCCGGTCAGGATCCGGGGCCCGACGTCCGCACCGGTCGAGAGAATCGTGACCTCGGTGGCGCGCAGGCGCGGCGCATCCCAGGCGTGCCCGATCGTGCCGCTGACGCGGATCCTGGTCCCGATCGCAGGGCCGCTCTCGCCGGCGGCGAGGTAGACCTCGATGCCACCGGTTGCATCCTGGATCACGATCCGCCGCCCGTCGTCGTCGAGGAGGCCCGGGCCCGCGGTGACCACGCCCTCGACAGCGGCCGGGGCATCGTCGGGCAGGCGTCGGGTCGCGGCGATGGTGAGCACGGTCGCGCCCGGGCCGGTCGGTGGCTCCTGCGACCCGCCGCTACCGTCGCTCCCGGTCGGTTCGATGTCGGCGCGATCGCGGATCCAGACCCGGTAGCCGTCGAGGGCGTCCTTCTTCGATGCCCGCTGACCGACGATCCCGACGAGCCGGACGGTGGAGCCCCTGCCCAGGTCGGCGGCCTCGATGCCGCTCGACGCGTCGGTCATGACCCGGAACGGTGTCCCGGCCGCGTCGACTAGATCGATGGAGAGGTCGCCGCTGGTGCTCTTCCGGGGCGCCGCGCTGACGGTCCCGACGAGGATCACCAGGCGACCTTCGGTGGGCTCGCCGAGCTCGGCCGCCGCAATCGCGAGCGGGGTCAGTGCAGCCCCCGGACCGAGGACCCAGACGCCGGTCGTGGCCGGTCGGAGCTCGAGCTGGCCGTACGGTGCCGAGAGCTGGCCGGTGACCGTGATGCGCGTGCCGCGGGACGGCGCCGGGATCCCGTCCGGGACGCGGACGAGGATGCCCCCGGTCGAGTCGCCGATGGCCAGGATCGACGGCGTCCCGAGCCGGCCGGCCTCGGCCGTGACGTCGCCCGTCACCGTGACGACGGATCCGACGGGGCGGCCCCGGGCCTCGGCGACCGAGATCGTCGGCGGGGCGGTCGGGGACGGCGTGGGCGTGGGCGTCGCGGTGGGAAGGGGCGAGGTCGACGCCGATGCGCTCGGGACGGGCGTCGGCGGCGCGCTCGGCGTCGGCGTCGGGGTCGGGGTGGGTGGCGGGGCGACGAGCTCCAGCTCGCCCGGCTCGGTGGCGTGGATCCGGTAGCCGGATGTGCCCGTCCCGGTGCTGTCGCGCTGCCCCACCGGGCCGGCAGCCCGGATAAAGGTGCCCGACGGCAGCGTGTTGCCGGCAAGTGCGTCCGGCCCGACGATGACCCGGACCGGGCCGCTGCCGTCGTCGACGAGGATCCCGAGCCCGTCCGCGTAGCTGGTCGGAGCGCCGACGGTCGGCCCCGAGACCGTGACCCGGATTCCCTCGAGCGATTCCGCGACGATCCCCGTGCCGACGTCCTCGGGATCAGGGATGACACCTGGTCCCAGGTCCGTCAGGTCGGCGACCGCGACGCGCAGCGTTCGCGCCCCGTATCGCTCGTCGAGCGTGCCCTCGAGCCGGACCGTGGTCCCGGCCGGGAGCGGCGCGACGAGCGCCACGTCGAGGTAGACCGCGATCCCGGCCGTCGCGTCCTGGACAAAGCCGGAGCGACCGCTCTCGAGGGCCCCGAGGTCGGTCGTCAGGATGCCCACCACGACGGCGCTGGACCCGTCAGCCAGGGCGCGGGCCTCGAGGATCGGCAGGGGCGCCGGCGACGGGCTGGGCTCGACGGTCGCCGTGGCTGTCGGCGCGGGCGGGGGGCTCTGCGTCGGCACCGTCGTCGGAGCGGCGGTCGGACCGGGCGTCGGACTCGGCGAGGCGGTTGGAGCGGGCGTCGGCGTGGGAACTGGGCTGGGCAACATGGTCGCCGTGGGTTCGGGCGACCCCGGATCGGGTGCGGGCGTGAACGAGGGCGACGAGGTCGGCGTCGCCGAGGGCTCGGCCGAAGGGTCGGCAGGTGGCGTGGGCGTCGGTGCCGGCGTCTCGGACGAGGGGCTCGGCGTGAACCCGGGGACGGGAATCGGCGGCGCCGCCAGGTTCTGGGGGTTCGGGCTCGCCTGGATGAAGAAGTCGGCCACGCTGTCGTTCGTGTCGGTCGTGTTGCCGGCCGTCCCGCCGGGTCGTCGCTCGAGGCTCGATCCGGCCGGTGGCGCGCCCGCCGGCGTGCCTTCGACGAAAGCGTTCGTGGCATCGCCCCAGCCCACGGCATCGATGGGCGCCCCGTCCACCGCCCGGAGGACGATCGATCCCCCGGTCGCCGCGAAGCCGCCGCTGTACGTCGCGTCGGCAATGGAGGCGAAGGCACCAAGCGCGTTGGCGATGACGAGGTGGCGCCCGGGGTCGAGCGGCGTCGTCGCGGTCCAGGTGACCTTCCTGGTCACCGTCCCGCCCGTCGAGGTCACGTAGACGATCTCGAGGCCGGCGAGGTCGACCGCCGTCGAGCCCATGTTGCCGATCTCCGCGAACTCGTCCGAGGCGGACGCGCCGCCGGTCTGGACCTCCGTCACGACGAGCGTCGCCGGGGGCCAGCCGACGACCGCGGCCGGCTCGACCGCTGCTGGCGCGGTGATCGGGGGCGCGACCGCGAGGACCGTCGCCGCCGCGACGAAGAGAGCGAGGATGGCGACCGACGCCGCAGCGCGAGCGCGTTCCACGGAACGACCTCCGGGGCGGGCAGGCTCGTGGCGCCGGGCAGGACGGCTGGCGACGTTCTAGCAGGCCGCCCTCACCCACCGGCAACCCGGGCCTCACCGGCGAGTTGTCCGCCACTCATCGGCGGCTCGTCAGCGACTCACCCGCCGCTCACTCCCGGCTCACCTGCCAGTCACCCCGCAGTCACCCTCTGATCCGCCGCGGGCGGCAGCCACGCCCACCGAGCAGCGCGCCAGCCGCGCCGTCCGGGCCGACCGCGTACGATCACACCGTACGATCACACCACCCGAGGTGCCCGCCGGGTGGCGCGAGCACCGCCAACCCCACCTGCTATCGAGGAGCAACCCGTGGCCCGTGCCAAGCGCACCGACCGCGCCGACGCGCGCCGCCGCTACCGGCAGACGATCTCCGGGGATATCGAGGGCCTGGATCCCGAGGAGGAGACGCCTGCGGCCCAGACTCGGGGCCAGCGCCCGGCAACGGCGGCCGTTCCTCCGCGACCGAGCCTGACCGGGGCGTTCCGGGGCGCCTACCGCCGGGCCAATATCCGCGAGGACATCGCGGCACTGCCCGGACTGCTCCGGACCCGGTCGTTCCTCGGCGCCCTCGGCCTCATCGGGGTCGGGGCCGTGGCCGTCGCGGTCGACCAGCAGAGCACGATCTCGGCGTTCCTCTACCAGTCGCTCCTGTATCCGCCGGCGATGGCCCCGATCTTCCTGGTCGGGTTCTTCGCCAAGCGGGCGAGCTACCTGCTCGGTCTCATCGTGTCGCTCATCGATGTCGCGGCGTTCACCGCCGTGGTCTACCTGGTCGTGCCGGCCGCTGCGGCAACGCCGATCGAGCCCGGCGCCCAGGAACAGGCCGTCCTGTCGGCCATCTCGATCGGCCCGGTGTCGGGCATCTTCTTCGCAGCGGCCGCTGCCTGGTACCGGCGGTTCCTGAACCTCTCGAACACGCGCGCCCAGCAGCGCCGCCAGACGAACCCGCGCTCCGGCCGCCCCGCCCGGGGCTGATCGCAGGGCCGTCAGCCCAGCCGGCGCATCCCGGCGTGGCCGAGCTGGCGGACGCCGTCCGGCCGCTCCGGACCACCGGCCGCCGTCGCCAGCTCGGGGAGCGGCCGGACCTCGTTGGCCACGACGTTGACGACCGACGATTCGCGCTGGAGCTCGCCGTCGACGAGCAGCAGGGCGTGGCGGCGGACCACCCCGCGGAGGCGCTCCCACGACGACGGCCAGAGGGTGACGTTGACCATCCCGGTCTCGTCCTCGAGGGCCAGGAAGACGGTGCCCTTGGCGGTCATCGGGTGCTGGCGGGTGACGACGAGCCCGCCGATCCGGACGGGTCCGGGCCGCCGATCCGCGAGCGACGCGTTCGTCACCGCCCCGAGCCGATCGAGGGCGCCCCGGAACAGCGAGACGACCTGGCGGCGGGCATCGAGGCCGACGACCGCATAGGCATCCCCGATCCGCTCCGGCTCGCTGATCGCGGGCAGGTCCGGGGCATCGGTGGCCGGCAGTCGCAGGTCCATCGGCCTCCCGGCCGCAACCGAGCGCTTCCCCGCCGCCCGCGTCCCGGCCCGGACTGACTTCCCGTCAACGCGCCCCCGTGACGCCCCGGCGACCTCGCGGAGCTGCCACAGGAGCTCGCGCCGTGGCCGGCCCAGGGAATCGAGCGCGCCGGTCCGGATGAGCCGCTCAATCGTCTCCTCGGGCAGCCCGGTCCGCTCGACGACGTCGGCCAGCGAGGCGTACGGCCCGCGGGCCAGCTCGCGATCGAGGAGCTCCTCGTGCTGCTCGCCGATGCCCTTCACGAGGTGGAGCCCCAGGCGAACGCCCCAGCCGACGGCGTCCGCGGCAGCCCATCGATCCCGGGCCGCTGCCATCGGGTTGAAGCAGGCCGAGGACCGGACCGGCCGCGGCCGCTCCTCGATCCCGGCGCCCGCGGGGATCGGCTCGCCAGGATCCGCGTCGTGCGAGCCGTCGTCACCCGCCGGGCCGGCGAGAGCCCAGCCGGGCCGGCCGGCCCACTCGGTCGTCGTCTTGTAGGACGAGGCGTTGATGTCGACCGGGAGGATCGCGACCCCGTGGCGCTTGGCGTCGTTGACGAGGACCTCGACCGGGTAGAAGCCCATCGGCTGGGCGTTGATGAGCCCGACGAGGAACTGGGCCGGGTAGAAGAGCTTGAGGAAGGAGGACTCGTAGGCCGTCCGGGCGAAGGCGGCGGCGTGGCTCTTGGCGAACCCGAAGCTGGCGAACGCCGCGACCTGCCGGAACAGCTCCTCGGCCACCTCCTCGGTCATGCCCGGCTGGCGCATGCAGCCGTCGTGGAAGCGCTGATGGAGCCTCTCCATCTCGCGGGTCGAGCGCCATGTGCCCATCGCCCGCCGGAAGCCGTCGCTCTCTGCCGGCGTGAAGCCCGCGACCTCGATGGCGATCCGCATGACCTGCTCCTGGTACAGGATCACGCCCTTCGAATCGCGGAGGACCGGCTCCAGGCTCGGGTGGAGGTAGGTCACGGGCTCCAGGCCCTGCCGCCGCCGGAGGTACGGATGGACGGCGTTGCCCTGGATCGGGCCGGGCCGGATGATCGCGACCTCCACGACGAGGTCGTCGAGCGAGCCCGGCCTCGACTTCGGCAGCGTCTGCATCTGGGCCCGGCTCTCGACCTGGAAGACGCCAACCGTGTCGGCCGCCTGGAGCATCGCGAAGACCTCGGGGACCTGCTCCGGGATGGCATCGAGGATCACGCAGGTGCCGCAGTCGTGCTCGATGAGCTGGAGGGTCTCGTCGATCGCGGCGAGCATCCCCAGGCCGAGCAGGTCGAGCTTGATGAGCTTGAGCTCCTCGACGTCGCGCTTGTCGAACTGGACGACGACGCGGTCCTGCATCGTGGCCCGCTCCAGCGGCGCGATGTCGATGAGCGGGGCCGCGGTCACGAGCATCCCGCCAGAGTGGATGCTGAGGTGGCGCGGGAAGCCGTCGATGCGGGCGCAGAGCTCGAGCCAGCGCTCCCAGTCGCTCATCCCGACCGTCGAGCCGCCGCGGGGCTGGGGCGCCGGCTCGGGCTCGATCCGGGCCACGGAGCTGTGACCGCCGCGATCGCCGCCGCGGCCGAGAGCGCTGTGGGGGGGCGCGGGCGGATCCCAGTGGTTCGGCCGGCCCAGGCGATCGACCGCCCTCGCGGGTGGCGCCACCGCGCCTGATTCCGGGTCGATCGGCCTGCCGTCGACCGTCCCGGGCGCAACCTGCACGTCCTGGCCGAGGACTCGCGGCAGCCTCGGCCCGGCGCCGTAGCCCGTCCCCCGCCCGGCCCGCAGCCAGGCGACGCTGGCGGGCGTGTCGCCCGGGCCGCCCTCGTCGTCCGTGCGCCCGCCGGGCCGGATCGACGGCGGAGATTCCGGCGCCCCTTCCCACATCCCCGAGGCGCTCGGCCCGGGAGCCTGGTGGTCCTGCCAGATACCACTGGGAGTGGCGGTAGGCGCAGCTTCTACGGCGGCGGCGGTTTCCGACACGCCCAGCGCAGCCGGATTCATCCCGGCCCACGTTCGTGCCGGCATGATCCGCGATCCGTCGGTGGCCGCCGAGGCGGCAAATGTCTCCCCCGGCTCACTTACCACCACGGGGGTTGGTATCTGGCGAGATTGGGCTGGGATCGGCGCCGAGGCGGCAGTGCGGACCTCGGCTGTGCCCGCATGCTCGTCGTCGAGCCACGCGAACGGGCGTGGCGCGGGAGGCGCAGCGGGGTCCACCGGCTTGGACGGCTGGCGCCAGGGCGGCACCTTGCCCACGAGCGGCACCCGCTTGTTGAGCTGGCCCATCCCGTCGACGAGGCCATAGGCCTCGGCCTCGCCGGCGGCCTCCCGCACCGCGTCGCCCGCCCGGGCGGCGGCGTCGCCCTCGCCCGGATGACGAAAGAACTCGGCGAAGCCACCGTCGGCCTCGAGGTCGCGACGGACCATGACGCTGTCGTACGTCTCGAGGGCCTTGGCCACCCGGTCGACGAGCGGCCGCGGGAAGCCGAGCGCGTAGCCGACCTCCCGGACCGCCGAGCGGGCCCGGTACGTCACGAGGTTGCAGACCATCCCGGTGTGCTCGGGCCCGTAGCGGTTGTAGACGTACTGGATGACCTCCTCCCGACGCTCCGAGGAGAAGTCGATGTCGACGTCCGGGTAGGTCGTGCGGCCCTCGTTGATGAACCGCTCGAACAGGAGGTTGTGCTGGATCGGCTCGACCCGGCTGATCCCGAGCGTGTACGACACGATCGAGCTGGTGGCGCTGCCCCGTCCCTGGGCCGGGATGCCCTGCTCCTTCGCGAAGCGCATGAGGTCCCAGCAGATGAGGAAGAACTCGGCGAGCCCCGCCCGCTCGATGATCCCGAGCTCGTGGGCCAGCCGGTTGACCACGGCCGGGGTGAGCGGGTGATAGCGGCGGCGGGCGCCCGTCCAGCACAGCTCCGAGAGGTACGAGAAGGCCGTCTCGCCCTTCGGCACCGGGAAGCCCGGGAAGCGGTACTGCTCGAAGCCGAGGTCGACGGTGCACGAGGCGGCGACCTCGGCCGCCGTGGCGATCCCCTCCGCCCAGGCCCGCCCCGTGGCCGGGTCCGCCCGCGCGAACGCCGCCTCGCCCGGCGGCATCGCCAGCAGCTGAGCCCCCGACTTCAGGTGCGATTCCCCGTCCCGGCGACGGAGGTCCCCGAGGGTGTCGAGGGTCCGGCCGTGGAAGATCGCGGCGAGGACGTCGCCGAGCTCGCGATCCTCCGGCCGGGCGTGGTGCACGTCGTTCGTCGTCACGACCGGGAGGCCGAGCTCGGCGGCCAGCGCCGCCGTCTCCGCCACCAGCCAGTCGTCGTCGGGCAGGAGGTGGTGCGAGAGCTCGAGGAAGAAGCCGCTCGAGGCCGGCGAGTCGCCCCGGCCGAAGATCCCGGCATAGCGTCGGGCGACCTCGGCCGCACCCTCGCGATCGCCCACCCGGAGCCGCCGCGCGATCTCGCCCTCGCGGCAGCCCGACAAGGCGACGAGCCCAGTCGTGTGCTCCTCGAGGAGCGCCTGGTCGAACCGCGGCACGCGCTTGGTCCCGGCGAGGTTCGCCCGCGAGACGAGCCGGCAGAGGCTTCGGTAGCCGGTCGCGTCGCGGGCCAGCAGGACGAGATGGGGTCCACGCTGCCGCTCCCCGATCCCGCGCAGGTCCTCCTTGACGATCGCCCGGTGCCCGGGCAGGCGCGCTCGCGACGGTCGCGGCCGGGCCGGGCTGCCGCCGACGGCGGCGGGAAGGCCCGGGTCGGCGGTCGCCGGCGTCGTCCCCCGGCCGCGTCGCTGCGGACGGCGGGCCGGCACGACGATCCGGAACGGGTCCGGGGCGGCGGCATCGAGCAGCTCGATCTCCACCCCGATGACCGGGTGGAGGCCCGTCTCCTGGGCAGCAGCCGCGAACCGGACGACGCCGTAGAGACCCTGGTGGTCGGTGATCGCCAGGCCGGTCAGGCCGAGCTCGACCGCCCGCTCGACGAGATCCTCGACCGGCGAGGCCCCGTCCAGGAACGAGAAGTTGGAGTGGCAATGGAGCTCGGCGAAGGCTGGCTGGACCACGGCGGACCCGGCGTTCGAGAGGGCGAGTGGGGGTGCCAGAGTATAGAACATCTGTTCGATGTTGAGATCGGCCGCCGGAGACGAAACATCCTGGCCGGTCTCGGCGTCATTAGGGCCGTGGGAACGAAGGTCCGCAGCCTTGCCGCCGTCGTGGCGAGGATGATCGCGATGGTCGCCATCGCGGGTCTCCTCATCCTCGTCCTCCTCCCGGCGGCCCTGGCAGTCCAGGCGGCGCGCGGCGTCTGACCCACGCGAATCTGACGTTCGCGGGCTCAGCCCGGGAACGGGGATGGCGACGCCGGTGCATACCGGAGGTCGACCGGGGCTGCCACCCGGTGAGCGGGCGGCAATCCGAAGCGCAGGACCCTGTCGCTTCTGGGGGCGACGGGGTCCTGTCACGTCCGGGGCTAGGATGGTGACGATGCACACTGCCAGGAGCTCCGGCCGCGCCCTCGCCGTCGCGGTCCTGCCGCTGCTCCTGGTGGCGGCCGCCTGCGGCTCGAACGTGACGTCGCCATCCCCGTCGGCGACGTCCGGCGGGCCGACCCCATCCCCGTCGCCCGACTCGAGCACCCCACCAACGGCCGTCCCGACCGATCCCGGCATGACCGTGCGCCCCTCGCCGCCGAGCCAGACCGACACGGACTGGGGCCGGATCTGGGATGCCCTGCCCGAGACGTTCCCGGCATTCCCCGGCGCCGGCCCGACGGAGATCGGCGACGGCCCCACCAGCGCCTCGCTGGACGTCGGTGATGCCGACCCTGCCGAGGTCGCCGCGTTCTACGAATCGGCCCTCGAGCGGGCGGGGTACGCTACCCTCACGAACTCCGGTCCGCGCGAGGACGGGAGCTGGGAGATCGAGTCGACGGGGCCGTCCGCGTGCCGCGTCCGGACGACCGTCACGCCGCTCGGCGGGACGACCGTGGTCGAGATCCTGTACGGCGCGGACTGTCCGTTCGAATGAGCTCGCGGCTCGACGGGAGATCGGTCGGAGGCGGCATGGAACCCAGGCCCAGGGACCTCATCGGGGCGAGCCTGCTGGCGCTCGTCCTCGTCGGCATGGTGGCGCTGATCTTCTTCCTCACCTGGCAGGGCGCAGCCTAGGTTCGGTCCCGGCGTCCATGACGCACGGCGCTGCCGCGCCCCCACCCTGATGCGTTGGGCGCATCGGATCGCGACAGGCGAGCGTGGCCCGTCGCAATCCGCGTCGAATGGAGGGGTGGGCGGAGCGTGGATGGGTCCCGAGCCATGCGCCAGGCGCATCAGGCGACTGCAACGATTTGGCGAGGATTTGCACTTCCATCGGGCCCGGGTCGCAGCTACACTGCACCGAGCGGACCGTCCGGGACCGGTTCGGGGCAAGGGCTGTGGGGGATTGCGGTGCAGACGGCACGACCGCGCGATGTCGGGGCGCTCATCTTCGTCATCGGCCTCTTCCTGTCGTTGTTCCTGGTGACGCTGCTCGTCCCGATCCGCTGACCGCAGCGGCAGCGGATCGGCGTGGTGCCGCGTGGGCGTGGACGGCCGGTCAGTCGTACAGGCGTTCCAAATGCCAGGTGCCGGCGACCCGGTCGAAGTAGACCAGCGCGAGCCAGCGTGGGCCGACGACCTTGAAGTAGTCGCGGGCGATCGGGTCGCGCCACCAGGCTTCCTCGATCCGCCAGCGATTGCAGACCTCGACCGGCTCGCGGCGGCCACCCCAGTGGATGGCAACGAGGCTGTCGAAGGCATCGAGCTCGACATCGATCGCCGGGTGGGCGTGGAGGAGGCGGGTCATCGACCGGCACCCGCGCCGACGGCCGCCGACCCGCCGCCGTGGCCCGAGACCTCGATGCCCTCGACCGGTCGCCAGGTCCAGCGCCGCTCGGCCAGCGGCGCCTCGGGGTCCGTGATCTCGATCCGGCGGACCCGGTCCTCCCCGAAGGTGACGGCGAGCCGGGCCAGCTGCCAGCCGAGGCGGGCGTCGCGGAGAGCCTGGGGCACGAACAGCGGGAGCTGCTGACCGGCCGCCGGCTCCGCACCCGAGAGCTCGAGCTCCAGGCGCGCGACCGGCGCCGGCGGCGGCGTCCGCTCGAGCTTCGCGAGGAGCAGCCGCTCGATCGCCTCGGCGTCGGCGGTCGGCTCGGGAAAGCGGGTCTCGACGACGAGCTCGCCGGGGGTGCCCGCGCGCGCGAACGCGAGGTCCAGCTCCAGGGCCAGGCGGCCGCGCGCGGCGGCGAGGCCCCGGGCGGCGAGGTTCGCCGCCAGCGCCGTGGCCAGCCGCCGCAGAACGAACCGGATCGCCTCGAGCTCGCCGACCGGTGGCTCGATGGGCAGGCCCAGGCGGAGGCGTTCGGGGGCCCGCCGCGGTCGGAACGGCTCCGTCTCCTCGCCCCGGGCCCGGGCCCCGATCCGGGCGCCCTCCTCGCCGAAGCGGGCCACGAGCGCGGACGCGGCGAGGTCAGCGACCTGGCCGATCCGGCGCAGCCCGAACCGGCGCAGCCGGGCCCGGACGTCGTCGTCGGGGGTCAGGAGCGAGGCCGGCAGCGGGGCCAGGAACGTCGCCTCCGCGCCCGGCGGCACGGCCACGAGCCGACCGGGGGCCGCGGCTGCCGCCGCGACCGTGGCCGCGAACCGCGTCCCGGCGATCCCCGATCGGGGCGTGCCCGCGAGGAGCGGCTCGAGGGCGGCTGAGATCCGCTCGACGAGGACCGGCTCGGAGCCCCACAGGGCCTCGAGGCCGTCGACCTGGGCCTCGAGCAGGCCGAACGCGACGGCCGACGGATCGGCCGAGCCGGCGATCGCCGGGCTGAACGCGGCCAGCCGCTCGAAGGCCACCTCGAGGGCCTGGCGGTCAGCCTCCGGTTCCGGATCGAGGAACGTCGCCTCCGGGGCCAGCCGGTGGGCCGACCCGAGCGGCATCCCGCGCCGGACGCCGAGGGCCCGGGCCGCGGGATCCGCGTCCAGGACCGACGCCGCGGTCCAGGGTTGGCCGCCCAGGACGACCGGTCCCGCCGGCCACGAGCCGGAGGGCCGTCGCCGCCGGGCGAGGTCGAGGAGGAGGTGCGGTCGGTAGAGGTGGAGGAGTCGCATGGCGTGACGTCCCGGGCACTGGAACGGGGGCATGGACGGAGCGGCGGCCGTCGATCGCGTGGAGCGCGGCGACGGGGGTGGTTCGAGCGACGGCGTCGAGGGACCGGGGCTCGCCGAGGTCGAGGAGCTCGTCCCGGCGGAGGCAGGCATCGCGCTCGCCGCCGTCGGCATAGAGGATCCGGAGGGTCGCCCGCCGGCCCGGCGGGCCGGCCCGGCTGCGAGCGACGACGACCTCGGTCGACTGGCCGACGACGTCCCGGCCGAGGCGGACCCAGGCCCGCCGAACGAGCTCGAGGCGAATCCCCGTCCCCTCCCCGACCGCCGCGGCCACCGAGGACGTGAGCCCGGGTGGCTCGAGGACGAGGAGGCTGATCCCGGCCCGCCGGGCGAGGGCGGCGAGGCGGCCGAGACGATCGGCGAACCGGGCCGCCCCCTCCGGCCGGGCCGGCAGGTCGATCACGAGGAGGTCCACCGTCCGGCCGGACAGGAGCGCGCCCGCCATCGCGAGGCCCTCGTCGGCCCCGGCCGGGGTCAGGACGACGAGCCATTCCGGGCGGATGCCACGGGCCACGGCCTCGACCGGGTCGAAGGCGACGGCGAGGTCCAGCCAGGCGACGATCGCACCGCCCGCCTGGGCCTCCGCGGCGAGCCGCAGGGCCAGCGTGGTCCGGCCGCTCGAGAGGTCACCCCGGAGCGACAGGCCCATCCCGCGGGGCAGGCCGCCCGGTCCGAGGATCGCGTCGAGCTCCGGGAAGCCGGTCGAGAAGATGTGGGCCGGATCGGCGGCCGCGGCGGCCTCCCCGGGGAGTTGCGGCTCGCGCTCCGGCTCCGTGACCGCCGGCACCATCGCCAGGGCGCCCACGACCTCGCCGACGACGCGCGGCGCGGCCGCTCCCCAGCGCGATCGAAGGGTCGCCAGGGCCGCCGTCACGTCCGGGGAGAGCGTCATCAGGTGCTCAGTATCGAACATCTGTTCGAATGAATCAACCCCGAATCCGATCGGACTGCGGGGTTTGGCGGGGCTTGAGGCTGGGGACTGCGAGGCTCGGGGCTGGCGGAGTTTGGCGAGGCCCGGGGCGACCGCACGGTCTGGCGCGCCGGGCCCGGGTCCGTAACCTGCAGCCCGATGTCGGGACTGATGTTCCTGTCAGATTCCATCCCCGCTGGCACTCGTCACAGGGTGGCTGACCCGCCCGCGAAAGGTGAGCGTGCGGCTGCGCCTCGCCGTTGACAGCTGCGTCCGCTCGTGGCGCTCGTCAACCACCCGTCGACGAACGCTATCCCGGGTGGAAACTGTCGGAAATGCGGGCTGCGGGGCTCGGCTGCGGGCTCGGCTGCGGGCTCGGCTGCGGGCTCGGCTGGGGCTCGCGGCTCGCGGGGCTCGCGGCTCGCGGGGCTCGCGGGTCGCGGGGCGCGTGGGGCGCGTGGGGCGCGGGGTTGGCGAGGCTGTGGGCCGCAGCGTGAGGCGCCAATTCCAGGCCTTCCGGGGGCGGGTGCCTGAAGGACCCCGTGCTACACTCTCGGCCCGTCCAGCCACCATGCGTGCTGCGACGTCCCGGTGGGGATGTAGCTCAGCTGGAAGAGCACCGCGTTCGCATCGCGGGGGTCAGGGGTTCGAGTCCCCTCATCTCCACCACCTCCCTCCCCGTCCTGATCGAGCCCGTGTCCTGGCACGCCCGGAAGGCAGGACTCGCTCGGCGAGCACGAAGGCCAGGTCGAGGACGATGAGGCCCAGGCCGACCCAGCCGGCCGCGACGAGCGGCACGGGCGCGTCCCGGCGCCCGTCGGACCGCGTCGATCGTCTCGCCACGCTCCCCGGCGGCCCCGCCCCCGATGCCGATCCGCCTCGGCGGGCGAGCTGGCTCTCCAACCGGAGGCGCTCGCGATAGACCGTCTCCCACTCGTCGAAGGGGACCTCGAGCGCGGCGATTCGGGCGTCCAGGTCGGGGAGCCGCCCGATGCCGGCGCTCGGGTCATCCGCGAGCCGGCGAATCGCGTCCTCGACCCGCTGGGCCTCGGCGCTCGTAGTGAGGTAGACCGGTGACGCCGTCAGCTTCGACGCGATCGCCGCCCGGCTCCGCGCCAGCGCCCTCCTCGACCCGGAGATCGCCACGTCCGATGGATACACGAGGACCTCGAGGTCGGTGCCGACGAGACGCAGCAGGCGGTCGGGCACCAGCCCGCCAAGCGCCTTGCCGGCAACCGCGTCGAGGAGACGGGGCGGCACGGACAGGACCACCGGGGCGGGTCGCGAGCGGACGGGGATGCCGGCGCCGGCGAGGACGTCCGCGAGGTCCCGGACCACCGCATCGTAGCCACCCGGCTTCACGATGACCGGGACGTGGGCGACGTCCCAGCGCTTCCAGAGGCTCCGGACCCAGCGTTGGACCGAGACGAGGAGCAAGACGGCGATCGTCACCGCCAGCACGAGCGTGAACGGGTAGCCGCGGATGACCGCCCCCACCAGCCCGACGCCCCGTGGCCGCGACGCCGGCTCCGTCACGACGACCGCGGCGATGCCGATGAGGAGCGGGATCACGACGGCCAGCGCCAGCATCGCCAGCCGAACCGCGAATTCGGGAATGAAGTCCGGACGCGGGACCAACGCCAGGAGGAACGTCCCGGCGTCGGGAACGAGCGCGCCCACCAGCGTGGCGACCCACAGGAGCGAGCCGAGCGCGATCAGGAGCATGATCGTCTGCTTCCGGCCCTGGACCTTGCCGAAGAGCAGGATCGTGGCCCAGCCGAGCGCGCTGTTCAGGAGTCGCCCGGCGAGGCGGCCGACGAGGGCGAAGATGGGGCCGATGATCGCCATGTCCTGACGATCGGGCATTCGAGCCGCCGATGCGCCCACGATCGTGCCCGCCGAACTTGCAGTTGGGCAACAGCCGGGCATCGTGGCGCCAGGCGCCCCGATGCGACTGGGTGTCAGACCATCGTCTGGTCGTGCCGAGCGTAGACCTCCGCCCACTCCTCCTGCGAGAGCTCGCGGCCGGAGGCGCCGATCTCGGCGAGCTCCTCGAAGTAGCGCTCGCGCGGGGCGCCGGGCGCGAACAGGATCAGCATCGCGGCCGCCTCGTCGGACTCGTTCCGGAAGCCATGGATGCCGCCGTTCGGGATGTACAGGAAGTCGCCCGGCCGGCCCTCGCTCCACGAGCGTCCGTCGTAGAGGACGACGGATCCGGAGAGGACGTAGAACGACTCCGAGAACGTCCGATGGAAGTGCGGCCCTGCCCCGCCCGAGCGGGCTGGCATCTCCCAGCGGAACAGCCCGAAGCGGCCGTCCGTCATCGAGCCGGGGGCGATGAAGCGGCCCACGGTCCCGGAGCGCATCACGACCCGCATCGAGGCATCCGTCCCGACGTGCAGCGCGCTGACCTCGCCGCCCTCACCCGTGTAGGACATCGATCGCCTCCTCTCCGGCACCGGCACGTTCGTGGGCGCTCCGATGCCTTCGCGTCTTCGGCCAGCATGCCCCAACTCAGGCTACCGGGCCACGCCAGGTGCGCGCCCACGATGCAGGGTCCGGGCTACGGCACCACCTCGCCCGCGTCCCGGATCACGGCCTCGCTCGTCGAGCCGAGGACCCGGAGGGACAGGCCCTGGATAACGAAGGCGGCCACGATCGCGCCACCGAACCCAGCGCCCACGCCGGCGACCGGCAGGAGCGTCAGGAGGGCGGTCCAGAAGGCCAGCCAGCCGAACAGCCCGAAGACGAGGCCGCGCTGCATCGCCGCGACCGATGCCCCACCACCCTGGTGGTGGGCAAAGAACGTCAGGGTCGAGAGGTAGACCGGGTACGTCGAGATGAGGCCGCTCGCGCGAGGGCCGAGGATCGGCGCGACCGTCGTCAGGATCACGATGAGCGACGTCCCCACGAGGATGCGAGCCGGCAGGTCCCAGCGCGCCGGCGTCACGCGTCGATGGACGGCCGTTGTCGGCGGCAGGAGGCACAGCGTAAGGACGAGGGCGATCGCGACGACGGGAACGAGGAGCGGCAGCGGCGGCAGCTGGACCGTACCCAGGGCCGCCGACACCGCCACGTACGCCACACTTGCCGCGGCCAGCGTGCCGAACGGCCCCAGCGCCGCCGCGGCGAGGCGGGCGTAGGCGATCGCGAAGGCGCACAGGGCAAGACCGCCCGCGAGGACCGCCAGGCCGACCTCGGTCGCGAAGGGGATGCCCTGCTCGACGGCGACGAAGAAGGCAACCGGGCCCGACGTGAGCGGCATGCCCACCAGGGCGCCCGCAACCGCCGGACCCCAGCGCCGGGCGGCTAGGCTCGCGCCGCCGATGAGGATCGGCGTGAGGACGAGCTTGAGCGCGAGGATCGGCATCCGGCGAAGCGTAGTTGCCGCGCATAGCCGGATGCCCGGCAGCGCCCCACCCGCGACGGGCGGGAGTCTGGCAACATAGGCAGCCGCCCGTGGCACCGGTCCCCCGGTTCGCCCGCGGCGCACGTCACCGGCGTGGGTCGGTTGGGCAGGTGGTGAGCCCAAGGGTCTGTAAAACCCTCGCCTTCGGCTGTGGCAGTTCGATTCTGCCCCGGCCCACCAGCATCCGGTGACTCGTGCCCCCGCCTCAGCGCTCGGGGACCACCTCTCCCTCCGCGGCGGGACGGTCGGCCCGCGTGCCGAGCGCCGCGTGGAGCTCGTGGGAATGCGTCCGCAGCCACCGCCGCCAGGTGACGTGATCGGGGCGGTGCGCGGCGACGAGGGCCCAGAAGCCCGGCCCATGGCCGAACACCCGCAGGTGGGCGAGCTCGTGCACGGCGACGGTCTCGAGGGCCAGGGGCGGGGCAAGGATCAGGCGCCACGAGAACGACAGCGTCCGCTTCCGGGTCGCGCTGCCCCAGCGGGTCCGTGGATCGCGAAGGGTGATCCGCTCGGGGTGCACCCGGAGCGCCGGGGCGTGCAGCGCGACGGCCCGCTCCAGGGCCTCCAACGCGCGGTCACGGAGCCAGGCTTCAAGGACGACCGCCGGCGCGTGTCGATCCCGGGGGGCGATCCGGATGACGAGCTCATCGATGTCGTCTGAGCCGCTCCGCTCGACGGTCGAGCGACGGGACGACGGGCCGGCGGCCATCACCCGCAGCCGATGGAGCTCGCCGAGATAGCGGAACGTCGCGCCGTCGCGGATGCCGCCGCGGGCGGCCACGGCCTCGCGCTGGCGGGCATGGCGGGCCAGGTGACGCCGGACCCAGGGCTCGCGCTCGCCGAGGAACCGCTCGACCACGGCCTCCGGCCGGGCCCAGCCGCGCCGCGCCGCGAGGGGTACCGAGACGACAACCCCGCGGGCCGGATCGATCGTCACCCGGAGCCCCCTGGAGCGGGCGGAGCGGCGCAGGACATACTCCAGCCGGCCCATGGGCAGCAGCGCCGTGCGCATCTCCTCGGCGAGGCCGTCACGCATGGCCGCATGGTGCCAGCCGCGCGGCTCGCGGGTACGGCCGCACGGCCGCGGGAACCGACGACGGCTCCTGCCCGTAGGCAGCCTGGAGGCACAGTCGCGGAGCAACGCCCAATGGCGGTCCGTCCGAGGCTCGCGACGATGCGTCAGGATGGTCGGTGCCCGGGGTCCGGGCGCGGCTCGCGGAGGTGGTGGTGAGGCCGAGGGACGACGGCGACGGGTTCGACGTCATCGATGTCGAGTCGTTCGCGGTCGCCACGAAGGTCAGCGGCCGCCCGCCGGGCGGCCGCCGAGCGCCAAGGCGGCTCCGGCGGGCGAGCCTGGCGGCGGCCGCCGCGGTCATCGCGTTCGGGACGTTCGCGGCGGGTGGGCTCCTCGGCGAATCGACGCCGACCAGCGGGCCGGAGGCATCGGCTGCGAGCGACTCGGCCTGCCGGGTGATCGGGCAAGGCTCGCCGAGCCCGGTCTTTCGGGTGGCCGGGGCTCCGGGCGATGACGTCGGGGTTCGGGGCGTGCCGGGTGATCCGAGCCCCCGGATGGGCGATACGGAACCGGGCTGGCACCTTCCCACCACCCAGCAATCGCTGACGGTCGCGACACCGAGGGACCTGCGGCTGATCCCGGCGACCGACATCTGCCTCGCCGAGGTCGAAGTCGAGGCCGCCCCCGCCGCCGCCGGCGAGGAGCCCCGTCCCGGCGATCGCGAGATGCTCCTCCGAGCGATGCTGGACCCCGCCGGCCACGATTTCGCCTTTTCGTCGCCGGACGAGGGGGACTGGGCGCTCCGGATCGTGGTTCGATACCTCGTCGCGGCGGGCGAGGAGCCGCGCCTCGTCGAGGCGTTCTTCCGGGTCCGCGTCGGAGACGCACCGTTCGCGACACCCCGCCCGAGTCCCGCACCAGTCGCAACGCCCGCCATGCCCTGTGGCCCCACACCACCCGTGGCGGCCGACGTCGTCGTGACGTTGACCACCGGGGGCACGGCTCCCATCCCCGGCGTCGGGCCGGATGCGGAGCTCCCGGACGTGACCGTTGGCCTTGGCGACCCGATCGAGATCGCCGTCGAAGAGGCCCACTGCGCCACGAGCTGGACGATCGATGCCCGGGTCGGCGAGGCGCTCGTCGCCATCGAGCGTGTCCCCAACCCCGAGAACGACCCGGCGATCGCGGCCCAGAACGTGTGGCAGTTCGGGCTCCCCGGCACGGTTGACGAAGCGGACCTCGTGGTCATCCTGCGATTCGGGACTGCGGGCGTCGCGGAGCGGCTGTGGCACGTGCGCAGCGCGGCGTTCGAGATCCCGGCGGCGTTCGTCGTCACCACCGATGGACGCCTGATGGCGGCGAACCCCGGCTGCGGCCTGACCGTCGAGCTGGCGACCGGCTTCACCAGATCTGAGGAGTGCGCTTTGCTCGGCTACGTGCCCGGTGAGCGTTTCGAAATCGATGCCTACGAGCCGCTCGGCGTCGAGATCCCGGGCTGGACGATCGTCGCCTGGTCAGGCAACTGCGGCTTCCGGATCAGCGAGGAGGGCGAGGCGTTCGAATCCGCCACCTGCGGGTTGGGCAGCTTCCTGCCGGAGCGCAACGCGAGCCCACCGCCGATCCTGTTCGTCGTGCCCCCGGGCGACCAGGTCATCCAGCTGTGGCTCAGCGCGACCCGGAACGGCGATCGATTCAGCGTCCCGTACTTCCTCCGGGTAAACGCCCGATGACGGTCCAGCGGGACCGGCGCGACACACGTGATCCGGGCGCCAGCGTCGGGGTCGTAGCCCTCGGCCGCGATCGGCGGCTCCGGCCCCAGATCGCGGCGATCGGCGCGCTGGCGCTCCTGGTGGTCCTCGCCGGCCTCGGGCTCGGCGGACCGTCCGACGACGCCGACGGCCCGAGCCCCTCCGGGCCGGCCCGAACCGCGGCGCCGTCCGGGACCGGGGTTGCCGCCCTCCCGAGCGGCGATCCGCAGGCGACGTCGGCGGCCGGAGACTGCGACCCGCTGACCAGCGAGGCCGCGCCCACGGTGCGCCTCCGATCGACCTCGGGCGACCAAAGCCCGGTGCTCGGTACCAATGGTCCAACGCCATCGACGGGGCCGGGTCCGGATCCATCGGACCCCGACCCTTCGGCTCCTGTCGCCCCGACCCCTGGGTCCCCGGCCGAGGCCGACTGGACCGTCCCCGGGCTCGAGCGTGGCCTCCTCCTGCCATCCGGGGCGTCGCTCATCCTGGGGGCGGCCCAGTCGGCGTGCATCGCTGCGGTCACGGTCACGTACGACGACGCGGACGCCGGAACGCCCGGCTCGAATGCCCGCGAGCCCTGGGTGGTGCAGCCGCGACGACCGACGGACGAGGTGCGGCTCGGCGGACTGCCGGCCGGCGATTGGGTCGTCCGGCTCGACATCGAGTTCGCGGTCCCGGACACGTGGCTGCTGTCCGTGGCGCGGACGGCCTACTTCCGGGTCGTCGCGAGCGACGCACCGGTCCTGGCCCCGTCGCCCCAGGTGACGCCGGCCGTGGCCTGCGGTCCGGATCCGCTCGGGAGCGGGTCGCCAGAGCTCGTCCTCGTCGTCGACGACGGGGCCCCGGTCGCCGCCCAGGCGGGGCCGGACGACCCGATTCCGGTCGAGGTCGCGTTCGGCCAGGTGATCGAGGTTCGGGCGATCGGGAACGTCTGCGCCCGGGGCTGGTCGATCGAGGTCTCCGACGGCCTCGGCAACGCCTTCCTCCAGGAGTCCTACCCGAACCCCGTCGACAACCCGTTCCTGGCCGCCCAGAACCGCTGGACGCTCAGCCAGCTCCTCATCGGTGATTCCGCCCTCGTCGCCTCGATCGAGTTTGGTCGCCAGCGCTCGGGCGGGGGCGTCTGGAGCCTGCACCTGACGACGCCCGGCCTGCCCACCGGATTCGCCAGTGGTCCGGATGGGACCGTCGTGCCGATCCTGCCCGGCTGCGGCCAGTACTGGGCACAGCCGGGCTCGGATGCGTTCGAGCCGTGCTTCGTCCAGTCGGTACCGGATGGCTTGCAGCCCCTCCGCATGGAAGCCGGAGGGGTCGTCCGAGTCGAGCTTGTCGGGTGGTCGGTGGTGTCGTGGTTCGCCCGCTGCGGCGAGGTCCCCGAGAGCGGCGACATCCGGGCCGAGTTCGTCACCCTCGACGGCTGCGATCTCGGCGAGCGGCAGGAGCCCGACGCCATCGCCTTCGTGCCCTGGCCGGGTGACCGACTCGTCCTGGTCGGGATCACCGCCGAGCGGGACGGGATCACGGCCTACGGCAACTACTACGTCCGCATCGACGCCGAATGAGCCCGGCGAAGGGCCCCACCTCGAACGGAGCCGACCTCGGCCCCTGCTATACTCCGCGCTCCGGCATGGGGGTATAGCTCAGCTGGAAGAGCGTCTGAATGGCATTCAGAAGGTCAGGGGTTCGAATCCCCTTACCTCCACCACATCCCAGGGAACCATGACCGGCAGTTTCTCTCTCTCCCTCGCCCTTCGGTAGCCGACCCACCCCGGGTGGGCGGCTATCCTGTGACCCCTTGCCAGGCGGCGAGGGGTCTTTCGTACCCGGCCGACGCACCGACCGGCAGGAGCCTCGCCAGATGACCCAGACCAGCGACCGAGCCGAGCGCATGCGGATACCGGAGCGCACGCGGATCGAGCGGTACGACCCCGCCTCGATCGAGCCGCGCTGGCAGGCGCGCTGGGACGAGCTGGGCCTGTACCGGACGAACCTGGCCGACCCGAAGAACCGCTACTACCTCCTGACGATGTACCCGTACCCGTCGGGCGACATCCACATCGGCCACTGGTACATCAAGACCCCGACGGACGCGCTCGCCCGCTACCAGCGGATGCACGGCAAGAACGTCTTCCTGCCGATCGGCTTCGACGCCTTCGGCCTGCCGGCCGAGAACGCTGCGATCAAGAACAACATCAACCCGCGCGACTGGACGATGTCGAACATCGCCAACATGCGCCGCCAGCTCCGCCAGATGGGCGCGACGTTCGACTGGGACGCCGAGGTCGTGACCTGCGACCCGGACTACTACCGCTGGAACCAGTGGTTCTTCCTCCAGTTCCTCAAGGCTGGCCTGGCCTATCGGGCCAAGTCGCCGGTCGACTGGTGCCCCAACGACGGGACCCTCGCCCGGGAGCAGGTCGAGGGCACCGACCGGCGCTGTTGGCGCTGCGGCGCAAAGGTCGAGAAGCGCGACCTCGACCAGTGGTACCTGCGGGTCACGAAGTACGCCGACGAGCTCCTCGACTTCGGCGAGATCGAGTTCCCCGAGCCGGTCCGGGTCATGCAGACGAACTGGATCGGACGCTCCGAGGGCGGCGAGATCGTCTTCGCCACGGCCCCCTCGGCCCATCACGCGGGCGGCGAGGAGCTGCGGGTCTTCACGACCCGGCCGGACACGCTGTTCGGGGCGACGTTCATGGTCCTGGCCCCGGAGCATCCACTCGTGGCGACGCTGACGGCGCCCGACCGCCGGGCCGAGGTGGAGGCCTACATCGCCGCGGCAGAAGCGAAGACCGAGATCGACCGCCTCTCGACCGATCGCGAGAAGACCGGCGTCGCCCTGGGCTCGGATGCCGTCAACCCGGTCAACGGCGAGCGGATCCCGATCTTCGTCGCCGACTACGTCCTCGGCGGCTACGGGACCGGCGCGATCATGGCCGTCCCGGCCCACGACGAGCGCGACTTCGAGTTCGCGGTGAAGTTCGGCCTGCCGATCCGCCGGGTCGTGGCCGCGCCCGGAACCGAGGACGCGCCCCTCGAATCGGCCTACATCGCCCACGCCGACGACGAGATCCTCGTCAACAGCGGCGAGTTCAGCGGCCTGCCCGCCGACGAGGGCGGTCGCCGGATCGTCGAGTGGCTGGCGCGCGAGGGCAAGGGTCGGACCGCGGTCACCTACCGGTTACGCGACTGGTTGATCAGCCGCCAGCGCTACTGGGGCACCCCGATCCCGGTCATCCACTGCGACATCCACGGGATCGTGCCGGTTCCCGAAGAGGACCTGCCGGTCCTGCTACCGGAGACGGTCGATTACGCCGGCTCGGGCGTGAACCCGCTGACGCGCGACGATGCCTTCCTGAACGTGACCTGCCCGCTCGGCGACCACCCGGCCCGCCGCGAGACCGACACGATGGACACCTTCATCGACTCGTCCTGGTACTGGTATCGGTACCTCTCCCCGCACCGGGAGGATGGCCCGATCGATCCCGACATGGTCGAGACGTGGACGCCGGTCCAGCAGTACACCGGCGGAGCCGAGCACGCGGTCATGCACCTGCTGTACGCCCGCGAGTTCACCAAGATGATGCGCGACATTGGCCTCGTCCAGCAGAACGAGCCGTGGCGGCGGGTCTTCAACCAGGGCCAGATCCTGGGCGCCGACGGCGAGCGGATGTCGAAGTCGCGGGGCAACGTCCAGGACCCCGACGAGCTGGTAAGACGCTACGGCGCCGACACGGTTCGCCTCTTCCTGATGTTCATGGGCCCGTGGGACCAGGGCGGCCCCTGGAGCCCGAGCGGGATGGGCGGGGTCCATCGGTTCCTGAACCGGGCCTGGACGATCGTCCTCGACGGCCAGGGGACGGAGCCGGGCGATCCCGAGGCCGGGCGCCTGCCGGCCGGCGAGGATGTCCCGGCGGCCGAGAAGGCCATCCGCGCCGCCGCCCACCGGACGCTTCGGGACGTCACCGAGGACTACGAGGGCTTCCGCTTCAACACCATGGTCGCCAAGCTCATGGAGCTCTCGAACCTGTTGTTCCGCTACCGCGGCACGCCGGTCGCAACCACGCCGGCCTGGGACGAGGCCGTCCGGCTGCTGCTCCTCATGCTCGCCCCGGCGGCACCCCACGTCACCGAGGAGCTCTGGTCGCGCCGCCTGGCTGCCGCCGGGGTCGAGTGGTCGTCGATCCACCGAGAACGCTGGCCGGCGGTCGATGCCGCGGCCGTCGTGGAGGCGTCCCGCGAGGTGCCGGTCCAGGTCAATGGCAAGCTCCGCGACCGGGTGACCGTCCCCGCCGGCATCGATGATGCCGCCCTCGAGCGGCTGGTCCTGGCCGCGCCCAAGGTCGTGGCCGCCCTCGCCGGGCGGACCCCGGCTCGGGTGGTGATCGCCGGCGGCGGGCGCCTCGTCAACCTCGTCGTCCAGGGATGAGGCCCGAGAAACCCGACAGCTGGGACGCCGTCCTCTCGACCCACGCCGGGACGGTGGTCTCGGCGGCCCGGGCGCTGGAGGCGCTGATCCGGGCGGAAGCGCCCGGGCTCGAGGTTCGCTTCGACCCCGGTACCGGCCTCCTGGCCTTCGGCTGGTCGATGCGGATGCGCGATCTCGTGTTCGCCCTGATCCCGCATGCCGGCTGGGTCAACCTCCAGCTCGCCGACGGCGCGATCCTGCCCGACTCTGGTGGGTTGGTCGAGGGGACCGGCAAGCGGATCCGGCACGTCAAGGTCCGCTCGGCGGAGGCGGCCGCGGCACCGGCCGTGCGCGACCTCGTCCGAGCGCAGCTCGAGGTCCGGCCCCGCGAGGCCTGAGCCAGCCGTCCTGCTACCGTTGGTCCTGCCCGGATCGTCTCTAGCCGGACGGCCCGGGAAGAGCCCGAAGGACGAGGAACCGCCCTTCGGGCTCGCTCCCTCCTCGTTGCATCGGACCGGAGCACCCGCATGCCACCGATTCGCCTCGGCGCCCTGTGCTGGAACCAGTACACCGACTGGCCGTCGCTGCTCGAGGCCGGCCGGCGCGCTGATCGGCTGGGCTTCGACACGCTCTGGACGTGGGACCACCTCTACCCGATCGTCGGGTCGTGGCAGGGCCCGATCCTCGAGGGCTGGACGGTCCTGACCGGCTGGGCCATGGCGACCGAGAAGATCCGGATCGGGCTCATGGTCGGCGCCAACACGTTCCGGGAGCCGACGCTGACCGCCAAGATCGCGACGACCCTCGACCACGTGAGCAACGGCCGGGCGATCCTGGGGATCGGCGCGGCCTGGTTCGATCGCGAACACATCGCCTACGGCCTCCAGTTCGGCGAGGGACCGCCGGAACGCCTCCGCTGGCTGGCCGAGGCGCTGCCGGTCATCCGCGGGATGCTCCACGGTGCGACGCCGTCGGCAGCCGGGCCGCGCTACAGCGCGCGCGAGGTACGCAACGATCCGCCGCCGCTCCAGGCGCGGCTGCCGCTGCTCATCGGTGGCGGCGGCGAGAAGGTCACGCTGCGGCTCGTGGCCCGCTACGCCGACGCCAACAACGTCGGCGGCGGCTTCGAGGCCGTCCGGCGCAAGGAGGCGATCCTCCTCGAGCATTGCGAGCGCGAGGGCCGCGACCCGGCCGAGATCGAGCGGACGACCGGGATCGGGACGGTCATCATCCGCGACTCGCGGGACGAAGCGCGGCGCGTCTTCGAGGCGATGTTCGCCCGGAACGGGAACGCCCGCCTCTGGGAGGACCAGCCGGTCGGGACGCCCGAGGACGTCATCGAGCGACTTGCGCCATACCCGTCGATCGGCTATCGCCACCTGGTCGCCGGCTTCCCGTCGCCCCACGACGAGGAATCGATGACCCGCCTGGCGACGGAGGTCCGCCCGGCCCTCGAGCTCGACTGAGCAGGCCGGGGCGTAACCCGGCCGGACGCCGGCCGGTCGATCGGGTCGGCTCAGGACGCCGTCGCGGGCCCCTGCTTCGCCCGCTGACGGTGGCGGGCGGCCTTGGCCCGGTTGCCGCAGGTCTTCATGTCGCACCAGCGCCGCCGCGCCGTGGGCGAGGCATCGAAGAACGTCCAGCGGCAGGTGTCGTTGGCACAGATTCGGAACCGGTCCGGTCGCCCGGAGGCGAGCTCGTGGACGATCGGCGCGGCCAGTGAGGCGACGGCGTCGTCGACCGGCGACGCACCGTGGCGATGGCCGATCCGGACGGTCGTCCCGTCGCAGTCGAGGTGCGGCACGACGCCCTGGGCGAGGACGTCGTTGACGACCTCGACCGCCTCGGGGTCGGGCCGGCGCTCCTGGACGACGGCGTCGACGACTTCGTGGAGGGCGTCTCGGACGGCGCGAATCCGCACGAGATCGGGATCGGTCCACGTCCCGGCTGCCTCCTCGTGGAGGACGCCCTGGCCGACGAACCAGTCACGGGGCTGGGCAGGACGCTCGAGGCGGTCGACGACCTGGCCGTGTTCGAGCTCGCGCGTGTTCAGGAAGTCGAGGGCGGCCTCGAGATCGAGGTCGTGCTCGTGGTCATGCGGGTGCTGGATCAACATGTCGATAACCACTCTATACCGCTTGACAGGTTACGCGCAAGCGGGTAAGGTTCACCCATAACCGATTGGACCTGCTCAACAGGTTACGCGTCCCACGGAAAGGGGTCCTCGATGGACATCATCACCGGCATCGTTGCCCTCGTCTCGATCATCGCTACCCTCGGCTTCCTCGGCTACGCCGCGAACCGCTGGGGCGTCGATTCGCGACCGACGATCGGTGACTCGCACGCTCGCTGACCGCAGCAGCGGATCGCCGAGCTCGATCTCCAAGACCCCCACCTTGACCTCGAAAGGGACCCATCGCGTGCATCCCGTTGCCGCCTACATCGCCACCCTGCACCTCCAGGACCTCCTCCGGGAGGCCGAGGAGGATCGCCGCCGGGCAATCATCCGCGGCGCTACCCGCTCGCATGCAGTCACCATCACCGGGCGCCTCGCCGGTCTCCTCCACCGGCTCCCCCGGATCGGCCGGCGCGGCTCGACAGCCGCTCGGCCGTCCGGCCAGCGCCCCGCGACCGCGTAGGGCTCCTCGAGCCCTGCGCGGCTTCGCGCTTCCCACTACCGTTCTCCCAATGACGAGCACGCACGGCCGCGGGATGACCGCGGTGTCCTGGGGTGAGGGACGGATCGATTCCTTCTGGGTCGATTTCGACGGCGCGCTCATCCACCGCGTCTTCGAGGACGGCGCCTGGGCCGAGCCCGAATCGCTCGGCGGGACGCTCGCTTCGGCTCCGGCTGTCACGGCCTGGGCGGTCGGCCAGCTCGAGGTCTTCGCCGTCATGCCCGACGGCCAGCTCTGGAATCGCTACTGGGACGGTCTCGCCTGGCATGGCTGGGAGACCCTCGGTGGCGAGCTCGACCCATCGGAGACCCCGGCCGCATCATCGTGGGGCGCCGATCGCCTCGACGTCTTCGCCCTCGGCCGCGACGGCCGCACCTGGCACCGCTGGTGGGACGGCACCCACTGGGTCCCCTGGGAGCAGCTCGCCCGCTGAGCACGGGCATGCGTTGCTGTCCTCGCGGGCCGTACCGATTCCGGTGCGTTTGCGCACCGCGGGTAAGTCGCAGCTAAGCGGGACCGCGTAGCCTCTCCGCCACGTCCCGTCCGACGAAGTGCCCCGGCGGACGGGACGTCTGCCATTCCCGCCTGGAAGACCCGCCGGACGAGGTCTCGTGGACCCATCCAGCGCACCCTGGCGCGTCGTTGACGCCCCCGCCGCCCCGTCGAGCGCCGGGCCGGCGGGCGCGGCGGCGGCCACGCCGTCCCGATCGATGGTCGCCCTCGCGGCCGGCGGCATCGCCCTCCTCCTCGGCGCGGCGATCGTCGTCGCCACGGGCGGCCTGCCCGGGTCCGGGATCGATGGCGGCTCGGTGATCGTTGCCGCATCTGGGGGACCCGGCGGGTCCGGCGGCGGCGCGCCCGAGATCGTCGTCGACGTCGCCGGCGCGGTCATGACGCCGGGCGTGTACCGCCTGGCCCCGGGGTCGCGCGTCGGCGATGCCCTGTCGGCGGCCGGCGGCTTCGGGCCGCGGGTGGACGCGGCCCGGGCGGCGGCGGAGCTGAATCTGGCGGCCGTGCTCGAGGACGGCGCCCGAGTTATCGTGCCGTCCCGCGACGATCCGGCCCCCACCGACGGCGACGGAGGTTCAGGTGGCGGGTCGGGTGGCGGGTCGGCCGGCGGGCTCGTCGACCTCAACACGGCCACCCAGGCCGAGCTCGAGGCACTACCCGGCATCGGCCCGGTGACCGCGACCAAGATCATCGATTCGCGGGCCGACGAGCCGTTCGGCAGCGTGGATGACCTCCGGACGAGGAAGCTGGTCGGGGCGAAGACGTTCGCGTCCCTCCGCGACCTCGTCACGGTTCGCTGACGGTCGGTGAGCTCCTGGCTGGCGACGGGCGCGATCGCCGCCGCGCTCATCCTCGCCTCGGGCGAGGCGGCCGGGCCGCCACTCGCCGTTGCCGTCCTCCTCGGTGCCGGCGGGCTCGCCCTGGCGGGCCGCGTCGTCGCGGTGCTCCGGAGCCGGCGGCGCTTCGGGCTGGCCCTCGTGGCGGCCGCGATGGGTGCCGGCGCCCTCGCCATCCGTCTCCTCGCTGCCCCGCCCGCCCCGCCGCCGGCGATCGTCGCCCTGCCCGATGGCGAGGGTCCGTGGACGGCGGTTGTCGTGAGCGTCGGGCCGCTCCGCGAGGGCCATCGCCCGGCTGTGCTCGACCTCGCCTCGCCGCCGGGCCTTCGCCTCGCTGCGACCCTGCCCGCCTGGCCGGTGGTCGTGCCCGGCGACCGGGTCGGCGTCGACGGCGTGCCCGAACCTCGGCCCGACGGCGAGTACGGCGAGTACCTCGCGAGAATCGGTGCCGCCGGCGTCCTCCGCGCCCGGTCGGTCGAGGTCCTCGGCGTGTCCGACGACGCCGCGCGGACCCTCGAGGGCCTCCGCCGAGCCGCCGACGAGGCCCTCCGACTCGCGATCCCGGAGCCCGAGGCGGGTCTCGCGTCGGGGATCCTGATCGGCCTCCGCGACCGCGTCGACCGCGACCTCGCGGCTGCCTTCACGACCGTCGGGGCCAGCCACGTGGTGGCGATCTCGGGCTGGAACATCGCCATCGTCGCGGCCACGCTCGGCGCCCTGGCCGGACGGTTCGCCCGGCGTCGCCGCGCCGCCCTGACGGCGATCGCGATCGTCGCCTACGTGATCTTCGTCGGCGCGTCGCCGTCAGTTGTCCGGGCCGCGGCGATGGCCGGCGTCGTGCTGCTGGCACGCGAGCTCGGCCGGCCGAGCCGGGCCGCGGCGGCGATCGGCTGGGCCGTGACCGTGCTCCTGCTCGTCGATCCCGGCCTCATCGAGGACGTCGGCTTCCAGCTGTCCGCGCTGGCGACCGCCGGCCTGATCGCGTGGGGCACGCCGCTCTCCGCGCGCCTCGCCGGACCCTCGCCCGGGCGCCTCCGGGCCTGGCTCGCTGAAGCGCTGGGGGTCTCGCTCGCCGCCCAGCTGGCGACGCTCCCGATCGTTGCGCTGGAGTTCGGGCGGCTGTCGATCGTCTCGCCGATCGTGAACCTCGGTGTCGTCCCGCTCGTGGCCCCGGCCATGGCCGCCGGGGCGATCGCCCTCGTCGCGGGCGGGCTGGCCACAGCCGGCGCGCCGGGACTGGTGGCCACCGTCGGGGGCCTGCCCGCCTGGACCCTCCTTGCCACGATCGTCGGGCTCGTCAGGGCCGGGGCTTCGATCCCGTTCGCGAGCCTCGAGCTCGCGGCGCCCTGGGACGCCGGCGTCGCCGCGTCGGCGGGCGCGCTCATCCTCCTCGCCGATCGCGCTCTCCGGGCGCGGGCCCGGACCGAGTCGAAGCGCCAACCGGCGGGCGCAGTCGCACCGCCGCCACATGGCACGGCCCTGCCGCGAGGGCCGAGGACCCGCCTCGAGCGGGCGATCGCCGGGGGCCTGGCGGCGGCGGTCGTGGCCCTCGCGATCGCGGTCGTCCATCGTCCCGACGGCGTCGCCCGGCTGACCGTCCTGGACGTGGGCCAGGGCGACGCGATCCTCCTCGAGGGTCAGCGAGGCACCCGCCTCCTCGTGGACGGCGGCCCCGATCCCGGGAGACTCCTCGTCGCCCTCGACGAGCAGCTCCCGCCGTGGGATCGGCGCATCGATGTCATCGTCCTCAGCCACCCCCACGAGGATCACGCCGCCGGGCTGGCGAGCCTCCTCGGCCGGTACGCGGTGCAGCGCGTCCTCGAACCGGGAATGATCGGCCCCGGCCCCGGCTACGTGGCCCTGAACGCCGCCCTCGCCGCCGGCGGGGTCGAGCGTGGCATCCTCGCGACCGGTGATCGCCTCGCGATCGACGACGTCGACCTCCGGGTCCTGTGGCCGGACATCGGCAGCGTGCCCGAGACGCCGCCGGACGGCGGGACGGGCATCAACAATGTTTCGATCGTCCTCCTCGGCGAGGCCGCGGGCCACCGATTTCTCCTGACCGGCGACATCGAGGAGGAGATCGACCCGACGCTCCTCGCCCGCTCCCTGCCCGCGGTCGAGATCCTCAAGGTCGCCCACCACGGATCGCGCACGGCATCGACCGAGCCGTTCCTGGCCGCGACCCGGCCCCGTGTCGCGATCATCTCGTCGGGCCGCGGCAACCCGTACGGCCACCCCGCGCCGGCGACGGTGGCGAGGATCGAGGTCGGCGGGACCCGGGTCCTCCGAACGGACACGAACGGGACGGTGGAGCTGGAGCTGGGGCCCGGCCCGATCCAGGTCCACGCAACCGCGGACGCTGGCTCTTTTCCGGCGAGCAACGTCGCCGTGACGGTCGACGCACCGGTGACCTCCACAGCGATCGCGGGCTCGGTGGTCCCGGCGTTCCTGTGCGCCGTGCCCGTCCAGCAGCCGAGCTCCGTCGACCTCGTGGTGGCGTCCCCGGACAACGAGGTCGAGACGACGGCCAGGCCGTCGACGATCCAGCTCCCGGCCTCGCCGCCGGCGGGCCGGTGGCCGCCCGCCGCGATCCGGGGCGAGACCCTCGGCTACCATGCCGGCGGTGACATCCCCACGTCCTGGTTCCGCGGCCTCCCGACTGCCCGGCTCGAGCGCGACCCCGGTCGCCTACTTCTGGGGCGACGACGCCTACGGCCTGGAAGCCGCCGCCGAGGCGGTCCGACTCGACCCGATCCGATTCCCGGGCGGCCCACCCGAGCGCTGGCGCGTGCGGGGCGAGGTCGGCGAGGCGGCCCGGACGATTGGCGAGATCCGGGCACGCCTCTCGACGGGGACCCTGTTCGGGTCGGGGACCCTGGCCATCCTCACGAACGCGGGCCCCCTCGTCCGGCGCGGCGAGGACCGGGACGCGCTCGTCGCGGCGGTGGCGACCCTGGCCGATGGCAACGGGCTTGTGGTCGCCGAGGAGACCGACAGCGGCAAGAAGGATCCGCCCTCGAAGGCACTCGCCGACGCCGTTCGCTCGGCCGGCGGGGAGGTCCGTCGCTTCGAGGCCCCGCGCGAAGGCGGCCTGGCCGCCTGGATCGAGGCGCGCGCCCGGGAGCGCGGCATCGCCCTGGCCCCCGGCGCCGCGCGGGAGCTCGCGACCAGGGTCGGTGGCTTCGTCCGCGAGGGCGACGTCGACCGGCGCCAGCAGGGCCGCCTGGCGGTGACCGAGCTCGAGAAGCTCGCCCTCCGCCACGCCACGCTCGATCCGGCGGGCTCCGGCCCGGCGGGCTCCGGCCCGGCGGGCTCCGGCCCGGCCGTGACCGTCGACGACGTCCGCGACCTCGTCGCCGAGGTCGTGCCGGGCTCGATCTGGGCATTCGTGGACGCCGTGGGAATGCGCCAACGGGCCCGCGCCCTCGAGCTCCTCGAGCGCCTCCTGGAGGCCACGCCGGAGCCGGTCCTCCTGGCGGTCCTGCACCGCCGGATGCGGGAGCTCCTCGAGGTGGCGGACCGCCTGACAGGCGGTGAGACGCCGGGATCGCTCGTCCGCTCGATGCGTCTCCAGCCGTTCCGGGCCGAGACCCTCGCCCGCCAGGCCAGGGCGTGGACAGTCGACGAGCTCGGCGCGGCCCTCGAGGGCCTGCTGGAGCTGGATTCGCTCGTCAAGGGAGTCGGCGGCAGCGTGGCCGGCGACGCGGCCGTCAGGCTGGCGTTTGACCTGTGGGTGGCTGATCGGGTGGCGCCGGCCGGCTGACCCGCTCGGGCACCTGGTGGCGAAGCCAGGCCGGGAGCAGGACCGGGAGGGTGCGCTGCGGCGGTCGCGTCCGCCGGGCGGGGATCCGGACGGTGCTCATGCCGACCAGGCCTGCTCCTGGATCACGAGATCGCTCTCGATCGCGAACGTACAGTGGCCGGAGCCGAGATCGAGGAGCTCGATCAGGTCTGGATCGATGTACAGCTGGTGGCAGTCCTCGCACAGGCCGCCGGGGATGCCGAAACACAGCCGCTCGGTCTGATCCGGCATCCGGAACGTGGTGTCGAACCGGGTCGTGATCAGGCGACGGGTGCAGGCGGGGCAGCGCTCGCGACTGGACGTCATGCACCGCATTCTTGGAGGGGCCGTCCCCGGCCGACATGACCCGACGGTACGGGTCCCCCCGGTACGCCTGCGTGCGGGCGCTGGGCCATTCGGCCCGGCGGCTACTGGACGCGGAGGATCGTCTTCGCCTCGGCCCAGTGCTTCTCGAGCTGGTAGAAGTCGCGCTCAGGCGGCGTGAAGACGTGGACGATGACCGAGCCGAAGTCGACCAGGACCCAGTGCGACGCGGCGAGACCCTCGCGCCCGATCGGCCGGATCTTCTCGTCCCGGAGGCCCCCCACGATGCCGTCCGCGATCGCGGCGATCTGCCGCTCCGACCCGCCGGAGCAGATCACGAAGTAGTCGGCCATGGTCGTCAGGCCGGACAGGTCGAGGAGCACGATATCGGCCGCCTTCTTGTCCTCGGCCAGCTCGACGACGCGCCGGGCAAGATCGAGCGACGAGCGCTCGTCGACGGCGGCGGCGCGAGCCGGGACGGGCGGCGGCGTCTCGCGCCGGGGCAGCCCGTCGGGACGCGGGGCGAGAGCTGGGTCGGTCACTGGCTGGGGCTCCTCGGGTGGGGACTGGCGCTGGGGCTGGTAGAGGCCATGATCGACGATGTAGCGCGCGACCGCCGCCGGCAGCAGCCGCCGGACCGTCCGGCCGGCGGCGATCCGCTCCCGGATGTCGGTCGAGGAGATCGCCAGGCGCGGCCCGTCGATGGCCACGATCCGGTCGGCCTGGCCGGGAAAGCTGGCCTCGATCCAGCCGGGGTCGGGACGGGCATGGCCGGGCCGGGGGACGACGGCGATCCGGCTGGTGGCGAGCAGGCGGGCCGGCTCGTGCCACTCGGGCAGCTCGGCCAGGGTCTCGGCCGACACGATGAGGAACAGGTCAGGCTCGCGCCCGGCCGCCCGCTCGGCGGCCGCGATGCGCTCGACCGAATCGGCCGTGTAGGACGGCCCCGGACGATCGACGTCGACGCGACTGAGCTCGAACGCCGGCTGGCCGGAGATGGCGAGCTCGACCATCGCCACCCGGTCCGCCGCCGGCGCGTCGACCTCGCCCCGCTTGTGGGGCGGCGTCCCGGCCGGCAGGAACAGGACTCGTTCCAGATCGAGTGTTGTCCGGGCCGCCTCGGCGATCGCGAGATGACCGAGGTGGACCGGATCGAACGTGCCGCCCAGGATCCCGATCCGGGCGATGGCGCGCGCCTCGCCGGCCTCGCCCGTCACGATCGCGCCATCGCGGCCCTCACCGCTCGACGGCCCAGGGCTCGGCCTCCCACTCGAGCTCGATCTCGCCGAAGCGGACAACGTCGCCGCTGGCGACGCCGGCTCGCCGCAGCTCGGCGTCGATGCCCATGCGGGTGAGGTCGCGCTGGAAGCGCTCGGCCGATTCCTCGATCTCGAAGTTCGTCTGGGCCGCGATCCGCTCGATACGACGGCCCCGGACGCGCAGGACGCCGTCGCTGTCCCGGTCGACCGAGAAGCCGTCGCCGAGCTCCGCCATGCGATGGACGACGACACCGGCCGGCTCGGGCGGCTCGGCCATCGCCTCGGCGCTCGGCAGGAGCTTGGCGAGGGCGGCCCGGAGCTCGGCGATCCCGCGACCCTCGGCCGCGGCGATGGCAATCACGGGCAGGCCGTCCCGCTGGCGCGCGGCGCGAAAGGCCGGCCAGGCCTCGGCGGCCGCCGGCAGGTCGAGCTTGTTGAAGACGACGAGGAGCGGCTTCTTGAGGAGCGCCGGGTCGTGCGCGGCGAGCTCGGTCCGGATGACCTCGTGGTCCCACTCCGGGTCGCGCCCGGCGCCGTCGACGATGTGGACGAGAACCCGCGTCCGTTCGATGTGGCGGAGGAAGGCGTGGCCCAAGCCGGCACCCTCGCTGGCGCCCTCGATCAGGCCGGGGACATCGGCGATCGTCGGCAGGCGCGGGTCGTCGTCGCCAAGGTCCATGACCCCGAGATTCGGCTCCAGCGTCGTGAACGGGTAGTCGGCGATCTTCGGGGTCGCCGCCGTGAGCGCCGCGAGGAGCGTCGACTTGCCGGCGTTGGGCAGGCCCACGAGGCCGATGTCGGCGATGAGCCGGAGCTCCAGGCGGAGCCAGCGCTCCTCGCCTGGCTCGCCCTTCTGGGCGTGCCGCGGGGCCTGGTGGGTCGAGGTCGCAAAGTGCTTGTTGCCGAGACCGCCGCGCCCGCCGCGGGCGACCATCGCTGCCTGGCCGCTGGCCACGAGATCGGCCAGCAGCGCCCCGGTTGCGTCGTCGTAGATCGCCGTGCCCGGCGGGACCTCCAGGACCAGGTCCTCGCCGGCCGCACCGTGCCGCCGGGATCCCTCGCCACGGCCCCCGGGCGTCGCCCGGAAGTGGTGCCGGAAACGGAAGTCACGGAGCGTCGTCTGGCCCGGGTCGACCCGCAGGTGGATGGAGCCGCCGCGGCCGCCGTCGCCGCCATCGGGACCGCCGCGCGGGACGTGGGCCTCCCGCCGGAACGTGGCCGCGCCATCGCCACCCGCGCCGGCGCGCACCAGGATCTTCACCCGATCGAGGAACATCTGGGACTATCTTCCCACGGTCAGGCCCGCGGCCAAGCCAGCGGTCGGACGCGCGACCCGAGCGGGGTGTCGCCAGTACGAGCGCCCGGTCAGCCGGCCGATCGCGGCCGGAACTCGGTCGGTTCCGCCGCCGCTCAGAGGTACTTGAGCGGGTTGACCCGGTAGCCGCCGTTCCAGACGGCGCCCACCCAGACCTCGAAGTGGAGGTGCGGGCCGGTCGCCCAGCCGGACTGCCCGATCCGTCCGACTCGCGTGCCCGCGGACACGTTCGCGCCACTCGAGACCGCGACGGACGACATGTGGTTGTACGTGGTGTACAGGCCCGAGCCGTGGGAGATCCAGACCTGGTAGCCGCCGCCGTTGCTCTTCCAGCCGGCGAAGATCACCCGGCCCGAAGCCGCGGCGCGGACGGTCGAGCCGTAGTCGGCCGCAATGTCGAGCCCGTAGTGGCCGTAGTGGAAGTACTGGCTGATGTAGTTGCCGCCGCCGCTGACCGGCCAGGTGAAGGTGCCGCCGCCGTAGGTGGCCGGGCCGGAGCAGTTGCAGCTCCCGCCGCTGGTGCCGGTGACGCGCGGCTTGGGCTTGGGGGTCGGGATGGGAGCGCCGACGGCGCCCGGCACGATCAGCGTCTGGCCGATGATGAGGGTCGGGTCGTCGAGCTCGTTCACGGCGACGATGTCGGCCGCTTCGACCTTGTAGCCGGTGGCCAGCGAATCGAGGGTGTCGCCGTCCTTGACGGTCACCACGAGCCCGTTGACCGGCGGGATGATGAGCTGCTGGCCGACGTGGAGGTCGTCCTTCGAGCTCAGCTTGTTGGCCCACCAGACGGTCATCATCGTGACCCCGTAGTGGCTGGCGATGCCCGTCAGGGTGTCACCGGCCCGCACCGTGTACGTCTGGAGGAGGCCCTTGCCATCCTGGACCACGGTGTTGACGGCGACCGGTTTGTAGATCGTGCCGTCGTCGGCGTAGCTCTCCGCGGGCGCGGCGGACGAGTCGTCCGAGAGGACCTCGGAGGCGGGTCCGCTGACGGCGCCGTCCAGGTCCGCCCCTGTGAACCGCTCCGGATCCACGATCTCGCCGCCGACCTGGAGCCGGACATCGGAGCCGGCGGCACTGGTGTCACCGGTCGGCTGGGCGGCCGCGGGCTGGAGGCTGACGATCGAGGCGCCGAGGACGACGAGCGCGGCCACGACGGGCAGCATCCGCTCGGACGCGAGCCGGACCATCAGGCTGCGCCGAAGCGCGACCGGCAGCGGGCGATTGCTGGGCCGGGGGGCCAGGTGGGCGACGTGGGCAAGGGTGGACAGGCGTGCGCCGAGTCCTCGCGCGACGCCGACCGATCGACGGTGGAAGCGCGTGGCTCGCTGGGATCGCTCGCTCGTGCCCGGGCGGAGGCGCGCAATCGCGCGCAACGCGCCGGCAGGGGCGTTCAGCAATATGGTCTCCTGCGGCGACGGTCCGGCGCGCCAGATGGGACGCGTGAAGCGGGGGATGGACCGTCCGGGGATTCGCGACTCTTGAGCTGGGGTCTCTTGCTTCGCGGGGGCGAAGCCTGCTCCTCCGCAGGCTCCGACGACGGGCGGACCTTAGCACAGCCCCTTCAGGGCGCGCAAACGGCCAGATGGCCCCCCATTACCGGGACCTTTCAGCCTACGAGTCGAGGCTCTTCGTCAGCCCGGCCAGGAACTGGGTGTTCGTGTCGGTCTTGGCGAGCCGGTTGAGGAGCAGTTCGATGCCCTCGTTCGTGCCGACCGCGGAGAGCATCCGGCGCATCGTCCAGACCATCCGGAGGGTGCCTTCCTCGAGGAGCAGCTCCTCGCGGCGGGTGCCGGAGCGCATGACATCGATGGCCGGGAAGATCCGCTTCTCGCCGAGCTTCCGGTCCAGGATGAGCTCTGAGTTGCCGGTGCCCTTGAACTCCTCGTAGATGACGTCGTCCATCCGGGAGCCGGTGTCGATGAGGCAGGTCCCGATGATCGTGAGGCTGCCGCCCTCCTCGATCTTCCGGGCGGCGCCGAAGAACCGCTTGGGCGGGTAGAGGGCGATGGGATCGATGCCGCCCGACAGCGTCCGGCCCGACGGCGGGAGGGCCAGGTTGTAGGCGCGGGCGAGGCGGGTGATCGAGTCGAGCAGGATCACGACGTCGCGGCCGGTCTCGACCTGGCGCTTGGCGATCTCGAGGGCCATCTCGGCGACGTGGGTGTGATTCTCGGTGGGCTCATCGAAGGTGGAGGAGATGACCTCGCCCTTGACGCTCCGCCGCATGTCCGTGACCTCCTCGGGCCGCTCGCCGATGAGGGCGACCATGAGGAGGATGTCCGGGTAGTTGGCGGTGATGCCGTTGGCGATGTTCTTGAGGAGCATCGTCTTGCCGGCCTTGGGCGGGCTGACGATGAGGGCGCGCTGGCCCTTGCCGATCGGGTTCACGAGGTTGACCAGGCGCTGGCTGAGGTTCTTGGGGTCGCTCTCGAGGTTGATGAGCTCGTCCGGATGGACGGGGGTCAGGTCGCCGAAGACCGGCCGGCGGCGGGCGGTCTCGATGTCGACGCCGTTGACCGAATCGACCCGCAGGAGGCCCCAGTACTTCTCCTGCTCGCGCGGCGCGCGGACGGCGCCCGAGACGCGGTCGCCGATCCGAAGGGCGAAGCGCCGGACCTGGCTCGAGGAGACATACACGTCGTCCGGGCTCGGCAGGAGGCCGTGGCGGCGCATGAAGCCGTAGCCCTCGTCGACGACATCGAGGATGCCGGTCGCGTAGGCGTGCCCGGCCCGCTCGGTCTGGGCCTGGAGGATCCGGTCGACGAGGTCGTCCTTGCGGTCGTCCGTCCGGGTGTCCATCTCGAGATCGCGCCCGACCTGACGCAGCTCGGCCACGCTCATCTCGCGGAGGTCGGAGACGTCGAGGTCGTTCCGTTCGCGGGCGGCCTCGAGCTCGGCCATCTCCTCGAATTCGCTGACCGGCGCGCGGCCGACGGGATTGCGACGTCGGGGGCGTCGGTTGCGGGATCGCTGGTCGGGACCGGACATTGAAATGGGAACCACCTGCACGTGCAAGGAGGGATTCCGACCGCGCGGGTAAGGGTCCGCGGCGCGGACGGGTGGGGATGTCGGGAGTATGGACCGCGTTCGGCGGGCCGTCAATCCGGGTACGATCGGGAAGCCCAGATGAGCCGACCCGACCACGATCCCGAGCCCGTCCCCGGGCCGCCGGTTCCCCAGCCGGATGGCCTGTCGGCTGGCCCGTCGGTTGCCCCGTCGGTGGGCCCGTCGCCGGGCGCCTCGCCGGGCGCCTCGCCGGGCGCCCCGGCCGACCGCGGCAACGCTCTTGGCGCGCCCGAGGTCGGCGCGATGTTCGACCGGATCGCGCCGGTCTACGACGGCATGAACGCGGTCATCTCGGGCTTCCAGGAGCCGCGCTGGCGGCGGCGCGCGGTTGCGGCCACCGGCCTGCGCTCGGGCATGGCGGCGATCGATGTCGCGACCGGGACCGGCAAGCTGGCCGGGTCGCTTGCCGACCGGGTCGGACCGTTCGGGCGGGTCCTGGGAGTGGATGTCTCGCCCGGGATGCTGGAGCGGGCCCGGGACGCGGGCTCTGACGCCCCGTGGCTGGAGTTCGTCGTCGGCGACGCGCTCGCCCTGCCGGCAGACGACGGCGCGTTCGATGCCGCCACGATCGCCTTCGGGATGCGGAACCTGCCCGATTACCGGCGGGGGTTCTCGGAGATGGCGCGGGTCGTGCGGCCGGGCGGGCGTGTCGTCTGCCTGGAGATCGCCCGGCCGCGGACGCTCGCGGGGCGAGTCGGACGACTTTGGTTCGAGCGGGCCGTGCCGCTCATCGGCCGGGCGGTGCGGCAGGCCGAGGCGTACCGCTACCTCGTCTCGAGCGTGCGCGCCTACCCGCCGCCGGCCGAAATCGCCGCGATCATGGCCGCGGCCGGGCTGGTCGACGTTCGCTGGCGCCCGATGACCCTCGGCATGGTCACGCTCCACGTAGGGAGCACCCCACCGCGCTGACGACGCCCCACCAATGAGCGCTGACCTGCGGGCTCCGTCACTCCCCACCGCCGGGCCCGACCTGCCGCGGTCATCCAGTCTCTCGGTGACTGGCAGATCGGGCTCCGTCACTCCCCACCGCTGCCGGCTCACCGGCCCGACGTGAGCCTACGTTCCCGACGGCTCCGGAGGACGGCTGCGGCGAACCCCCGAAACGACGCTTCCGGGGGATCGGCCCGGCTACCCGTCACCCCATGACTGGCTGACAGCGTCCCGCGCCAGGACAGTCGATTGCAGTCCCGGGGTGACTGGCTGACGGCGCACGTCGCCATCGCCGTCGGTGCCCGCGACGGCCGCGGCGCCCGCAGTTCAGCTCTTGGCGCGGCCCTTCTTGGCCGAGCCCGAGGGCCGCTTCGCCGCGAGGGCCTCGCGGGCAGCCTCCCAGTCCTTCCGGAACTGGGCGATGCCCTTGTCGGTCAGCGGGTGGTGGACCATCTGCTGGAAGACCTTGTACGGCAGCGTGGCCACGTGCGCGCCGGCGAGCGCCGCGTCCGTCACGTGCCGCGGATGGCGGACCGAGGCCGCGAGGACCTCCGAGTCGTACTCGTGGAAGCGGATGATGTCGGCCAGCTCGCGGATGACGATCATCCCGTCCTCGTTGATGTCGTCGAGGCGGCCGACGAACGGCGACAGCAGCGAGGCCCCGGCCTTGGCCGCGAGGAGGCCCTGGTTGGCGCTGAAGATCAGGGTGCAGTTGGTCCGGATGCCATCGGCGGCGAAGCGGCTGATCGCCTCGAGGCCCGTCTCCGACATCGGCACCTTGACCACGATGTTGTCGGCGATCCTGGCGAAGTGACGGCCTTCCTTGAGCATCCCGTCGACGTCCTCGGCGATGACCTCGGCCGAGACCGGCCCGCTCGTGATCGTGCAGATCTCGGCGAGAACCTCGTCGTAGGTCATCCCGCTGGTCCGGGCGAAGAGCGTCGGGTTCGTGGTGACGCCGTCGAGGACGCCCCAGCGGGCGACGGTCCGGATCTCATTGATGTCGGCGGTGTCGAGGAAGAGCTTCATGGTTAGGCCTCCGGGCGCTGGGCGCGCAGGGTTGGTCAGGGAAGAACCCGGATTCTACGCGCGCCGGCCTGATCCCCCGTCCGTAGATCAGCTGTCGTCACCACCCTGCTTGACGGAAATCTCGGCCATCCGACGAAGCGGCGCGAGAAATCGGCTCCACGGGATCTCGTCCGACATCGATCAACCGAGATTCCCGTCAAACGGCGCCCGAGCGGCCGGCCGTCGCCGGCCCGGCCGACGGACGACCGGAATTTCGATCAGCTGAGCGTCGGGCCTGGTGGCCGCCCGTGGCTCGTCGACGCGGGCCTCACGCCGTCGTTGCGCGCTCCTCGAGCGCGGCCGAGCTCGCCCCGCGCATCGACTCCGGCACCTCACGGGCGGCGAGCACGGGTTCGCGGCCGTCGCGCACGGCGAGCGCCGCGGTCACGAACCCGTCGAACAGCGGGTGCGGGCGCTCGGGGCGCGACTTGAACTCCGGGTGGAACTGCGAGGCCACGAACCAGGGGTGGTCCTTCAGCTCGACGATCTCGACGAGCCGGCCGTCCGGCGACTGCCCGCTGAGCAGCATCCCGGCACCTTCCAGGGTCTGGCGGTAGCGGTTGTTGACCTCGAAGCGGTGGCGGTGGCGCTCGTAGATGACCTCCTGGCCGTAGACGGCGGCGGCCTTCGAGCCGGGGGTCAGCCTGGCCGGGTACAGGCCGAGTCGCATCGTGCCGCCCTTGTCCTCGAGCTCGCGCTGGTCGGGCATGAAGTCGATGACCGGGTTGTCGGTGAACATGTCGAACTCGGTCGAGTTGACGTCCTTGGTCTCCATGACCTCGCGGGCGAACTCGATGACCGCGCACTGCAGGCCCAGGCACAGGCCCAGGTACGGCACGCGGTGGTCCCGCGCAAAGTGAGCGGCAAGGACCTTGCCCTCGATGCCGCGGTGGCCGAAGCCACCAGGAACGAGGATCCCGGCCGCGCCGTCGAGCTCGGCGTGGAGGTTCTCGTGGCTGAGCGCCTCGGAATCGACCCACCGGATCTTGGCGTCGACCTCGTGGGCCCAGGCCGCGTGCTTGAGGGCCTCGCTCACCGAGAGGTAGGCGTCCGGGAGCTCGATGTACTTGCCGACGAGGGCGATCTCGAGGACCGGCTTGGGCCGCTTGATCCGTTCGACGAGGGCCCGCCAGCCGTCGAGGTTGGGGGCAACATCCGGGTCGCCGAGCCCGAGCTCGCGGACGATGAGCCGCCCAAGGCCGAAGGCCTCGAACTGGAGCGGCACCTCGTAGATCGTCTCGGCAGTCGCGGCGGGAATGACCGCCTCGACGTCGACGTCGGTGAACAGGGCGATCTTCTCGCGGATCTCGTCGGGCACCTCGTGGTCCGAGCGGAGGACGATGACGTCGGGCTGGATGCCGATCCCGCGGAGCTCCTTGACCGAGTGCTGGGTCGGCTTCGTCTTCAGCTCACCGGTGGCGGCCAACGCCGGCAGCAACGTCACGTGGACGTACAGGACGTTGGCCCGGCCGACGTCCTTGCGCATCTGGCGGATGGCCTCGAGGAAGGGCAGCGATTCGATGTCGCCGACCGTGCCGCCGACCTCGACGATCACGCAGTCGGGCTCGCCGTCCTTGGCGACCCGAATGATCCGCTCCTTGATCTCGTTGGTGATGTGGGGGATGACCTGGACCGTGCCACCGAGGTAGTCGCCGCGGCGCTCCTTGGCGATGACGGCCTGGTAGATGCGCCCGGTGGTGACGTTGGAGAGCTGGCTCAGGTTCTCGTCGATGAACCGCTCGTAGTGGCCCAGGTCGAGGTCCGTCTCGGCGCCGTCGTCGGTGACGAAGACCTCGCCATGCTGGTACGGCGACATCGTGCCCGGATCCACGTTGATGTAGGGATCCAGCTTCAGGATGGAGACCCGCAGACCCCGCGCCTTGAGCAGCCGACCGATGCTTGCGGCGGTGATGCCTTTTCCGAGAGAGGAGGTCACGCCTCCGGTCACAAAGACATACTTCGCCACGGGTCAGGTCCTCCGGGGGTTTTTCTGATGCTATCGGAAACGGCCTCCGGCGTCGAATCGAATCGGCCGCCGGAGGACGTCCGGCGGCCGATTCGCGGCCTTCCGCGAGCCCTACGGGGCCGGCAGCGCGTCGAGGAACTGGACGGTCGAGAGGACCTCGAGCTCCTCGGCGGGCGTCACGCCCGTGCCAAGCCATTGCAGGAGGTAGAGGTCGCTGTCGACCTCTACCAGGTAGATCGTATCCGGGTCGCCCTGGCGAATGAACCAGAAGCCGGTGTCCTCGAGGACGCTCGTCCCCCACTCGATGACGCGACGGTCGTTCGGCCCGCCCCGCTGGCAGTCGGCCGTGGGGACGGTCGGGATCGTGAGGTGCAGCGCCCGGTGGCCATCGATCTGCAGCTCCTCGCTCTCGACCGTGAACCCGGGCAGCGTGGCGAGGTAGGCGGCAAAGGCATCGGCCGTCGTGCCGACTTGCTTCTTCGTCCCGCCGGTCTCAGAGCATGGCGTGGTCCAGCCGGTCGGGTTCTTGGCGGCCATCAGGGCGTGGTCGCTTGACTCCACGGCCGTCGAGAAGTTGCGGGTGTTCGACGTGTACGTGTCCTCGGGCAGGGTGATGACGAACAGGGGATCGAACGGCGCCACGACGCCGCGGCCACCCTGGCTCGCGGCATCGATGGCCCTGGTCCAGGTGCGTCCGAGCATCGTCGCCCTGGCGGAACAGTCCTCCGAGACCGGTGTCAACGTCATCGAGAGGCCGCCACCGGAGATCGCCAGCTGATACCTGCCAAGGTCGCCTGGATCGCAGCCCCTGGCGTTCGTGGCGACGAGCCACAGCTCTTCCTGCATCCCGGTGACGGGCTGGCTGCCGAGCATGGCCGTCTGGTCATTGTCATTCACGAAGACGTTGATGCGATTTCCCCCCGAGTTCGAGCTCAGTCGGGCCCGCGGGGCGGTCTGCCCGAGGGCCTCGATCGGTGGGACGTCGGCCAACCACGTCGCGGACCGAAGGAAATCCGGGGCCGGCGTGGCGTAGCCGATTCCGGGTCCCCAACCGGACACCAGCGGGGTCGCGGTTGGGCTTGGCGTCACCATCGGAGTGGGCGTCGATCCAATGCTCGGCGTCGGTCGGACATTGAGCAACACGAGGCCGGCGATGACGACCGCGGTCGCGGCCGTGCCGGCGAGGAGCAGGCGATTCATCGAGAACCTCCAGGGGGCCCGGGCGAGGGGCGACCGCAACTGCGGCGTCACCTCGGTGGCCTGGAGGACGGCGTCGATGACCCGGTCCGGGGCCTCGTCGGGCATCAGGTCGAGCCAGGCTCGGGCGATGCGGTCGAAGTCGCGGTTCGTCGTCGTCATGCCAGCCGTCCTTGGGATGCGACGGGCGCCGCGTCGGCCTCGATGGCCGCGCGCAGCGCCCGGGTCGCGTAATGCAGTCGCGAACGGGCCGTTCCCGGCGGCACGCCGAGGGTCTCGGCGATCTCGACCAGGGGCAGGCCCACGTGGTGATGCAGGACGAAGACCGCGCGCTGCTCGAGGGTCAGGCGTCGGAACGCCCGATCGAGAGCGTCGCGGTCGGCCACGGACACGAGCTCGTCAGGCCCCGCCGGCCCGTCGGCCGGCAGGATCCGGACGTTGATCGCCCACGACCTGCGACGCCTGGCCTCGGCGTAGCAGGCATGGACGAGGAGCTTCCGGACCCAGGCTTCGAAGCGGTCCGGGTCACGGAGCGCCGGGAGCTGGCGCCAGGCGGCGATGAGGGCGCCCTGCAGGGCGTCCTCGGCGAGATGGCTGTCGCGCAGGATCCGCGCCGCGATCGCGTAGAGTCGGTCGCTGGTCTGGACGACCAGCGAGCCGAACGCCTCGCGATCCCCGCGCATCGCCCGTTCGACGATGTCCCGCACCTGGCTTCGTTCCTCCCTCGACCCGCATCGCACGGCGGGTTGCCCTCAATGAGTCGGGACGATGCACCAAACGTTCAACGCCGGAGGAACGATGATGCAGCCATGATCCGCCTGGAACCGATGGATGAGGCGACCTACGTCGCCTGGCGCGAGTTCACCGTTGCCGACTACGCCCGGGAGAAGGTGGAAGCAGGGAACTGGCCGGCCGAAGGTGCCATGGCGCGCTCGGAGGCGGAGTTCGCGGCGCTCCTCCCGGATGGCCGCAGGACGGCCGGCCACGAGCTTCGGTCGATGATCAACGAGGACGGCGAGCGCGTCGGCTACGCCTGGTTCGTGCCGGAGGACCGGCCGATCGGCCGGGTTGCCTTCATCTACGACATCGCCGTCGACCCGCCGCACCGGCGGAAGGGCTACGCCCGCCAGGCGCTCGCCGAGATCGAGGCGTTCGCCCGCGAGCAGGGCCTCGTCGGTGTCTCACTCCACGTCTTCGGCGACAACGCCGGGGCCCGCCGGCTGTACCTCGAAGCGGGCTACATCGAGACCAACGTCGTGATGCTCAAGCGCGTAACGCGCTGATCGACTTCTCCGCCCAGGTCGAGGTATGTCGCGACTCGCGTCGAGGATCAGCGATGTGATCGTGGTTCGGGTCGCTTGTCGCCGCTGCGTCGGGCCGTCTCTGACACCCCCGAGGCGGCGACGCCGAGACTCCGGGCGGAGGCCGCCGGGTCGATTCGGCGAATCCCGGGCACGCCGTCGAAGCCGCGATCGGGGCTGACGATGTCGTGGATGCCCTCCTGGAGGCAGGTGGCGACGTGGACGAGATCACGGGCCGAGAGCGCCGGGTGCGCCTCGATCAGCTCGGGCATCCGCCGCATCACCGCGTGCGTCACCGGCAGCACCGGCGCGAACAGGTCGAGCGTATCGCGCGCCATCGAGACGCCGATGTCGGGGCGCCTGATGGCAGAGAAACGATGGAGGATCTCCTGGATGACCTCGACCGAGGTGACAGCCTCGAGCTCACCATCGGCGACCCGGGCAAGGATCCGCTGGCATGGGTCTCGCATCGGATGCTCGGCGCCGCCTGCGTACATGACGACGGCCGTGTCGATGAAGACGGTCACCGCACGGGATCGTCCGGGCCCGCTCGTCCCAGGGCTCCGCGCTCGATCTCGGCCTTCATCACCGTCCAGTCGTCGACGGGCGCGTTCTGGGCAAACAATGACTGGAGCGCCTCACCTCGGGGGCGGGCGCGCGGCAGCGTGTACGCATCGACCGCGTCCCTGATCACCGCCCCGAGGGATCGGCCTTCCCGACTGGCGATCCGCTGGAGACGCTCCCGTTGGGCGGGCGTCAAGAGGACTTGTGTGCGCTCGGAGTGCATACACAGACTATAACATGTGCAGGTTCGCCTCCGGCACTGCTTGGCACCGCGCCGGCGCCCAGATGGCGCCCAGATGGCGTCGTCTCGACGCCTCGCGAGCAGCCAGTCACGGCACGACGCCGGGCGGCGGCAGGGCGTCGAGGACGCGGATTCCGGCGAGCAGCGCGCCTTCGTCCTGCCCCGGGCCTTCGCCGGGCGTGACCACGATCAGCAACGTCGCGTCGGGCAGGTCGACGAGGACGATGGAGTTGTGGCCGTCCCTGGCGGCGGGGATGACGTGGTCGGTCGGCTCGGTCCCGACTCGCCACAGGAACGTGTCGCCGTCCGGATCGCAGCCGCCGGGACCGGCGGATGCCAACTCGACGTGCCGCGCCGGCCAGCCATCGACTGCCAGCGACGTTGAGCGGGCCACGGTGATCCCCGGAAGGCCATCCAGGTAGGCCTCGAACGCCGCTCCGCCCGGGTCGAGCGGCACGGGCGCACCGCCCCGCGGGAGGCACGGCGACGCCACTCCGTGGGGGTTCCGATAGATGGCGACGTGGTACCTGACGAGGCTCTCGGCATTGCCACCAAGCTGGGCCTCGTCGACCGTCTGGAGGGTCGACAGGGGTCCGCGAGGCACGGTCACGAGGAGGTCGGGCGCGAACGCGTCGACGACGCCGGTGCCGCCGTCGCTCCTGAGCATGAGCGTCCGGACCCACGTTCGGGCGAGCGCCGTCGCGCGCGTGGGGCAGCCGTCATAGACGACCGCAAGCGTCACGTGGAGGCCGCCCTCGGCCGCGGTCGCGTGGTACAACGCCGGATCCCCGGCTCGACAGCCCCAGCCATCCGTCGCCAAGTCGAGTCTCAGGTCGCCGCCCGGGCTCACGCTCACGACGTCGCTCGCCAGCTTGACCGCACCACTTTCGTCCCGGATCGAGGTGGTCGCCCCGCCGTAGCCGCTGACGAGATGCAGCCGCCCTCCGTTGAAGCCGAGGCCCGGGATCGGTCCGACATCCGCCGCCCAGGTCGTGGCCCCGAGCAGCCGCCCGTCCGCATCGATGACCGGGGACCCGCCGGGTGCGGCCGTGGCCGCCGCGGGGGCCGACGCAGTGGCCGACGCCACGGGCTCCGATGGCGCCGGAGCGGGCGCCTGGTCCCGGGGGGTGCCGGCAACGAGCACCGATCCGGCAACCAGCCCGGCCCCGACGAGGATCGCGGCGACGGCCGGCGACAGCCGCGGCAGCCGCCCGTGGCGCGCCGGCTGGCGAATCGCCCGGACCGCGATCGCGGCGGCATCAACCGGGCTGACGGCCCGATCGGCGTCGGATCGGAGCGCAGCGGCCAGCCGGGCCTCGAAGGTGTCGTTCGTCATCGTTCGATCTCCGTGCGCAGGCGCGCCAGGAGGCGCGAGAGGCGGGTCCGGACGCCCGATGCCGAGATTCCGACCGCCGCCGCGATCTCGGTGGCATCGAAGCCGGCGACGTACCGGAGGGCCAGGAGCTCTCGATCCGCCGCCGGTAGTCGGCGGACGGCCTGCAGCAGGTCAGCGTCGGTCGCGCGGCTGGCCGGATCGTGATCGCTCGATTCGAGGTCGGCGACATCGATCGCGATGACGCGGTCGAGCCGCCGGCGTCGGACGAGCTGGCGGGCCTCGTTGGCCGCGACGCTGATCAGCCAGGGCCGCAGCTTGGCCGGATCTCGGAGGGTGCCGAGCTTGCGCCAGGCGATGGGCCAGGCGGCCTGGGCCGCGTCCTGGGCCAGATCGGGGTCACCACAGATGACCTGGCAGACCCGGGCCATGTCGTCGTGGTGGGCGCGCACGATCCGGGCGAACGCCATCGCATCGCCGGCAACCGCGTCGGCAACGGTCGCGTCGTGAGCCGTCTCGAGAGCCTGGGCTTCTCCCACCATGCTCCACAGATGCAGCGGGGAGCCGAAGTGTCTCGCGATTCGGTGTAGCGCTACGGAGCGCCGTGCCAACGCGTGTGAGGGTTGCCTCCCACCTCGGATGCAGGGCGGCGGACAGGGAGATTGACCTCCGATCGCGGCAGAGGTTCAGCCCGTCACGAAGCGTCCGCTGTCGGGCGCGGCAGGGGCCGGGTCTCCTCCAGGCCGGTGAGGAAGGGCTCGACGTGGCCGGTCGTCGGATCGATTCGCCTGCCGCCGCCGGTCATCGTCTCCAGCTGGAGCTGCTTGGCCACGAGACCGGAGCCGTCGGGGGTCCAGCGTGGAGCCAGGAGATGCTCACCGTCGGGGAGATTCGTGATCCGGCGCTGGCCCGAACCGTCGGGCTGGATGCCAAAGAGGTCCCAGGTCTCGTTGCCTGGGTCCGCGGACGCTCTCAGGCCAAGGAGCTCGACCGAGTAGATGATCTCGTCGGTGACCCACCCCCAGTCAGGCGACGAGGCGAACACGTCGAACGAGGTCAGGTAGCGGGGCTCGCCTCCGGCAGCGGGCACGATCGCGATCGTCGCGCCCGTCTCGATCGCGGCCTCGTCCATCTGGTCGACCTGGACGACGAGCCGGCTGCCGTCGGGCGACCAGCGCGGGACATCGGCAAGGAGCGGGCGCTCGAGGCGGACGACGGTCTGGACGGTCCCGGTCGCGAGGTCGACGACCTCGATGGCGATGGCCTCGGGCCCTTCCAGCAAGCCGGTGTCCTCGATGCGGCCGAAGGCGATGCGGGTGCCGTCCGGCGACCAGGCGGGGTTGTCGCAGATGGCGTCCGCGCAGCCCGGGACGAGCTCCGTGGGCGAGCCGTCGAGGTGGGCGATCCAGAGCTGCTGAATGACTTCGTCGACGAATACGACGGCCTGTCCATCGGGCGACCAATCGGGCGCCTTGTGGATGCCCGGCAGGACGTCCGTCGCGAGCTGGCGGCGAGCCGTGCCGTCGGGCTTCGTGACGAAGATGCCGCCCCCGAGATCGGTGCGGAGGGCGTACAGGACGAGGGGCTCGTCGGCCGTGAACGACGGCAGAGCGCCGCGCGACGGCACTGGCGTGGCCAGCGTCGTCATCGCGGGCGTCGAGGCCGGCTCGGGTGTGGCGGTCGCGGTGGGCGAGGCGGCGCCGCCCGGCCCGCAGGCGGCGAGGGCCGTGGCGAGGAGACCGCCGAGGAGCGACCGGGTCCGGCTTCCGGGGTGGCTTCTCATGGCAGCTGCGAAGCGTCGAGGAGGGTCGCGGCGAGCTGGTAGTGGACCTGGAGGATGCGCCCGTCCGCGAGGACGACCGTGGGCTCGCCGAGCTGGAGCGACGGCAGCTCGATCTCGCGAAACTCGAGCCTCGCGGTGTCGAAGACCAGGGTGGGCAGCGGCGTTTCGGGGTCGGCGAAGCCGAGGAAGAGCAGGCGACCACGGCCGATGTCGAGGCCTGCCATGTTGCCATCGGGGCGACCGCGGACCTCGAGCGTCGAGAAGGTGCCGGTCGTGGGGTCGTACAGGTCGGCGCCCGGATCGATGGTGCTCCCGGTGAACAGGACTCGGCCATCGGGCAGAAGATTGCCGATGTCGTTGGCCCGCGTCGAAGGCGCTCCGGTCGGCGCGAAGGTGCCGCTCGCTGGGTCGAAGACGGCAGCCGCGAGCTGGTCCGAGGTCCGGTCGGGAAGGCATGTCACGAGGACCCGACCGTCGGCCAGGAGGACCTGCGTGCCGCGCAGGGCGTTGCAGCCGATCTGCAGCTCCTCGAATGTCTCGGTGCCTGGATCGTAGAGGTCCGCCCGCAAGCCAACTGCGGTGGCCCCATTGCGCCCCACGCCGCCGCTGACAAGGACCCGGCCGTCCCCGAGCCGCGTGATCTGGGGCGAGGCCCAGGCATGATCCATGGCGCCCTGGGGCGTGTTCATCCGCGCGATCGGGTCGCCGGCCGTCCGTCGGAAGGTTCCGCTGGCGGGGTCGTACAGCTCGGCGCCATCGACACCCTCGGAGCTGCCGTCGACATTCATGCCTCCGACGACCAGCACGCGGCCGTCGGCGAGGAGCGCGAGGAGCGGCTCGGATCGCGGCGCGCTCATCGGCCCCGTCTCGACGAATTCGTTGGTGGCCGGGTCGAAGAGCCACGCCCGGGCGATCGTCGCCTGGCCGACGGTCGTATCCGCCCCGCCGACAACGAGGACCCGACCGTCGGCCAGGCGGATGGCACTGCTGGAGCTGATCTGGGCCGTGGTCGCCGGAGGCAGCTCGAGCACGAAGGGATGCGCTGTCGGGACCGGCGTGGGCACGAGCGGCGCCGCGAAAAGGCGATCGAGGAACGATCCGCCGCCGACCACGACGGAGGCGAGGCCCGCGAGCAGGAGCAGCCCGATCAGGGCGACCCGAACCGCCGGTGCCAGGTGGGTGAAGCTCCGCCGCGGGCCCAGGGCAGGCCACGCCGCCGGGCCTACGAGCCACGCCCGCAGTCCCCGCCGCTGGGAGTGTTTGCGGGCTGCCTCGAGGGCGGCGTCGATGATCTCGGGGTCGGGCGCAGCGGGGCCGCCGGTCTCCAGCCAGGAGACGAGGGATCGGTCGAAATCGGTCGAGTGGGTCATGCCGGCTGCCTCCCGCGGGCCACGACCCGCTCGGATGCCTCGAGGGAGGCGCGCATGGCGCGCATCGCGTGGTGAAGACGCGAGCCCACGGTTCCGTAGGGAAGGTCGAGGATCTCGGCGATCTCGCCGAGGGCCAGGCCGGCGAGGTGGTGGAGGACCACGACCGTCCGGTGCTCGAGGCTCAGGGCATCGAAGGCACGGCCGAGCTGGTCGCGCGTGGCGATCTCGCCGATCTCGTCGCGGGCGGTGGCCATGTCGTCGCTGAGGTCGATGACGCGGACGCCGAGGCGTCTGTGCCGGCGACCCTCTGAGCGGCAGTGGCGGACGACCATCCGGTAGCTCCAGGCATCGAAGCGCTCTGGATCGCGAAGGCTCGGGAGGTCCTGCCAGATGGCCACGAGCGTCTGCTGGACAGCATCCTCGGCCGCGTCGCTGTCCCGGAGGATGCGGCTGGCGACGAGGAAAAGGCGGCGGGCGGCGCCACGAGCCAGCAGCTCGTACGCATCCCGGTCGCCTCCTTGCGCCCGCTCCACCAGTGCCGCGTTCATCGCCGCCGATCAGCTCCCGTGCCGGCCCCTGCGGGGCTCCCACCTATCTGTGGACCAGCGGGGCGTTGTCTTTCATTCTGGGTCCGCGGTTCATGTCAGGATCGGCCCACAAGGAGGGACCATGGACTTCGCCGAGCTCGTCATGAAGCGCCGGACGGTGCGCCGGTTCGAGGACACCCCGGTCGAGCGCGAGGTCCTCGAGAAGATCGCGAGGCTGGCCCAGCACGTGCCGTCGGCCGGGTTCTCGCAGGGTCAGCGGCTCGTCATCGTGACCGACCCGGACCAGCGCCGGCGTGTCGCCGAGACCTGCGGTGAGCCGTTCTACGCCGACCTGGGCATGGGCAGCTGGATCAGCGAGTGCGCTGCCCAGTTCATCCCGTGCGTCAGCGAGGAGATCTATCACCGTCGCTACCGGGAGCCGGACAAGCTCGACGAACGGGGCGAGGAGATCGACTGGCCCACGCCCTACTGGTGGGTCGACATCGGCAAGACCTCGATGGTCGTCATGCTCGCCGCCCACGATGCCGGGCTGGCCGCGGGTTTCGCCGGACCCCAGGACGTACCGGCCCTCAAGGCGCTGCTCGGCCTGCCCGACGAGTTCCATCCGATCGGGGTGATCCCGGTGGGGCGGCCGCTGCCGGACGTCCGATCGCCCTCGCTCAAGCGCGGCTGGCTGCCGTTCGAGGACTTCGCGCGCTGGGAGCGCTGGTGAGGGCGGTCAGGCCGGAGCGAACTCCGGCGTCAGCGGGAACCCAACGGATCCCAGCGGCCCTCGCCCCAGACCTCGGGGCCGCAGTAGAGCGCCTTTGAGGCAGGACGCGGCACGAGCGGCGAATCCGCGTCCGCCCGCCAGGCATCGATGACCAGGGCCAGCCAGGCATCGATCTCGAGGAACTCGGTCCAGCGCCGGAAGGGCCAGCCGTTCTCGGCGCACAGCCGGAGGAGGGCGTGCTTCGCGAAGACGAGGTCGGCGTGGCCGGCCGCGTACCTGTCGGAGTACCCGTCGCCGATGAACACCACCGCCCGCCCGGCGGCCTGGTGGGCCAGCACCCGCGCCCGCTTGCAGGTGCCGCACACGAAGCAGCGAGGATGGCCGTTCGGGAAGTCGATCCGCGGCCGCGCCTCCGGCGGGAACGAGGTCGTGGCCGTGACCACGGGCACGTCGCCCACCCCGAGCGAGGCCAGGGCCGCCGGGATGAAGAAGCCGAAGCCGTCGCTCACGACCTCGACCGGGATGCCGGCCGCCCGGGCCCGCCGCACGAACGGCGCGAACCCGGGGTCGTGGGGCTGGGCGGCGGCGAGCGAATGCAGCGCCTCGGGCGGCGTCGTGATGAGCCCGACCTCCCACTCCATGATCCGACGCGAGCCGGCCAGGCCGGCGTCGTATTCGGCGGCCTTGGCTTCCCACTCCTCGGTCACGAACTCGGCCATGAGGGCATCCGAGACGTCGGTCAGGGCGATCGTCCCGTCGTAGTCGGCGAGGATCGCGATGGGCGGCGAGCCGGGCAGGAGAGCCGGCGGCGGCGGGGCGGCGGGACCGGGTCCGGACGTGGTTGAGGCGTCGCTCATGCCAGCCACCAGCCCCGGATCCGTGCGGTCAGCCCGCCGACCGTGAACGCCCGGGTGATCGCAACGCCGAGGATGATCACCGCGCCGCCGGCAAGCTGGGCCGGCTGGATCGCCTCATGGAGGAAGGCAGCGCCCAGGAGCACGGCGATGAACGGAACCAGGAACTGGAGGGCCGTGATCCGGGTCGGGCCGAGGAGCCTGATGGCGTGGAACACGGCGACGTTGGCGAGGCCGGCCGGGATGATCGCCGAGTAGACGAGCCCTCCCCACGCGCCGGCGCTGACCGCGCCCCAGTCCGCTCCGGCGGCCTGGACCAGCCCGAGCGGGGCGAGGACGATCGACCCGCCGACCATCGCCCAGGCCGTCGTCCGGAGCGGCGAGTGCGAGGCGAGGATCGGCGCGCCGAACGACGTGTAGACCGCCCAGCAGGCGGCCGCGACGAGGGTCAGGGCGTCGCCGACGAGCGACGCCGCGAGCCCCAGCCCCGGGCCACCCGCGACGACGATCCCGACCCCGACGAACGAGATGAGCGCGCCCACGAGCCTCCGGGCGGTCAGCGTGTCCGAGCCGGCCCAGCCCGCGAGGAGCGCGGTCATGACCGGCGTGGCAGCGATCAGGAAGGCCGAGTCGCCGGCCGGGATGGACTGGAGGGCCGTCGCCCACAGGATCTGGTAGCCGCCGAACCCGACCGCCCCGAGGACGAGGATGGGGACGACATCGTGGCGGTGCATCCATACCGATCCCTCGCGCCAGCGGAGCAGGACGAGGAGGAGCGCCGCGCCTGAGGCAACGCGGATGAACGCGAAGGCGATCGGCGGGATCTCCTGGTTGGCCGCCTTGACGACAATGAAGTTGGCCGCCCAGGAAACGACCACGAGCAGCACCGCGCCCTCTGCGACCCGGTGGCTCGATCGCCAGCCGGCGCCCCCGCCGCGGCCTGCGGCGGACACTCCGACGCCCGCCGGATGTCCGGCGGGCGTCTCGGCCGCGATGGGAGAGCGGTCGGGGTCGATCAGGCGTCTTCCCGGTCGAGCTCGAGCGACTCCTCGTCCGCTTCCTCGGTCAGCTTCAGCCAGACGAACAGCCCGGCCAGGACGATGAGCGGGATGACGATGAGGGCGCCGAGGGTGATCCCCAGCGCAACGGCGACGGTCTTGAGTGCACGCATCGGGGCGCCTCCTCTTGGCGGTGGGTCAGGCCTGGGCCGCGCCCTGCGGTCCGGCGTCCTTGGCGGGGGTGCGCAACGTTGGTCCCTTCGACACGAGCGACGCGATGTCGTCGCGGGTGAACTCGGCGAGCATATGCCGTGAGCCGGATTGCGTCACGTGATGGAGCCGCAGCACGAACGCGCCGTCCTGCTCGAAGAAGAAGACGTCCTTGGGGTGCTGCTCGTCGATGTAGCGGCCGATCACCCGGAAGGCGTGCTCGTAGTCGCCGGCGCCGGGCAGCGGATCGTGCCCACCCTGGCCCCGATGGGCGATCGCCTCATCCATGAATCGGGCGATGTCCTCGTCGGCGAAGGTCATCGTCTCCTTCTCGACCTGGCCCATCGATTCCGACCACGCGCTCGTCGTCGCGCCGGTGTGGGCGAGGGCCTGGACGATGAAGCCGTCCGGCGCCTCCATGACCAGCACGTCCTTCATGCCCCGCTGGTCCAGGTATGCCCCGATGGACCGGAGGACCTCCTCGAAGTCCTGGCGGGGGCTGCCGTCGTAGATCCGCATCGGCTCTCCCTGGACGCCTGCGCCGGACGTGGACCGGCGGCCCGAGTGTAGCCATCGCCCCCGTGGCCAGCAAGGCACGGGCCAACCCCCGCCGACCATCCCGCCGCGGGGGTTTCGCCCGGCGAATCAGCCCCGTGCCAGACGGACCGCGATCTGCCCCGCGACCAGGGCGTCGTTGACGATGAGGGCGGTGTTGGCCCGGACGGAGGCGCCGTCAGTGATGGCGGCGATCCGGGCAAGCAGCCAGGGCGTGAGCGCCGGCCCATGGATCCCGGCGGCATCGGCCTCGCGGGCTGCCTGCTCCGCGACGCGACGGGCGATTTCGTCGGGCAGCGCGACGTCCGCCGGGACGGGGACGCAGATCACGATCGCGCCGCCGAGCCCGAGGGCCAGGTGGGCGACGGCCAGCCCCGCGGCGGCCGCGACGTCGGGGACGCTCCAGGGTGCCGGGACGCCGGACGACCGGGCGGTGAAGCCGGGCAGGTCCGCCTGGCCAACCGCCACCAGCGGGACACCCCTGGTCTCGAGGACCTCGAGGGTCGCGGGCACGTCGAGGATGGCCTTGGGGCCGGCGCACACCACCACCATCGGCGTCCGGGCCAGCTCCTCGAGGTCGGACGAGATGTCGAACGTCGGCGGCTCAAGCGCTCCGGGGCCACCGAGGGCGCCCATGTGGACGCCGCCGATGCCGCCGGTCGCGAAGACGGTGATCCCCGCGGCGTGCGCGGCGATCATCGTGGCCGAGACCGTGGTGGCGGACCAGCCGTCCCTGGTGAGCGCCGCCGAGAGGCTGGGTCGGGAGGCCTTGAGAACGCTGTCGGCGGGCGCCGTCGCCAGGGCCTCGAGCTCCGCGTCGTCCAGGCCGACGAGGAGCCGCCCGTCGTGGATCGCGATCGTGGCGGGGACGGCCCCGGCTTCGCGGACGGCCGCCTCGGACGCGCGGGCGACCTCGACGTTGGCCGGGTAGGGCAGGCCGTGGCTGATGAGCGTGGATTCGAGGGCCACGACCGGCCCGCCGGCCCTGAGCGCGGCGGCGACCTCGGGCTTGATCGACAGGCGGTCGGCGAGGGATCCGATCATCCGGGTGGGAGCTCCTGCTTGGTGACGACCAGCTGGCGGGCGGCGGCGCGATGTCCTGCGACGGTGGCCCGATGGAGCGCATCGGGGATGGTACGGCCGGCCGCCCGGGACGTCAGCCAGCCGGCCAGGAACCCGGCGCTGAACGCATCCCCGGCGCCGGTCGTGTCGACGGTGCTGACGTGGGCCGTGGCGACATCGAAGCGGAGGGCGCTGCCATCGGGTTCTCGGGCCAGCACCCGCGCTCCGCGGGCGCCACGCTTGATGACGACGATCGCGGCGTGCTCGAGCAGGTCGTCCGCGGCATGGCGGCCCAGGAACGCCTGGGCCTCGGTCTCGGTGGCGAACAGGATGTCCGGCTCGACCGAGGCGATGAGCTCGCGGGCCGCCCGCCGCCCCTGCGCCAGGAGCGGCCCGATCGAGGAGAGATCGCAGGAGACCTGGGCCCCACCGGATCGGGCCATCCGAACCGCCGTCCGGGCGGTGGTCGCGATCGGCTCGCCCATGAGCGAGTAGCCCGGGACGTGGATGAGGTCCAGGTGCGCGAACCACTCGGGCCGGAGGTGGTCCGGAGCCAGGGCCAGGGCCGCCCGACGGTCGGCCACGAACGAGCGCTCCCCACCGGGCGCGACGATGACCCCGATCCGGCCCGTCCGCTGGCCGGCGACGCGGGCTGCCCGGACGCGGACCCCGTCGTTGCCGGCCTGGACCACGAGCGATCGCCCGGCGCCATCGCGCCCGACGGCGCAGACGAGCTGGGTATCGATGCCGAGCCGGGCCAGCCAGCGAGCGGTGTTCGCGGCCGATCCACCCTGGCGAATGCCGACCGTGCCGGGAACGTCGGTTCCGCTCTCGATCGGTCGCTCGGGCGAGAGGACGACGTCGAGGACGAGGTCCCCGAGGACGAGGACGCGAGGCTTCGAGGTCGACGGTGCCACGCTGCGATGGTATCGGGTCGCGCCGGCTGCGCGGCCGGACGCCGCGACCGGTACGATCCTCGCGATGAACCCTCCCTCCGTGGAACTCGAGCTTCTCGCGATCAACACGATCCGGACGCTCTCGATCGACGGCGTCCAGAAGGCGAACTCGGGCCACCCGGGTGCGCCGATGGGCGCGGCGCCGATGGCCTACGCGCTCTGGACGCGCTTCCTGCGCCATGCCCCCACGCACGCTCACTGGCCAGACCGCGACCGCTTCGTGCTGTCGGCGGGGCACGCCTCGATGCTCCTCTACTCGCTCCTCCACCTCACCGGCTACGACGTCTCGCTCGACGACCTGAAGCAGTTCCGGCAGTGGGGCTCGAAGACGCCGGGCCACCCGGAGTACGGACTGACCCCGGGCGTCGAGGCGACCACCGGGCCGCTCGGCCAGGGCTTCACGAACGCCGTCGGGATGGCGATCGCCGAGCGCCGCCTGGCGGCCGAGTTCAACCGGCCAGGCCTCGAGCTCGTCGACCACTGGACGTACGTGATCGCCAGCGACGGTGACCTCCAGGAGGGCATCGCGTCCGAGGCGGCGAGCCTCGCCGGCCACCTCCGGCTCGGCAAGCTCGTCGTGCTCTACGACGACAACCACATCCAGCTCGACGGCCCGACCGACATGGCCTGGTCGGAGGACGTCCTGGCCCGGTTCGAGGCCTACGGCTGGCAGGTTCAGCGAGTCGAGGACGGCAACGACGTCGAGGCGATCAGCCGGGCCATCGAGGCCGCCCGGGCCGACGACCGGCCGTCGATCGTCGCCGTTCGGACCCACATCGGCTTCGGCAGCCCCAACAAGCAGGACACCCAGAAGGCCCACGGCTCGCCGCTCGGCCCGGACGAGGTCCGGCTCGCGAAGGAAGCCTACGGCTGGGATCCGGACCAGACGTTCGCCGAGCCGCCCGAGGCCCTGGCCCTGTTCCGAGCCGCGATCCCGGCCGGCGAGGCCCTTCACGAGGCCTGGCACGGGACGTGGGATCGCTACAAGGCCGAGCAGCCCGAGCTCGCCGCCGAGTTCAAGCGGCGGGTCCTGCGGCGGGCGCTCCCCGATGCCTGGGACGCGACCCTGAAGACGTACACAGCCGGCGACGAGGTCGCGACCCGCAACGCCGGCCAGGACGCGATCCAGGCCCTCGGGGCGACCCTGCCCGAGCTCCTCGGTGGCGCGGCCGACCTGTCCGAATCGAACCTCACCGACGTCAAGGGCGGCGGCGACTTCCAGGCCGGCGAGGCCGGCCGGAACCTCCGCTTCGGCGTCCGAGAGCACGCCATGGGCGGCGTCGCCAACGGGATCGCCTACCACGGCGGATTCCTGCCCTTCGCCGGGACGTTCCTCACTTTCAGCGACTACATGCGGGGCTCGGTCCGGCTGGCGGCCCTGAGTGGGCTCCATGTCGTCTACGTCTGGACCCACGACTCGGTGGGCCTGGGCGAGGACGGTCCGACCCACCAGCCGGTCGAGCACTACGCCGCGCTGCGGGCGATCCCGAACCTGTGGTTCGTCCGTCCCGGCGACGCCAACGAGGCCGCGGCGGCGTGGGCCCTGGCCGCGGAGCGGCATCCCGACGACCCGTCCGGCCCGGTCGCGCTGGCGCTCACGCGCCAGAAGCTGCCGACGCTCGCGGGCACGGCCGAGCTGGCCCGCGAGGGCCTCCGCCGCGGCGGCTATGTCCTCCGCGAGGCGTCGGGTGGCCGGCCCGAGATCATCCTCATCGGGACGGGCTCGGAGCTCCAGCTCGCGTTCAAGGCGGGCGAGGTGCTCGAGGCAAGCGGCGTGGCCGCGCGGGTCGTGTCCCTCCCCTGCTGGGAGCGCTTCGAGGCCCAGGACGCCTCCTACCGCGAGGTGGTGCTGCCGCGAGACGTCACCGCGCGCGTCGCCGTGGAGGCCGGCGTGTCCCTCGGCTGGGAGCGCTGGGTCGGCGATCGCGGCGCGATCGTCGGTCTCGACCACTTCGGGGCGAGCGCCCCGGCCGGCACGATCTTCGAGCGATTCGGGTTCACCGTGGACCGCGTCGTGGCGGTGGCGCGAGGCGTCCTGGACGGCTCGATCCACGGCCCCCAGCCGACCCTCGAGCCGGGCCATCTGCCCGCCCCGACCGGCGACCACCATCGGGCCGCGGCGCACGCCGGTGACGGCGGCGGCCATCCCTCCATCCCGGCGGGCAGCGCCGGCGTCGACCGGACGCCGGGCAGCGATCCCGGCCACAGCTGAGCGGAGGGTCCGGACGATGCGGGTCGCGTTTTCGGCCGACCATGCCGGCGCGGGCCTGAAGGCGGAGCTCCTCCGCCGGCTCGGCGGCGCGGCCGCGTTGGGCCACGAGCTCATCGACCTCGGCGGCGACGGCTCTGACCCCAACGACGACTACCCGGACTTCGCCCGCCGCCTTGGCCACGCCATCCGCGACGGCGCGGCCGACCGCGGCATCCTCATCTGCGGCTCGGGCGTCGGCGCGTCCGTGGCGGCCAACAAGATCCGGGGCGTCCGGGCCGCCGTCTGCCACGACACCTACTCGGCCCACCAGGGCGTCGAGCACGACGACATGAACGTCCTGACCCTGGGCGCCCGGGTCATCGGCCCCGAGCCGGCCTTCGAGTGCGCCGTGGTCTTCCTGGCCGCGACGTTCTCAGGCGAGCCGCGCCATCGGCGCCGTCTCGACAAGGTCCTGGCGATGGAGTCCGAGGGCAAGGACGCCGGGTAGGCGGGCCGGCTGCGACCGAGCGCCGGCCGGATGCAGGCGTCCGGGCTATTCGGTCGGGACGAACGGCGGGTACGGCACCGGCACGAGGAGCGTCCAGATCGAGACCTGGGTCGAGAGCCGCAGGTAGCCACCGAACAGGTCGTAGCCGAGCTGCGGGAAGCGGCCGTTGACGAGCACCGGCAGCCAGGTGACGAGCATCGCGAAGCCGATGGCGACGCCGAGGAAGAAGAGCACGATGGCCTGCGGGATGGTGAGCAGGCCCCGGACCCACAGCCCCAGGAATGGAATGCCCCACAGCTGGTTGATCTCGCGCGGAGCGTCGATGGTCACGTCGACCGGGTACGGCGCATCGCCCGAGAACGGCGGATAGACGTCGGTCATGAGGAGGAAGTAGGCCGAGACCCGGACGAACCAGCGATAAGTCAGCTCGTACAGGTCGAGCGCCCACTCGGGAAACCGGCCGGTGAACAGGACCGGAATCCAGGTCACGAGGATGGAGAGGCCGCTCACGATCCCGAGGACCATCAGGACCAGGAAGTGCGGGATGAGGAGCAGCCAGCGCAGGGCCAGTCCGAAGAACGGAATGCCCCACAGTCGGTTGATCTCCTGGTTTCGATCGAACGTCACCCGGACCGGATACCCGGACCGGCGTTCGCCTGGTGGCGGCGGCATCTGCATCGTCATCGTCGGGTTGCCTCCCTCGCTCGGACGCGCTGGAGATCAGCCTAGCCAGCGGCGACGCGAACCTCGCCTGCCGATCGGACCGTCGGTCCGGGCCGACCGGCTGGCCCGTCAGCCAAGCCCGCGTAGACTGGACGGCGATGGATCGAGCTGGCTCGCTGGCCGCCGCTCCGGGGCTCCGCGGATGAGCGCGTCGTTCGAGCTGCGCCTGGCCCCGGCCGACGAGGCCCGCCTCGCCGCGGTCATCGAGCACGCCCGGCGCGACGACTGGGCGCGCCGGCTCATGGATCGCGACCCGAGCCTCTGGACCGACGACCCGATCGTCCAGGCAGCGATCGCCGACCGCCTCGGCTGGCTCGACGCTCCAGCCCACTTCACCGACCAGATCGCGGCCCTCGAGGGCTTCGGCGACGGCATCCGGGTGGCCGGGTTCAGGACCGCGGTCGTCATGGGCATGGGCGGCTCCAGCCTGGCCCCGGAGGTCCTCCACCGGACTTTCGGCACAGCCGAGGGCTACCTCGACCTGCGGGTCCTCGATTCCACGGACCCCGAGGCCGTCGACGCGCTCCTCGACGACCTCGACCCGCTGTCGACCCTCTGGATCGTGGCCTCCAAGTCCGGGACGACGACCGAGCCGCTGGCCTTCCTGGCCGACGCCTGGGCCCGGATCGATGCCGCCCTCGAGGCCGCGATGTCTGACCAGCAGCCGGGCGAGTTCGTCGTCGCGATCACGGATCCGGGGCGGAGCGTCGCCGCCATCCCCCATCACGATCAGCTCCGGGAGGTGTTCCTCAACCCGCCCGACATCGGCGGGCGCTACTCGGCGCTGTCGTACGTCGGGCTGGTCCCGGCCTCGCTCATCGGCCTCGATCTCGACGCCCTGCTGACCTCGGCGTCGACGATGCTCGCCGCCTGCCGCGAGCCGAACCCGGACCAGAACCCCGGGCTCCGCCTGGGCCTGGCCCTGGGCGAGCTCGCCCGGGCCGGGCGCGACAAGCTGACGTTCATCGCCGACCCGACGCTCGCCGGCTTCGGGGCCTGGGCCGAGCAGCTGGTCGCCGAGTCGACCGGCAAGCACGGCGTCGGGATCGTGCCCGTCGATGGCGAGCCACTCGGCGATCCGGGGGCCTACGGGACCGATCGTGTCTTCGTCGGGATCGGCCTGGCGGGCCAGCCGGATCCCTCCCGCGGGCGGATGGATGCCCTGGGGACGGCCGGCCATCCGGTCATCAGGATCATCCTGGACGACCCGATGGACATCGGCGCCGAGTTCGTGCGCTGGGAGGTCGCGACCGCGATCGCCGGGGCGGTCCTGGGCATCGACCCCTTCGACCAGCCCAACGTCGAGGATGCCAAGGCCCGGACCCGCAACGTCCTCGCGGCCGAGGCGGTGGGCGTCGTCGAGGGCACCGACGTCGCGGCGCGGGCCGCCGAGGAGGCGGGGCCTGAGGTCATCTGGATCGAGGAGCTCGGCGAGGACGCCCTGGTCGACGCCATTCGGGCGAGCATCCGGGGGGCGAAGCCCGGCCGGTACGTGGCGATCCAGGCGTTCATCGCGCCGACGACGGAGCGGGACGCGGCATTCCGGCGCCTGCGGGCGCTCGTCCGGGACCGGACCGGCTGGGCGACGACCGTTGGCTACGGGCCCCGCTTCCTGCATTCCACCGGCCAGCTGCACAAGGGCGGCGCCCCGATCGGCTGGTTCCTCCAGCTGACCGCCGAGCACACCCAGGATCTCCAGATCACCGGCTGGCCCTACACCTTCGGCCGGCTCATCGATGCCCAGGCCCAGGGCGACGCCGAGGCGCTCCACGCGGCCGGCCTGCCGGTGCTCAGGCTCCGGCTCGGTCGTGACGCGGCGGCCGACCTGGCCACCCTCGAGCGCGCCTTCGCGAGAGCGCTCGGCGGCTGACGACGGGCAGCTGGGGCCCGGCTGCAAGGAACTGCCGCGTCGGGCCTAGACCGCCGCCGAGGCGACCACTGCGCTGAGGCTGTCGTCCATGATCGACAGGGCGAGGTCGATCTCGTCCTCCGAAACGGTGAGCGGCGGCGCGATCCGCCAGACGCTGTTCGCCCCCACGTGACGGACGATGTTCATCGACAGCCCGCGGGAGAGGCACGCATCGGTCGCGAGCGCGCCGAGGTCGTCGGCCGGCTCGCGGGTGACGCCGTCCGTGACCAGCTCGACCCCGACCAGCAGCCCGCGGCCGCGCACGTCGCCGATCAGCGGATGGCGCGTCGCGAGCTCGTCGAGCCCGGCCCGCAGCCGGGCTCCCATCGCCGCGGCGCGCTCGGGCAACCGCTCGCCGACCACGACGTCGATGACGGCCAGCCCGACTGCTGCCGGGAGCGGATCGCTGACATGGCTCGTCACGTGGACGAAGCCCCTGGCGACGATCGCCTCCTCGAGCTCGGGGCTGATGATCGTCGCCGCGATCGGCAGGCCGCCGCCGAGCGTCTTGGAAACGGTGACGATGTCCGGCACGATCCCGTCCTGCTCGAACCCGAACATCGTCCCGAGCCGCCCGAAGCCGGTCTGTGCCTCATCGACGATGAGCAGGCCGCCGCTGGCCCGGGTGAGCTCCGCGAGCCTCGCGAGGTAGCCGGGCGGCGGGTCGATCACCCCGCCGGCGGAGAGGACCGGCTCGGCGATCGTGGCCGCCAGCGGGGCGTCGCCATCCGCCAAGAGCGCTTCGAACCCCCGCTCCAGGCACGACCTGTCACACGGGTCGCAACCCGGAACGCCGCCGTCCAGCTGCTTGACCGGGCAGCGGTAGGCGTACGGCGCCGGGATCATGACGGTCCCCGGCAGCTGTGGGCCGTAGCCGGACCGGCCCACCGACCAGGTCACCGACGCGGCGCCGGCCGTGAGCCCGTGGAAGCTCTGGTCCAGCCCGGCAACCCGGAACCGGCCGGTGGCGAGCTTCGCGATGCGCATCGCGATCTCGTTCGCCTCGGAGCCCGTGTTCAGGATGATCGCCTTCGAGAGCGGCGCGGGCAGCAGCTCGGCGAGTCGCGCCGCCAGCCGGACGACCTCCTCGGAGAGCATCCAGCTGTTCAGGTGCAGGACCCGGTCGCAGGCGCTCCGGATCGCCTCGACGATCCGCGGGTGGTTATGGCCGATCGTGCTGCAGATCTGGCCGCTCGTGAAGTCGAGCACGCGGTTGCCGTCCCGGTCCCAGACCCAGCTCCCCCGGGCTCGCTCCACGAGGAACGGGGCAAATCCCGGCACGTAGCGGATCAGGTGCCGGTCGGCCAGCTCCATGAGCGGATCGCGAGCCACCACCACCTCCCCGGGACGCCGTCGCGGGCAGCGTAGCAGTGCCCGACCCGCGCCATGCGCATCGCCGGTGCCTCCACCTCGCCCGGTAGACTGGGCGGGCGGAACCTCGGCCCGACCCGCGGCCAGACCCAGCTCCACCGGAGGCCCACGACATGCGCATCGGGTTCATCGGCCTCGGCCGGATGGGCGGCAACATGGTCCGCCGGCTGCTCCGTGATGGCCACCAGGTCGTGGCCTACAACCGGAGCCCCGAGAAGACCCGCGAGATCGCGACCGAGGGCGCCGAGCCGGCCTTCTCCATCGAGGAGCTCGTCGCCAAGCTCGAGAAGCCGCGGGTCGCCTGGATCATGGTCCCGGCCGGTGACGCGACCGAGGCGCAGATCCGCGAGCTCATGGAGCACCTGGAGCCCGGCGACACGATCGTCGATGGCGGCAATTCCAATTTCCACGACGACGTCCGTCGCCACGGCGAGCTGGCGGCGAAGGGCGTCCGGTACGTCGATGCCGGCGTCTCCGGCGGGATCTGGGGCCTGGCCAACGGCTTCTGCCTGATGGTCGGGGGCGAGCCCGAGGCCGTCAGGCCGCTGCAGCCTGTCTTCGACAGCCTCGCCCCTGAGGGCGGCTACATCCACGCCGGCGGACCCGGTGGCGGCCACTACGTGAAGATGATCCACAACGGGATCGAGTACGGGATGATGCAGGCCTACGCCGAGGGCTTCGAGATCCTCCATGCCTCGGACTACGACCTCGATCTCGCCGCGATCGCCGACAACTGGATGCACGGCTCGGTCGTCCGGTCCTGGCTGCTCGAGCTGCTCGGCCGGGCGTATGCCGGCCAGGGCCAGGACCTCGAGCACCTCAAGGGCTGGGTCGCCGATTCGGGCGAGGGCCGCTGGACCGTCCAGGAGGCCATCGATCGCGACGTCCCGGCGCCGGTCATCACGATCGCGCTGCAGACCCGCTTCCGATCCCGCCAGGAGGATTCGTACGGCGCGAAAGTCCTCGCGGCGCTCCGGAACGAGTTCGGCGGCCACGCGGTGAAGTCGAGCTAGGCCGGGCGCGCAGCCCCATGACCCGGACCGCGGCCCCGCCCGGGACCCCGCCCCGCACGATTCGCGAGCTCCGCCTGGAGCGAAGCGGCAAGCGCCGCCACGCCCCCCGCGTGGAGGGCAATCCGCTCCGCGAGGGCCTCCGCCTGGAGCGCGTCCCGGATCCCCATGTCATGGTTTTGTTCGGGGCGACCGGCGACCTGTCGCACCGGAAGGTCTTCCCGGCCCTGGCCCAGCTGTGGCGGACGAACCTGCTGCCCCAGGACTGGATGCTCGTCGCGGTCGGTCGCCGGCCGTACGACGACGAGACGTTCCGGGCCGAGATCGGAGCGTCGCTGGAGCAATGGTGTCGGGTCAAGCTGGAGACCGAGGAGGCCCGCCAGTTCCTGGCCCGGATCGCCTACCACCAGGGCGACTTCACCGACGACGCGGCCTTCGACCGCCTGACGGCCCGACTCGACGAGATGGACCGCGAGCACGGGACGCATGGCAACCGGCTCTTCTACCTCGCCACCCAGCCGTCCGCCTTCCCGCTCATCGTGGGCCAGCTGGGCCGCTGCGGCCTGGACCACGAGGTCCATGGCGGCGGCTGGCGCCGGATCGTCATCGAGAAGCCGTTCGGCCGCGACTACGACTCGGCCCGGCGGCTCAATCGCGAGGTCGGCAAGGTCTTCCGCGAATCGCAGGTCTACCGAATCGACCATTACCTGGGCAAGGAGACGGTCCGCAACCTGATGGTCTTCCGGTTCGGCAACGGGATCTTCGAGCCGCTCTGGAACCGCCGCTATGTCGACCACGTGCAGATCACGATGGCCGAATCGATCGGGGTCGAGGAGCGGGGCTCGTTCTACGAGGAGACCGGCGCGACCCGCGACGTCGTCCAGAACCACCTCCTCCAGCTCCTCACGCTCGTCGCCATGGAGCCGCCAGCGACGTTCGAGGCCGACGCGCTGCGGGACGAGAAGGTCAAGGTCCTGCGGGCCATCCCCGTCCCGACCCGGGCCGATGCCGCCCACAACGTGGCCCGCGGCCAGTACGGGCCAGGCTGGGTCTCGGCCCAGCCGGTCGCGGGCTACCGGGAGGAGCACGAGGTCGATCCGCTGTCGGAGACCGAGACGTTCCTGGCCGCCCGCTTCCAGATCGACGACTGGCGCTGGTCCGGCGTGCCCTTCTACCTCCGGGCCGGCAAGCGCCTGCCGAAGCGAGCCACCGAGATCGCGATCCAGTTCCGGGAGGTCCCGCATCGGCTGTTCCGGGACGCCGCCGTGGATCCGGAGCCGAACCTCCTCGCGATCCGGGTCCAGCCCGACGAGGGGATCCTGCTGCGCTTCGGCTCGAAGGTCCCGGGCCTGGGCCTCGACATCCGGACGGTGACGATGGACTTCACCTACGGCTCGGCCTTCAGCGTCGATTCGCCCGATGCCTACGAGACCCTGATCCTCGACGTCATGCTCGGCGACGCCTCGCTCTTCACCCGGGCAGACGAGGTCGAGGCCGCCTGGTCCATAGCGACCCCGATCGTCGAGTCGTGGCTCGACGCGCCGGCCCCGGAGTTCCCGAACTACGCCGCCGGGACGTGGGGGCCGGACGCTGCCGAGGCGCTCATCGAGCGCGACGGGCGTCGCTGGCGACGGATCTGACGATGACCGGCCCGGCCCCGACGGCTTCGAATGGCGCGCTCGCCACCACGCCGATGGTGGGCCAGCCGATCCTGCGCTGGTCGTCGCGGACCAGCACGATCGACGGGATCGAGGCCGAGCTGGCCAGGATCTGGGCCCAGGCGCCCCTCACGACCGAGGGCGAGCACGGCGAGCCGGAGCGCCACGTCGCCGCCCGGACGAGCGTGATGAACCTGGTGGTCATCGCCCGGCGGCCCGAGATCGGCGAGCACGCCGCGGCCGTGATCCAGATGCTCGCCGGGCGGCACCCGTCGCGGACCCTGATCGTCTCGAGCGTCGATCCCGACGGCCCGTCGTGGGTGGATGCCCGGATCCAGGCCCATTGCGTCCTGCCCCGGGCCGACGCGGCCGAGACCTGCGCCGAGCTCATCGCCCTGTCGGCCGGCGGTGAGTGCGGACGACACCTCTCGGCGATCGTCGCGCCGCTCCTCATCCACGACCTGCCGGTGACGCTGTGGTGGCCAGGCGACCCGCCCCTGGCCGCCCCGGCGGCGCTGGAGCTCCTCGAGATGTCGGATCGCCTGGTGGTGGACGGGTCGGCGTGGTCGGGCGACGGGCTGGACCGGCTCGGGGCGCTGGCGCGGATCGTGGCCGACCGCAACCTGGGCGAGGGCCACGTCGCGGTCTCCGACTTCGCCCTGCTCCGTCAGTCGCGGTGGCGCGAGGCCCTTGCCTCGAGCTTCGACCGGCCCGAGCTGCGGCCGTTCCTCGGCGACATCCGCACCATCACCGTGCGGTACGCCGCCCACCGCGGGGCCGGGGCCGGCGACACGAACGTCATCAAGCCGCTCTACCACGTCGCCTGGCTGGCGACCCGCCTCGGGATGACGGTCGCAGAGCCGCTCCATCCGCGGCCCGGCCCGGACGACCCGGCCGAGCTCGGCCCGCCGATGGCCGCCACCCTCCGGGCGGGCAGGCGACGGATCCCCGTCGCACTCGTGCCGATGGAATCGCCGACCCCGTCCGGGACCACCCTGGCCGTCGAGCTCACGGCTCGGCGACGCTCGGTCGACCTCGAGATCCGCGTCACGGCCGAGGCCGAGGCGGTCATTGTCCGGGCCACGCTCGATGGGGCGGAGCTGCCGGCCCGACGGTTCCATGCCCCGCGCCGGACGGAGGTCGAGCTCCTGGCCGAGACGATCGAATCGGTCGGGCGCGACCCGGTCGCCACGGCGGCGCTCGTCGCGGCCGCCGACCTGGGCGGGCGCGGATGACCCCGCCGGCGGGGCGCTGAGGTGAGCGCGCCCGGCGGCGCCCGCCACGATCGCACCGGGCCGGGTGGACCCGGCGAGCCGGAGGTCGTCGTCCTGCCCGACGGCGACGCGGCGTCGGCCGAGGCGGCTCGCCGGATCGCGGCCGCGCTCTCGAGCGCCGTCGAGGCTCGCGGCGTGGCCCACTGGGCGACGACGGGTGGCACCACTCCCGGCGCGATCTACCGCCACCTCGCCCGAGAGCCGCTCCACGGCAGGGTGCCCTGGGAGCGTGTCCACCTGTGGTGGGGCGACGACCGCTGGGCCCCGCCGGACGACCCCCTCTCGAACGCCCTGGCGTGCTGGGATCTCCTCCTCCGCGAGGTCCCGATGCCGACGGCCCAGGTCCACGTCGTCCCGACCGGCGAGGCCATCGCCGGCGGCCAGTCGCCGGCCTGGGCGGCCACTCGCTACGCCGAAACCCTCCACGCCGCGGGCCTCCCGATCGGTGCGGCGGGGTTCCCGGTCCTCGACATCGTCCTCGTCGGGATCGGCACGGACGGACACCTCTTCTCGGTCTTCCCGGGCTCCGCAACCTGGGACGACCCGGCGTGGGTCCAGGCCGTGCCCGCCCCGACCCACATCGCGCCGCGGGTCGAGCGGATCACCCTGCACCCACGGATCCTCGACGCCGCGCGCCTGCCGCTGGTCGTCGCCCACGGGCCGGTGAAGGCGGCGATCCTGGGCCGGATCTTTGGGCCGCGCGAGGATCTGCGCGAGCTGCCGGCGCTGCTGGCCCGCCGGCGTGGCGCGGCCTGGATCCTCGACGAGGCGGCTGCCGCGCAGGTCCCGCCACGGGTTCGGGCGGGAGAGACGGCATCGCCATCGCCGCCGGCCTCGGGCGAGGCGTGAGCGGGCCCGACCGGCTGGTCCGCTCGACCGACGGGACACCGATCGCGGTCTTCGAATCGGGAGTCGCCGAGCCCGGGACGCGGCCGCTGGTCCTCGTCCACGGCACGACCGCCGACCACCTGACGTTCCGCGTGGTTGGGCCGCTCCTCGGCCGCCGGCGGCGCCTGTTCTCGATCGATCGACGCGGCCGCGGAGCCTCCGGTGACGGCGTGGGCACCGGCGTCGGCTACGCGATCGAGTGCGAGTTCAAGGACGTCGCCGCGGTCGCCGAGGCGCTCGCCGCCGAGCACGGCGGACCGGTCGATGTCGTCGGTCACTCGTACGGCGGGCGCTGCGCCCTCGGTGCGTCACTCGTGACGCCGTCCATCCGCCGGGTCGTGTGCTACGAGGGCGCACCCGCGCCGGCGGGCTGGCCGTACCAGCCCGACGACCTTGCGGCCCGACTCGGTGCGCACCTCGATCAGGGTGACCCGGCGACCGCGCTCGAGACGTTCTTTCGCGAGGTCGTGGGATTCGACGACGCCGCCATGGCCGACTTCCGCGCGTCCCCCGTCTGGCCGCTCCGAGTGGCCGCGGCCCACACCATCCCCCGCGAACTCGACGCCGAGCGCTCGCCCGCGGCCTCGCTCGACGCCCTCGGCGGCGTGACCGTGCCCGTACTGCAGGTCCTCGGCACGGCGAGCAAGCCGGCGTTCCACGAAGCGACCGCCGCCCTCGACGCCCGGCTCGTCCTCGGCTCGGTCGCCCACATCGAGGGCGCCGCCCACGCCGCCCACCATACCCACCCGGACGCCTTCGTCCTCGCCGTCGAGGCCTTCCTCGGGCGCGCCTAGCCCGGCTGGAGCTCCGAGAGCGGCACCACATGGTCGAGGTGGAGGCGCGAGCCGTCCCAGACCTGGAGGTGGATCTCGGGATCGGCGAGGCCCCAGTCGATCTCGACTAGCCCGTGCTTTCGGTTGGTATTCAGGAGCTCGCCGACGCGGTTCGGGTTGATCCACTGCCCGGCAGCCTCGGTCTCGATCCGGTCGAGGCCCGACGGCGTGAGGTCGTAGGTCGGGTACCCGAGGGCGGCGGCGTCGTCCGGGTGCCTCGTCAGCTCGGCGAAGTGCATGTCACCCGAAACGAAGACCACGCCTGGGACCCGGAGCTCGCGGAGGAGCCGGAAGAGCCGGTCGCGCTCGAGTGGCGAGTCGCCCCAGCCCTCCCACTCGCGGTCGATGTCGTAGTCGTTCACGACCTGGATCCCGCTGCCGATGATCCGGATCCTCGCCGGCTCGGAGAGGCGCTCGCGGAGCCAGGCCCACTGGACGTCGCCGAGGATCTGGCGGGCGGGGTCGGTCCCGGCGTAATCCCACGGATCCAGGTTGTAGCGGACGTCGAGGAGGATGACCTGGACCGTCCGGTCGCCCGTGCCGAAGGTCCGGGCCGAGTAGACACCGGGCTGGCCGGCCCGCGGGTCGTCGGGCGCTCCCCAGAAGCGCAGGAACTCGGCTTTCGCCGCGTCTCGATGGGGCCAGGTGGCGTTCGCGTTGTTCCAGCCCATGTCGTGGTCGTCCCAAACGGCCATCGTCTCCGCGGCCGCGTCGAGGGCCTGGAAGCGGGGGTTCGCCGCGAGGGCGTCATACAGCCCCCGCATCACGGTCATGTCCTCGGAGTCCGCGTAGATGTTGTCGCCGAGCCAGAGCATCACGTCCGGGTCGCGTTCGACGATGTCGCCGAGCGCCGTCCCGCCCGGCGTGTAGAGGAGGCAGGAGCCAATCGCGAACCGGGTCGACTGGCCGGTCGTGGCCGTGCGGACGGGCGTCGCCTCCGGGTCGGGGGTGGCGGTCGGGATCGGCGGCAGGGTCCGGAGCGGCGGCGGCGGTGCCGTGCACTGGAACGGGTCGACGCATGGTGTTGCGGTGGCCTCGGGCCCACGGGTGGCCCGCTCGGTGACGGGCGCGCACCCGGCGACCGCCAGCACAACGATGCCGGCTGCCAGCGCACCCAGACGGTCCATCCAACCTCCTCGATCCAGGGTTCGCTGCATTCTGCGGCACGGCGAGAACCCACCGGCGGCCGCGCGCCGAGCTTGCGCATCGCGGCGGGCATGCCCGCCGCCGATGGCTGAGCTGCGCCAACCTCTCGGACCGGCTCGGGACCTTCGGCACTCCGCCTTTCGAGAGGCCCGGCTACCATCGACCCATGACCGACAGCATGCCGCCCGACGCTGCGCCGCCCGAGGCGGCGACTCCCGCTCCGCGCCCCTACTCCCCAGGCCTCGAGGGGGTCGTCGCGGCCGAGACCGCGCTCGGCTACGTTGACGGCGCCGCCGGGCGGCTGCTCTACCGCGGCTACCGGATCGGCGATCTCGTCGAGCGCGGCACGTACCCGGCCGTCGCGAACCTCCTCTGGACCGGCGAGTGGGAGCCCCACCACCACCTCCCGACCGCAGCGGTACCGGACGCCGTCCTGACGACCCTCCGGGCCCTCCCGTCGACCGCGAAGCCGATGGACGCGCTCCGTACCGCCGTCTCGGTGTGGGGCGCGACCCAGAAGCTCGAGTGGCCACCAACCCCTGAGCAGGCACGCGCGCTGACCGCCTTCTCGCCGTCTGCCCTGGCCGCGTTCGCCCGGATCCGGCAGGGCCTCGAGCCCATCGAGCCGGACCCCGACCTCGACCTCGTCCCGGGCTTCCTCTACCAGCTGAACGGCACGCCCGCCGATGCCGGCACGGCCAGGGCCCTCGATGCCTACTTCGTCGTCGGTGCCGAGCATGGCCTGAACGCCTCGACCTTCACCGCCCGGGTGATCACCTCGACCCGGAGCGACATCGCCTCGGCCGTGGCCGGGGCGATCGGCGCCCTCAAGGGCCCGCTCCACGGCGGCGCCCCGACCGAGGTCGTCGAGCAGATCCATACCGTCGGCTCGCCCGAGCGGGCCGAGGCCTGGGTCCGCGAGACGATCGCCCGCGGTGAGCGACTGATGGGCTTCGGTCATCGCGTCTATCGGGCCTACGACCCGCGGGCGAAGGCGCTCCGCCAGGTCGCTGAATCGATGGACCACAAGCCCGACTGGCTGGCCCTCGCGATCGCCGTCGAGGACGTCGCCCTGCGGGTCCTCGCGGAGCTGCATCCGGATCGCCCGCTGAAGACGAACGTCGAGTTCTACGCCGCGCCGGTCCTCCAGGGTGTCGGCCTGACGCCCGATCTTTTCCCCGCGACCTTTGCCCTCGCCCGCCACGCCGGCTGGACCGCCCACGTCCTCGAGCAGGCCGCCTCGAACCGGATCATCCGGCCCGACGCCAACTACACCGGCCCCGCGGAGCGCGACCTGCCGGCCTGAGCCCTGGCTGAACTCGCGTCCAGCGCGCGCATGGCAAGCGACGCACAGCGATGAGCCCCGCCGCGCGGGCCGTCGCGATAAGCCGCAGGTAAGCGCCGACCTTCAGACTGGCCGTCCCGCCGCAACAAGCACCCGGAGGGCTTGTGATGGCGACACGGCGGTTGGGGGCTGCCGGCCTGGTGGCAGCGATGGCCGTCCTCACGGGCGGAGCCCTGAGCCCAGTGCGCGCGGAGGATCCTGGCGGGCGTGGCAGCCAGCGCGACCTTCCACCCGAGCGGGAGCGCGAGGACTTGGCCGAGTTCCGGGCCGCGTTCGGGCTTCACGCATCGTCCGCGCGAATCTCGGAGCTCCTGCTGCAACGCCAGCAGGTCACCCCGGCGGAACGACTGGCCCTCGACCTTCCGGGCCGCGAGGTCTTCCAGTCCCGGGTCGACGAGGAGCTCGCCCCGTTCATCACCCGGCTGCCGACGTTCGGCGGGGCCTGGTACGACCAGCGCGACGGCGGTCGACTCGTGGTCATGCTGACCGAGCTGGACGACGACGTGACGGCCGAGATCGAACGCCTCGTCCCAGAAGGCGGCAAGGGCGTTCGGATCGTCCCGGCGGCCCGCAGCCACGCATCGCTGCGGACGGCGATGCACGAGGCCTGGGGGCTGTGGGCCGGCGTTCCCGGCGCGCCGCCGCTCACCGGCGTCGGCATCGACACCCGCGCGAATCGCCTCGAGGTGCGAGTGGATCCGGTCGACCTCCACGCGGCCGGGGATGCGCTGGCCGCCCTCGAGGCCGGACTGGGCATGTCCGTGACCCTCGTCCCGCGCGTCGCCCCACGCGACACCACCTGCCAGGACCGGGACCACTGTGAGTTCCCCCTGGTGCCCGGGATCAGGATCGCCAAGGGGGATACCAGCGTCGACGACTGCACGATCGGGATGCACGTGTACAGCGACGTCACGGATGACGTCTCGTTCGTGACGGCCGGGCACTGCGGCTATTCCGGCGGCAACAGCTGGTACCACGAGGGTTATCACGGATCCGGCGGTCGCAAGGTCGGGACCGAGATCGTCGGGGGATCCCTGCTCGCCGGTGGGTTCGACATCATGGTCGTCTCGATGGAGGACAACGAGGCCACGACGCTCGTCTACAGCCCGACCGACGGCCGCCGGATGTTCGGCTTCAAGGACGACGAGTACGGTTTCGAGAACACGATCGTGTGGACGTCACGCGGTCACAGCGACGTCGTCCAGCAGGGCATCGTCACGGATGCGGACGATTCGTGGGTCAGCGACAAGGGCGGCAACGTGACGGTCTTCGGGCTGGACACGACCCTCAGCTCCCTGCCGGGCGACAGCGGCTCGCCCGTCTGGGCACAGACCGCCACAACCCGGACGGCCGTCGGGATCCTCAACAACAGCCTGGGCAACGTCACCCTCATCGACAGCTGCTACGAGCGGCTCGGCAACGCCTGCTACCCGTACCCGGGAGGTCCGGGGAACAAGCCGGGCATCGTCGAGGGCGACTTCACGGGTGACGGCGCGCCCGATCTCGTCACCGCCGAGAACGACGGCCAGGCCCGGCTGTATCCGCACACGCCGGCCGGGTTCGGCACGCTCTCGCCGACCACGACCGGCTGGCAGCTCTACACGGCCTTCACCGCGGCCGACTTCACCGGTGATGGGCATGCCGATGTCATCGCTCGTGGCGGCGACGGCAGGCTCTACCTCCATCCCCACCAGCCGGCCGGCTGGCTCGCTCGTCAGACCATCGGCAACGGCGGCTGGAATGCCTTCGGGGCCATCGTCGCGACGGACTTCACCGGGGACGGCAACGCCGACCTGGTGGCCCAGGAGGCGACCGGCGCGCTGTGGCTCTACCCGCACACCCCGGCCGGGTTCGGCACGCGGATCAAGATCGGCACCCGGGGCTGGCAGAACATGGCCGTCCTGGCCGCCGCCGACTTCAGCGCGGACGGCGCCGACGACCTCATCGCGGTCCGCAACGACGGGGCGATGCTCCTCTACGGCCATACGGCGGCCGGGTTCTCGAATCCGGTCGAGATCGGGAAAGGGTGGCAGAACATGACGATCATCCTTGGCTCGGACTTCGATGGTGACGGCAGCGACGACATCGTTGCCCGACACGAGAACGGCAACCTGTACCTGTATCGCCACCCGGCCGCCGGATGGGGCGTCTCCTCGATCATCGGAACCGGGTGGTAGGGATGGACACAGCAGAGGCGGCGCCCGGCGCCACGAGGTCGCTCGAGCGAGTCAACGCCCTGAGTACCGGAGCGGCGACGTTCCGCCCGCTCGGCAGGTGGCGCGCGCTCGTCGCCCTGGCGGTCGTCGTCGGGGGCTGTGGCGGGGCCGTCGGTCCGTCGCCAACGGGCCCAGGCGAGGCGCCGACGCCGAGTCCTGACACCCCCGCCGCCTCCACGCCGGCTGCTGCCGCGGTGACGATCCGGACCTTCCTCGTGGGTCCCGGCTCGTGCGATTCAATCGGTGTCGACGAGCCGGTGTATGGACGCCTCGACGGGTCCGTCGACGCGCCGGAGGATCCGGTCTGGCTCGTCGCCGACGACGGGACCCGGATGTCGATCATCTGGCCGACCGGATTCATCGCCGAGTTCGACCCGGACCTCAGCCTCCGAACCGATGGCGGCGAGCTGGTCGCGCGGCAGCGCGACGCGGTGATGTTCCAGGTCAGCCGCCATGACGCGGCGGGGACGTTCGACGACCCGTACCACGCATCCGGGTTGCTCGTCGCGGGCGAGTTTCCAACGGGTGGCTGGCCGACGGAACCGGCATTCGCGGGGTGCTATCCGGTCCTGCCCGGGCAGGGCGTGCAATGAACCCGCCATCGCGGCGCCTTGGCGCACCCGCTAGCTGTGATTCACGAAGACGTCGTTGACCGAGCGAATCGGTCCGGCTGATGCGTCTGGTTCATCGATCGGCGCCCGTCCACGCTCAGCCAACCCTCCGATTCGACAGGAATCGTGCCCGGCCACGCTCGTCTGTCGCGTATCTGATGAGCCAGCCGCATCACGGCGGCGGAGCGAGGAGCCGCGACCGATGTGGCTCCCGGACGCCGGGGCTGTCAACAGCGTGTCCGCTCATCACAGCTAGTCGGGCGGAATGTCCAGCCAGCCCTCGCGCAGGGCGCGGGCCGCGAGCTCCGTCCTTGACGCGACATCGAAGCGCTCGAAGAGGCGACGCAGGTGCGTCTCGACGGTCTTCGCGCCGATCTGGAGCGAGGCCCCGATCTCGTCGTTGCTCCGGCCGTCGATGACGAGGCGGACCACCTCGAGCTCGCGGGCCGTCAGGTGGGCGCTGGTGCCGGCCCGTGGCCGGACGCTGAAGGCCATCCCGCCCGCGGCGGCCCGCTCGATCGCGGCGAGGAGCTCGGGGAGCGGCGCCGTCTTGATGACGTAGCCGGCCGCGCCCAGCCGGATCGCCGCCTCGGCGTACTGGGGGTAGTCGTAGGCCGAGAGGACGACGACCGCGGGGGTGGGCGTGGCCGCGGTGGTCGCGCCGGCGGTCGCGCCGGCTGCGGCGGACCCGCCGAGATCCTCCCGGAGCAGTCGCAGGCCGCTATCGGTGCCGAGCCGGATATCGAGCAGGACGACGTCGATCGGCTCGCGACGGATGAGCTCGACCGCCTCGTCGACGCTCGAGGCCGTCCCGACGACCTCGAGGCCCGGCTGGGCGCCGAGGATCGCGGCCGTGCCGTCGCGCACGATCGGGTGGTCGTCGACGATCGCGACGCGGATCAGCGGGCCGGCCCAGCGGTCAATGCGGTCGCCATTCCAGGGCGACGTGGGTCCCGCCGCCGGGCCAGCGGCGGACGTCGAGGATCGCCCCGATGCCCTCGGCCCGCTGCTGCATGTTGAGCAGCCCGAAGCGGCCGGCCTCCTCGGCCCGCTGCGGGGCGTCGGGCTCGATGCCCGGTCCGGCGTCGTCGACCGAGAGCGAGGCGCCGGCCTCGGTCGAGTGGTAGCGGACGACGATCGGCGGCTTGCCGTGCTTGACGGCGTTGCCAAGCGCCTCCTGGGCCACCCGGAAGAAGGCCAGCTCGACGTCGGGCGGCGGCCGCGTCCCATCGGCCTTCTCGAGCCGGACCTCGCCGCCGGCGAGGCGTTCGATCCGGAGGACGAGCCAGTCGAGCGCCGGCCCCACACCGAGGTCGTCGAGGATCGGCAGGCGGAGGTCGCCGCAGATCGCCCGGAGCCGGTCCGAGACGGTCCGGGCCATGTCGGCGCCCTCGGCGTCGCCGGCCGTCTCCAGCCGCCGGACGAGGAGCGTCAGCTCCTGGAGCGCGTCATCGTGGATGTCGGCCGCCACTCGGGCCCGCTCCGCCTCCGTGGCCGCGACGACCAGGTCGCGCTGGAGGGTCGCCCGGGTCGCCAGCCGAGCCAGGGGACGGACGGTGAAGCGGGCAGCGACGACGAGGACGAGGAGCCACAGCGAGAACGGGATCGCGTACGGCGCCTGCGGGACGGTCGCGATCGCCATCAGCGGCGTGATCCCGGCCGCGCCGAGCTCGGCGGACGCGACGAGTCCGCGACTCGACGCCGCCTGGGGGGTTCGCCGCATGGGGACTGCCGCGGCGATCCCGGGGATGAGCGGCACCGCAGCCGCGAGCGCCCCCCAGACCCATGGGTCCAGGCCGGTGCCGGCGTCACTGACCGGCTGGACCAGCCCGATCGAGATCGCCGCCACGGCTGCCCCGAGCGACGTGGCTCGAGCGACCCGCCGGACGCCCTCGTCCGCGATCCGCTCGGTGAGCCGGAGGCCCAGGGGCACCATCGCGGCCGGCAGCAGGATCCCGGCGGCGATGAGGAACGGGCCGGACCACGTCGCCGCGAGCGGTCGAGCGAGGAACGGCGTCGCCGTGGCGACGGCCAGCGGCACCGCCAGCGGCTGGAGCGACGAGCCGGCCCGACCGCCGGCCACGAACCAGGCGCCGACGAGCGCTACGGCGGCCCCGATGAGGAGCCACATCGACGTCTGCTCGCGCTCGAAGTCGTAGGAGCTGCTGATCCCGACCGACGTGTATGACTCGCCGGCGAGATCGGTCTCGCGAATGGCCTCGGCGTAGTCGACGCGTTGCGAGAGGAGCTGCGACAGCAGACCCGGATCGAGCGCCACCGGCGTGGGCTGGTCCACCGTTACCGGGCCCGACCCCACCTCGTAGCCGAACTCGTCGAGCTCGGGGTACTCGTACCCCGGCAGGCGCACGAGATCGTACCCACCGAGCCGCACGACGATCATCCCCTCTTCGAACCCGTCGCGGCGAGCCGGACTGTACGGCTCAACGTGCAGGACGCGGACGTACGCGCCGTCGTGGTAGAGGGTGACGCCGAGGTCCAGGTTCGGACCCACGACAGCGACGAGCCCGAGGCCAAAGGCGAGGACCCCGACGAGGGCTGCCGCCCGGTCGGGCAGGTCGGCGCGGTTCAGAGCCCGGAGACGGTCCACGAGCCGGACGGTAGCAGGTGATCGGGCGCGCGCATGTCCGGGGAATCCCGGAACGGCGGCCCGGGACCCCGCCGCTGCCGGCGGCGCCGCAGCGCCCCGACGATGACCTGGCGAGCGGCTCCGATGCCCTCGCTGGAGGGAGGCATCGTGGCCGCGATCGAAACGAGCGGGCTGTCGAAGCGGTACCGGCGGACATGGGCCTTGTCGGAGGTGGACCTCACCGTCCACGCCGGCGGAATCACCGCCCTCGTCGGGCCAAACGGGGCCGGGAAGTCGACGCTCCTGAAGCTGTGCGTCGGGTTCGAGCGCCCGACCGCCGGCAGCCTCCGGGTCTGGGGCCTCGACCCCACGCGCGATCGCGCCGGCGCCGTGGCGTCGGTCGGCTATGTGCCCCAGGACCCGTCGCTCTATCGGGAGCTGACGGTCGAGGAGCACCTCGGGTTCGCGGCCTCGCTGCGACCGCGCTTCGACGCCGAGCACGCCCGGAGCCGTCTCCGCCGGCTCCAGATCCCGCTGTCCGCCCCGGCGACGGACCTGTCCGGGGGCCAGCAGGCCCAGGTGTCGCTTGCCATCGCGCTCGGGACGCGGGCGCCGGTCCTGCTCCTCGACGAGCCGCTCGCGAACCTCGACCCGCTCGCCCGCCGGGAGTTCCTCACAGTTCTCGGTGAGGCCGTCCGGGTAGACGGCGTGACCGCGGTCCTCGCCTCGCATGTCGTCGCCGAGGTCGAGCCGGTTTGCGATCGGCTGCTCGTGCTCGGACAGGGTCGCGTGCTGCTCCACGAGACGGTAGGCCAGTCGCTCGCCCATCACCGCGTCGCTCCGGAGGGAGCCGTGGACGCGCCCGGCCTCGTTGCCCTGTTCCCGGATCGTGCCGGGGCCTTCCACGCGTTGGTCCGAGCCAGCGCCGACGCCCCCGCGACTCGCCCCGCCACGATGGAGGAGATCGTCATGGGCTACCTCTCGGCGGGCCGTGCCGTGCCAACGCCAGGCGCGCCGGGCGAGGCCGCTGCGGCCGTGGCGGTGGCGTCATGACGCGCGCGCTCCTCGCCTTCCGGATCCATCGATTCGAGGGCCTCGCGCTCGGGCTCCTGGCCGCTGCGGCCCTCGCCTTCGCCGGCGGGCTGATCATCCGGCTCGCGTCGATGGGCATCCCGCTGTCGTGCTTCCTCGAGGTGCACTCCGGCGACGGCATGGACTCGGGCTGCGCCGCTCGGAGCGACTGGGCCGAGTACTGGTCGCTGGCGAGCGACATCGGCATGTTCGCCGTGCTGGCCCTGGCGCTCCTGCCGTTCTTCGTCGGGCTCGTCCTCGGCGTGGCGGTCGTCGCCAAGGAGATCGAACGAGGCACGGTCGCGCTGGCCTGGTCCGTCGGGCCGTCGCGGCGGCGCTGGCTGCTCGGGGTCGTCGTGCCGGCCCTGGCAGCGGCCGTCGGGGTGAGCCTCGCGGCCGGCCTCCTTGCCGATCGTCTCGAGCTCGCCCGCGACCCGGCGATCGACCCCGCGATGTCGCTCCACCACCTCGGCCTGCGAGGCGTCGTGCTCCCCGCGTACGCGCTCGCGTCGTTCGGCATCGCCCTGGCCGTCGGCGCGCGCCTCGGTCGGGTCCTGCCGGCACTGCTCGTCGCGGGGTCGCTCACGCTCGGTACCGTCCTGGGGACAACCACGATCGTCGACGCGATGCTCCGGAGCGAGGCGATCGCGATCGACGAGTCGAGGATGATGGAGGTCCGAGCCTTCGCCGCCGGCCGGGTCTTCGACTCCCTCATCCGTACGCCCGAGGGCGAGCTGATCTCATGGCTCGAGGCGGAGGTCCGCTACGGCCCCATGTTCTGGGAGGTCATCGAGCCCGGAGGTCCGGGTTACGACCCGACGGCCGGTTTCGGAACGGCCTACCTCGTGACACCCGGCCAGCTCTACCCGATAGCGGAGTGGCGAATGGCCGTCGTCCTCGGCGCGATCGGGCTTGGAGGGATCGTCCTCGCCTTGGCGATCGTGGAGCGCCGCCGGCCGACCTAGACGAACGGCGTGCCGGCGCGGGCCTCGGTGGTCTCCGCGGCTGGGCGGACGTGGTGTCGGACCACGATCACGGCACCAATGACGAAGACCACCGCGCCGAGGAAGAACGGTGCCGGCAATCCGGCCCGCACCACGAGGCTGCCGAGGGCCGGGCCGAGGATCCCGGCGGCGTAGAGCGGCAGGTACACGAGATTGAGCGTCTGGGACCGGCGCGCGGCGGGGACCTCGGTGGCCAGCAGGCCGAAGACCATCGCGCTGACCGACGAGCTGGCCGCGGCGAAGGCGACCGCGACGAGCGCCAGGAGCGGTAGTCCGCCGATCTGCGGCGCGAGGGGCATGAGGGCCAGGGTGACCGCCCCGCCGCCCAATGCCGCCACGAGCACCGGCCGGAAGCCGATCCGGTCGCCGAGCGCGCCCGCGGCAGGCGAGAGGAGCGCACCGGCGAGTGCTGCCGTGCCGGCGACGAGGGCGATCCCGCTGGCCAGCCCGGGCCCCCGCCCGACGATCTCCTCGACGACCACCGGCAGGTACGGCCGCGACATCTGGTTGGCGAGGAAGGCCGTGCCGAAGATCAGGAAGATCCCGCGGACGGCCGGATCGGCGAAGACGCCCCGGATCGCGCCAAATGCGAGCGGCAGCACGCGCCCTTCCGGCACCACCTCCGGACGGACCTCGCGCGAGCCGAACGTCACGAGCGCCGCGGTCCCCAGCGACAGGGCCGCCGAGAGAGCGAACACGCCGCCGATCGACCAGCCCAGCCCGTCGATCAGGATGCCTGCGAGCGTCGGCCCGACTGCGAACCCCACCGGCCCCGACGCGCCGAAGATCGCGATCACCGTCCCGAGGCGCGGCCGCGGGGTCGCGTCGCGGATGCCGGCCAGCATCACCCCGGTGTTGCCGAGCTGGAAGCCGATGAGGAGGACGCTCAGGGCGACATGCCACGGCTCCCGGGCGAGGGCCATCCCGCTGAACACGACGGCCTCGACGATCGCGCTGCGGACGATGACCGCCTTGCGGCTGTACTTGTCGGCCCACACGCCCCACAGCGGGACCAGGGGCATGCCGAGGACGAACAACAGCGCGCTGAAGAGGCCGATGAACTGGAGGCGGTCGGCGTCGGGGACGCCCATCGATGTCAGCTGGGCCGGCAGCAGGGCGAAGACCTGGCTGACGCCGAGGCCCTCGACCATCGAGGTGATCCAGAAGACCGCGACGAGCGTAGGCCACCCCTGTCGACCGGTCCGCAACCGCGCTGTCGTTGACATGCCGGCGAGCCTACTGGAACGGGCGCGTGACCGAGTTCGCGCTACGCTCGCCGGCGGGAGGTGTCCATGGATCGCTGGCTCGCCCGAATCATCGTCGCCCAGGACCGCTGGGCTCGGCCCCTCGGCGACTTCAACCATCGCTGGCTGCGCGCCCTCTTCCGACCGATGCCGGCGATCCGCGACCTGCTCAACGGCCGCTGGCTGGGTCACCCGCTCCACGGCGTCCTGACCGATGCCCCGATCGGGATCCTGTTCCTCGTCATCGTCCTCGACGTCCTCGACCTTCGATCGGCGGCCGACGTGGCGCTGGTCGTCGGGATCCTGACGATGCTCGCCGCCGCGGTCACCGGCGCCGCCGACTACTCCGACACGGACGGGACGGCCCGGGTCCGGGCCACGGTCCACAGCACCCTCATGGTCGTGGCGCTCGTCGTGTACGTGGCCTCGCTGGCCCTTCGCGGTTCGAGCGCCGCCGGCGACGACCGAGCCGTGGCGGTCTGGACGTCCGTGGTGGCATTCCTGATCCTCGCCGCGGGCGCGTACGTCGGCGGCGATGTCGTCTACGCCCTCGGCAACATGGTCAGCCGCCACGCCTTCCGGGGTGCTGGCACGAAGTGGATCGCGTTGGAGCCCGCCGAGCGCGACGAGGCCGGCGACATCCCCGAGGGCCGGCCGGTCAAGGCGAAGCTCGGCATCAACACGCTGGCGCTCGTCCGCGAGGGTGACACGGTCCTGGCGCTCCACGACACCTGCGCCCATGCCGGCGGGCCGCTGTCCGAGGGGACGATCGAGGACGGCTGCCTCGTCTGCCCGTGGCACGCCTCGAAGTACCGGCTGACGGACGGCCGCGCCCGGCGCGGTCCGACCGTCTATGACCAGCCGGCCTACGAGGTCCGGCGCACCGAGGCCGGCGGCTGGGAGGCCCGCCGCCGGCCGAGCTGACCGTGTGCTCCGGTCGCGAGCAGGGTCGCGATGCGATCATCGGGCGCGATGGCCGAGCTCGCGATCCCCGATCCCGCGTGCGTCGTGCTCATCGGCCCGGCAGGCGCGGGCAAGTCCACCTTCGCGGCGCGCCACTTTCCGGCCAGCTCGATCCTCTCGTCTGATGCGCTCCGGGCCGCGTTCGGGACGGGTGAGGCTGACCAGGCGGCCAGCCGCGCGGCGTTCGCAGCGCTCCACCGGGCGCTCGATCGGCGCCTCGCCGCCGGCCAATTCGCAGTGGTCGATGCCACGAATCTGACCCACGCGGCGCGGCGGGCGATCCGGGCGATCGCGAACCGACACGGGATCCCGATCGTGGCGATCGTCCTCGACCTGCCGCCTCGCGAGGTCCACGCCCGGAATGCGGCCCGGCGGGGACGGCAGGTGCCCACCGCGGTCGTCGACCGCCACCTCGCGCAACTGCGCGCGATCGTCGACACCGACGAGCTGGCCGCGGAGGGATACGCGCGCATCGAACTCGTTCACAGCGACCTCGAGCTCGACGCGCTCAGGATCCGGCTCGTGCCGGGCCCGCGGGTCAGCGGTGCGGTCTGGCGGTCCGGCAGGCACCACGACCCCGGCACCTGATTGCCGGCCGTCTGCCCCAGCCCGCGATGTCGCCCCCGATTCCGATGGCACCGTCAAATCGGCGGTAGCGGTCCGGATACGGGTGCCCAGCCGGCCGAATCCGACCTCGTGGTCAGCGGCGTCGTGCGTGGCCGTCGAGAGAAACTGGGCCCCGGTCGGGCTTATCCCACTCCAAGCCCTGGATTTGATGCTGGCGCTGTCATTGCGAGGCCGAAGGGCAGGCCTCCCGGCGGTGCGGCGGCGGGGCCGGGGCATTGCCGAAGAACTCCGGCCGGGTGAGCGCGAGGCATGGTCATGGGACTGCGACCGCCGCAGCTGAAGCACTGGCGGGCCCGCGTCAGGCCCAGCCGGGTCAGGACGTGGCCGCCCCACCCGCCGCGATCATCGCGACGCCCGTGACGGCCAGCACGATCGCGGCCGCGTGCACACGGGTCAGCCGCTCGTGAAGGATGGTCGCGGCCAGGAGCACGGTGACCACCGTGTAGAGCGACGAGATCACGGCCGTCGGGGCGAGCTCGATGCGGGCGGCGCTGAGGAAGGCAACGTTGCCGGCGAGATCGATGACCCCGACGCCCAGGGCGAGCGGCCAGCTGGGCCGCGGCATCCGCCAAGCCCGGCGCCCAAGGAGGACGACCGCCCCGAAGACGACTACCTGGACACCTCGCAACGCCGCCATCGGCGCCAGCAGCCAGGCGTCGTCGACCCGCGACATGACGAAGCTCAGGAGCCCCAGCGATATCCCGGCCACGAGCCCGTACGGGAGCCCCGACGGCCGGTTCGAGCCGGCGTGATCGGCCACCCGCGAGACGACGACGACGGCACCGATGGCAAGGACCATGCCGACGATGGCGATCGGCTTCGGCACGCCCTCCAGGGCGATCCCGAGGATGGCCGGGGTGAGGGCCGTGAGGACCGCAGCAACCGGAGCCACGATCGCCATCCGCCCGATCGCCAGTCCGCCGTAGAGGCCGCCGACCCCGAAGACCGCGAGGAAGCCGCCAAGGAGGCCGAGCGCGAGGTCGTCGCCGGCGAGCGGGGGCTCGCCTCGGGCGACCATGATCGTGACCGCGAGGACGAAGCCCGTGCCTTGGGTGAAGATGAGGACGCCCAGGATCGGCGCCCGCCGGCCGAGCAGTCCGCCCCCGAAGTCCGACGTCCCCCAGGCAGCGGCCGCGACGAGCGAGAGGACGACGACCGCGCCCGAGGCGGGCAGGACGACGTCGAACACGGGACGCGCCGGGGCGGAGACGCCGGTCAGGCGGCCCCGGCGGCCTCCCGATCCGCCAGCGTGGGGCCGTCCAGGATCCGGACGGCGTCGGCCGCCGCGTCGTAGCGCTCGGAGGTGGTCAGGTAGATGACCTGGAAGTCGGCGCTGATCGCCTTGAGGAGGTCCAGTGCGCGACGGGCCCGGTCGTCGTCGAGCGTCACGAACGGGTCGTCGAGGACGAGCGGCGGCCGGCGGTCCCCGGTCACGAGCCGGACCAGCCCGATCCGGGCCGCGAGGTAGACGAGATCGAGCGTGCCCTGGCTGAGGGCGCTGACATCGACCCAGTCGTTCCGCTCCGGGGCGAAGACCTCGATGCCGAGGGTGGCGTCGTCGACCCGTACGCGCCGGTAGCGCCCGTCGGTGACCTTGGCGAGGTCGCCGACCATGTGCTTCTCGAGGTAGCGGGTGGCCGTCCGCATCGTGGCCCGCTCGGCGGTGTCGATCGCCTTGAGGGTCAGGTCGTAGACGCGGGCCCGCCGCTGGAGGGTCGCGAGCTGCTCCTGCCAGGTGGCGAGCTTCTCGATGTGGGCGGCGACCTCCTCGGCGTCGACGGTGTTCTGCTCGACCTTGGCCCGGGCGTTGGCTTCCTCGTCGCGGGCCCCCTCGAGGTCCCGCTCCGCGTCCTTGACCTCGACCTCCAGACGCTCGCGGGCCCGCGGCTCCTTGGCGATCGGGCCGAGGGCATCGAGGGCGCCGGTCTTCTGGTCGATCTCCAGGGCCGCTGCGTCCCGGATCGAGGGCAGGGCATCCGGCGGCTCGCGGCCGACGAGGCCCTCCAGCTGGGCGGACAGGACATCGATCTTCCCGACGTGGGCCTCCTCGGCCTCGAGGAGCGCCTCCGCGGCGACCATGTCCGGGAGCTCGAGCCCGGACAGCTGGTTGGCCATGTCCAGCTCCGCCTCCTGGAGCTCCTGCTCGAGCTGGGAACGACCGCGGAGGCGGCGGTCGATCTCGACGTCCCGGAGCTGCTTCTGCTGGCGGAAGCCGAGGGCCCGGATCCGCTGGCTCCGGCCGACGATCGCAAGGGCGAAGCCGCCGAGGACGAGGGCGAGGGGGATGGCGAAGCCATAGGGCAGGGTCACGAGCTCGAACTGCTGGGCGGCCGCGGCCGCGATCCCGGCAAAGATCAGGACGAAGGCAACGATCGCTGTCGGGCGCCACGAGCGCGGGGTGGGGGTCTCGACCTCGAACTTGACCTCGACCTCGCCGGACAGGATCGCTCGCAGCTCCCGGACCCGCATGTCCACGTTGCGCATCCGGCCCACGGTCGTTCGCAGGATCGGCAGCGGATCGCGGGCCGGGTGGCTGTCGTGGAGCGTGGCGATCTCCTCGGACACCTGGACCGCGCTGCGGTAGCGTTCGAATCGCTCCTGGGCGACGTCGCGCTCGGCCGTGAGCCGCTCTGCCTGGCGGGCCTTCTCGAGCAGCGAGCGGCGCTCTGTCAGCGCGGCGTCGGCCTCGGCTCGCCGCTCCCGGGCCAGGGCCAGGCGGTCCCGGTCCCGTTCGAGCTGGGCAAGCTGGGCCTCGCCCTCCTCGACGGCAGCCCCGGACCGGGCGACCTCGGCCTCGGCGACCTTGAGGCGGCCGGGGTTCTTCTCGCCCTTCGTGTTGAGCTCGTAGAGGGCCTTGTCGAGCTTCTTGCGAGCCCGGCTGGTCCCCCGATCCGCCCCCGAGATCGAGGCCTGGAGGCGGTCCCGGAGGGCGCTCTCGTCGCGGGCGAGGTCGGCCACCTCGTGGTGGCGGACCGACGCAGTCGAGCGGAAGAACGCCTCGGTCGGGATCCCGGTGAGCTCGCCCAGGACCTGGTCGGCAAGGGCGGGATCGCTGATCGACTGGCCCTCGTACTCCATCCGGACGGTGCCCTTGGCGCCGCGGAAGGCCTTCTCGACGAAGCCGGCGTGGACGCTATCGTCCTCCTCCTGCTCGAAGTCGATCCGGACAATCGGCCGCGACTCCTCGGCGGCGCCCCAGGTCCGGATGCCGTCGATGTCGGCCGAGGCCGAGGTGACCCGGCGGGTCAGCCCCAGCTCGATCGCCCGTTGCAGGGTCGTCTTGCCGGATTCGTTCGGGCCACGCACGACCGTGAGGCCGCGCGCCAGCTCGACCTCCAGCTTGCCGTGGCGCCGGAACTGCTCGACGCTGAGGCGAGTGATCCTCACAGGGTCACCTCCTCGCCCGAGAGCAGCAGCCGGCCGAGGCGCAGGGCGTCCCGGACCTCGGCCGCGGCGAGATCGTCGCCGGCGGCCTCCAGCTCGGCGACGCGGGCCTCGACGTCGCGGATGAAGGCGCCGAGGATCGTGTCCTGGGGCGGGATCGTCCCCTCGGACAGGGCCGGCACGGAGCGGTCTCGGACGCGGATCTTCAGGAACTGCCCGGCGACGGCCGCCTCGACCTCGTCGGCGCTGAGGTCGAGGGCGTCCGGACGAACGCCGATGAGCCGCACATCGAGCACGAGGTCCGGATCCGCTCGCCCGGCGAGGAGCTGGATGAGGGCCGGCTGCGACGGGATCGTCGGCGCGTCCAGCTCGAGGCGCTCGAAGCGGGTCTGGCCCACCTGGCGCTCGGTCACCGTGATGGACTTCTTGCCGTCGCGCTGGTCGAGGGCAATGAGTAGGACCTTGCCGGCCCGGTCCTGGTCGAGCGCCACCGGCTCCGGGGCGCCCGAGTAGGCGTATGTCGTCGTCCCGGCCCTGCCCTTGCTCGTGGAGTGCCAGTGACCCAGGGCGAGGTAGTCCAGCTTGGATGCGGCGATCTCGTCCGTCGTGATGACGACCTCGTCGCCCTCGGTCTGGCCGGGGATCGAGATCGAGCCGTGGACCATGCCGATGTGCCAGGTCGCGGCCGGCGCGGCGGTGTCGAGGTCACGGAGGGGCGAGTGAGGCGCCCGCTTGGTGGCGAAGACCTGCCCGTGGACGACGAGGTCGAGCGGCTCCAGGGCGACTGACGCCCGGTCCGGCGTCAGGACCGTGAGGAGGTCCGAGCCGACCGCGCCGGCGAGGGCCGGCAGGTCGTACGAGCGGTAGATCGACGCGCGGTCGTAGACGTCGTGGGTGCCCGGGATGAGGACGGTCCGGATGCGGCCCTCGACGAGGCGCCGGAGCTCGGCAGCCACCCGCTCGACGGAGCGGCGGGGCTGGACGTTGGAGTCGAACAGGTCCCCGGCGATGAGGACGAGGTCCACCGGCTCCGCCAGGGCGAGGTCGACCGTCGCCCGGAAGGCCGCGAATTGGCGCTCGCGCTGCGCGGCGGCCTGCTCCCCGAGGTCCGCATGGCGCGCGCCCAGGTGGACATCGGCTGTGTGGAGCACTCGAAGCATTCGGTCTGCCGGCCTCCAGGTAGGTCCGCCGCGAGGACGTCCCGGGTGCCCGACCCGTCCGGGCCGGCGGTTGCCGCCGGATCGGCGACCCCCGCGGCCCCACGGGTCCCGACGAACGAAGCGCCCCCATTGCTCTTCGCCCGTCGCCCGGAACCGTCGCTCCGCATTGTGACAGGTCGCCTGTCACAACCGAGGGTCGTCCGCGCGCTGGATTTCTTGCGAATCGCGCGGGGATGCCCGAGGCCGGCCGGGATCCTGGCGCGGCTGGCCGGAGGCGGGCCCGGAGGCGGTCGTCAGGAGGTGCCGAATCGGCCGTCCCGGCGATCCGGTGTATTCTCGCCCGAACGAACTCCGGTGCGCCCCGCCCAAGGGACTCCACATCGGCACCACGGGTCGCGGCCCCGGCTTCATGCCTTCCCGGCCGTCCCGACGCCGATCCCGCGGGGCGTGCCACGCATGACATCGCGCTCGGGAGGCAGCCCTGTGACCTACGTCGATCGAACGCTCGCCTGCGTCGACTGTGGCGTCGAATTCATCCATTCCGCCGACGATCAGAAGTACTACGCCGAGAAGGGCTTCTCCTCGGAACCGAAGCGCTGCGTGAGCTGCCGGGCCAGCCGGCGGGCGGCGCGAGACGGCGGCTACGACGCCCGCGACCTGGGTGGTCCGCGCGGCTACGAGACCGGCGGCAGCGGCCGCGAGTACTTCGCGGTCCTGTGCTCGGAATGTGGCAACCAGGCGCAGGTGCCGTTCAAGCCGCGGATGGACCGGCCGGTCTACTGCTCCGACTGCTTCCGCAAGATCCGCCCGGAGTAGGCGCGCGCCCGCACCTTTCCTGCGCCGCGGCCCCGCCTCGCTCTGCCCTCCGACCCTGGCATCTACTCCCCCCGGTAGTGGTAGGACCATTCGGGGCGCTCCGACCGCGGGTTCCGTGGGCGATTCGTGCTCGGCCCACGTTCGGCTCGGGACGAGTTCGAGGTTCGAGGGGCGCCGGTCGGTGCCTACCACTCCCCAAGGTGGTATCTGGCAGGATCGGGTCCAGAGCGCGCGGCGGGCCCGCGCCGAGACCCGGGAGCCGGCGACTGCCGGAGCCGGCGAGCGCTGGGAGCCGGCGAGCACCAGAGCCGCGGTCGTCGGCCTAGAGCCGGAAGGCGTCGCCGCGGCGAAAGCGCTCGCGGTGGCGACCTCGCCAGACGGTGACCCGCGCCCGGCCGTGGACCTGCCACGTCCCGTCCCGTCCGACGACCGCGGTGTCCTCATCGATGCCGAGGACGGTCACGTGGCGGGGCGCCTGGAGGGCCATGAGGGCGACCACGACCTCGGGCCAGGCGTCGTAATGCGGGAGCACCGCGACGGCGTCGACCAGCCCGAGGCCGTCGCCCCAGCGGAGTGGCCAGGGCAGCAGGCCGCGGCGGAACTCCGGCTGGCGAGCCGCGAGGACCATCGCCCCGGCCGAGCAGCCGGCAAGCACGGCACCGCGCTGGTGGGCGGCCCACAGCGCCCCGCCGACGCGCGTCCCGTCGAGGACCCGCCGGAGGTGGGCCGGCTTGCCGCCTGACAGGTAGATGAGATCGGCCTCGCCGATGGCCTGTGCGGCGGCCTCGTCGCCAGCCTCCTCGCGGTTCCGGATCAGGAGCGGCTCGACCTCCGCCCCGAGGCCGGCGAAGTGCTCGGCGCCGAGATCGGCCCAGCGCCGGAAGACGGCCTCGCCGTCGGGCGCCGACGCTGTCGGCAGGATGACGACACGCGGCCGGGCGCGGTCGATCGAGGCAAGGAGATCACGGTCGAAGGCCGCCATCCCCGGCAGGAACTCACCGGCGCCTACCAGCGCCACGGGCCCGGGCACGGCGGTGAGTCTAGCGCCTGCCCGGAGGTCCGCCCGGCGCGCACCCTGATTGCCCCGGTGCTCGCTCAGCGCTGATCCGGGCCGCCACTACACTCCGGTGATGACCTCGACCCAGCGGGGCGCCCTTGCCGCTGCGATCATCGGCTCGGCGGTCGTCTTCCTCGACGGGACGATCGTGAACATCGCCCTGCCCCGGATCGGGGCCACCCTGGCGGCGGTCAACATCGGCGTCCTCGAGGGCCAGGTCTACATCGTCGCCGGGTACATGGCGACGCTGGCCGCGTTCCTGCTCCTCGCGGGCGCACTCGCCGACCGCTACGGCCGTCGGCGCGTCTTCGTCATCGGCCTGGCCGGCTTCGGCGCCACGTCGCTCGCCTGCGGCTTTGCGCCCAGCCTCGATGTCCTGGCCCTTGCCCGCCTCCTCCAGGGCATCACCGGCGCCCTCCTCGTGCCCGGCTCGCTGGCGATCATCACCGCGCTGTTCGCGGGCGCGGAGCGCGGCCGGGCGTTCGGGATCTGGGCCTCGGCGACGTCGGCCCTCGCGATCGTGGGCCCGCCGATCGGGGGTGCCCTCGTGGAGGCCTTCGGCTGGCGGAGCATCTTCCTCGTCAACGGTCCCCTCGTCGCGATCGGCCTCGTCCTCGCCATCCGCTACATCCCGGAGGGCCGAGCTGCCGGGGAGCGGTCGCGCTTCGACTGGCTCGGGTCCGTGGTCGCGGTCGTCGCCGTCGGCGGGCTGGCCTTCGGGGCGATCCGGGGCCAGCAGGTCACCTGGTCGGAGCCTGAGCCGCTCATCACCCTGGCCGTGGGGGCGGCCGCCCTCGTCGCGTTCCCGATCCTCATGCTCCGACGCCGCGATCCGCTGGTTCCGCCGGCCCTGTTCCGGAACCGGGCCTTCAGCGCGATCAACCTCTCGACCCTCCTCATCTACGCGGCGCTCTACGTCCTCCTCTACGTCCAGAGCCTGTTCCTCCAGGGCGTCCTCGACTACACGCCCCTGGCGGCTGCGATCACCGGCCTGCCCATGGGCCTGGCGCTGGTCCTGCTGTCCGCCCATGCCGGCACCCTCGCCGGCCGCCACGGCGCCCGCCCGTTCCTCGTCGGCGGGCCGCTGCTGATGCTGGTCGGTGTCCTGTGGTGGCTCCGGGTGCCGACATCCTCGACCCCGTGGCTGGCTCGCGCCGACGACCTCGGCTCGCTCGTTCCACCCCTCGCCGCGCTCATCGACCCGCTGCCCGCGACCCTCCTGTTCGGCATCGGCATCTCGCTCGTCGTCGCGCCCCTGACCTCGACCCTCATGGGCTCCGTGCCGGTCGAGCGGGCGGGGCTCGCATCAGCCCTTAACAACGCCCTCTCGCGGGTGGGTCAGCCGCTCGTGTCGGCCGGGATCTTCATCGTCATCACCGATCGGTTCTACGCCTCGCTCGCGAGTCGCATGCCGGGCCTCGATCCATCGTCACCGGAGCTGCGAGCCGACGTCCAGCCCCTCAACGCCCCCGGCATGGGCGTCGATCCAGCGATCGCGGAGGCGGCCCGGCTAGCCTCGGGCGAGGCGTTCGCGGCCACGATCCTTGTCGTCGCCGCCCTCCTCCTGGCCGGGGCGATCGTCAACTGGCTGGGGCTCCGACCCGGCGGCGCGAGCCCCGGCGGCGGCGCGAGCCCCGGCGGCGGCGCGAGCCCCGGCGGCGGCGCGAGCCCCGACACCGAGGCCGCCACATGACCGCCGAGTGGGACGCCAGGACCTATGACCGGGTCGCGGACCCGATGCACGCCTGGGGCCTCGAGGTCCTCGACCGGTTGCCGCTGTCGGGTGACGAGCGCGTCCTCGACGCCGGCTGCGGCAGCGGCCGGGTGACCGAGGCCCTTGCCGAGCGACTCCCGACCGGCCACGTCGTGGCCCTTGACGCGTCACCGGCCATGCTCGACGAGGCTCGGCGCCGGCTGGCCCGTTTCGGCGAGCGTGTGACCTACCTCCAGGCGGACCTGGGCCGGCCGCTCCCGATCGAGCGGCCCGTCGACGCCATCCTCTCGACCGCCACCTTCCATTGGGTTCTCGACCACGACGCCCTGTTCCGCAACCTCGCCGCGGTCATCCGGCCGGGTGGCCGGCTGGTTGCCCAGTGCGGCGGCGTCGGCAACATCGAATCCGTCCGGCAGATCGCCCGAACGGTCGGCGACGGCTTCGATGCCGAGCGCAACTTCGCGACGCCGCTGGCGACCGCCGCCCGTCTCGAGGCGGCCGGGTTCGGCATGGTGGAGGTCTGGCTGACCGACGAACCGACCCGCCTCGAGCGTGGCGAGCCGCTCGAGACGTACCTCGCGACGGTCTGCCTCCGCGAGCACATCGCCCGCCTCCCCGCCGAGGAGCGGGCCGCCTACGTCGCCGAGGTCGCCGGTCGAATGCCCGAGCCCGTCCTCGACTACGTCCGGCTGAACATCCTCGCCACCCGCCGGTCCTGATCTCGATCGCCGCCCCGCGGGCCCTCGATGCCCGGTCTCCTGGGCAATGTCGTGATCGATTTCCCGATTGACCCGGCGGGTCGCCGCGACGATGATCGAATCTCCGGGACCACGCGGTCCCACGGAGGAGGGTGGGGATGGCACTGTATGGCGGGCGTCCGGCCCGGGACCTGACGCTGACCGACGCGATCATGACCGGCTTCCGGATGGCGATTCAGCCGAACTTCGTGATCCCGATCCTGGTGATCGGGGCCGTCGTGAATGTCATCGTCTACGCAGCGTTCGTGCCGCTCCTTGTCGGCCTGGTCATCGACACGGATTCCTCCACGGATGTCATCGGCGGTGCGATGGTCACCGGCATCGTGGGTGCACTGGTCGCGGGCCTGATCGGCGGGGTCCTGCTCAACCTCTACGGGCAGGTCTGGGCGGCGATGGCCAGCGTCGGCACCGCTCCGACGATCCAGGAAGCATTCGCCCGCGTGGCCCAGCGCTGGGTGGCCATCCTGGGGGCCGGCATCATCGTGGCCGCGGTCGGCCTTGGCTTCTTCATCGTCGGCGGGGTCCTCGTGGCCGCGCTCGGCGGGGTCGGGTTCATCCTGTTCCTCGTCGCGATCGTGGCTTCGATCTACGTCGGAGCGCGGCTGAGCCTCTCCGGCTGGCTTGCGGTTGACGGCGCGGCGGCCATGGACGCGGTTCGGGCGTCCTGGGAGATCACGGCCTCCAAGGTCCTGATGATCATCGGCTGGGGCATCGCGGCCGGGATCGTGTTCGGGATCGTTGGCGCGGTCATCGGCGCGATCCTCGGGATCATCCCGGTGATCGGGACGGCCCTGGCCACGGCGATCGGCTCGGCCTTCGGCTATGGCTCGGGCGTCACGATCTACCGGAAGGTCACTGCAGATCCTGCGCCGGCTGCTGCACCAGCGGCGGCACCGGTCGCCTGATCCGGGACCTGCCTCCGACACCAGACGGCCCGCCGGTGACGGCGGGCCGTTCGGTTTCCGCCCCTCGATGTCGATGGGCCGGCTTGGAATCCGGGCCTAGCCGCGGACCCGGAACGGCTCGCCGTGGCCCGGGATGACGATGTCGGCCGCGGCGAGGACGCGCTCGCGCCCGTGTTCGATGCCCGCCTGGTCGAACGCCAGCGGATCGATGACCGGCGTCCGGTCGCCGAACCACCACAGATGGGTCAGGGCATAGGTCGCGTCGTCGGCCTCGACCACGAGCGTGGCGTCCTCCTCGGTGTGCCCGGGGGTGAGCCACAGTCGCGAGTGCGGCGCGAGCTCGTGACCGTCACCGTCGTGGTCGAGCCACAGGTCATCCCGGTAGCGGGCCCAGAAGTCGACGACCTCGGCGTTCGGGAAGAGGGCGATGTTGACGGTGTGGTCGGGGTGGTGGTGGCTCAGGAAGACGTGGGTCACGGCTTCCGGGGCGACGCCAAGGGCGGCCAGCGGCTCGAGGATCAACCCGCGCCGGGCGACCATCCCGGGATCGGCCACGATCAGGGCGTCGCCATCGCGGACGAGGGTCACGGACCCGCCGACGCGACCGCCGTCGCGGGCGTAGCCAGCATGGAGGAGGTGGACGGTGGTGCTCATGGCGGGACTGTACCCGCCGCGCGTGGCGGGCGACCTAGGATCTCGCCATGAGCGACATCACGCCCCAGCTGATCCTCCACGGCGGCCGGATCCGGACGATGGACCGGGATGGAGCGGTGGCCAGCGCCGCGGCCATCAGCGGCGATCGGATCATCGGACTCGGCCCGGACCGGGCGATCCTTGCCGCACGTGGGCCTCACACCCGGGTCATCGACCTCCGGGGCCGGACGGTGACCCCGGGCTTCACCGACGCGCACTGCCACCCGGTCTTCGGCGGCCTCCGCCGGGTCGAGTGCAGCCTCGACCGTTTCAGCACCGTCGAGGACCATCTCGCGGCGGTCGCCGCCTTCGCCGCGGCGAATCCCGACCGGCTGTGGATCTCCGGCGATGGCTGGTCGCTCGACACGTTCCCGGGTGGGATCCCGAGGCGTGAGCTCCTCGACGCCGTGGTACCAGACCGACCGGTCTTCCTCTCGAACCGCGACGGCCATGGGGCGTGGGTCAACACCCGGGCCCTCGAGCTCGCCGGGGTCACGGCGGCGACCCCGGACCCGCCGCACGGCCGGATCGAGCGCGATCCGGACGGCACGCCCCTCGGAATGCTCCAGGAAGCGGCGATGAACCTCGTCGCCGATCACATCCCGCCCCACGACGCCGCGACGCTGGAGCGGGCGGTCGTCGATGCCCAGGCCCAGTACCACGCCTGGGGCATCACCGGCTGGAACGACGCGATGGTCGACGCTCCGTTCCTGGCGGCATACCGCGCCGTCGCCGGGCGCGGCGGGCTGACGGCCCGCGTCGTGCTGTCGCTGCGGTCCGCCGACCTCGAGGGCTTCGGCGGACCCGATGGCATCGCCGCGATCCGTGATTCGGTCGCCGCCGACGCAGCCGCCGCTGATCCCGCGGCCCCGGGCGCGGCACGGCTGTCGGCTGGGAGCGTGAAGTTCTTCGTCGACGGCATCCTCGAGAGCCGGACCGGGGCGATGCTCGAGCCGTACCTCGAGCCCGACGGCCGCCCGACCGACAACGTCGGCTTCCTGAACTTCGAGCCGGCCGAGCTCCGGCGCCTCTCGATCGAGCTTGACATCCGGGGCCTCGACCTCCACTACCACGCGATCGGCGACCGGGCGGTCCGCGAGGCGCTCGACGCCATCGAGGCCGTCCGGCTGGCGAACGGCTCGCGCGACCGGCGGCCCCACATCGCCCACATCCAGGTCATCCATCCCGACGACCTGCCCCGCTTCGCCGCCCTCGACGCCGTCGCCAACGCCCAGCCCCTCTGGGCCGTCCATGAGCCGCAGATGGACGAGCTGACGATCCCGATCCTGGGACCGGAGCGGACGGCCTGGCAGTACCCGTTCGGCTCGCTCCTCCGGGCCGGGGCGCGCATGGCCTTCGGGTCGGACTGGACGGTCAGCACGGCCGACCCGTTCCCCCAGATCGAGGTCGCCGTCCGGCGCGTCTGGCCCGAGCACCGCGATGCGGAGCCGTTCCTGCCCGCGGAGCGGCTGACGCTCGACGAGGCCCTCCGGGCCGCGACCGTCGGCTCGGCCTTCGTCAACCGCCAGGACGAGGCCGGCTGGCTCGGCGTGGGCCGGCTGGCCGACCTCGCCGTGCTCGACCACGACATCGATGCCCCCGACGCACCCCCCATCGGCGACACCACGGTCGTCGCGACGATCGTCGGTGGCGAGATCGTCTACGAGGCGCCGGCCCTCGGGGGCTGAACCGGCCCGACAACGCCGGCGAGCGCCTCGATCGCCCGATCGATGTCGGCCGCGTCGTTGTAGACGTGCGGCGAGAGGCGGATGCCGGTGCCCCGGAAAGCGGCCCGGATCCGGGCGCCGGCGAGGGCCGCCCGGGCTGCGTCGGCGTCGTCGATCGGGACGGACACCAGGGTGCTGCCGCCCCACGCCAGGCCGAGGCCCTCGGCCAGCCGTCGGGCGAGCTGCATCGGCTCCGCCAGGGCCCCCGCCGCCCCCCAGTGGACCATGAGCTCGAGCGACGTCGCCGCGCCCAGCCATGGCAGCCAGGCGAGCGAAACGTCGTACTGTGCCGCGTCAGGTGCGAGTGTCAGCGGGCCACCGAAGTAGCGCCCGTACGGCTGGTCGGCGGCGCGCCAGTTGGCGAGGATCGGCGCCAGCCGCCCGACGTGGTCCGGCCGCAGCGCCAGGAACGCGACGCCGCGCGGGCAGAGGACGTGCTTGTACGCCGCCAGGACGAGGTAGTCGATCCGGTCGACGAGATCGCCGAGCGGCACGAACGGCGTCCCCTGGGTGGCATCGAGGAGGACCCGCGCGCCGACCTCGACCGCCCGATCCACGATCGCCCGGACGGGTGCCGTCCGGCCGGTCTGCATCTGGACGAGCGAGCAGGCGACGAGGGTCGTGCCCGGGGTGATCGCGTCGACGAGGCGGTCGTGCTCGACCTCGCGGACCGGCACGCCCCGTTCGCGGGCGACGAGCAGCGGGAAGAGGACCGAGGTGAACTCGTCGGCCGGGACCACGACGTCGTCGCTCGGCGTGAGCCCGGCCGAGATGACCCCGACGCCGGCCGAGACCGCGGGGATCAGCGCGACGCGCCCGGGGTCGACGCCGATGAGCGCGGCGAAGGCGGCCCGGGCCCGCTCGCCGGCCCGGTCCCAGTCCTCGGTCCAGTTGGCCGTTCCCGCGGCCCACGCGTCGAGCGCTCCGCGCATGACCGCGAGCGTCGGCGCCGGCGGCAGGCCGTACGTCGCGCTGTCGAGGTAGGTCATGCCCGGCTCGGGGGCGAAGAGGGCGCGGATCGCGGGGTCCACGACGGGAGTCTACGGGCTAGGTCGGCTCGGCCGACCCTAGGTCGGCTCGGCCGACCCAAGGTCGGTCGGGCGGTCGATGTCGACGATCGTCGCGCCGGCCGGGTCGAGGGCCAGCCAGACGGGTGCCGGGATCGAGATCGCCCCGACTTCGGCGAGGAGCTCGCGCAGGGCGCGGCCACCGCGCTCCAGGACCGTCGCCGCGGCCCGTCCCGCGACGAGGACGTCGAGCGCCATCGGCAAGGGGTGGATCCGGCCGGGGATCTCGAGGCTCACGGCCGGGCGTCCCGGGCCGATCGTCGCGACGAGCCGGCGGAGCACCAGCGGCACCATCCGCGGCATATCGCCGCCGACGACGAGGGCGATGGGCGCGTCGGCCTCCCCCAGAGCGGCAACGAGGCCGACGAGGGGGCCACCGAAGGACTGCGGGTCGTGGACGACCCGGACTCGGGCCTCGAGGTCAGCGGGGAGGGCCGGATCCGTGCCGGGCGAGGCCACCACGATGACCTGGCTCACCACGGCAGCGACGGCCTCGATCGCGTGGTGGAGGAGCGGCCGGCCATCGACCTCGACGGCCAGCTTGTCCGCCCCGAAGCGGGTCGAGCGCCCGCCAGCGAGGACGATCCCGACGACGTCGTCGAGCGGCGGCGGGCCCGTCATGGGTCCCCCGACCCGGCCGGCGCCGGCTCGCGCGGCGTCGGGTCGCGGGGCGCCCGGGGACCGGGCACGTGGCCGCCCGGCGTCCGCGCCAGGATGCCGCGCCGGCCGAGGTCCTCGAGCAGCGGCATCACGACCCGCCGGCTCGTCCCGGTCGCGTCACGGAGGGCGGCGGGGCTGAGGGGACCCCGGCGGGCCAGGGCCAGGGCCGTCGCCACGAGGCGCTGGAAGGCCGGCGCGGCCCATGCGAGATCGGCCTCGACCCGAACGATCCGCCCTGCCGCCTCGAGGGTCCGGATCCCCTCGGGCGGGCAGCCGGCGGCGCGCGCGGCGTCGGACAGGTCCGGCGGCGCGGGGACGTCGAGGATGGCGACGAGTCGGTCCATCGCCGCGGCGAGGGCCGGCGGTGGGCCGGCGGCGCGCGCCGGGTCGCGGAAGTGGTCGCCGTCGCGGGCGAGACGGTGCCGGTCGACGAGATCATCGAGGATGCTGGCAATCCCGGCGTCCAGGGCCGCCGCGTCGGCGGCGCGGACCGTGGCCAGCCGTCGGAGCGCCGATCGCAGGGTGCCGCGAAGGACCGCGGCCGAAAGGCCCGACGACGCCGGCTCGGCGTCGTGGTGGTCGGCGACGGCGGCAAGCGCCGCGGCCTCGAGGGCGTCCCCGACGTCAGCCGCCAGGAGCAGCCCACCCGAGACGGCCAGGGCCCCATGAAGGGCCAGCCGGGTATCCGCGATCGCGTCGATGTCGAGGTCATCGATCGCCACGGCGAGGGAGGCGAGTCGCTCCGGGGTCGCCCGCCGCCGTGACACGCCGCGGGCGGGGAGGGCATCGAGGATCGTCGCCCCGGCGACGAGGTCGCCCGGCGATGGCCGCCGAAGCACCGCTCTCGAGCCCGCGAACGTGGCGATCGGCGCCGTGAGCCGGAGGATCGCGGTGACGCGGCCGTCGGGGAGCGACACGGCTTCGCGACCGCGGCGGCCGACCCTCGCCTCGGCCGCCGCCGTGCCGATGTGCAGACGCAGTCGCTGGCCGTCGGTCGGCGGCCAGGCCGGAGCGGCCGTCTGGCCGGCAGCCATCGGGGCGGCGAGGGCCACAAGCAGTCGCTCCGTGGCCGCCACGCTCCGCCCCGCCACGAGGACGCCGCCGCGGTCGAGCACCTCGACATCGGCACCGACGAGATTCACCGCCGTTCGGCCGCCGGCCGCGACATCGACCGCCGCGTGGTGGACCTGGAGGCCGCGAATGCGGACATCGATGCCGGCCGGCTCGAGCACCAGGCGATCGCCGACCCGGAGCTCGCCGCCACGGAGCGTGCCGGTCACCACCGCGCCGCGGCCCTTCACCGAGAACGCCCGGTCGATCGCCAGCCGCGCAGGCCCGGACGGCAGCCCCGCCCGGCGAGCGACCACCCGATCCCGGAGCCGGACGAGGACCTCGCGAACCGGCTCGATCCCCTCGCCGGTCGTCGACGACGCGACGTGCACGGGCGCCCCGGCGAGCGACGTCCGGGCCAGGAGCTCGGCCACGGAACGGGCGACCTCGGCCGCCCTCGCCTCGCCGGCGACATCGGCCTTCGTCACGACCGCGACGCCGTCTAGGAGCCCGAGCGCGTCGAGGAGGCCGACGTGCTCCAGGGTCTGGGCCCGGATGCCGTCGTCGGCCGCGACGACCAGGAGCACCGCATCGATCTCGCCGGCGCCGACGAGCATGTTGCCGATGAGTGCGTCGTGGCCGGGCACGTCGACGAAGTCGATGGTGGTCCCGTCCGGGAGGTCGAGCCAGGCATACCCGACATCGATCGTCATGCCCCGGCGTTGCTCCTCGGGCAGGCGGTCGGCGTCGATGCCGGTGAGCGCCCGGAGCAGCGCCGTCTTGCCGTGGTCGATGTGCCCGGCCGTGCCGACGACGACGGTCATCGCCGACTCAGCTGCCCGATGCCGCGTCGAGCGCCCTGCCGACGGCCGCGGCGAGCGCCTGATCGTCCTGCGGCTCGACCGTGCGCAGGTCGAGGATCACGAGCTCGCGCTCGATCCGGGGAATGACACAGGGTTGGGCGGTCCGGAGCTCGGCCGCGAGGTCCCGCGCATCCCGACCGCTGGCGGCGGCCAGGGCGACCCCGATCGAGGGCAGGACCTCGCCCGGCAGCGAGCCGCCGCCGACGGTCGATTCGAGCTCCACGACCTGGGCCGACCCGTCGGGGAGCGTCGCCACGAGGGCATCGGCCCGGGCCCGCAGCTCGCCTAGCGGCGTCGCGAGCATCCGCCAGACGGGGATCTCGGCCGTCGCCCGCCCCGCCCGGTAGAGCGAGAGCGTGGCCGCGACCGCCGCGAGGATCGTCTTGTCGGGGCGCATCGCCCGGGCCAGTGGATCCCGCCGCAGCTTCGCGATGAGGTCCCACCGGCCCACGATCAGGCCGGCCTGGGGGCCGCCGACGAGCTTGTCGCCGGAAAAGGTCACGAGGTCGGCGCCAGCCGCCAGCCGCTCGCGCGGCGTTGGCTCGTGGGCCAGCCCGACCCGCTCGGTCGGCAGGAGCGCGCCGCTGCCCAGGTCGTCGACGACGATCGCGCCGTGGCGATGCGCGACCGCGGCGAGGGCCGCCGGATCGGGGGCCTCGACGAAGCCGGATTGGACGAAGTTCGAGGGATGGACGCGGAGGACGAGCCTGACCCGTGCCCGGGGGTCCTCGAGCGCCGCCTCGAAGTCCGCGACCCGTGTCCGGTTCGTCGTCCCGACCTCGACCAGGCGGACGCCGGCCCGCCGCAGGATCTCCGGGATCCGGACGCCGCCCCCGATCTCGACGAGCTCCCCGCGCGAGACGGCCACGCCGCCGCCGCGCCCCGCCAGCCCGACGCCGAGGGCGATGGCCGCGGCGTTGTTCGTGACGACGAGGGCATCCTCCGCCCCGGTCAGGGCGATGAGGTACTCCTCCGCGGCCCGGAATCGCGAGCCGCGACGACCGGTGGCGCGATCCATCTCGAGGAGGATCTGGCCCGCCGCCAGCCGCGCGGCCTCGATCGCCGCTTGCGGCCAGGCGGCGCGGCCGAGGTTCGTGTGGACGACGACGCCCGTGGCGTTGATGACCCGGACGGGGCCGCCGCGGACCTGATCTCCCGTATCCCGCGCCCCGTCGAAGGCCTCGAGCGCCGCCACGACCGCCGCCCCGAGCGCGCCGACGTCCCGCTCCGGTTCCCCGGCCGCCAGCCGCGCCCGCTCCTCTTCGACGACCTCGCGGGCGACAGCCAGGACGGCCTCCGGGTCGCGATCGCCTGCAGCCGGGCGAGCCGCCACGAGCACCCGCTCGACACTCGGTGGCCGGGTCATGCGGACATCGCGTCCGGGCGCCGGGCGATGACGTCGAAGAGGTGCCAGTGCTTCGGTCCGCTGAACGAGTCCCCGTCCTGGTCCTCCTCGTCGAGGGCTACGACCTCGAGTCCCTGGACCATCCGGAAGACCTCGTCCCGGGCGACGAACGTCATGTCCGGATCGCCGGCCCACGTGTCGCGGACGCCGAAGACGTTGACGACGAGGAATCCGCCCGGGCGGAGCTGCGATCGGACGCGACGCCAGAAGCGACGGAAGGCAGCGGGCCGGATGAACGAGAGGGCGTACCCGGCGTACAGGAGGTCGAACGGCGGCAGGCTTGCCACGTCGGCGGATTCGGTGCGGATCTCGAGACGGTCGGCATGCGCCGCGCCCTCGGCGCGACCACGGAGGACCTGCGCCGCCTGTGGCGCGGCATCGACCGCGACCACCGTCCAGCCGGCTGCGAGGAGCGCCAACGTCTCCGTCCCGTCGCCGTACCCGATCTCGACCGCCTGGCCCGGTGCAATGCCCGCGGCCTCGAGCGCGGCCATCCCCTTCACGAACAGCGGTCGGGGCTCGCGCCCCAGCGTGTGCCGGTAGTAGGCGGCCCAGTCAGGACGGTCTTCGATGTCGGGCTGATGGAGCTCATCGGGCATGCGATCGACCTCGCAGAGCGTGGCGGGAGCGCATGGGAGTCGAACCCACCGCGCGACGCCGGGCGCCGCGCCACCGGTTTTGAAGACCGGGCCGGGCACCGGCCCGAACCCACTCCCGAGCGCAGCGTACCGACGATCGAGCCGTTGCGCGTCAACCCATTACGCGTCGGCCCAGGCGTCGATCCGGGCCCGGACCGCTGCCCGCGTCGCGGCATCCGCGAACGAGGCGTCGATCGCGCGGCGCTGGAGCGTGATGAGGTCGCCGCGCGTCAGCCCCGCGATCCGGACGAGATGGCGGAGCTCGTCGGTCAGGGTTGTTCCGAAGAACGGCGGATCGTCGCTCGAGATCGTCATCCGGACGCCGCGTCGCCAGAACTCGGTCATCGGGTGCGCTTCGAGCGACGGGTACTCGCCGATCCCGACGTTCGAGGAAGGGCAGACGTCGAGGACGACCTGATCGCGGATGAGGCGCTCGAGGAGCGCCGGATCGCGGATCGCCGCGACACCGTGGCCGATCCGTTCGGCCCCGAGGACGTCCAGCGAGGCCTCGACGCTCTCCGGCGGCCCCATCTCGCCGGCGTGGACCGTGAAGCCGAGACCGAGTCGCCGGGCGTCGGCCCGGAACGGCAGGAACGTCTCGACCGGCATCGTCCCCTCGATGCCGGTCAGGCACAGCCCGACGATCGGGGCGTCGGCGGCCTCGACGAGCCTGACCGTGGCCGCCGCCTCCTCCGCCCCGAGATCGCGGATTGCGTCGACGACGATGCTGATCCGCGTGTCCGGGCCGCCCACCGCCAGGCCACGCCGCAGGGCCGCCCACATCGACGCCGGCTCCATCCCGTTCCGAACGAAGATCATGGCCGTGAAGATGATCTCGGAGTAGGCGATCGACTGGGCCGCCTGGCCTCGGGCGAACTCGGCCGCGACGAGCTCGAGGTCGTCCGGCGTCCGGACGAACTGGTTGGCCGCGAGATAGGCGTCGAGGAAGCCCTCGAAGTTCGGGTATCTGCCCGGATATCGGCCATCGACGAGCTTGAGGCCCTCCGCCGGATCGACGCCGTGGCGGCGGGCGAGGGTCAATGCCGTTGCCTCGGTGATCGATCCGTTCAGGTGGATGTGCAGCTCGACCTTGGGGATCGAGACGATGTCGGCGTCGCTGGCGCGATCGGCCATGGAGCTGCCGTCCTCCTCTCGCCTGGACCTCGATAGACAGTCCCCGGGGCCGGTCCGTAGCCATCGTACCGACGCGGTAGATTCGCCGAGGCAGAAGGGGGAACGTCGAGGTGAGCCGCATCCACTGGGTGATGGTCGCGGCAGTCGTGGGAGTGCTCGCACTGGCCGCCATCCTGCAGCTTCGGTTCCGGCCGCTTCTATCACTGCCGGAGGGCGCCGTCGCGATCCCGACGCGGGATGCCGTGTCCGAGAGCACGCTCTGCACGCTCGAGGCGGCGGTGGACCCGGTCCGGGGGCTGCTTCGTGGCGACAAGACCCAGGAGGCCTGGCCGGTCTGGCTGTCTCGCCCGGGCGGCGAGATCGCGTATGTCCGCTGGCCGTATCGATGGTCAGCGCGGTTCGAACCGGAGCTCCAGTTGCTCGACGCGGAGGGCCGAGCCGTCGCCGGGACGATGGACGAAATCACGCTCGCGCAGGTGTCGCTGAGCCACGCCCCCGGGACCCAGGGCGATCCATACCTCGCCCACGGCCTATTCCTCGGTGGCTGCTATCCATAGCCCGCCTATGATCTCGAGATGGCCAACTTCCCGACCGTGGAGAGCACGCGTCCCATCCGCCTGACCGAGCTGACCGAGTGCGGCGGTTGTGCGGCGAAGCTCGGGGCGGACGCATTGGGCGAGGTCCTCGCCGGGCTCGGCGTGATCGAGGGCGTGGCGTCGCCCGAAGGACTCATCGCCGGCCTCGAGCCGCCCGACGACGCCGCGGTCCACCTCGTCGCCCCGGATCTCGCGGTCATCGGGACGGTCGACTTCTTCCCGCCGATCGTCGATGACCCGCGGACGTACGGCGAGATCGCCGCAGCCAACGCCCTGTCGGATGTCTTCGCGATGGGCGGCAGGGTGCTGTTCGCGCTGTCGGTCGCGGCGATGCCCGAGGACCTGCCGCGGGACGCGTTCCGGGCGATCCTCGACGGGGCCGCGAGCGTAGTCCGCGAGGCCGGCGGGATCCTCGCCGGCGGCCACACCATCCGCGATCCCGAGCCGAAGTACGGCCTCGCGGTTGTGGGCGTCGCCCACCCCGACCGGCTCCTGCGCAAGGGCGGCGCCCGGCCCGGCGACGTCCTCGTCCTGACGAAGGCGCTGGGCACGGGCCTCCTCGTCAGCGGCCGGCGCCAGGGCCGGACCTCGGACGCCGACCTGGCTGCCGCTGTCGATTCGATGCGGCGACTCAACCGCGACGCCTCGGAGGCCCTGACCCAGGCCGGCGTGGCCGCGGCCACCGATGTCACCGGCTTCGGCCTCCTGGGCCATGGTCTCGAGATGGCCCACGCCGCGGGCGTCCGGTTCGCCTTCGAGGCGGCGGACCTGCCGGCCATGGCCGGGGCCCTCGATCTGGCCCGGGCCGGCGTCGAGACCGGCGGCGCGGGCCACAATCGCCGCTTCGTGGCGCCGGCCCTGACCGTCCGCGACGACGTCCCGGAGGCGCTCGTCGTCCTGGCCCACGACCCGCAGACCTCGGGCGGCCTCCTCGCCGCGGTGGCGCCGACCGAGGTTGCCCAGCTCGAGGCCGGCCTCGACGCCCGCGGCGTGTCGCACTGGCGGGTCGGGCGGGTCGAGACGAGTCCCGACGGCGCGGGGTCAGTCGCCCTCGTCTGATCGCGGTCGCGAATCCCGGCCCGCTCGATGGGCAGATCGGCCTGACAGACCGGAATTGGTGGCCAGACAGTCGACATTCGGTCTGGCCGTCCGATTCGAGGCCGAATTGGCCGGGTATTCGACGTACAGAACGTCGGGCATCGGACGGACAGGCCGGATCACAACACTTGGCGCACGATCTTCGGTCTGTGGGACCGGATCGGATCCGGGGCGGCCCGAGCGGCGGGGGCGGCGAGGCGTGGGCGGCGGAAGGGCAGAGCGGCGTGGGCAAGACGGCGACGGCGAGGCGTGGGCGGCGGGAACAGGTCGCGGCGGCGGCGAGACGAGCGGCGGCGGCGAGACGAGCGGCCGCGGCGGCGGCGGGAGGGCGGCGGTTGCGACGCGGCGACGGCGGCGAGACGGCGGCGAGGCGCGGGTGGCGAGGCGCGGGTGGTTGCGACCCGGCGGGGGCGGCGAGGCGTGGGCGGCGGAAGCCGCAGCGAAGCGGCGGCGGCGGAGCCCGGTTCAGGTGGCCCGCGCCACCGCCGGCAACGTGACGGTGATCCGGGCCCCCGATGGCGCGAGGTTCTCGGCGACCGCGTCGCCGCCGTGCGCCCGCGCCAGGGCCCGGACGATCGACAGCCCCAGGCCCGTGCCCGGCCCAGTCCGGGCCGGATCGGCCCGGTAGAAGCGGTCGAAGGCACGGTCGAGCGAGCCGGCCGGGAAGCCGGGGCCGTCGTCGCTGACCCGGAATGCCACCGCGCCTTCGGCGGCGAGCCTGGCCTCGACGAGCACCCGCCCCCCGTCGCGGGCGACCGAGAGGGCGTTGTCGATGAGGTTGCCGAGGATCCGCTCCACGGCCGCGTGGTCGGCGGCCAGCGACAGCCCGGCGTCGGCCTCGGCCCGCAGCTCGACCCCGCCCGCAGCGGCACGCGGCGCGAACCGGGCAACGGCCTCGGCGGCGAGCGCCCCGGGATCGAGCGCCTCGGGCCGGAGGGCCACGCCACCCGTGCCCAGCTCGTCGATCGAGCGGAGGTCCTCGATGAGGCGGCCCATGCGCTCGGCCTCCTGGGCGATGGCCTCGCCGGCCCGTCCTGCGCCCTCGGGACCGGCCGCTGCCGCCGTCCCGTCCCGGAGCGCCTCGGCGAAGCCGGAGACGACGGTGAGCGGCGTGCGCAGATCGTGCCGGATGTTCGCCAGGAGATCGCGCTCCTCCACCCGAATCCGGTCGAGCTCGGCCGTCATCGCGTTGAAGCGATGGGTCAGCTCGCGGATCTCGCGCGGCCCCTCGGGAACGAGCGGTGGCGAAGGGGCGGAGCCGGCAGCCGGCACGACCAGGGTCGCCTCGGTCAGGCGCCGGAGCGGCCGTGTGATCGAGCGCGCAAGGAGCCAGGCGATCGGGATCGCGATGATGGCGGTGACGAGGGCGACGCCCGGCAGGACCCGCAGCAGGTCGCGGAGCGCCTGCGCTCCGGAGGCGTCCGGCGCGGTCAGCACGATTGCGAGCGGCCCGATCACCACGCCCTCGCGTCGGACGACGGTCGCCGAGTAGAGCACCCGCGAGCCGTCCTTGGCCGTCAGGCCCCCGCCGACCAACGCCCCGGCCGTAAGGTCGCGCCCGAGCTCGATCGCGGCCACGTCCACCGCGGCCTCCCCGACGTCGGCCGTCACGACGCGGTCGCCGGCGATCGCGTAAAGCCCGATCTCCGGTCGGAGCTCGGCCTTGAGCGCGGCCAGCGCCGGTCGGAGGTCGGTCAGCGCGCCGATCGCCCGGATCCGGGCGAGGACCGGTTGGGCTACGTCGCCGAGGGCGCTGATCGTCGCCTCCTGGTGGAGCGCCCTGAGGCCCACGAAGAGGCCGGCGCCCACCGCCAGCGCGGCGACGAGGCCGACGACGGCGAAGGCGATCGCGATCCGCGACGAAACGCGGTCAGGCATCGGCGATCAGGCGATAGCCGACGCCGCGGACGGATTCGATCGTGGGGCCGTCGTCACCGAGCTTCTTGCGAAGCTCCGAAACGTGGACGTCGACCGTCCGGGTCTCGCCCGCGAAATCGGTGCCCCAGACGTCCTCGAGGAGGGCCTCGCGGCTGAGGACGACGCCGGGGTCGCGGGCCAGCGCCGCGAGGAGATCGAACTCCCGGGCCCGCAGCTCCACCCCGCGATCACCCACGAAGACCTCGCGCCGGCGGGGCTCGATGCGGAGCGTCCCGACCTCGATCGGGCGGCCCAGCCGGACCGTCCCGTCGGTCCGGCGGAGGATGGCCTTGACCCGGGCCACGAGGGCCCGGGGGTTGAACGGCTTGGTGACGTAGTCGTCGGCGCCGAGCTCCAGGCCGACGATGGCATCGACGTCGTCGGTTCGCGCAGTCAGCATCACCACCGGCGTGTCGGCCTCGCGCCGGATGGCCCGGCAGACCTCGAAGCCGTCCATCCCCGGCAGCATCACATCGAGGATCACCAGGTCCGGCCGATGCTTCCGGTGGAGCTCCACGGCTGAGGCCCCGTCGGTCGCCACGACGGTGGCGTAGCCGGCACCCTCGAGGTACATCCGGAGGAGCTCGACGATGTTCGGCGCGTCGTCGACGACGAGGATCGTCTTCATCGCAGGTTCGACTTCATCGCAGGTTCGTCTTCATCGGTCGGGAGTCTACGCTCGCATGAATCGGCCGCCGGAGTCCTCGGGTGAGGACCCGGCGGCCTGGGTGCGTCGGGTCGGGTGCTAGCCGGCCAGGGCCGCGATGACCTGGCGGGCCTCGGCCATCGCCGTCCGGAGATCGGCCTTGGCGTCGACGACCGCCTGGCGGGCTTCCCGCAGGACCGGCCCGGCGGTGCCGGCGTTCCAGTCGGCCGGGGTCAGCGGGAGGACGTCATCGGCGACCCCGTCGACCCCCGCCAGGGCCTCCGCGACCGCTGCCTCCATGGCCTCGAGATGGGCCTTGGCCTCGGTCACGTCCTGGCCGGCGGCTTCGGCCCGCTCGATGAGGACGGCGAGGTCGGCAGCCGTCTCATCGAGCCTGGCGCCGGCCATGTCGACCGTGTCCGCGGCCGTGACCAACCAGACCTGGCGGACGACGAGGACGTAGATCCGGTAGTCCTCGAAGATGCTGTTGATGTCCTGGCGCAGCTCGGGGATGGTCGTGTCGGCCTCGATCTCGGCGCGCAGCGCGCGCAGGCCCTCGGCGGAGCCGTCGAGGATGGCCTGGAGGGCGGCCTGGTGGTCGTCGGTCAGGGCCCGCGACGTCTCGATCGCATTGCCGAGCCGGTCGATGGTGGCCAGCCGGCGATCGATCTCGCACAGCCCGACCTTCTGGTAGTTCTCGACCGTCGGGTCCGCGGCGGCGGCCAGCCAGGCCGCCGAGCAGCGTGCCCGATCGGTCAGCTGGTTGGGCTCGCCGACCCGGACGGTCCCCGCGTGGGCGTCCGGCGCCGAGGCGGCCAGGGCAGGTGTCGCGACGACGGCGAGGGCGAGGAGGATGCCGGTCATCGGTCCGGCGAAGCGACGAAGACGGCTGGTGCTGGCGGCGTGACGGTTCACCTGGGACTCCCTTCATCGGTATCGGCGGTGGCATCGGCGCCGAGGGCGGCGTCGAGGTCGGCGAGGAGCTGCTCGATGGCGGTCAGGTCGGGCGTCGCGAACGGCGCCGCGGTTGGCTTGGCGCCCGCTCCGGCGGTCCCGGTTGGGGCCGGAGGCTGGGAGGTGTCGGGCGTCTGGCTCGCGTCAGTCGTCTCGATTGGCGCCGTCGCCGTCGGCGGGGCCTTGGCCGTGGCCGTGGCCCCGGCGGTCGAGTCGGCGGCGACCCCGTCGGCCCCGGCGACGGAATCGCGCCGCCCGCAGCCGGCGGTCACCAGGGCGAGGAGCAGGACCGTCCCGGCGACGGCGAGGGCTGCCCGGCTTGAGCGGTTTGGCATGTATCGATGTCCCCGATCCGTGGCGCCCACCTCGGACGCCGTGCTCGCAGCCTGCCGGAGGAACCCGCGACGAGCCACGGCCGGGATCGGGCGGATTGTCAGCGCCGTGTAAGGCGACCACGCCGAACCGGACCGCACACGATTCCGGTGCGTCGGGGCACCATTGCCAAACGGCAATGCACGCGGGCCACGTGGCGCGCCTCGTTGCGGCGGGGCACCATGGGCCGTGACAACTGTGGCGTCGGCTCGCTGAAGGGCGGGCCCGCTAGTGGAGGACGCATCGTGAGTATCCGCGCAGTCCCGCGCCGCGCTCGCATGGTCGCGGCGATCGGCGTGCTCGCCATCGCAGTTCCTGGGCCCGCCCTGGGAGCCGCAGGGTTCGGGGGTGTCGGCCCGGACCAGGGTTCGTACCTGACCGACAGCGACCCGTACGTCGTCACGAGCGGCGCCGTTCCTGGGACCGACTTCCATGCCCTCATCAACTCGGGCGAAGCGGCATTCGGGACGCTGTTCGAAGGCATTCCCGACGGGATCGGGGTCGTCCCCAGCGCCGCCCCCCTCGGTTTCGTGGACCTGTACGTGACCCACGAGCAGTCGCCGGTCCCGTTCGGCGGCTTCGCCGACTACCAGAACTCATCGGTCAGTCGCGTCCGTGTCGACCTGTCGACCTGGGAGATCGTCGGGCTGGACGTGCCGCTCTCGTCCGACGAGGGCCTGATCCGGTTCTGCTCGGCCTTCATGGCCGGACCGGAGCACGGCTTCCCGCACTACACGTTCATCGTCAACGAGGAGTCGAATGACGCCCTCGCCGTGCCGGACGGCGCGCTCTATGGTGCCGATCCGGCCTACGGTGGCCTGAACGTGCGCCAGGCCGGCTACACCGCCTACGTCGACACGGCCAACGGCAAGGTCGGCGTCATCGCCGGTGCCGGCCGCCACAATCATGAGAACACCGTCATCGTGCCGGGCGGCTGGGGCGGGATCTTCTCGGTCTCGGGTGACGACACGTTCACCTTCCCGTCGACGCCGGCACGACCCAACCTGAGCCAGCTGTACGCCTTCAGCAGCCAGAACTGGAAGTCGTTCCAGAAGGACCAGGGCACGATGTGGGCCTTCCGGGTGACCGGGACCCAGGACGGCGCCGTGGATCCCGAGGATTCCTTCAACGGCGCGAACGACTACCTCGACATGGCGCCCGGCAACGTCTGGACCGGCGAGTTCATCGAGGTCGACCCGGCGGTCGCGCGGGGCGACACGGCCGACGCGCCGCAGGACGCCCTCGAGGATTGGTCGAACGACAACAACATCTTCCAGTTCATCCGGGTCGAGGACGTCGCCTACGATCCGGACGACCCGCGGGTCGTCTACTTTGCCGACACCGGCAACACCAACCTCATCGACAACGGCGACGGCCGGCTCTACCGCAAGTCGCCCGGCGCCGCCGCAGGTGGCCGCATCTTCAAGATCGTGCTCAACGAGGACGATCCGACGATCGTGGACGAGTTCAGCATCCTCGCCGAGGCCAGTGACCTCGGCATGCGCAACCCCGACAACCTCGAAGTCGGGCACAACAGCCTGATGGTCCAGGAGGACACGAACTTCTTCAGCAAGGTCTGGATGTACGACCTGGAGGCGGAGACGTGGACCCACGTCGCCACCGCCACGCAGGAGAAGGCCGAGACGAGCGGCATCGTCGATGTCTCGCGCTGGTTCGGGGACGGCTGGTGGGCGCTCGACGTCCAGTCGCACGTCAACCTCAAGACGACGCCGGGTCAGGTCTACACCCACCCGGTGACCGGTGCCGAGACCACCTACACGGCCCGGCGCGAGGACGGCCAGCTCCTCCTCATGTACGTCCCGGGCAGCTGAGCTCCCGGTTCCAGGGCAGCTCCAGGGCCGCGCGGCGCATCGCGCCGGGCGGCCCGCTCGATTCAACCTGACCGAGTCCGGCTACCGGACGACCTCTGCGGGCGGGGCGACCTCGATCGGGTCCGTGCCACCGGAGACCGACTCGATGCGGAAGGCCAGCGACGGTGCCAGGTCGACCCCGCGCCGCCGCAGATGGACCTCCGACCAGTCGTCCGGGGCGATCATCACGTGCCAGGCGACCGTGATCTCCCAGTCCTCGGACCAGTAGGAATAGTGGGAGACGATGAGCAGCGTCGAGACGAAGACCGGCTCCCAGTCCTGATCGGCCGTGATCCCGAGCTCCGGGTGCTCGGCAGCCAGCCAGGCGACCCACCGCTCGAAGTACGGCTGGGCGTCCGCGGCGCGATCACCGTCCAACGGGAAGACCGGCAGCGAGCGATCGACGGTTTTCGTCACGCCATCGCGCGACGCCGTGATCGTGACCGAGCCGCTGGTCTCGGCCGTCGTCGGGTCGGCCACGACGCAGACCTCGCCGACCACGCCGGGGACGAGCTCGGCCGGCGAGATGTCGACCACCTCGGCCTTGGCGGCGGTCGCATCGATCGCGACCGGCTGCAGGCTGCCGCTGGCATCGTCGACGCGGACCAGGAAGCAGTAGCGCGAACCGGGGATCGCCATCCGGATCGCCGCCGGTTCCTCGGACGGACTGACGACGAGGGTGAAGTCGGACGCCGACGGTGTCGGCGAGGGGTTCCCGCCGGCGTCGGCCGTGCAGCCGACCAGGGCGAGGACGGCGAGAAGGCGGACCAGCCGCCGAGTTGGCGTCATGTTCGGACCTCCGAAGATCTCAGATCCGGGACGCCAGGCTGGTCCATGGACGGCTCGCGACCACGGCGGGTTCCCGCGCAGGCCGGCGCGCCGATCGGGACGCGCCGCCGCCACCGGGAGCGCCCGCGAGCGGCTGGCGGTCCACGGCCGGCGCTACACTCGCCGCATCGGCCGACCGGCCGTGACGAGCACGCGGAGGCACGGAACCCCTTGCCGAAGTCGTACGTTCGCCTGACCCAGCCCCTCGTCCGCGACACGAAGGGCGCCGAGCTCCGTCCCGCGACCTGGGATGAGGCGCTCGATCGGACCGTCGCAGGCTTCCGGGCCGCCGAGGCGCATCGCCGCGCCGACGCGCCGGCGCCGTTCGGGATCTTCAGCTGCTCGAAGGCGACCAACGAGGTCAATTTCGCGGCCCAGAAGCTCTCGAGGACGGTCCTGGGCAGCAACAACATCGACAGCTGCAACCGCACCTGACACGCCCCATCTGTCGCCGGTCTGGCGACCGTGTTCGGCGCTGGTGGCGGAACCAGCTCATATCGTGAGGTCGAGGAGACGGACCTGGTCGTCCTCTGGGGCAGCAACGCCCGGGAGACGCACCCGATCTTCTTCCACCACCTCCTGCGCGGCGTCCGCAACGGCGCGCGGCTGTACGCGGTCGACCCCCGGCGGACCTCGTCAGCCGAGTGGGCCGACGCGTGGTTGGGCCTCGACGTCGGCAGCGACATCGCCCTGGCCAACGCCGTCGGCCGGGAGATCATTCACGCTGGCCTCCACAACGCCGAGTTCATCACGCGGGCGACCTTCGACTTCGATGCCTACCGGTCGAAGGTCGAGACGTACACCCTCGAGTACGCCGAGCGTGAGACGGGTGTCCCGGCCGCCGCCATCCGCGAGCTCGCCCACGCCTACGCCACGGCCGACAAGGCGATGATCTGCTGGACCCTCGGCATCACCGAGCACCACAACGCGGTCGACAACGTCCTCGCCCTCATCAACCTCGCCACGCTGACCGGTCATGTCGGGAGGTACGGCAGCGGCCTCAACCCGCTGCGTGGCCAGAACAACGTCCAGGGCGGCGGCGACATGGGCGCCCTGCCCGACCGGCTGCCGGGCTTCCAGTTCGTCGAGCGGGACGAGCTCCGGGCGCCATTCGATGCCGCCTGGGGCGTGAAGGTGCCGCCGAAGAAGGGCTGGCACCTGTCGGCCATGTTCGACGCCATCGAGCGCGGCGAGCTCCGTGCGGCCTATGTCATCGGCGAGAACCCCGTCCAGTCGGAGGCCGACCAGAAGCGGGCGAAGCACCTCCTCGGCAGCCTCGACTTCATGGTGGTCCAGGACCTCTTCCTGACCGCCACCGCGGAGCTTGCCGACGTCGTCCTGCCGGCCGCCGCTGCGTGGGCCGAATCCGAGGGCACGGTCACCAACTCCGAGCGGCGCGTCCAGCGGGTTCGCAAGGCCCTCGACCCGCCGGGCGAGGCACGAGACGACCTGTGGATCATCTTCGAGCTCGCCCGGCGGATGGGCCACGACTGGGGCGAGGCCTCGGCCGAGCGCGTCTGGGACGAGCTCCGGAGCCTCTCGCCGGTCCACCGCGGCATGACCTACGCCCGGCTCGAGGAGCTCGGCGGGATCCAGTGGCCGTGCTGGGACGAGACCCATCCCGGCGAGCTGTTCCTCCATTCGCGGCTGTGGGAGGACCCGGTCCCGGGGAGTCGCATCCCGTTCGTGCCGGTCGACCACGACCCGCCCGTGGATCGCCTGGACGACGACTTCCCGATCCGCCTCACGACGGGCCGCCGCCTCGACAGCTACAACACCGGCGTCCAGACCGGCTCGTTCCGGTCGCCGCTGCGCCGCGGCGAGACCCTCGACGTCTCGCCCGAGGACGCGGCCACGTATGGCTGGGCCGAGGGCGAGCGGGTCCGCATCGTGTCGCGCCGCGGCCAGGTCGAGGTGCCGATCCGGATCGACCCGAGCCTCCGGCCCGGCCTGACGTTCATGACCTTCCACTTCCAGGACGACGTCGCCGTGAACCTCCTCACGATCGACGCCATCGATCCAAAGTCGGGCACGGCGGAGTTCAAGGCCACCGCCATCCGGATCGAGAAGCTTGGGGCGCCGATCCCCGCCTGAGCGCCCGACTAGCATGAGGGCCGCACAGCGGGAGGCAGCGGTGACGACGGACACGGTGGGGAAGGTGGCGGTCGGGGCGGTCGACGACATCGAGCGCCGCCCGTACCCACCGGGCTGGCTCCACTGGCTCCTCCGCCGGTTGGACGCGCTGCCGGGGCCCGCCTGGGTCGCCTACATCGCACTCGGCGTGATCCAGAGCCTGCTGTTCCATCTCCAGCCATGGACGCTCGGGCGGTCGGCGTTCGGCACCCTGGATACGACGAACGTGTACTGGGGCGTGATCCTGACGATGATGCTCTGGGTCGCGGCGCACCTCGACCGCGTCGCCGGCTCGTCGCTCGAGGCGTCACGACCGGCGCTGTCGTTGGCGGATGCGGAAGTGGCGCGGCTCCGCTACGAGCTCACCGTCGATCCCGCCTCCTGGTCCGCCGCCGCCCTCGTCGGGTCGGCCGTCCTGACGATCCTGCAGTTCGTCGTCGATCCCGTCGGCTCCAACCTCGTCGGGCTGGCCGCCCCGCTCGTGGTCGCCGCGTTCGTCGGCCAGTTCGTGAACGTCGCGATCCTGCTCGTCCTCCTGACCCGGCTCGTCCGCCAGATGCGCCTCATCCGGGTGACGCTCGATCGCTCGGCGATCATCGATCCGTTCCTCCCCGGACCGCTGAGTGCCTTCTCGCGGCTGACCGCCCGCGCCGGAATCGCCCTCGTGGTGATCGTGACGTCGGGCATCGTCATCACACCGCAGTCACCGGACCTCGCGAAGTTCCTCGTGACCTCGGCGCCCTACCTCGTCATTTCGCCGATCATCGCGACGCTCGCCTTCGTCGTGCCTCTCTATGGCTTGCACGGCCGCCTCGAGGTCGAGAAGGACCGCCTGCAGGCCGAGGTCGAGGTCCGCCTCAAGGGCCTGCTCACGGAGCTGAACCGGGACGTCGACGCCCGCGACCTGCAGCGGGCCGACGACCTCAACAAGACGCTGGCCTCGATGCTCCAGCAGCGCGAGGTCATCGCCAGGCTCCCGACGTGGCCGTGGTCGACCGGCACCCTCCGCGCGATCATCACCGCGATCCTCCTGCCGATCTTCCTGTTCGTCGTCCAGCTTTCGCTGGCCCGAATCCTGTGAAACCTCGGCGATCGGGCTGCCCCATGCCTGGGGTCGTCGGGTAGGCTCCGGACGTGAGGGTGAGCGTCCTGCCCGAGAGCGTGGAGACCGTCGTCGTCGGCGCCGGCCACGCCGGCCTGTCGATGAGCTCGCTCCTTCGGACGGCGGGACGGGAGCACCTCGTCGTCGAGCGGCGGAGCACCCTCGGCGGCGGCTGGCAGGACCGCTGGGACGAGTTCCGCCTGGTCAGCCCCAACTGGACGGCCTCGTTTCCCGGCTACACCTACGACGGCGACGATGCCGACGGCTTCATGCCCCGGGACGAGATCATCGAGCGGGTGGCCCGCTACGCCGATGTCATCGATGCCCCAGTCGCCCTCGACACCCGCGTCGAGCGGCTGGAGGCGCATCGGGACGGCGGACGCCGCTTCCGCCTGACGACCTCGCGCGGCCACGTGCTTGCCGACCGGGTGATCGTGGCGACGGGCGGCTTCCAGGTCCCGAGGATCTCCCCTGCGGCCGCGGGCCTGAGCGAGCGTGTGTGGCAGGTCCACGCCCACGAGTACCGGAGCGAGGCCGCGCTGCCGCCAGGTGCGGTCCTCCTCGTCGGCACCGGACAGACCGGCGTGCAGCTGGCCGAGGAGCTCCACCGGGCCGGCCGCCGGGTGTTCCTGTCCGTCGGCCGCTGTGGCCGGGCACCGCGGCGCTACCGCGGTCGTGACACCTTCCACTGGCTGGCCGGCGTCAAGGTTCGCGGCCACCAGTACGGCACGAGCCTGCCGACGGTCGAGACGCTGCCCGATCCGCGGCTGCGCTTCGCCTGCAACCCGCACCTGTCAGGCCACCGCGGCGGCCACGACACCAACCTCCGACAGTTCGCGGCGGAGGGCATGACCCTCGTCGGCCGCTTCGAGGCCGCCGACGGGGAGCGGATCCGGCTGGCGGCCGATCTGAACGCCAACCTCGACTTCGCCGATCGCTTCTTCGACGCGCGACTCAAGCCAATCTTCGACACGTACATCGAGCGGTCCGGTGCGGAGGCCGGGCCGGACGATCGGCCGCCGGCGCTCATTCGTGACGTCCCGGAGGTGACCGAGCTGGACCTTGCCGCCGAGGGCATCTCGACGATCCTCTGGACGAGCGGCTTCCGCCTGGACTACGGCTGGATCGACCTGCCGATCTTCGAGCCGAACGGCGTCCCGCGCCAGGTCGACGGCCTGACCGAGATTCCCGGCCTCGCCTTCGTCGGACTGCCGTGGATGCGCGACATGGCCTCCGCGACCCTCTTCGGAGTCGGGCGGGACGCCGCGATCGTGGCCGATCGCCTCGAGGCAGCCCGGGCCTGAGGGCGACGACACGGCCGGGGAACTTGCACCCACCGGTACGATTTCGCGGCGTCCACGGGGAGGGGAGCTTACTTTGGCTACTGATGCACGCGCGGCCGGCGTAGCGAGCCAGACTTCGCCTCCGTATTCGCCGGGCTGGCTCGACAACCTGTTTGCCTGGATCCACTCTCGGTCATGGCCGGCCTGGCTGACATACGCCGTCCTGATGGTCGCCTCCATCATTGTTTCCAATTCCCAGGACTGGCTGTCGGGCGCGCGGTTTGGATCGCTCACCGCTACACAGACGGCATGGGGCGTCCTGACCATCGCCTTCCTGGTCGCGGTCGACCACGTGAACCGTGTCGCCGGCGAGGCCTTCGACACCTTCCGCGTCGCGTTGACTCCAGGACGCATCGACGAGGTTCGGGTCCGCTATGAGCTGACGACGGCGTCGCGCCGGACGTCGATTGTCCTGCTCGTCGTGTCGTTCCCGCTCACCATCGCGTTCTACGTCTCGGACCCGGTCGGCTCGAAGGTGGCCGGGCTGAGCCCCGCGGCGCTGGTCGGGAGGACCGTCTTCGAGTCGCTCTTCTCCGCGATTGCCCTGACCATCATCGTCCATGGCGTCCGCCAGCTACGGCTCGTCAGCCGGCTCCACGCCCTCGCGGACCGGATCGACCCGTTCAACCCGGAGCCGCTCCATGCGTTCTCCCGGCTCACGTCGCAGACGGGGATGGCGCTCGTCCTCATGATTGCCTTCGGACTCGCGCTGAACCCGGTTGCCGTCGGCAGCGAGAGCGCAGCCCTGCTTTGGGCTCCCTGGGTGGTCGGCGTTCCGGCCGTGGCGGTTGCGATCTTCGTCGTGCCGCTGCTCGGCATGCATCGACGCCTCGTGGCCGCCAAGGCCGGCCTCCAGGGCGCGGCCGAGGAGCGCCTCAAGGCCGTGCTCGCGGCCGTCCACGAGGACGTCGACGCGCTGGATCTCCGGCGCGCGGACGGGCTCCAGAAGACCCTCGGCAGCGTCCTCCAGGAGCGCGAGATCCTGGCGAAGCTCCCAACGTGGCCATGGTCGGCCGGCACCCTGCGCGGCTTCGTCACCGCGATCCTGCTGCCCCTCGTCCTGTTCGTCGGACAGCGCCTCCTGGGAGACGTCCTCCTGGGCCGTTGACGCTGGGGGAGAGGCCGACGCACGATGTCGCCTCGCGATCGGACGGGATGGCCTCGCCCGCGCGTCCGAGGAGGATCGACATGGCGCACTACCTGTTCCGCGCCCGCTATAGCCAGCAGGGGATCCAGGGCGTCCTCAAGGAGGGCGCGGCGAGCCGACTCAAGGCCATCAACGACCTCGTGGCGAGCGTCGGCGGACAAGTCGAGGCGGCGTACTGGGCGTTCGGCGATGACGACTTCATCATGATCGCCGAGCTGCCCGGGAACGCTGCGGCCGCGGCGGCCGCGACCAGGGTGTCGGCGAGCGGGGTCGGCGGCGTGACGACGACCGTGCTCCTCACGGCGGCGGATGTGGACGAGGCCCGCGGCGTCGGCGTCACGTACCGACCGCCCGGGGCCTGAATCGCGCGCCGATCCGCCCCTGGAAACGCGCCACGGCGAGGAAGGCGGGCCCACCGATCGCGAATCGCGGGTACTCTGTCGGAGTCGTCGTGCTGTGCGACGGTGCTTCGCGTCGGTCGACCTGCTTCTCGAACAGGCCGTGCGCCTGCTAATCCGTTCGAGAAGTGAAAGGGGTCACTGTGACCACCGGCACTGTCAAGAAGGTCGTCGCCGATCGCGGCTTCGGCTTCATCACCGGCGAGGACGGGAAGGATTACTTCTTCCACCGCGACTCGCTCCAGGCACCGCTCAGCTTCGACCGCCTCAACGGCGGCGAGGCGGTGAGCTTCGACGTCCAGTCCGGGCCGAAGGGCCCGCGGGCGGCGAATGTTCGCGAGGCCGAAGGAGCGTAATCGCTCCCCCTGCCACCGCACGAATGGCCCCCGGTTCGACCGGGGGCCATTCGATTCACGGCGGGTTCCATCCGCATCCGTACAGGGCGGCCCGGCGATGCCGGCGGTCGGATCGCCTGGCAACGTGACGAATCCAGGCGCCCCGCGTCCCATCAGTGGCTGGGTGCGATCCCGGTGCTGGGAGGGACGGAGATGGAGCTCCTGCTGCTGCTCATCCTGGTCGTGGTCTTCGCGACGCTGTGGTCACGGACGGGCGACCTGACGCGGCGCCTGGACGAGGCGGTAGAAAACGCGCACCTGCTCGAGCTGCAGGTCGACGACCTCCTCGATGCGGTGGAGGACCTCAAATCAGGCCGATCGTCCCTGCCGCTGGTCGTCAAGGTCAGCGAAGGGCGCCGAGCGGAGCGAGCCGCGGCTCCCGCTCGGGCCGAGGCGTCCCCGGCCATCGCAGCGCGGGCAGAGCAGCCTGTCGCCGTCGCGCCACGCGCGAGGCGGACCACGACCCTCCCAATCGATCGCATGGAGGCCGCCGAGGAGGCGCCGCTCGCCCGCGAGCTGGTCGAGGTCGAACCGGCCGGTCCCGGCCTTCTCCACCGAGCCCTCCTGAAGCTCGGCCTGACGCCGCCCGCGGAGGGCGAGGTCCTGTCGCGCGGGGCCATCGAGGCCTGGCTCGAGGGACGCCTGCTCGCCGTCGTCGGCGGGATCGCCCTGCTCCTCGGCGCCGTCTTCTTCCTGAGCCTCGCCTTCAGCCGCGGCTGGATCACCGAGCCGATGCGCGTCCTCATCGGGCTCGGGGCCGGCCTGGGGCTCCTCGTGCTCGGCGAGCTCGCCTTCACGAAGCTCCGCGGCATCCTCGGCCACGTCCTCGTCGCCGTCGGCCTGGCCATCGTGTCCCTCGCCCTGCTCGCCGCCACGCGCCTGTACGGCCTCGTCCCGGTCGAGTGGGGGCTTGCCGGCGCGTTCATCGCGGCCGTCGCCGCGGCGGCCATCGCCATCCGGCACGACTCCCAGCTCGTCGCCGGCTTCGGACTCGTCGCCGTCCTCGCCGCGCCACCGGCCCTGGGGGCCTCTCCGACCCTGATCACCCTCCTGTTCGTCGCGGTCACCCTCGTCGGGACGACGGGCGTCGCGCTCTTCCGGACATGGGTCTGGCTGCCGCCGCTGGCGTTCGCCCTGGCCGCGCCGCAGCTTGCCTCGTACCTGGCCGGCGACGCCCCGATCGGTCAGGCCCTAGCCGCCATCGCGGCCTTCTGGCTCGTCAATGTCGTGGCGGCGGGCGGCGAGGAGACCCGCCACGCGACCGATCGGCTCCGGACGACCACCGTCACGCTCCTGCTCGCCACGGCGGCGTTTACGGTCTGGGCCGGCTTCACGGTCCTGAGCGACCCCGATGCGGTTTGGCGCGGCTCGTTCCTGGCCGCCCTGGCCGTCGCCCACCTAGCACTGGGCCTGTTCTTCTTCGCCCGCAACGGCGACCGCCACCCGTTCGGCCTGATCGTGGCGGCGACCGGGGTGGCCGCCCTCTCGATGGCGGTGCCGGTCCAGTTCGGTGGGCCACCCGTCCCGATCGCCTGGGCCGCCGAGGCCGTCGCCCTGGCGTGGGTGGCCTCGCTGCGCCGCCATCCCTATAGCGGCGCCGTCGCGATCGCGCTCGGCGCCCTGGCCATCGGCCACCTCGTGGCCATCGAGTACCCACCCGGCGCGATCCTGTCGGGGTTCGACCGGTCGTGGCCGTTCCTCGGCCCCGAGGGCATGACCTTCGCGTTCCTGCTCGGCGCCCTCGTCGTCGCCGGATTGGGCGTCCCGATCGCCTGGGTTCGAGCCTCGCTCACCGTCGTGGCCGGCGCGCTGACCCTGTATGTCTTCCCGTTCGAGCTGTCGGGCCCGGCGCTCGTGGCCGCCTGGGCCGTCCTCGCGGTCGCCGCGCTCGCCACCTACGTCCGGGTCGTGTCCATGCGGATCCCGCCGGCCTTCGTCGAGAATCGGCTCGCTGTCCTGGCCCTCCCGACCGCCATCCAGCCGCCGGTCGAGCTGGCCATCCGAGGGCTCAGCCGGGTTGCCAGGCCGTCCCTCTCGTGGCTCGGAGGGCTCGCCCTGATCGCCACGATCGGCCACCTGGTGCTCCACGACTTCCCGATCGATGCCCTGGGCAGCCAAGGTGCCTTCGCGGTGCCCTACGCCGGGCCCGAGGGCGCAGCGCTTCTCGCGGTCCTGGCGGCGCTCGCCGCCAGCGGCTGGATCGGCGGTGCCACCTGGGCGCGCCTCGGCGCGGCCGGCATCGGCATCGCCCTGCTTGCCTACAGCGTGACCTTCGAGGTCGATCGGCCGCACGTCATGCTGGCCTGGGGCGGGCTGGTTCTGGTGGCCCTCGCGGTCGTGCGACGCATCGCCCGGATCGACCTGCTTCCGGCCCCGGGCTCGTCGCTCCTGGCGATCGCCGGCGAGCGGGCCCCGCACGGGGCGGCCCTCCTGGCCGCCTTCTTCCTCGGCGTCCAGGGTTTCTGGTATGCCGGCGTGGTGCCGTTCGTGCGGCATGTGACCGGCGACCTCCAGGTGGCGGTGGTCGGGACGCCCTTCATTGACGTCCGGTCGTACGCCCTGGCCATCGTCGCGGCGACCGCCCTCGCCGCAGGTTGGACGTGGGGCGGGACGATCGCTCGGCTCACCGGCGCCGTCCTTGCCGCGCTCATCGTCGCCTGGCTGCTGCCGTTCGAGGTCCGCCTCGGGTACGCCGTGGCCGGCTGGTCGGCGCTCGCCCTCGGCGGTGCCGGGCTCATCAGCCTCGCCCCGGCCGGACGTACGGTCGCCGGCATCCCGAGCCTCGTCCTGGCGGCCTGCGGCGCCCTCGCGAGCATCGCCGTGGTGGCCCCGCCGAGCCGGCTGGTGGTGGATCCATCGACCTTCGTCCAGGGCCTGCCCATCCTCACCGACGCCACCGTCGCCCTCGGGGCGATGGCGATCGGACTCGTCGTCGCGGCAATCCTGCTCCGCGGCGAGCCCCTTCGCCGCTGGGCGTTCCTGGGGGCCGGGATCATCGGTCTGTACCTCCTGTCGGTCGGACTCGTGGACACCTTCCAGCGGCAGGTCGGGTCGCGGCCGCTCGAGGAGCTCCAGAAGGAGGCCCAGGTTGGCCTCAGCGTGCTGTGGTCGGCCCTCGGACTCGTCGGCTTCGCCGGCGGCCTCCGACTCCACCGGCCGGAGGTCCGGCTGTCCGGCCTGGGTCTCCTGGGGCTGGCGACGATCAAGGTCTTCCTGGTGGACCTGGCTGCCCTCGACGTCGCCTACCGGGTCCTGTCGCTCGTGGCCCTCGGCGTGCTCCTCCTGGTGAGCGCCCTTGTGTACGCACGGATGCAGCACCCGCACCCGCCGACGAGCCCGAGAGCCGCCTGACCGGGCGGCGGGCGTCGCCCCGTCGCCCGCCGCACCGTGACCCGACCCATCGGGCTTGTTTCTCATCAGCGCTTCCTGGTCCAGGCCCTGGGCTGAGGGATGACGGGCGCGGCCACGGCGCCGGTCGGCGGCTACACTCGGGGCGATGGACCTCCACGTCATCGGGCCGCTGGCGTCCCCGGTCGAGCGGGCCGCGGTGGACGCGGTGCTGGGCCCGGCCGAATCCGGCTGGTCGGGCGGGCAGCGCGACTCGCGGACCGATGGCCACGTGGCCCGCGGCGGCCACCAGGCCCGGAGCCGGCGCGACCTCCTGCTGCCAGCCCTGCACGCACTCCAGGACCGGGTCGGGCAGATCACCCAGCCGGGCCTGAACTATGTCTGCCGGCGCCTCGCCGTCCCGCCGGCCGAGGCCTACGGCGTGGCCACGTTCTATGCGCTCTTCACGACGACCCCGCGGCCGCCGGCCGTGGCCCACGTCTGCGACGACATCGCGTGCCGGCTCGCCGGCGCGGAGGCGATCTGCGGCGACCTGGAGCGGACGCTGGGTCCCGCGGGCACGGCCGCCCGCGACGGGACGATGACCTGGCTCCGGAGCCCGTGTCTCGGCCGCTGCGAGCTCGCGCCGGCGGCGCTCCTGACCGTCGCCGGGCAGTCGCCCGTACGGGAGGAGCTGGCGCCGGTTGATGCGGCCGGGATCGTGGGTCGTCTCGAGGCGGCGCTCGCGGGCTCTACCGCGCCGCATGGCGCCACGTCGGCTGCCGCGACGGCGATCACGGCTTCGGTCCCGCAGGCTGGCCAACCCGGCCTGCGGCTGCTCGGGCGGATCGGCATCGTCGACCCGGGCTCGCTCGACGACTACCAGGCCCACGGCGGCTACCGAGCCTTTTCGAATGCGATCGCGATGGGCGCCGAGGCGACGATCCGCGAGGTGTCCGACGCGAAGCTCGTCGGCCGTGGCGGCGCGGCCTTCCCGACCGGTCGGAAGTGGGCCGCCGTCGCGGCCCAGACCGCCCAGCCTCACTACGTCGTCTGCAACGCCGACGAATCCGAGCCCGGCACGTTCAAGGACCGGGTCCTCATGGAGGCCGATCCGTTCGCCGTCATCGAGGCGATCACGATCGAGGGCTTCGCCACCGGCGCCTCCCGCGGCTACCTCTACCTCCGGGGCGAGTACCCGCTCGCCGAGGCGCGCCTGACCGCTGCCATCGAGGTCGCCCGCGCGGCGGGGCTCCTCGGGGACGACGTCGCCGGCTCCGGCTGGGCCTTCGACATCGAGCTCCGGCGTGGCGCCGGCGCCTACATCTGCGGCGAGGAGACGGCGCTCTTCGAATCCATCGAGGGCAAGCGCGGCGAGCCGCGCAACAAGCCGCCCTTCCCGGTCGAGGTCGGCCTCTTTGGCAAGCCCACCGCGATCAACAACGTCGAGACGCTCGTCAACGTCCTCCTCGTCCTCGGCGACGGTGACGGCGTGGGTGGCGGGACCCGCTACGCCGCCACCGGGACGGACGGCTCGACCGGCCCGAAGCTGTTCTGCCTCTGCGGCCATGTGGCCCGCCCGGGCGTGTACGAAGTCCCGTTCGGGACAACCCTCCGCGAGCTGCTCGAGCTCGGTGGCGGTGTGCCGGGAGGTCGCCCGGTCCGCGCGATCCTCCTCGGCGGCGCGGCAGGCGTCTTCGTCGGCCCGGACGCGCTCGACGTGCCGCTGACCTTCGAAGGTACTCGGGCGATCGGTGCGACCCTCGGCTCGGGCGTGGTCATGGTCTTCGACGAGACCGCCGACCTCGTCGGCACGTTGCGGCGGATCGCCGCCTTCTTCCGCGACGAATCGTGTGGCCAGTGCGTCCCGTGCCGGGTCGGCACGGTCCGGCAGGAAGAGCTCCTGGCGCGGCTCGCGGATGGCGCGTTGGCCCGGACACGGGACGAGGAGCTGGCGCTCCTCGCCGACATCGGCCGGGCGATGCGCGACGCGAGTATCTGCGGCCTCGGCCAGACGGCGAGCTCGGCGATCGAATCGGCGTTCCGACAGCCGGCGCTGGTGGGGCTGTGACCGCCGAACACCGGCCCGGCGAGGCGCCGGTCCGCGTTCCCGCGCCGCCGATGTCGCCGGCCATCGAGGCGATCTTCACGACGCCGCCCGCCCGTGCCTCCCGGACGCCGCTCGCGCCGCCGTCTGAGGCGCCGGCGGCCGTCACGGTCACGATCGACGGGGTGGAGGTCTCCGTCCCGGCCGGGTCGACGATCCTCGAGGCCGCCCGGGCCCAGGGCTTGGACCTGCCGACCCTGTGCTACCTCGAGAACCTCGCCCCGGTGAACGTCTGCCGGGTCTGCGTCGTCGAGGTCAGCGGGTCGCGGGTCCTCGTTCCCGCCTGCTCCCGGAAGGTCGAGCCCGGCATGGAGATCCAGACCGAATCCGAGCGGGTCCGCCATTCGCGGAAGCTCGTCCTCGAGTTCCTGGGCTCATCGGTTGACCTCTCGCTCGCCGGTCCGCGCCAGCCCGACGGCGACCTCGCCCGCTGGGCCGAGCGCTACGGTGCTGATACGTCCCGCTTCGGGCCGCCGAGCGAGCCGTCGCCGGCGGGTGCCCGCGATGCCCGCGCTGCCGGCCATCACCATGCGCCCAGCGGTGCGGAGGCCACCCTGGCATCGACCGTCACGCAGCCGGTGAAGGTCGACAACGACCTGTACGTCCGGGACTACTCGAAGTGCATCCTCTGCTACAAGTGCGTCGAGGCCTGCGGCGAGGACGCCCAGAACACCTTCGCCATCGCGATCGCCGGCCGCGGCTTCGATGCCCGGATTTCCACCGAGTGGGCCACGCCCCTCCCCGATTCGGCCTGCGTCTATTGCGGCAACTGCATCGGCGTCTGCCCGACCGGCGCGCTGATGTTCAAGTCGGAGCACGACATGCGGGCCGACGGGACCTGGGATGAGAGCGCCCAGTCTGTGACCGAGACGATCTGCCCGTACTGCGGCGTCGGCTGCGTCCTGGATCTCCACGTCCAGGACAACACGATCGTGAAGGTCACCTCGCCGATGGATTCCACCGTGACCGACGGCCACCTCTGCATCAAGGGCCGATTCGGCTTCGAGTTCACGAACGAGCGACGGCGGCCCTGATCGATGCGCTGCGTCCCGTGAACCTCCTCCGGGCAGCCGTCATCGGGACCGGCTTCGTGGGGCCGTTCCATGTCGACGCCATCCGTCGGGGTGGCTACGGCGAGGTCGTGGCGGTCGCCGGCTCGGATCGCGAGCGGACCCGGGCGCGGGCCGCCGCGCTCGGCGTTCCGCACGCGACCACGGACGTCGGGGGGCTCCTTGCCGACCCCGCGATCGACGTGGTCCACGTCTGCACCCCGAACGCGACCCACGTCGCGCTGGCAACCGCGGTCCTGGAGGCCGGCAAGCACCTGGTCCTCGAGAAGCCGGTCGCCGTGGATGCGGGCGCGGCGCGCGGGCTCGTCGAGCTCGCTGCGCGACGCGGTCGCCACGCCGCCGTCGCCCTGACCTATCGCGGGTACCCGATGGTCCGTCGGGCGCGCGAGCTCATCGCGGGTGGCGAGCTCGGTGCGCTGCGGCTCGTCCACGGCGGGTACATCCAGGACTGGCTGGCCAACCCGACCGACTACAACTGGCGCCTCGAGCCCGAAGCTGGCGGCGCCTCGCGGGCCGTCGCGGACATCGGCTCCCACTGGTTCGATACCGCCGAGTTCATGACCGGCCGGCGGATCGAGGCGGTCTTCGCCGACCTCGCCACGTTCCTGCCTCGGCGATCGCGGCCGGTCGGTGGAGCGGCGCTCGCGTTCGGTGCCGCGTCCGGACCGACCGAGGACGTCGAGGTCCGCTCCGAGGACGCCGCAACGATCCTCGTCCGGTTCGAGGGCGGCGCCCGCGGCGCAGCGGTGATCAGCCAGGTCAGCCCCGGGCGGAAGAACGGGCTCAGCCTCGAGATCGCGGGCTCGCGAAGCACCCTCGACTGGGACCAGGAGGACGGCGAGCGGCTGGCGATCCGTGCCCGGTCCGAGACACGCATCCTGACCCGCGGGCCGGAGGACGGCCCGGGGCCTGGCCCCGGCATCCCGTCGCTGCCCGCCGGCCACCCCGAGGGCTGGGCCGAGGCCCTCCGGGACCTCCTCCGGCCGTTCTACGCCGCGGTGGCCTCGGGTGCGCGCCCGGCCGCCGACGCCGCGGCCGCTCCATACCCGACGCTCGCCGCAGGTGCCCGTTGCGTGGCCTTCGTCGAGGCCGTCCTCGAGGCGGCACGGACCGAGTCTTGGGTCCAGATCCGGGGCTGAGTAGCGCGTCGACGTCGCGCGATCCGAGCGCCCGCCTGCCGTCAACGCACGGGCTTCGCGCGTCGCGGCGCCCGGTCGAGGATTCGTGCAGATGCCCCGCTGACGTCCGACCACAGGATGGCAGGCCCCGGCCAACCAGCCTCGTGACCGGCGAGCGCGCGGTAGGCGGCCGTCGCTGACACCGGATACGCGGCCGCGAGCGTCGCGCTGAACTGACGAGCGATCTCGCGCGTTCGGACGGTCGAGCGGATGACCAGCAGCTTCGAGATCTCCGGGCCGAAGCGGCCAAGCGCCCGTACCCCTTCCGCCTTTTCGGCGGCGCGGCGAAGGATGGCCTCTACGCTCCGCAGCTCGGAGTGAACCTCGACGGCGATGGCCGGCCGCCCGGAGCGACTCGAGATGACGAGATCGACGACGCCTCGACTCGGCTCGCGGACCGATACCTCGGGCTCGGCCCGCCACTCCCGACCGAGCAGTCGGATCAGCGATTCCACGATCGGGGCTTGGAAGCGGTCGCGGATCCGTGGCGGCCGGCTCGGGAAGAGGCGAACGCTGACGTCCGCGCCCAGGACGTCGGCGACCGAGACGATCGCCTCGAGGCTCGCCTGGGCGGAGCCGGCCTCGATGCGGAGGAGATGCGCGGGATCGATGTTCGCCGCACGTGCAGTGGCAGCCCTCGTCCCGCCGGCCTCCTCCCGAAGCTCGAGCAGCTGGCGGCCGATCGCAGACCGGAGCCACCGTTGACGGCGCCGAAGCTCCCTGACCCCGGTCCTCATCGTGGTGAGTGCGTGCCGCTCGCCACGCGGGGAGTTCCTGACGCCGGAGCGTGAGCGGGAGCCGGAGCCGGCATTGGAGTCGCAGCCTGGCGATCGTCGTGCATGACGCCCAGTCAACACCAGAGGGCTTGGCCCTCGGTTCTCGGGCGATCACCGCGTGATTGTTCGGGAATCACCGCGCTCCGGCCGGCCGCAGCCAGGACCCCTTGACGCCCAGTCACATTCGCGCGTCTTCGCGGCTGCCCCGGGCGGCGCCAGCCTCCCGAAACCCTCGAATGGTGACGTGGAGTCACAGCCGGTCCCGTGCCCGTGGCGGCAGCGGCCATAGGTTCGCCCGTGCAGAGCGGCAGGCCGCGCGATGGGCGCGCGAACGTGACGCCGAGTCATCGGGCTACGGCCAGCCGCCACTCAACCGCGGGGGCGCGCGATGGGCGCGCGAACGTGACGCCGAGTCATCGGGCTACGGCCAGCCGCCACTCAACCGCGGGGGCGCGCGATCGGCGCGCGAATGTGACGCCGAGTCATCGGGCTACGGCCCGTGGGGAGCGCCCGTCAGCCGCGGGCGCGCTCGTTGCGGGCGGCGGCTTCGGCGATCTGGCGGATCCGCGCGGCCCGGGTCTCGGTGCGCTGGGCGAAGGCCACCCAGGCGAGCATCTGCTTCCGCGCCGACGGCGGGAACGCGGCGAAGTTGACGGCGGCGGGCGGCAAGGCCGCGAGCGCCGCAGCGAGGTCATCCGGGATCTCCAGCCGCTCGACGCTGTCGAGGACCTCCCACGAGCCGTTGGCCTTGGCCCGCTCGATCGCCGCCAGGCCCGCCGGCGCCATCCGGCCGGCCGCGATCAGCCGCTCGATCCGGGCCTTGTTCGGGGCGGCCCAGCCGCTGCGCGGCTTGCGCGGCGCGTAGTACTGCTTGCCGCGCTCGGCGTCGATCCAGCCACCGGTGCTGTCGACCCAGCCGAAGCACAGGGCCTCCTCGACGGCCGCCTCGTACTCGAGCCGTGGCCGGCCGGTCGAGGCCCGCCACGTGACCAGCCAGGCGCCCTTGGTCGTCGCGTGGTTCGCCTCCAGCCAGGCGCGCCAGGTGTCGCGGTCCTCGGCCTCCACCCACGGAGCGTCGTCGAGCGCCGACATCGATGCTGCGCTCCTCAGCCCGCCATCAGGTCGCGAAGATCGATCCGCCCGTCGTGGGTGTAGACGTTGAAGCCGTCGCCCCGCAGGAAGCCGACGAGCGTCACGCCGACCCGGTCGGCGAGGCGGATGGCGAGGTCGGAGGGCGCCGACACCGCGCAGATGATCGGGATGCCGGCGACCGCCGCCTTCTGGACGATCTCGAAGCTCACCCGCCCGGAGACCAGCAGGATCCGGTCCCAGAGTGGCAGCTCGCGGGCCAGGACACGGGAGCCGATGAGCTTGTCGAGGGCGTTGTGCCGGCCCACGTCCTCGCGCACGGCGACCAGCCGTCCGTCCGTCTCGAACAGCCCGGCCGCGTGGAGCCCGCCGGTCCGCTCGAAGGCGGCCTGGGCCTCGCGCAGCCGGTCGGGCAGGGCGAGGATCACGGCGCGGGCGACGACCGGGAGGCCCTTCGGCAGCGGCTCGCAGCGGACGGCGACCTCGTCGATCGAGGCCTTGCCGCAGATGCCGCATGAGGCCGTGGCGATGAAGTGGCGCTCCGCCACCCGAGACACATCGAACTTCCGAGCAAGGCGGACGAGCACGGCATCATCGGGCTCGGCCATGAAGCCCGGGTCACCGACATCGACGCCCAGGACCTCGTTGTCCACCAGCAGCCCCTCGGTCGTGAGGAAGCCGATCGCGAGCTCCTTCTCGTGGCCCGGCGTGCGCATCGTGACCGCCACGCTGACCGGCGCCTGGCGCGGCCCGGCGGCCCGGATCTCGAGCGGCTCCTCGCCGACGACCAGGTCGTCGCGGAGCTCCAGGTCCCGCCCCCGAACGGCCACCACCTTGGTGCTCGTCACGTGGCGGACGGGCAGGACGGGATCGAGCGGCGTGGTCACGGGCCGCGTCAAGGGTCGAGTCACGGGTCGAGTGTAGTCTGGCGCCATGCGCGAACCCATCCTCACCGGCCCGGAGCACGCCTTCGTGGCCGAGACGCGCCGGGCGGTCATCGCCACCCTCCGCCCCGACGGCGAGCCCCGCCTCGTCCCAGTCTGCTTCGTCCTGACGGACGAGCCCGACGACATGGGCCGGCCGGTGATCTACACGCCGATCGACGAGAAGCCCAAGGCCTCGGCCGATCCGCGCCGACTTGGGCGGGTCCAGGACCTCCTCGTTCTGCCAGCCGTGACGCTCCTCGTCGACCGCTGGTCGGAGGATTGGGCGCACCTCGCCTGGATCCGCCTGACGGGCCGCGGGGTGCTGCTGGAGCCGGAGCCGCGCGAGCGAGCCGAGCACGTCGCCGCCCTCGCCGCCCTCCGGGCCAAGTACCCGCAGTACGCGGACCACGACCTCGAGGGACGGCCGATCATCCGGATCGCGATCGACCGGGTCCAGCGCTGGGGCGACTTGACGCCGGGCAGCACCGAGGGCGCAACCGCCTGAGGCTCAGCCACCCCGCTCGAGGTGGATCGCCGGCGCGACTGGGCGCAGGCAGTGGGTCGAGCTCATCGCCTCGGCGTAGGCACCCGTCCCAAGGATCGCCACGATCGCGCCCTCCTCGACCGGCGGGAACGGGTAGTCCTCGGCGAACAGGTCGTGGCCCTCGTTGATGTGGCCGGCGATCCCGACGGTCCACGTCCGCACTGCGAGCGGCGCTCGACACGGCACGACCTCGTTGAGGAAGCCGTAGATGAAGTAGCCACAGTGGATGTTCCAGCCGGCATCCAGGCCGACGAAGCGGGCCCCGGCCCGGTCCTCGACGCTGACGACCTCGGCCAGGAGGACCCCGGCGTCCTTGGCCAGGTGATCGCCCGGCTCGCACGCCACGATGACCCCGAGCGGGCCGAGGTGCCGGGCGAGGACCGCCGCGTACGCGTCGAGGTCCACCGCGACCTCGGTCCCGCGGCCAGGCCCGCCGAGCCCACCGCCCACGTTGACCTCGCGGATCGGGCAGCCCCTGTCCATCAGCCGCTGCGTCATCCGGGTCGCCGCCTCGAGGGCCGCCTCGAACGCCGGCAGGCCCTCCGCCAGCCAGCCGGAGCCGGCGTGGAAGTGGACCGTGTCGATCGTCAGGCCGTGGCGGGCGGCGACTTCGACTGCCTCCTCCAACCGGTCCTCGTAGATCCCGAACTTCGTCGGCCGCTCGCCCGAGTACTCCAGGCCGGCGTGGTAGCCCGCGCCCCGGGCCGGGTTCACCCGCAGCCCGATCGTCCGGCCCGGCGCCCGCCGCCCCACCCGCTCGAGCTGGCTGATCCCGTCGAGGTTGAGGTGGATGCCCTCGGCGCCAAGGATGACGTCGAGGTCCCGCTCGGACAGGTTCGTGCCGGTGTAGCTGATCTCGTCGGGCCGGAAGCCGCATTCGAGGGCCCGGGTCACCTCGCCCGGCGAGCAGGCATCGATGCCCACGCTCTCCGGCGAGCCGGGAGCCCCGAGCGCCCGGAAGACGGCGAGCACCTCCGGATCCGGATTCGCCTTCATCGCGAACCGGAGCCGGTACGGAATGCCGGCACCGGCGAGCGCCGCCTGGAACCGGCGGGCGTTCTCGCGGTAGCGCTCGAGGTCGTAGACGAAGAGCGGCGTTCCGTGCCGCCGGGCAAGGTCCTCCGCGTCGACGCCGGCGATGCGCAGGCGGCCGCCCTGCACGTCGAGGCCCGGGCGGACCCACCAGTCCGGGGGGTTCCTCCCATGGCCCGGGTGGGCGTCGGCGTCCACCTGCGCCCCGCGTTCGACCGTCGTCATCGACGCCGCCCGATTCGACCGAGGTGGGTGTCCTGGAACGACGTGGGGTACTTCAGCCCATAGCCGAGCGCCCGGTCGATGCCCACGTGGCCGAGGAGGACCGCGCCGGCGAGGATGATCAGCCCGGACTGGGCAACAAGGCCGAGCAGCAGGACGAGGCCCGCGGTGGCCCAGTTGTGGACGACGTTGTAGGCGATCGCCCCGGCGTGCGGCCCCCGGATGTAACCGAGCATCGAGAGGTCGGGGACGAGCAGCAGGACCAGGAACAGCGGCAAGGGTTGACGCAGGAGGATCCACAGGACCACCGCCCATACGAAGGCGACGACGCCCTCGGCCCGGAGCCATCGCCGGACCCAAGGGGTCGTGTCCTCGAGGTGGACGTGATCCGGCGCCGCGACCGGGCCGGCCTCGGGCTCCATGCGGTTCAGGAGGCGGCGGCCCGGCGGGTGGCGGAGGGAGTCCAGCGATCGGGGCCCTCCTCGACCTCGACCGCGAACGCCTCGAGCATCCGCCGCGAGGCCGCGGCGACCTCCTCGATCGCGGCGTCGAAGATGGCCTGGTTGCGCGTCGATGGCGCCCGAAAGCCACTCACCTTCCGGACGTATTGCCGCGCCGCGGCCTCGATCTCACCGGTTGTCGTCGCCGTCTCGGACCGACGGAGGGTCTTGATGCTTCGGCACATGGCCAGAGCGTAGCGCGCCGGGCGTTGGAAGGACCGCGCCGGATCCTCTCGCCGGGTCCTCTGAAGTACCTCACCGGGCTGACCCCATGGTGAACGCCGATCTGCCGGCGCGGGCGTACCGTGGCGATGATGCGTGGAGAAGCACCCGGCACAAGGCGCCGACGGCCCGGCCCCTGGTGGTGGCTGGTCCGGATCACGCTCGCGCTCGCGGTGGCCCTCATCGCGGTCGTGGCCATCGATGCCTGGCGCGGTGGCGTGACCGCGATCTGGCTTCGTTACGTCGGCGCCGCCGCGTACGGCGCGCCGGGCGAGCGCGTCGAGATTGCCGAGGGCCACGCGCTCTACCTCGACTGCCGCGGCGGCGGCTCGCCGACCCTCGTCCTGGACGCCGGGATGAGCAGCGACAGCGCGACCTGGTCGCCGATCCACGACGAGCTCGCCCGGATGACGCGGACCTGCGCCTACGACCGCACGGGCCGGGGCCGGAGCGATCCCGGTTCCGCGGGCGACCTGGCCGGCATGTCGACCGAGCTCCGGGCGCTCCTCGCGGCGGCCGGCGAAGCGCCGCCGTACGTCGTCGTTGGCCACTCCTTCGGGGCTGTCACGGGGCGGGTCTTCGCGGCCGAGGCCGGGGACGACGTCGTCGGGCTCGTCCTCGTCGACGGCTTCGATCCCGACATCTTCGACGAGCGGATCGTGCCCCTCCTGGGCCCCCTTCGCGACGAGTACCTGACCGAGACCGCCGACACGTGGCGGATGATCGCCAGTGTCGAGGCCATTGATGTCGAACGGAGCCGGGAGCAGCTCGCCGCCGCGGACGTCTCGGGTCGCTGGATCGAGGCGATCATCGCGCCTCGTGTCGACAGCCGCCTCGACGGCGCGACGAACGACGCGATCCTCGCCTCGGTCGCGGCCGGCTACGAGGCGCTGTCGCCCGGCCGGGTCACGTTCACGCCCGCCTGGGGCTCCAGCCACATGGTCCAGTTCGAACGGCCGGAGGTGATCCTCGACGCGGTTCGTCGGATCCTGGCGGAGGTCCGCGGCTGAGGCCGGACGGCCCTGTCGGGTCGGTGGCCCGGGGCTATGCTCAGCCGATGGACCGCTGGAAGACGATCGTCGAGCCGTTCCGGATCCATTCGGTCGAGCCGGTCCGGATGACGACGGTCGAGGAGCGGGCCGCAGCCCTCGAGGCCGCCGGCTACAACCTCTTCAACCTCCATGCCGACGACGTCCTCATCGATCTGCTGACCGATTCCGGGACCGGGGCGATGTCGCGCGACCAGTGGGCCGCGATCCAGCACGGTGACGAGTCGTACGCCGGCAGCCCGAGCTGGTTCGCCTTCCTCGAGAGCGTCCAGGCCCTCTTCCCGTTTCGGCACGTCATCCCGACCCACCAGGGCCGGGCCGCCGAGAAGATCCTGTTCTCGGTCGTCGGCGGCCCCGGGAAGTGGATCCCGAACAACACCCATTTCGACACCACGCGCGCCAACGTCGAGTTCAGCGGCGCCCAGGCGGTCGACCTCGTCATCCCGGAGGGCCGCGACCCGTCAGCGATCCACCCGTTCAAGGGCAACATGGATGTCGAAGCCCTGGAGGCGTTCCTGGCCACGCACGAGGGCCACGTCCCGGTCGTGTTCGTCACGATCACCAACAACTCCGGCGGCGGCCAGCCGGTCTCGCTGGCGAACCTGCGCGCCGTGCGCGCCGCCTGCGACCGGCATCGCGTGCCGCTGTTCCTGGACGGCTGCCGCTTCGCCGAGAACGCCTGGTTCATCAAGCTCCGCGAGCCAGGCCAGGAGGCGCGCTCCATCCCCGACATCGTCCGCGAGATCGCCTCGCTCGCCGATGGCATGACGATGAGCGCCAAGAAGGACGGCCTGGCCAACATCGGCGGCTGGCTGGCGACGAACGACGATCGCCTGGCCGAACAGTGCCGCAACATGCTGATCCTGACCGAGGGCTTCGTGACCTATGGCGGCCTCGCCGGCCGCGACCTCGAGGCGATCGCCCAGGGCCTCCGCGAGGTCGTCGACGAGGACTACCTCCGCTACCGAATCCGGTCCACGGCCTACCTCGGTGACGCGCTCGCCGCGGCCGGCGTCCCGCTCGTCAAGCCCTTCGGCGGCCACGCCATCTACCTCGACGCGCGGGCCCTCCTGCCCCACATCCCGCCTCTCGAGTACCCGGGACAGGCGCTGGCGGTCGCCCTCTACCGAGAGGGCGGGATCCGCGGCTGCGAGATCGGGACGGTCATGTTCGGCCACCACCCAGACGGGTCGGAGACGGCCGCCGCGATGGACCTCGTGCGCCTCGCCATCCCCCGCCGGACCTACACCCAGAGCCACATCGACTACGTCATCGAGGTGGTCACCTACGTCGCGTCGCGCGCCGCCGAGCTACGCGGCATGCGGATCGTCCAGGCGCCCCCGGCCCTCCGCCACTTCACGGCCAGGTTCGAACCGCTCGGGTGACGTCACGTCAAGTGACTGGAGCGGAGCACGTCGGCCCTCCAAGTATCCGGTCGCTTCCGCCCCACTCGATCCGCCGTACGGAATCCTGAGTGGAGATCCTACCCAGGAGCCGGGCACGATCCTCTTCGGAGACCTTGACGGCAACACCATCGCGCCGCACTTGACCGCGACTGGGCATTCGGAGCCTATTTCGGCAGACCGGTCGATGGGCCGTCTGTCAGGGCCGTGCTCCTGCACCAACAGGGGGACGAGTGGCTACCTGCCTGGACAACGTCAATCACGATTGCGCCGGGCACCACAGCGTGCTGGCAATGCTGCCGATGTTCGAGCAGCCCGGGATCTATCGCCTCGACGTGATGCTCGAGGATGAGGTTCTCGCGTCCTCATTGATGAGCATGGTTCCTCCGTGTGAGGGCGTGTGCACTGGCGGATAGCGGCCTGGTGGCTGAGGCCATCGACTCGACGTTCGCGTGGCAGTGGGGGCGACATGCGGTGGGCACATGGCGACTGCGAGCAAGGCAGGTGAAGGTCGCTTGCGGGGGCTCGTGATGCTGGCAGCGTCAAATCTGGGGTTGGTGGGTGGATTAGCGTTCCAGGAGGCCGTCAGCGTGCCGCGCCCCGAGCACGGGACTGGCCAGTCTGAGCACGATGCGGACCTGTCCGAGGCAGCCGCGGTCATCGCGGCAACCGCTTGTGGGCGCGCCGGCCCGGGATTTGATGGTGGAAGCGTCATGGGGCCCCGTAGCCCAGCCGCAGCTCGGCCGGGGCCGGCAAGGTTGGGTCAGCCGTACTTCCAGTACAGCCCGCCGGTGTAGCAGTGAGCCAAGGCGGTGCAGGCGGCGCCGCTGAGATCCCACTGGCGGCCCGTGACGTACGGCCCGCGATCGATCACCGGGACCGTGATCGTCCGTCCATTCGAGGGGTTCCTGAAGGTCACGAGCGTGCCGCACGGCAGCGAGCGGTGGGCCACGCCCATGATCGAGGTCGTGTAGGCCAGCCCGCAGGCGGTCCGCTTGCCGTAGAAGCCGGGCCCGTAGAACGACACGTTGCCGTCGTAGCGCCACGGGTTGAGGACGACCACGATCGGGTTCGCCGCCGGCTGGTTGGCCGCCGGCCGGCCCTCGGGCACGGCCGTGGGTCCCGCGGGCATGGCGTCGCCGAGAACGTCGGTGGCGCCGAGCGAGCCGTCCGAACTGAACGCAGGGTCTGGGGTGATGGTCATCGTCGAGCGTCCCACGGAAACGGCATCGAACCTGACCGCCGTGAAGGCGGACCTGTCAAGGGCTGTTTCGTTGGCCGGTGGCCTCGAGGTGGCCAGGGCCGGGACGGCGACCGCGGTGAGGGCGGCGATGAGCGCCGCCCGCACGATGACGCGGAATGAACGCACGTCGGTGTCACTGTACCCGGGATCGGCCTGCAGCGGGGAATCGGGCACCCGAGTGCCGACGTGTCAGGGGGGTGACAATCAGGCCATCGATGGCCAGGCGAACGCTCGATCTCGAGGCTCCGATCGATCTCAGGCTCGTCCTGGGGCCGCTGCTCCGCGGTCGCGGCGACCCGACCCTGCGCCTCAACGCCGTCGCCGCGGCGAGGGCCACGCGCACCCCGGACGGTCCGGCGACCGTCCTCGTGGAGGTTCGCGGGAACCGCCTCGAGGCCGAGGCCTGGGGTCCGGGCGCGGATCGCATCCTGGACGGCTTGCCGGCGCTCCTGGGCATGGATGACGACGCGACGGGCTTCGATCCGAGCCTCCACCCGGTTGTCGCCCGTCTCGCCAGGCGCCTGCCGGGGCTCCGCCTCGGTCGGACCGGCGCGATCCTGGAGGTCCTCGTGCCGGCGATCCTGGAGCAGCTGGTGACCGGCGCCGAGGCGTCGTTCGCGTTCCGGACGCTCGTCCGTCGCCACGGCGAGCCCGCTCCGGGCCCCGTCGCCGCCGCCCAGCGCCTCCGTCTCCAGCCCTCGCCCGAGGCCCTCGCCGCGCTCCCCTACTACGCCTTCCACCCGCTCGGCGTGGAACAGCGCCGCGCGGAGATCGTCCGGCGGGTGGCCCGCGACGCGCGGCGCCTCGAGGCCCTCGCCGACCTGCGGGGGACCCGGGCCGAGGTAGGTGCGGCCGCGGGGACCCGCCTCCGCGCCTACCCGGGCATCGGCCCCTGGACCGCGGCGGAGGTCACGCTGCGGGCCCTCGGCGATCCCGACGCGGTGAGCGTCGGCGACTACCACCTGCCGAGCCTGGTGGCGTTTGCCCTGGCCGGCGAGCCGCGGGCCGACGACGCCCGGATGCTCGAGCTCCTCGGGCCATGGCGAGGCCACCGGGCGCGGGTGATCCGGCTCCTCGAGGCCGGCGCAGCCGGCCCGCCGAGACACGGCCCGCGCTACTCGGCGCCGGACCGCCGCGCGATGTGATCAGGTCGGAAGCCGCGAGCGCGCGGCCGACGGAACCAACGGCTGCAGGTCCCGTCTGTAGGCCATGAAGCATCGAGCCAGCCTGTCGATCCTCCTCACGGCCGCCTTCCTCCTCGGCGCCTGCTCCGGCAGCGCCGGACCCGGCTCTGGAACCCCCGGGACGTCCGGGACGCCCGGGACGCCCGGGACGCCCGGACCGAGTGGATCGCCGCCGACCGCCACGGAGCCCCAGGGCCTGAACGGCCGAACCTTCCTCTCGACCGGGATCGAGGGTCGGGTGCTCGTCGCCGGGACCCGGGTCCGCCTCACCTTCAGCGCCGGCCAGATCGGCGCCCAGGCCGGCTGCAACTCGATGGGCGGCCCGTACCAGCTCGACGGGGATCGCCTGGTGGCCCGCAGCCTGGCAACGACCGAGATGGGCTGCAGCGAGCCGCTCATGGCCCAGGACCGCTGGCTGGCCGACCTGCTCGACGGGGCCACCATCGCCCTCGAGGGCGATACCCTGACGCTGTCGAAGGGGGGCACGCGGCTGACGCTGGACGACCGCGAGATCGCCGATCCCGACCGCGACCTTCTGGGCACCCATTGGGTCGTCGATGGGCTCGTCAGCGGTGATGTCGTCTCGAGCGTGCCGGCCGGTGTCGTGGCGGCGCTCACCTTCTCCGACGGCCGCGTCGACGTCGAGGCCGGCTGCAACCAGGGTGGCGGGGGCGTCGAGGTCGCCGATGCGACCCTCGACTTCGGGCCCATCGCGCTGACGAAGATGGCCTGCGGAGCGAGCGCGATGGCCGTCGAGCAGCTGGTCACGCAGGTGCTGACCGGCGAGGTCGGCTACGTCATCGAGGCCGGGGTCCTGACCATCGATGCCGGCGGCGCCGGCCTGATCCTCCGCGCCGAGCCCTGAGCTCGGGTCAGGCGCGGCCCGAGCGCCCGGCAAGGCCGCTTAACGAGCGGAGAGTGCCTCCGACATCGCCCGGAGGTGGGGCGGCGTGGACCCGCAGCAGGCCCCGATGATCGAGGCGCCGGCCGCCCGGATCTCGAGGCCGTAGGCGGCCATCGCCGACGGCTCGGCCCGGTAGACGGCCTTCATGTCGACCAGCTCGGGCATGCCCGCGTTCGACTTCCCGACGAGGACCACGTCCGGTGCCGCGGCTCGCATCCTCGCAACGACCGGGACGAGCTCGTCGGGGCCGTTGCCACAGTTGCCGCCGATCGCGTCGGCGCCCCAGCCCTGGAGGGCGGCGACGGCCCGCTCGGGCGAGACGCCCATCATCGTATGACCGCGGGTGTCGAAGGTCATCGTGGTGATGAGCGGGATCTCCGGCGCGACGCGCCGGACGCCCTCGATGGCAGCATGAATCTCCTCGAGATCCGACATCGTCTCGATCCAGATGAGGTCCACGCCGCCGGCGACCAGCGCCGCGGCCTGCTCGGCGAAGACATCGACGGCCTCGTCGAACTCGAGCGGCCCGATCGGGACCATGATCGAGCCCGACGGCCCGATGTCGCCGGCGACGAGGGCGTTGCCGCCTGCCGCCTCGACTTCGGCCCGGGCCAGCATCGCGGCCATCTGGTTGACCTCGCCGACGTGGCGCTCGTTACCGTGGAGGCTGAGCCGCAGGCGATTGCCGCCGAAGGTGTTGGTCAGGATGATCCTCGACCCCGCGTCGAGGTAGCCGCGATGGATCTGCCGGACGATCGAGCCCTGGGGCAGGGCGACGTTCCACATCTCGGGCGGGTCGCCGAACTGGAGGCCGGCCGAGAACAGCATCGTGCCCATGGCCCCGTCGGCGAGGACGGGCTCGCCGCTGCCGAGGAGGGCGTCCCAGCGCGCCCGGGCAACGGCGGGCGGAACGGGACCTGGAGCCGCGTGGTGATCGAGCAGGGTGTCCATCGTTCCGGAAGGGTAGCCCGACGTCGACATTCGGTCGAGGGACCAATTTGCGGGGGCATCGAAGCACGCCTCGCATACGGGTGCGAGAATCGCGGACCTCGGAGGGACCATGCTCCTCGGGCTCGATCATCTCGTCATCGCCGTCGAGGATCCGGACGCCGCGGCCGCCGAGCTGGAGACGACGGTCGGCCTGGCCTGCACGGGTGGCGGCCGCCACCCGGCGTGGGGCACATGCAACCGCCTGGCCTGGCTCGGCGACACGTACATCGAGCTGATCGGGCTGTTCGACCGCTCGCTCGCCCCGAGCGGCGCCGTGTCGCGCACGGTCCTCGAGGCGCTCGACGCCGGCCACGCCGGCCTGGTCGCATACGCCGTCGCGAGCGACGACCTGGATGCCGACGTGGCCCGGCTGCGCGACGGGGGATCGCCGCTCAGCGACGTCGAGGTGCGCTCCCGGACCCGGCCCGACGGCGAGGTTGTCCGCTGGCGAGCCACGTTCCCGCCGGAGCTCGGCCCGTCGGAGCCGCCCTTCGTCATCGAGCACGAGCTCGTCGGTGCTGAATGGGGCGATGAGGCCCGGGCCGAACGCGCCGATCTCGCCCACCCCCTGGGCGGGCCGGCGCGGATCGTCGCCATCGAGCTCCCCGTCCCCGATATCGAGGCTGCTGCGGACGCCTACGCCGGGACCGTCGGGATCCACTTTGCGGACGCGGGCCCGCGCGGCGCAACGGCCACCGTCGGGCCGCAGGTCGTGCGCCTGCGCCGTGGCGCACCGCTCCGCAACCCGGCCGTCGTCGAGATCGAGCCGCTCGGGTTCGCCCCCGCGAGAGCCGCCGTCGAGGTCGATGCCGTCGGCGTCCGCTGGCGCATCGGGGCGCCTCGCCCGACCGTCACCTGAGGCGGCTCGCGCCCCCGAGCCACGGGGGCTGTCATCCGCGGGGCGGCCTGCTGCGGGGCGTGCTGCGCGGGGCGGATCGCCCCGCTGGGCTGAGGGGCTACGCGGCCGGCTTCGCCTCGTTGCCGTCTCGACCGCCGCCCAGCTCGCCACGGTTCGCGGCCGCGCCGTGGTCCGCGGACCAGGTGCTCACGGCATCGGCGAGGGCGATCGATCCCGGGCGCACGGCGAGCCGGTCGTCGCCGCCGCGGATGCCGGGGCCGAGCTCCGCGAGACGGCCACGATACGCAGGCCTGTCGCCGCCGCTCCGGCCGGTCGCCGGGTAGACATCGAAGTAGCCGTCGCTGCTCACGACGATATGGGCGTCCGGTGACGCAAAGGGAGTTCGAGCCATGGTCGGCAATCCGATCCGTCGCGCGCTTCGGACCGGCGAATGAAAGCCCGGCGATGGCGACAAGGCATCCACCTTCGGCCCAATCGCCGGATCCGTCAACCGAGGCGCGAAACGCCGGCGACGGCGTAGCCTGCGCGCGATGCTCATCGACGTCCCGGCGGACCCCGGCCGGCGTGCGCCAGGGTCTGACCCACCCCGCATGGAGACCCCGATGCCCGACATGCCGAAGTTCACGAAGTCGAGCCCGGAGATCATCGAACGATTTCGCGCAGCCATGACGCGGGCGGCAGCGCCCGACGTCGTCGTCAAGCCGATGTTCGGTTACCAGTGCGCCTGGATCGGCGGCAACATGGCGACCGGGCTGTTCGCCGACGAGTGGTGGGTCCGCGTCTCCGAGCCGGATCGTGCGGTGCTCGTCGCGTTGCCCGGTGCGCACCCGTTCGAGCCCATGCCGGGCCGCTCGATGGGCCGGTACGTCGTCCTGCCGGCCGACGTCGTCGCTCGCGACGCCGATCTCGATGCCTGGCTGGCGCGGGCGTTCGAGTTCACCCGCTCGATGCCGCCGAAGAAGAAGTAGTCGGCGCCCCTCAGCCGGCCGACGGGCGGGTCATCGCCGCGGGGTCGGTGGCGGCGTCGAACGCCTCGGCGGTGAGGTAGCCCAGGGCGAGCGCGGCCTCGCGCAGGGTCGTCCCTTCGTGGTGAGCCTTCTTGGCGATCTCGGCCGCCTTGTCGTAGCCGATCGACGGTGCGAGCGCCGTCACGAGCATGAGCGAGCTCGCGACGTGGGCATCGATGCGGGCGACGTCGGCCTCGAGACCCTCGACGCAGAACTCCCGGAAGCTGCGGCAGGCGTCGGTCAGCAGCTCGATCCCGTGGAGCAGGTCGTGGGCGATGATCGGCTTGAAGACGTTGAGCTCGAAGTTGCCCTGCGAGCCGGCGATCGTGATCGCGGCGTCGTAGCCGAAGACCTGGACGCAGACCATCGTCATGGCTTCGGACTGGGTCGGGTTGACCTTGCCGGGCATGATCGACGAGCCCGGCTCGTTCTCGGGGAGCCGCAGCTCGCCCAGGCCGGCCCGCGGGCCGCTCCCAAGCCACCGGATGTCGTTGGCGATCTTCATGAGGCTCGTGGCGAGCGTCTTGAGGGCGCCCGAGGCGAAGACCGTGGCCTCCTGGCCGGCGAGGGCCTGGAACTTGTTGGGCGCCGTGACGAAGGGTTGCTGCGTCAGCGCTGCGATCCGTCGGGCGACGCGGACGCCGAACTCCGGGTGGGCATTGAGGCCGGTGCCAACGGCCGTGCCACCCAGGGCGATCTCGTAGAGCCCCGGGAGCGCGGCCTCCAGGCGGGCGATCCCGCCATCGAGCTGCGCGACGTAGCCCGAGAACTCCTGGCCGAGGGTCAGCGGGACCGCGTCCTGGAGGTGGGTCCGGCCGATCTTGACGATCCCTTCGAACTCCCGGCGCTTCACATCGAGGGCGTCGCGAAGGGCCCGGACGCTCGGGATGAGGTCCTCCACCAGGGCCATCGCGACGGCCATGTGGAGGGCCGTCGGGAAGGTGTCGTTCGAGGACTGGCTGCGGTTGACGTCGTCGTTGGGGTGGATCGGCTTTTTGCCGCCGCGCGCGCCCGTTGCGATCTCGTTGGCCCGGCTGGCGATGACCTCGTTGACGTTCATGTTCGACTGGGTGCCGGAGCCGGTCTGCCAGACCCGGAGCGGGAACTCCTCGCGAAGGGCGCCTGCGGACACCTCGTCCGCGGCCCGGACGATGAGCTCGCGCTTCTCGGCCGGCAGCAGGCCCAGCTCCGCGTTCACCTCGGCCGCGGCGCGCTTGAGGATCCCGAAGGCCCGGATGATCCCGGGCGGCATCGTGTCGTGGCTGATCGCGAAGTGGTGGAGGCTGCGCTGCGTCTGGGCGCCCCAGTGGTGCTCCGCCGGGACCTCGATCGCGCCCATCGAATCCGACTCCGTGCGGGTCGGCCCCGATCCGTCGTGGTTCACACACGGAGTATGGCGCGCCGTCCGGAAGCCCGCGACCTCGTCGCCGACCCGCTCGCCATGGGAGGAGCGCCCAGACTGGGAGTCTGGAATTCCTGCGTGCGCTCGCCGTGCCGGACCGCTGACGCAGGAAACTGAAGACTCCGGGTCTCGAAGTGGTGCGCTGCGAGACCGTCGCGGGCCGGATTCTCGAGCCGGAGCAGGAATCCCAGACTGCGGGTCTGTCCCAGGCGGCGATGGTCGATTTCCGGGCTTGACATTGGAGCGACTCCAGGGTTTAGGGTCCGCTCATGGCATCGACACCCGAGTCCGGCTTCCTTCTCATCGCCGACCTCACCGGCTACACCGCGTACCTCTCCAGTGGCGAGATCGAGCACGCGCCGGCGATCGCCGGCGACCTCATCGAGACCGTTGTCGGGCGGCTGGAGCCGCCGTTCCGGCTGGCCAAGCTCGAGGGCGACGCGGCGTTCCTGTACGTCGAGGACGGCCGGGCCGACGGCTCGCTGCTCCTTGACGCCATCGAGGTTGCCTACCTCGCCTTCCGGCGCCGGCTCCGGAGCATCGAGCAGGCCTCGGCCTGCGACTGCACGGCCTGCAGCACGGCGCCCCGGCTGGACCTGAAGTTCTTCGTCCACCACGGCGAGTACGTCCGGCACTCGATCGCCGGCCGCGACGAGCTCGCGGGCGCTTCGATCATCGTCGTCCATCGGCTGCTCAAGGGCGCCGCGGCCGCCGCGGCTCACGACGCCGACGGCCGGGCGACAGGCTTCGCCGTCTTCACGGCCCAGGCGATTGCCGCGATCGGGGCGGATCCGGTCGCGCTCGGCGCCACGACGACCGTCGAGGTCGTCGAGCATCTCGGCGAGGTGACGAGCCACACGATCGATCTCGAAGGGCGGTGGATCGCGGAGTCCAGCGCCCGCCGGATCGACATCCAGGGCGACCGGGCACTGTTCGAGCTCGATGTCGATGTCCCCGCCGACCCGGCGACCGTGTGGGCGCACCTGACGTCGCCGGCACTGCGCCCGCTGTGGGAGGGCCCGATCGTCATCACCGAGACGGCCGTGGACGGCCGGCGCGGGATCGGGACCCGGGCGCAGTGCGTGACCGGCCGGCTGGCGACGCTCGAAGAGATCGTCGACTGGCAGCCGTACGAGCACGTCGGCTATCGGCTGGCGGTCGAGGGGGTCGGTGCCGTCGACGCGACCTACGACCTCGATTCCGGGGGTGCCGGGGCGACGAGCGTGCGGCTGCGATGGGCCGCGAACGGGCCCCCGCCGGATGGCGCGACCCTCGAACGGATTCGGCATGAGAAATCGGGGGCGCTTCGGCGACTCGCCGCGACGCTCGCGATCCCGATGGCGCCGATGGTCGGCGCTACGGATCTGGTGGCACGGGAGGTGCAGGCATGATCCGGTACTCGTCCGAGGTCACGATCAATCGGCCGCCCCGGGCGGTGTACGAAGCGCTCCTGGATCCGGACCGCTACGCGCAGTGGACGCCGATGGTCGACATGGCGTTCGAGGACGACGGGCCGCGGCGGGTGGGCCAGCGCGGCCACTTCCGAATGAGCTCGGGGCCGATCAAGGGCCGCCTCGAGATGGAGATCGTGGAGCTCGAGCCGGACCGGAAGGTGAGCTTCCGGGTGTCGCACCCGAGCCTCGACTGGCTCGCCGTGAACACGATCCAGCCTGACGGCGAGGGCTCGCGGCTCACGTACGCCGGCGAACTGTCGCTTCGCGGCGCGCTGCGGCTCATGGAGCCGTTCATGCGCGGCGAGGTCGAGCGCGGCGAGGCGGGCGAGGCGATGAAGCTCAAGGCGCTCCTGGAATCGGAGGTCGACGCCGCGACCCCCGCTTGACATTCGAGTCACTCCAAGGTTGAGTGGCGCGATGCGAATCGGCGAGCTGGCAGAGCGAGTCGGCGTCCCGGCAGACACAGTCCGCTTCTACGAGCGCGAGGGCTGGCTGCCGCGCCCGCCGCGCCAGGACAACGGCTACCGCGAGTACGCCGAGGCCGATGTCGAGCATCTTCGCCTGCTCATCGACCTGCGGCGCCTCGAACTACCTTTGGAGGAGGCAGCCCGCCTCGCCTCGTACTGCCACTCCGGCCACTGCACCGATACCTCGGCCGCGCTGCCTGGACTGATCGCCGCACGTCGGGCGGAGCTCGGCGACCGGATGTCGCGCCTCCGCGACCTCGATGCCCGCCTCGCCGACCTCGAACGCCACGTCGCCGGGGCTCGGCCCCGAAACAGCACCCTGAACGTGCTGGCTCCCACCGCTCCGTGCTGCGACACCGCCGCCGCCGTGACCGGCATCGCCGAAGGTGGCTGCGCCTGCTGCACGCCGGCCGATTGACGGGCCAGGCACCGTTGACCGGTTTCCGACCGCTGGGCAACACGTGATCGGCCCAGACGACGCCCCGATCCTCGAGTTCGACCCGGCGCGCGACGCCGTGCTCGAGCCCCACCTCGCGATCGAGCCATTCGAGTTGCCCCAGCACGTGGTGCTCTGCTTCTTCCGGGATGCGATCACCGCATTCGTGGAAGAGCATGGCGGTCGCGAGATCGGTCGGCTCGGGTCCGAGATAGGCTCCTATCCGGTCTTCGAGGTGGAGCTCGACGATCGGCGCCTGGCCGTCGCCCTGGCCGGCGTAGGTGCGCCGCTGGCCGCCGGCTGGCTCGAGGAGCTCATCGCCCTCGGTGGCCGGGCCTTCGTCGCCGCGGGCGGCGCCGGCGTGCTGGTGCCGGATCTCGCAATGGGCCACGTCATCCTCCCGACGTCAGCCATCCGCGACGAGGGCACGAGCTATCACTACCTCCCCGCGTCGCGAGAAGTCGGCCCCACCGCCGATGCGCTCGCAGCGATCATCGCCACCCTGGACGCGCACCGCATCCCGCACGTCGCCGGCAGGACCTGGACTACCGACGGGATCTACCGCGAGACCAGGGACAAGGTCCGTCGGCGCGTGGCCGAGGGCTGCCTCACGGTCGAGATGGAGGCCGCCGCCTTCTTTGCCGTCGCGCAGTTCCGGGGCGTCTCCTTCGGGCAGATGCTCTACGCCGGCGACGACCTCTCCGGGGAAGCGTGGGACAACCGGGACTGGCAGCGCCACGACACCGGCCGGGACCTGATCCTCCGGCTCGCCGCCGAGGCCGTCCTGCGCATCGGGGTGCGCGACACGCTGCCCTGACGCCACCGCGGGCGGTGGCAGGGACATGCTCGGTCGGCACTCGGCGGGCAGTACATCGACCGTCGACGGGCCGTCGGATGGAGGCCATGAAGATTGACTGGCGGCGCTTGATCGTTGGCGGTTCAGCCGTCTGCCTTGCCAGCTGGCTTGCGCTTGCCGCGACGGCCGGCAACGTCGGGCTCCAGCGATCGATCTCGAAGGGCGGGATCAGCCTGTTCGAGCTGCCGACGGTCATCGTGCTCGTGGCGGTGGTCGCCGCCGCGGCCGGGTTCGTTGCCGCGAGGCAGCTGCGCCTGTCCGCGCCCAAGCTCGTTGCCGCGGTGCTGGTGGGCGACCTGTTCGCGGGGCTCGTGCTCGCCCCGTTCGCCATCGGGGAGCTCGAGCCGATCCACGCGCCACTCGTCGTTGCCGCCGTGTCGGTCATGGGTCTCCAGCCGGCAGCCGCGTTCGTCGGAGCCTGGGCCGGACGGAAAGCGGCACGTGACATACCCCTCGCGCGTGGAGGTCGATCCGTTCCCGGCTCAGACGACGTGTGATTCGCCGATGAGCTCGCCGCGGGCGAAGCGCTCCAGGCGGAGCGCGGAGACATCGACGGTCGGCGGGGCGCCGGTGACGATCTCCGAGATGACCTTCCCGACGATCGGCGCGTGCTGGAAGCCGTGGCCGGAGAAGCCGTTCGCCAGGTACAGGCCCGCCAGGCCGTCCACCGGACCCAGGATCGCGTGGTGATCGGGGGTCATCTCGTAGAGACCGACCCACGAGCGGGCCAGCCCGGCATCCTCGATCGCCGGCAGGACGCCGATCGCCTGGGGCAGCAGCTCGTCGGCGATCCAGCGATCGTCGACGACCGTGTCGAAGGTCGCGACCGCGTCGGCGAGCCGGGGCATCCCCATGAGCACGCCCGCGCCCTCGCGGTGGAAGTAGAACATCGTCGAGGCGTCGATCACGAGCGTCCGACGCGTAGGGGCCCCAGGGAATCCGGACGTCGTCACGACGTGGCGCGGCTGCGGCTCGAGGGGGAGATCGAGGCCGCAGGTCGCGGCGAGGGGCCCCGCCCAAACGCCGGCGGCGTTGACGACGATGGGGGCATCGATGTCACCGTCGCGTGTCGAGACCCCCGTCACCCGGCTCCCGTCGGCCGATGCACGGATCGCGGTGACCTCCGTCCCGAGGCGGATCGCCGTCCCGTGCCGCCGGGCGAGCGTGGCGTAGCCGTAGGTCAACCCTGACGGGTCGGCGATCCCGTCGTCCGGCCCGAACGTCGCCCCGACGACGCCGTCGACGTTCAGGCCCGGGATCAGCGCCGCGGCCGCGACTGCGTCCAGCTCTTCCACCCGGGCGCCCAGCGACCGCTGCATCGCGGCCGCGGCCCTGTAGCCCGCCCACGCTGCCTCGTCGCGGACCAGGAAGAGGTAGCCATCGACGTCGACGTCGAGCGGCAGGCCATGCTCGTCCGAGAACCGCCGGATCAGCGGCACGCTCGCCAGCGAGAGGCGGACGTTGATCTCGCTCGAGAACTGGATCCGGAAGCCGCCGGCACATCGCCCAGTCGAGCCCGTCCCGAGCGCGGTCTCCCTTTCCAGGAGAACCACCCGGCCCAGCCCCGTGGCCGCAAGGTGGTAGGCGATCGAGGTGCCCATCGCCCCGCCGCCGACGACGACGGCGTCGACGGTCTCGGTCATCGCGGGGGGTTGGGGCGTTGGGCAAAGGTCACCCGATCATGGTGCCAGCCAGGCGCGCCCTCGGCGCGCTCTCAGTGCGCCCTCAGCGCGCGCCGGGGCTCCGGAGCGAGATCCGCGGCTGGACCGGCACCCGCAGGACGACCCGGTCAAAGAGCTCGGGCAGGAACCAGTGGAGGCCATAGAGCTTGCAGCCGAGGCAGTAGCCGGAGACGGCGAGCAGCGCCTGCAGTCCGGCGACGGCGGCGATCGGGGCCCAGAACACCAGGGCCGGGGCGCCGGCGGCGAAGAGGACGAACCCGATCGCCACGAACAGGGCCCCGAGGGCCTGGGCGAAGCGCGGGCCGAGCTCCGGCTCCGGGTCCCTAGGCGGCCCGAGTTGGAGCGCTCTCCGGACCGACGGCCAAGGCCGGCCGAACAGGAACCACTGGGTGCCGAGGGCGGCGCTGACGGCCAGCGCCGCCCCGACGATCGCGGCGATGACGGGGAGATCGAGCGCGATCCCGGCGACGAGGGTGACCGCGGACAGGCCGGCGCCGAAGCGCTGGCCGCGCGGATCGATGGTGCGAACGCGAATCACGGATGACACGAGTGAACCTCAGGTGGGGTCGGGACCCGGCGCCTGCGCGGCGGAAGCGCGAAGGGCGAGTGTGGACGCTGCGTGCGGACCGAAGGACGGCCGGTGTCGGCCGCCGGGCTCAGGCCCGCCGGCGACAGGAGCAGCGGCCCGGGATACCCGTGGGACGCGTCATCGAGGCTGAGGATACGGCGGATCGGCGGATCGGTCGAGGGGCAACGTTCCGGCCGGTCATCCGGCGATCCCCGCTCGGCTGAACTCGGCATAGGACGGATTGATGGCGGGCGCGAGCCCACCACCATCCAGCCCGGTGCGCTCCGGCACCCCGAACCACTTGGCGTCAGGCGTCTTCATGCCGTTGCCGGTGATGAGCGCCACGACCTCATCGTCGGGGCCGATGACCCCGCGCCGGATCGCCCCCTCCAGGCCGGCCAGCGTGACCCCGCCGGCGGTCTCGGCAAAAACGCCCTCGGTCCGGCCCAGCCGGCGGATCGCGGCGGCGGTCGCCTCGTCCGGGACGGCCTCGATCGAGCCCCCGGTCCGGCGGGCGAGGGCCAGGGCGTACCGACCGTCGGCGGGCGAGCCGATGGCCAGCGACCGGACGATCGTGTCGGGCGTCCGGACCGGGTGGATCTCGTCCGCGCCGGAGGCGAAGGCCTGGGCGACCGGCGAGCAGCCATCGGCCTGGGCCCCGACGAACCGGACCAGCTTGTCCTCGACGAGGTCTGCGGCGACAAGGTCCTCGAAGCCCCGGGCGACCTTGGTGAACAGGCTGCCCGAGGCGATCGGGGCGACGACGACGTCGGGCAGCCGCCAGCCGAGCTGCTCGGCGACCTCGAAGGCGAGGGTCTTGCTGCCCTCCGAGTAGAACGGCCGGATGTTGACGTTGACGAACGCCCAGCCCTCCTCGTCGGCGATCTCGAGGCTGAGGCGATTGATGTCGTCGTACGTGCCCTTGACCGGGACGACCGTCGCCCCGTAGCTCAGGGCATGGTCGATCTTGGCCGGCTCCAGGTCGGCCGGGACGAAGACGACGGCCCGCATCCCGAGCGCCGCGGCGGCGGCCGCCGTGGCGCCGGCGAGGTTCCCGGTCGAGGCACAGGCCAGGGTCTCGAAGCCGAAGGCCTGGGCCCGCGCCGCGGCGATGGCCACGACCCGGTCCTTGAACGACAGCGTGGGATTCCGGGTGTCGTCCTTGAGCCGCAGATTGCCGGCCGCCAGGCCGAGCTCGGCGCCGAGGCGGTCGGCGCGGAGGAGCGGCGTGGAGCCGACCGCGAGGCTCCTGGCAGGGACCTCGTCGATGGGCAGGAGCTCGAGGTAACGCCAGATCCCGGGCTCGCGGGCCTCGATCGCGGCGCGGCTCACCTGGGCCCGGATCGCCTCGCGGTCGTAGACGACCTCGAGCGGGCCGAAGCAGGCGGGGCAGACGAAGCTGGGGCTGACCGTCTCGGGACGGAAGCAGCTCCGACAGCGCAGCCCGACGATCCGGGGGCGATGGGCCGGGTCGACCGCGCGGTCGATGTCGACCTCGATCGCGGAATGGCCGCCGCCGGCGCCGGTCTCCGCGCCGACCGCGGCGCCCGGGGCCGAGCTCGTGCCGAGGCCGGTCGCGACCGGCGCGGCCATCATCGACGGCGCGTGGCTGCGCTCGTCGGTCGTGGTCGTCTCGGTCGTCATGGTCGGCTCCTGGCAGGTGGCGCACCGCGGGGCGCTCGGCGTGGCTGCCGTACCGATCGTGGCCGGAGAAACAGGAAACCCTTCCTGGGAGAGGAAGGGCTCGGGTGGATCCCTATCTCGCAGGTGGTTGTCCTGCCCGGACTTGGCACCTTGCCGGCGTCGCCGCCGGTAGGTTGTCGTGGCTTCAAAGGGCCGGTCCCTCCACCACTCTCGATAGGCTATTCGGTTTGTCTGCGGATCCTAGGGGCGGCGGTCCGCGACGTCAAACGGACGTGTCGCGGAACGATCTCGTCCGCTGGCCGCATGACCGAGTTAGAACGATTCGCGACACGCGCACACTCATGCTCGCTAGCGGCGTCGTCCCCGGCGTCGAGAGCCAGAGGAAGCCAGTGCTGCGAACGATCGTGGAGCAGGCGAGACAGGGCGACGAGGAGGCCTTCGGCGCCCTGGTTCGACAGGTCGGCGACCGCTGCATCTACATCGCCCATCGGATCCTGCGCGATGCCGATCTCGCCCAGGATGCCGTGCAGGTAGCCCTGGTCCAGGTGTGGCGAGAGCTGCCCGCGCTCCGCGACCTCGATCGCTTCGACGCGTGGCTGCACCGGATTCTCGTCCATGCCTGTTATGCCGAAGCCCGGCGACGCCGGCAGGCCGCGACCAATGTCGTCCTGCTCGAGTCCGACGCACCCACCGTCACCGACCGCGCGCTGCTGACGGTCCACGACCGCGACCAGCTCGACCGCGGCTTTCGGCGGCTCCCGCCGGAACAGCGCGCCATCCTCGTCTTCCATCACGCGCTCGGGATGACCGTGCCCGAGGTCGCCGATCACCTCGGCATCCCCCTCGGGACGGCGAAGTCCCGGCTCTCCCACGCCACCGCGGCGATTCGGGCGGCGCTCGAGGCCGACGCTCGGACCTCCTCCCTCGACCAGGAGCAACTGGCATGACGACGTCACGCGATCCAGGCGCGCTGCTCGCCGCCTACCTCGACGACGGGATGACGGTGCTGCCCGATCGGGTCGTCGCTGCCGTCCTGGACGAGGTCCGTCGAACTCGTCAGCGGACGGTGTTCCGCCCGTGGGCGACTCGGTCCACGTTTTCGGCCGCGCTCAGCGCGGCGGCGGTCGTCGCCCTGCTCGTGGTCGGCGCAGCGCTCCTGTTCCAGCGAGGCAAGTCCGACGTCGCCGCGCCGAGCGAGAGTCCCCTGCCGAGCGGCAGCCCGAGCCAACCTGCGGTCGTGCCGGCCACGCCCGTCACGAATTCGGCAGGGGTCTGGATCGCCACAGGCACGATGAACACGCCTCGCGTTGAGTACTCCGCGGTGCGGCTCCTCGACGGCCGGGTGCTCGTCCTGGGCGAGTCCGGCGATGGATCCGGCGTGACGTCCGCCGAGGTGTACGACCCGGTCACCGGAACCTGGTCCGCCACCGGGAACATGATCAGGCCGATCGGCTTCCCGCCGGTGTTGTTGCGCGACGGCATGGTGCTGGCGGGCGCGGCCAGCGACGGAGATCGGCCCGGCGCTGAGCTGTACGACCCGACCAGCGGGACGTGGTCCGCCACCGGACCGATGGTCCGGGCTGGAGACTTCGTCGGCGACACGGCCACGTTGCTACCCGACGGCAGGGTCCTGGTGATAGGTCTGTCAGCAGGAGGCCCACCTGCCTCGTGCCCGGCGTTCAGCGTGTGCCCGGCCGGGGGCGCCGAGTTGTACGACCCCGCCAGCGGGACGTGGACCGCGGCTGCGCCGATGATCACGCCGCGCTACTACGCCACGGCCACGGTGCTGGCCGATGGCAGGGTGCTGGTGGCCGGCGGCTACGTCATCCCCGACGCCGTCACGAGCGCAGTCGAGCTGTACGACCCGAGCACCGGGTCCTGGACGGCGGTCGCGAACATGCCCGCGGGGTTCGGGCATCACACGGCCACGCTGCTGCGCGACGGCACGGTGCTCGTGGCGGGCAGGAGCGGCGCACCACAGTTGAACATGGCGGTCTACGACCCGGCCATCGGAGCCTGGACCACGCTCCCCGTGAGACCCGGTATCGCTTACGGAACGATGACGCTGCTGGCGGACGGCAGGGTCCTGATGGCCAACGACGTGTTCGACACGGTTGCTGCCGAGGTGTACGACCCGGCCATCGGAGCCTGGATCACCGCCGCGCCCATGCTCCGGTCGCATGCAGGGCCGGCCATCCTGTTGCTCGATGGCACGGTCCTCGTGGCCGGTGGCAGTGACTGTCTGGAGCAGGTCTGTGTTGCGACCGGCGCGGCAGAGCTGTACGTCCCCGCCGGCGTCGTACCGCCCGCGTTGCCGGAGTTCCCTGCGCCACCTCCGCCAGTCATCCCGACCCCGACCCCGCGGCCATCCCCGTATCCGCCCGCGACCGGCCCGGTCCCGCCGAACGCCAGGCCCTGGACCGTCACGGTCGTCAACGACAGCGCTCAACCCGCGACGCTGTTCCTGGCCGAGGATGACGGGAGCAACACGCTGGGCGAGCTGTGTGGGTCCGTGACCCCCAACGTCGTGCCGGCCGGGAGCACAACGGAAGTGACGCTCCTGCTCCCCGCGAAGAACGTCAGGGGCTGTTCGCTGTTCGTGAACCCGGTTCCAGGCGACCCGGGAGGCTTGTTCGAGACGTCCGAGGCACCCAAGGCGGGCAAGGTCTGGATCACGGCGGATGGCCAGTTCGGCTGGTTGAGTCCGTAGCCGCCGGGCCGGGAGCCTCGACGAGTATCTGGAACGGGACCGTGCCATGACCCGAGTCCAGGTCACAGACCCACCGGAGGTCATCATGCCGCCACGCCGTTCAACGCTTCTCGTCCTTGCCCTCGGCCTGACGCTGATGGCGTGCGGCACGGGCGGAGTCCCGACGACAGCGCCATCGCCGTCGTCGCCGCCCTCGTCGACCCCCGGAGTCACGGCGGCCCCCAGGGCCACCGCCAGGCCGAGCCCGACGGCCGTGCCGGCCCCGACCTATCCGGCCGACGTCATGGATGTCCCGGACTTCTCGCCCCTCGAGGTCGAGACCTACTTCGTCGAACCGGTCGGGACGGACATCCAGGTCTTCTACGCGATCCCCGCCGAAGGCTGGATGAGCTGGTTCGGTGCGTTCAAGCTGGGACTGCCGACGGACCCTCCCGATTCGGTCGTCGGGCTGAGCATCCTCAACGTGACCAATGTCGCCCATGACGGCTGCACAGGGCATTTCTCCGCAATTCCGCCTGTTGGACCGACCGTCGACGACATGGCGACGGCGCTCGCCGCCCTGTCGCCGTTCGTCCTCACCAAGCCGCCGGCAGCCGTCACGGCCTACGGCTTCAGCGGGAAGCACCTGGAGCTGACCGTCCCCGACCTCGCCTTTGAGCGATCAGACGACGGCAACACGTTCACCGACTGCTCGGACGGCGAGCTGTGGAGCTGGATCGGGGCGCCGTTGTCGTTCGCCTATCACGGCTATTCCCACCCCGGGCAGGTCGAGGAGTTCTGGCTGCTGGATGTCAGAGGCCAGCGCCTGATGATCGTGGCCGGCAGGTCACCCGGATCATCCGAGGCCGACATCGCCGAGCTCCGCGCGATCCTCGACTCGATCGACATCGTTCCGTAGGCCGCGCATGACGGGTCAGCCGGCGGAGACGACGATCCTCCCGACCATCCCGTACGCCTCGTGCTGCGGCAGGTGGCAGACGAAGCTGTACGTCCCGGGAGCTTCGAACGTCACCACGGTCTCGACCGTCGTCCCGGCCGGGATCGAGCGCTCGGTCGGTCGGGCGCCGTGCGTCGGCTCGGTGCCCGTCCGGTGGCGGGCCTGAACGGCGTCACCGCCGACGATCCACTCGTGGTCGATGGGATCGGTGTTGACGAGGACGAAGCGGATGGGAACGCCGGCCGGCACGGTCAGCGTCCGCAGCGAGAACTGCGAGTAGTGGATGTCGATCTCGATCGTGCGCCCGCGCGTGTCGGCCGCACCCTGGCCGGCCCCGATGGCGATGACCATCAGCCCGGCCAGGGCGGCGGCGGCGAGCCAGCGACGGCGAGTCATGGAGCCGCGGCGGTTCGGCCTCCTCCGGACCGGCCGGTTAGGAGGAGCCCGAGCAGGAGGCTGCCGGCCGCGATGATCGTCAGCGCCGCCACGAGCCGCCCGACGTCGACCGTGCCGGCGTCATCGGCGCCGGCACCCGCGCCGAGGCCGGAGGGAACCGCGATGTCGAGGCCGGCCTGGTGCAGCGACGGCACCCCCTGGCCGGTGGCATCGATGGCCAGGTCGTAGCGAAGCTGGCCGGCGGTCGCGTCGACCTCGATCTTCGTCAGCCAGCCGGTCTCCGGCACCCACTCCATCCCGCGATCGGAGCGGAGGTCGGTGAGGAGCGATTCGGTCGCCGCCTGGCTGTGGGCCAGCTCGATCCCGTTCGAGCCGCGCGGGCCGGGCAGGAGGGCCGGCTTCCGATCCGTCAGGAGGTACACATCGGCCTGGACCGGCTCCTCGGCGGCCTTGCCGAGGGCCAGGATCCGGAGCGGGACCCAGGGGTTCGGGGTCGGGATCGTGATGTGGACCGGCGTGCCGTCGCCGATGTCCTGGCCGCGATCGGCGGCGGCAGTCGGGTCGAAGGCCGCGGCCAGGAAGATCGGGCTGCGCTGGGCGTAGAACTCGAGGACCTCGGGCGCGTCGGGTGGGAGGCGGAAGCCGTGGTCCGTGGCCCACTTCCCGACCTCGGCGGCGCCGCCGCGGAGGACGGTCAGGTCGAGGGCGTCGATCCGGACCTTCATGAGCTCCTCGGCGGCGCCGGCGGCATCGCGGCTCGCCTCGGCGGCGAAGACAGGCTGCGGATCGGTCTCGCGGACGAGCCGTTGGAGCGTCCAGTCGCCGCCCTTCTCGACGCTCGTGGGCACGCCGGGCAGCGGGGTCAGCGAGCCGAACGCGCCACCGCCGCCGGCGTACTCGAAGGCGGTGACGTAGTGCTCGACGCCGTCGTGGTAGCCGGCGAAGGTCGTCGTCCGGAGGAGGTTCACGGCGCCGTTCGGGCCGATGAGGCCGCCGCAGGCGAGGGCCGGTGCGGCGGAGAGGAGGAGGACCGCGACCACGGTCGGCAGGATGAGGGTCCATCGTCGTGCCATCGCACTGGCCTCCGTTGGAACCGGAGCGGGACGTCCGGCCGGTGTCGATGGCGGGTTGACGCGTCGACGGGGCCGAGGGTTCCCGACAGGCTCCGGGCACGGGTCCGGGGCGACGCCGACCCGCCGGCGGAAGCGGACGGCAGGCGTTCGGGGAACGGGCTAGCCTGTTGCGCGATGCGGCGACTCTTCCTGTGGATGGCGGCCAACGCCTGGCTGCGCACCCGGATCCCGAAGCTGTGGTTCTCGCGCCGGGCGGTCCGCCGGTTCATGCCCGGCGAGGACCTCGCGAGCGCGCTCGCGGCCGGCGTCGGCTTCCAGGTGGAGGGGCTCGGGACGCTCTACACCCGGCTCGGCGAGAACCTCACCCGGATCGAGGAGGCCGACTCGGTCGCCGACCACTATCGCGGCGTCCTCGACGAGATCCGCGAGCGGCGCCTCGACGGCGAGATCAGCGTCAAGCTCACCCAGCTGGGTTTCGACCTCGATGTCGAGCGGACCTTCCACCACGCAACGTCGCTGGCCGCCCAGGCGGCCGAATCGGGCAAGTCCTTCTGGATCGACATGGAGGGCAGCCCCTATACCGAAGCGACGATCGCCTTCTACGAGCGGATGAAATCGGCCATGCCGAACACCGCGATCTGCCTCCAGGCCTACCTGAAGCGAACGGCGGCCGATGTCCAGCGGCTGATTCCGTTGCGGCCCGAGATCCGGCTCGTCAAGGGCGCCTATGCCGAATCGCCGTCGATCGCGTACCAGACCCGCCACGACGTCGACGCCAACTACCTGGCCCTGTGCGTCTCGATGCTCCAGGCCATCAGGGACGGTCATCCCGTCCGGCTGGCCCTCGGGACCCACGACGTCCGTCTGATCGAGCAGGTCGCGGAGCACGCGGCGGCCCTGGGCCTGCCCAGGACCGCCTTCGAGATCCAGATGCTGTACGGCATCCGGATGGACCAGCAGCGCCGCTTGGCGCGCGAGGGCTACCTGGTCCGTGACCTCATCGCCTATGGCGAGGCCTGGTACCCGTGGTACATGCGCCGGCTCGCCGAGCGGCCGGCCAACGTCCTCTTCGCCCTCCGCCAGATCGTGGGCTAGGTCCCGGCGCCGGCCCGGACGCGTGGTGACGGTGCCATCGGCGGTGCCCGGCGATTTGCCCCGCGATCTGTCACGTACGAACCCCCGCGGTGGAAAGCGCAGGATTCGGCAGATGGCGGCGGTCGAACGACGTCGGCCACGTTCAGGATCGCCCACGATGGTCGAGATTCCGGCGGCGGACAGCGTCTCGCACCACCCCGGTTGGTGGCTGACGAGGACCGCAGCGCCTCGTAGCGGCTCGTCGGCAACGTACCCGTGAACGACGCGGGGGCGATGCGAGCCCCGGACGGGACGGCCTCGGACGGGACGGCCCCGGCCGCGCCCCGGCCCGGCCAACAAACGACGATCCCCGCCGGTGGCCCGGTCGGGGATCGTTCGGTCAGTGTCGGGAGAACGGGCCCGCGGCCCGGATCTCCTTCCGGGTCAGTTCGCCCAGAAGACGTGGGTGAGGACCATGTTGCCGGCGCCGAGATCCCGGACGTACCAGGCCCCGTGGCCGTGGTTGGTCACCTTGACGAGGCTGCCCCAGGCCGCGTCCGCGGCGTGCGCCCCGGCCGCGCCGGCCGACACGGTCGGCGCAGAGGCGACCGTCGTGCTGTTGTCCGTGTGGGCGTAGATCGCCACGAGCTGCTCGAAGTCATGGGCGTTGGGGTGCTGGTTTGATTCGGGGTTGCTCGTGTAGTCCATGCACGTCCCGAGATTGGCGTTGTTGAAGTTCTCATCCTGGTGATCGAGGCCGAACGTGTGACCGACTTCCTGGCACATCACCAGGTTCCGCCAGGCGGCAGTGTTGTACGTCGGGCTGTTGAAGTAGCTGTCATTCACCTTGACATACGCCTTGGTGATGTGGGTGCCGCCGGTGATGCTGATCCCGGCCACGCCGAGCCAGCCGTTGTACCCGTACGTCCTGTTGCAGACCTGGACCATCCCGGTCGTCGCCTTACAGGTCCGCGGGTTGGACGAGCCGGTCACGATCGCGGTGTTGAGGACGGTCGACTGCGACCAGTCGCTCGAGGTCGTGGCGAGGTACGGGTCCCAGGTCGACGTCAGGTTGTCACCGAGCTTCAGGGTGAACGGATTCGCTTCCCGGGCCCAGTGATATGGGGGGCCCCACGAGTGGTCCGCAGACACGGCGGCCGGCAGGACGAGGGCGAGCGCGAGGCCGAGGGCGAGCAGGATGGCTCTACGGGGTGCGCGTGACATCGATGACCTCCAGGGCGGCAGGCTGACCAGCGGAGTTGCGAGCGAGGATAGCCCCATTGGTGGGCGCGCGGAAGCCGGTGTTTGGGCCGGGCGCAGGAGAGTGGTGCGAGTTGGCACCCCGACGCCGACGACCGGGCATCTTGGCGGGCGGGGCTCGTGGTCCTTGGGCATGCATCATGGGTGCAAGAAATCGACCTCCAGGATTCAAGAACCGGGGCTGGCGCGTACAACCGCGGTGCGTAGAATGTGCGCGGATGATCGACTGAGAACGTCACCCGGTCGATCGGTTGCGCGTATCCCTGCCATGCATGCAGCGTCGATGCAAGAGGAGCCCCCGATCCATGCGAATCCGTGATGCCAAGCCCGAGGATCTGGCGCCCAAGCCGCGCAAGCCGCGAGCCCTCAGCCCGCGTCAGATCGCGATCCAGAAACGAGACCAGGCGCTGGTGAAGGTCCTCAACGAGATCGCCGTGGGGCCGATGTCGTCGATCAAGAAGATCGAGCTCGAGGAGAGCGAGAAGCTGATCACGATCCGAGCCGCCGTCTCGCGGCAGGTCAAGGCACACCCCGCCCAGATCAACATGGGCGTCAGGGGCGGCGCCATCTACCTCAGTCGCTCGCCCATTCCCGGCGCCCGCGGCGGTCGCCGCCGGAAGGCCGCCAGCGCCTAGCTCGATCAGCCCGGGGCACCGGGCGACGGTTCTCAGGCGGGGTCGCTGTCGCGATCCTCGAACAGGGGCATCCCCGCCCCGTGGCGGTAGAACGGTCGTGGGTCGGGCGCCAGTGGGGCGTTCCCGGCGATGAGATCGGCCGCCTTCTCGGCGACCATCATCACCGGGGCGTAGATGTTGGCGTTCGTGACGCTCGGGAAGGCCGACGCGTCCGCGAGCCGCAGCCCGTCCGTGCCGTGGACCCGCATCGTCAGGGGATCCACGACGGCCAACCCGTCCGTGCCCATCCGGGCGGTGCACGAGGGATGGAGGGCCGTCTCGGCGTCGCGGGCAACCCAGTCGAGGATCTCCGCATCCGTCGCCACGGACGGCCCTGGTGACAGCTCGCCGCCGTTGAAGCGGGCCATCGCCGGCTGGTTGAGGATGGTGCGCGCCACCCGGATCGCCTCCGGCCACTCCCGGCGATCCTGCTCGGTCGAGAGGTAGTTGAAGCGGAGCGCGGGATGCGTCGTGGGGTCGGTGGACCGGATCTTCACCGTGCCCCGGGCGTCGGAGTACATCGGGCCGACGTGGACCTGGTAGCCGTGCCCGGACGGCGGCGCGCTGCCGTCGTAGCGGATGGCGAGCGGCAGGAAATGGAACATGAGGTTGGGGTACGCAACCCCGTCGTTCGAGCGGGCGAAGCCGCCGCCCTCGAAGTGGTTCGTGGCACCCGGCCCCCGGCGCAGGAACAGCCACTGGAAGCCGATCCACGGCCGGCGCCAGCGCTGCAGCGCCGGCTGCATCGAGACGGCCTCGCGGGAGCGGTACTGGACGTAGACCTCGAGGTGGTCCTGGAGGTTCTCGCCGACGCCGGGGAGATCTGCCACGACCGGGATGCCGAGGGCGCCCAGCTCGGCCGCGTTGCCGACGCCCGAGAGCTGCAGGAGCTGCGGCGAGTTGATGGAACCGCCGGCCAGGATCACCTCGCCGGCCCGGATCCGGCGGAGCCCCCCGAGCGCCGATCGGTACTCGACGCCGACCGCGCGCCGCCCCTCGAACAGGATCCGAGTGACGAAGGCCCCTGTCCGGACCGCGAGATTGCGACGGCCCATGACCGGGTGGAGGTAGGCGCGGGCGGCGGAGATCCGCCGCCCGCGCCGAATGTTCCGGTCGAACCGGGCGAAGCCCTCCTGGCGATAGCCGTTGACATCGGCCGTGAGGGCGTAGCCGGCCTCCCCCACCGCCTCGAAGAACGCCTGGAACAGCGGGTTCGTCGCCGGCCCTCGCTCCAGCGGCAGCGGCCCGCCGTGGCCGCGCCACGGATCGTCCGCGGCGGCTGCGATCGTGTCCTCGAGGCGCCGGAAATACGGCAGGCAGTGAGCGAAGTCCCAGGTCGCCATCCCCGGTGCCGCCGCCCAGCGTTCGAAGTCAAGGGGATTGCCGCGCTGGAAGATCATCCCGTTGACCGAGGACGACCCACCGAGCACCCTGCCTCGGGCATGGGCGACCCGCCGGCCGTGCATGAACGGCTCGGGCTCCGACGCGTAGCGCCAGTCGTAGAAGCGGCTGCCGATCGGGAAGGCGAGGGCGGCCGGCATGTGGATGAAGACATCGAAGCGCCAGTCCGGGCGGCCGGCCTCGAGGACCAGGACGCGCGTCCCAGGATCGGCCGAGAGGCGGTTGGCCAGGGCGCTGCCCGCGGACCCGCCGCCGACGATGACGCAGTCGAAGGTCTCGGTTGGCACGGCCGGATGCTAGCGCGCGGCCGTCACGCCCAGCGGTGCGTTTCGTGGAGGAGGGCGATGAACCGCTCCCGGGATGCCTCGAGGACCACGTCCACGTTCGGGCTGAGGTGCTCGACGCCGAGGTGATCGACGACCGTCTGCCCGGCCGTGATCTCGCCGGTCGTCTCGACGCGGACGTTGAGGCGCTCGACGCGGGTCGCGATCGATGGGTCGATGGCCACGGCCATGGCGATCGGATCCGGGAGGTCGAAGCCGGCTAGATGGGTCTCGGCCATCACGAAGTCGGTGAGGGTGGCCTGGATATCGACCGCGAACGCCCCGAGCGGCCCGACCGCCCGGAGGCGGGCCGCGTCGGCGGCATCGATGACGGCGTACCTTCGCGAGATATCCCAGCCGACCATCGTGAGCCGGGCGCCGGCCCCGAAGACGATCGCCGCGGCCTCGGGATCGACCCAGATGTTGAACTCGGCGGCGGCGGTCATGTTGCCGACGGCGTCGGCCGTGCCGCCCATCGTGACGATCTCGCCGAGGCGCGTGGCGATGCCCGGGTCACGCTGGATCGCCCGGGCGATATTGGTCAGCGGCCCGAGGGTCACGAGGGTCACCGTTCCGGGCGGCCGGCCGTTGATCTGGTCGACGAGGACATCCACCGCATGACCGGGGGTTGGCTCGCGGCCGGTGAGCGACAAACCGATGTCACCAAGGCCGTCCTGGCCGTGGACGAACTGGGCCGTCCGAAGCTCGCGGGCCAGGGGCGCGTCGCAGCCGGCGTAGACGGGGACGCGGCCGGCGAGGCCGCACAGCTCCACCGTGTAGAGCGCGTTCTGGACGGCCTCGGGCAGGGGCACGTTGCCGGCCACCACGGTCACGGCGACGACGTCCACGTCGGGATGGCGAAGGGCCATCACCAGGGCGACAGCGTCGTCCGAGGCGGTGTCAGTGTCGACGATGAAGATTCGCTTCGGCATTGCCGAAGCGTACCCGCGGTCAGCCCTCGAGTGGTGCCACGGCGAACTGGACGGCGAACTGCTTGCACCAGATGACGACGCTGGCCGCGCCGGTCGGGATCGAGCCCGCGGGGAGGTCCATGTTGAAGTTGCCGTCCGTCGCCTTCAGCCGGCCGAGCTCGATGGCCGCGTCGTCGTAGCCCGCGGGATCGGGCGAGACGTAGACGAACAAGTCGGGCCCGTTGCGCACCGAGAAGCTCTCGAAGCGGACTGTCCAGACGCCTGGCGCGGTCTCGATCAGGGTTGCCGTGCCACTGCCGAAGTGGAACTCGTCCGCGCCGGTGAACGTGCCGGACCGCGGGGCCGCGAGTACCGGGGCCGGCGTGGCCGTTGGGACCGGGGCGGTCGGCGACGCACCGTCAGTCGCGGCCGGCGTTGAGGCCGGCATCGGCGACGCCGTCGGCGGGGCGCTCGTGGGGGCCGGCTCGTCCAGCGACGTCCGGATGAAGAGCGGCGAGCCCAGGTACCACGCGCTCGGCAGGCCGACGGCCAGGGCGAGGACGACGACCGCCGCCGTCCTGCCCGGGTGGCGGCGAGCCGCCGCGAACCAGCCACGCCGCCGCGCGACGAGGACCGCCGCGATCAGGACCACGACCAGGCCGATCGCGATCGGGACGCGGTTCGGGTAGAGGTTCGTCGCGATGAACCGTTCGATGTCGCCGATGAAGCTCATGGCGGCAGGATCATCGACGTCGATGACGCCCCGATGACGGCATCATCCGGGAGCCGGGAGCCGGAACCAGAACGTCGTCCAGGCGTCGTCCGAGGCGGCGCCCACCCGGCCCCCGGCATCCTCGACGAGGCGCTTGACGATGGCCAGGCCGATGCCGGCGCCGCCCCGCTCCCGGTCGCGCGATTTCTCGACCCGGTAGAAGCGCTCCCAGACGCGTGGCAGGTCGTCGCTCGGGATGGGCGCGCCGGTGTTGGCGACGCGGACGAGGATGCCCTCAGGCGTCCGCGCGGCCTCGACCCGGACGCTGCCGCCGGCCGGCGTGTAGCGGACCGCGTTCTGGAGGAGATTGGCCATGACCTGGGCCAGCTCGTCGGGACGGGCCTCGACGACGAGGCCGTCGCCGGCGGCGACCGTCAGCGCCACCGATCGGCGGGCGAGTGCCGGCCCGACGAGGTCGGCGGCCCCACGGACGACGGCCCCGACGTCCACCGCGCCGGGGCGCGGCCGCTCCCCTTCCGCGCCGGCCAGGACGTCCAGCGAGGCCGCCAGGCGGCCCAGCCGGTCGACCTCCTCGCGGAGCGAATCGAACGTCGCGGGGTCCGGCGGCAAGACGCCGTCGCGGAGCGCCTCGAGGTAGCCCTGCAGGTTCGTGAGCGGGGTCCGGAGCTCGTGGGAGGCGTTGACCACGAACTCGCGGCGCATCATCTCCTGCTCCTCGAGGCGGTCGGCCATCGTGTTGTAGGCGGCCGCCAGTCCCCGGACCTCGGCCGGGCCTTCCTCGGGGACGCGAGCCGTGAGGTCGCCCGCCGAGATCCGCTTCGCCGCGCCGGCGACGTGCTGGATCGGCCGGGCCAGCATCCGGCCGAAGATCGCGGCGAGGACGAGGGCAACGACCCCCGCGACCGCCAGGGCGATCCCGAAGACGACGGTCACGCTCTCGTCGAACATCGCCCGAGCGTGCTCCGCGGAATCACCGGCCGCCATCATCAGCGCCTCGAACGATTCGCCGCCCACGCGCAGGACGCCGACCGCGACGACCGCGACCGCGATCCCGGCGACGACGAGGGCCGCGAGCGCGATCCGGGCCGCAATCCCGGTGCGGCCGTTCATGCCGGCGCCAGCCGTTCGACCGGACCGGCCGCCCGGTAGCCGGCTCCTCGGACCGTCGCGACGAAGCGCGGGGCGGCCGGGTCGTCGCCCAGCTTCTCGCGCAGGCGCTTGACGTAGACATCGATGGCCCGGTCCGTGACGTCGGCCTCGCCGACGCCGTGGATGGCGTCGAGCAGCTGGTCGCGACTGAGGATCCGGCCATCGGCCGCGAGGAGGGCCGCGAGGAGCCGCAGCTCCAGGACGCTCAGGATGATGTCGCGGCCGCCCACCCGGACGGCGTGCCGGGCGAGGTCGACCTCGAGGTCGCCGGTCCGGTAGCGCACGTCGCCGCCGCCATCGAGGGCGTCGCGCTCCGTCCGGCGGAGGATCGTCCTGACGCGGGCGACGAGCTCGGCCGGCGAGAAGGGCTTGGGCAGGTAGTCGTCGGCGCCCTCGGTCAGGCCCTGGATCCGGTCGCCGGTGGAGCCGCGCGCCGACAGGACCAGGATCGGGATGTCGCCCATCGCCCGCGTCCGGCGGATGACCGCCAGGCCGTCGACCTCGGGCAGCATGAGGTCGAGCACGACCAGGCGGGGCTCGTGCTCCTCGATCGCGCGGAGGGCGGCCCGGCCGTCGCCGGCGGTCACGACTCGGAAGCGCTCGCGCTCCAGGTAGGCGCGGACGAGGGCCACGATCTTGGGGTCGTCATCGACGACGAGGATGGGGGCTGCTTCAGGGCGTGCCACGAGGTCGATCATCGCCCGTCGAAGGCTGGGGGACAACCGTGACGCCTCCGTGACGCGGCGTCATCGACGCGTCGTCCCGGGTCGCGACAGTCCACCCCACTCCCGCCGGATGCGGGACGGCTCGCCGACCAGTCCCCCACCGGGTCGGCCCAAGGAGGAACCCCATGTTCCGACGTCTCGCCGCGGCCGTCACCAGCGCCGCGCTCCTCGTCTCGGTGGCCGCGTCCACCGTCGCCGCCGGCGGCCCGCCCAACCTGGCCTTCTACGTCGACGACGTCCGCTACCGGACGGTCGGCACGCCGACCGACTTCTCGAACACCGGCGCCCCCGACTTCACGTACGACCGGATCTACGCCCTCGGGAGCGGTCTCATCAACGTCGCCGAGACCAAGCCCGGCGACACGGACTTCAACGGCGGCCGCTGGGCGGTCTACCCGATCACCTGGGCGACCGGCGTGACGCCGGTCCAGCTGACGAACGATGCCGACATCCTGGCCTGGGAGGCGGCCGGCCTGCTGTCGATCGCCGACAGCCCGGTGCGGCTCTTCTTCTGCTCGGTCAACAAGGTGCCGCCGTCCTGGGGCTGACCCGCGCGGCTCCTCCCAGCTCGAAGCCCCGGGCGCCAGCCCGGGGCTTCATGATTCGCGACCTGGGTGGCTGGACCTGCGGGGCTGGACCTAGCGGTGGGCGCCGACGGCGACCCGCTCGCCAAGGACCTGGCGCGCCCTGGACGGGTTGTCGGTCGCGAAGGCGACGCTGACGTTGCCTCCCTCCATGCCCGTCGGTACGGCCGCCTCGATGTTCACGCCCGCGTCGGCGAGGGTGCGGGCAACCGTCGCGAGCGAGCCGGGCTGGTTGGCCAGGCTGGCGACCACGAGCTCGACCTCACGGGGTCGGAATCCGGCGTCGCCGAGGGCGCGTTTCGTCGCCGCCTCGTCGTTGGTGAGGAGCACGATGCTCCCCGAATCGCCGCAGGTGGCTCCGCTGAAGCCGAGGATGTTGATCCCCTTCTGGGCGATCGATTCGGTGGCTCGGGCGAGCTGACCGGGCTTGTTCTTGAGCTCCACGATGAACGCATTCATGAGGAGGCTCCTCCGCTGGCTGGACCCGGGGCGACGGACATTCGCCCGCCGGGGCAGGCCGCTGAAGTGGCCGATTCTAGTCCCCTCGCCCGGACCCGCCAACCCGTCGCAACCTTCACGCGGAGCGAGCCGGAGGAGCTCGGGCTCGCGCCGTGGTTGGGATGACCCTACCGGTCGGGAAGTGCCGCGAGCGCCTCCCTGGCCCGCTCTCGGGCGAGATTCCATGACACCGGGCCTGCCTCGGCGAGCTCGGCAGCCAGGCGGTCGCGGCGGGTCAGGAGGACCTCCAGGACGTCCTGCCGCTCGTCCGGTCCCAGCGATCCGAGGGACGCCACGAGGGCCGGGATGGCGTCGTCGTCGAGCGTCAGGAGGTAGCCCACGTCGAAGCCCGCGTAGCCGTCAGGCGGAACTAGCGACGGATCCAGGACCCGGGCCACGTTCTGGCCCGTGACGAACGCCTGCGGCCCGAGGACCGACACGCCGAGGGTGATTGCGATGGCGGCCATGACGAGGCCGTGGATGAGCCAGCGCATCCGGTCCCTCACGAGGAGGAGGGTGGCGAGCACCCCGGCGATGGCCAGCCAGGCGATCGAGGCGCCGACGTAGAAGCGCAGCTCGGTCCAGCCGTAGGCCTGGAGGTACAGGCTCAGCCGGACGGCCGCCGAGACGAGGATCAGGCCGGTCAGGCCGAGCAGGACGAGGGCGCTCGCGACGAAGGCCCGGCCGCGGCCCGCCAGGACGCTGCCGACCATGAGCAGGCCGCCGGCGAGGATAACGACCGCAACCAGCTCGAAGTACCCAGACCGGGCGTAGGCGCTGTACGGCTGTCCCGTGGCCGCCAGGGTGTCGCCGCCGCCGAACAGGTAGGCGAGCTGGAGGACGACGAAGACCGCGAACAGGAGGTCCACCGCGGCGAGGACCACGACCGCCTCGGTCGAGGCCACCGGCCGGCGCGAGCCGGCGCCGCCGGAGGTCGCCGTGCCGGCATCCTCGAAGCGATCACCATCGTCCCCGTCGACCGCATCAGCTCCGGCGCGATCGCGCGAGGCGGGCGTCCTGGACCACCAGCCCCGCAACGGCGCCGGCGCCGGCAGCCGTGGCAGCGCCACCAATCCCGACGTGATGGCCAGCGTCCCGCCGATCAGCCACGCCGCAACGAGAACGACGATCGCCCGACGAACCACCTCGCTGGGATCGAACGGGACCTGCAGGATGTCGGCCATCAGCCGGGCGAAGACCGCATCCGCGGACGACAGGAGTGCGGCGAAGACGATCAGGACCGGCAGTGCGAGGAGGATGCCGCGGACGACGGGCGCGGCCCGACCCAGCCGATCGACGGCCCGGGCGCCCGACGCCCCCGAGGCCGCCGCCGCGTGGCCGAGGACGGACGCGGAGCCGCCGAGGATGGCCATCGAAGCCCAGATGCCGAGCTCCACGACCGCGGTCACGGCTCGGCGGGTCACGGCCACCCCGGCCGCGGCGTATGACCAGGCCGCGACGGCTGCGGCCGCCAGGAGCAGGTTGAGCCCCACGATGACGCCGTCCGTTCGGGCGGCAACGACCAGCGCGGCGAGCATCGCCACGGCCGGCAGCCACAGGTCGGCGGGGTCGGGCCGGCCCCGGCGGCGGCCGAGCCAGGTCAGCGTGCCGAGCAGCGCGGCGACGCCGATCGGGACGTTGAGGCCCAGGAGCGACCGATCGAACAGCAGATCCGTCAGGACGCCGAGCAGGAGCGCCAGCGCGATGACCGTGCGGGGAAGGTGGCGATCCATCGGCTTGGCTCCATCGGCGGGCGACGTTCGTGGCAGGCTTCCGACGGGACGGCCGAGCGGCGACCCATGTGGCGCCGCGGTCGTCCGCGACGCATCACGGGGTGACGGGGATGCCCTCGAACGACTACCACTTCATCACGACCTGGCACGTGCCGGCGACGCGCGAGGAGATCAGCGACGTCCTCGGCGACGCCGCCGGCCTGGCTCGCTGGTGGCCGTCCGTCTACCTCGATGTCGCCGTCGAGGAACCCGGGGCGGCGGACGGGGTCGGGCGGGTCGTCAGGGCGTCCTCAAGACCCTGTCGCCGGTCATGAAGCCGGTCTTCGGCGCCAACCATCGCTGGGCCATGGCCCGCGGCGAGCAGAGCCTGAACCTGGAGCTCGCCCGGCGACACGCGACCGACCCCGTCGTCCGCGCCGACATCCGTCGCCCGCCAGGGCCAACGTTCCCGCACAACCTCCGGCGAGCGCGGCGGTAGCGAGCCGGGAAAGCCCGCCTCCACGGCGGGAGCATCGGCCTTGGGCCTGCCGGTGACGCTCACATCGTCAACTCCACGGCCGCGAGGGCCGCAAGCCCGCCCTGCTGACCTCGGCCGGCCGGGCGCCACCCACGGGCGCGTCCTCGCGAGCTCGGCGAGGGCTCGCCCGTGCCCGTATCCGGAGGCTTGCCGGCATCTTGACGATGCCATCGGAATCGGCCACGGGAAGGAAGGCTCGCGGCCGTCGAAGGCCGGCGTCCAGATCGGGCGCTCGGGATTCGAGGCCCCGACTTTGGCCCGGCGGGTCTGCCTGCGGCAGGGGCAGGCGAGCCTCAGCTCATGGACAGCTCAGGGACTGTCGACGCGGGCGATGAGGGGCCAATCGATCCCGGGCGGCGCCTCCGGGAGCCGCGCTCCGATGGGCTTCCCACCCGGCAGCACCGGCTCGCTGTGGCAGCGCGCGCAATACGTCGGCTGGTGGCAGTAGGCGCAGGACTGGGCGCCGCTCTGGCGGATCGACTCGGCATGGTTGGTCAGCATCTGGTCGTGGTCGACGGTGACCGCGCCGGTCGCGTGGCAGTTGCTGCAATAGTCGCGGGCGTGGCACTCGCCGCACGAGTTCGTGCCGGGATCGACGCCCTCGGCCACGAGCCGGTGGTTGAAGACCCAGACCCGGTCGTCGTGGCTGTCGGGCGGGACGCCCAGCGGCAGGCTGGCGATCGCCCCGCCGATCTGCGGGAAGGTGTGGCAGGTATCGCAGCTGGACGGGATCGCCGTCTTCGTCGCGACCCCGTCCTCGACGAGGAAGTGGCCGCCGTCGTGGCACCGGAAGCAGCCCGGGAAGTCGACGTGGCCCAGGTTGTCCGGATACGTCGTCGCCGTGATCCGCATCTCCGGGCTGGCGGCCAGGCGGTAGAGGACCTTGAGCTCCGCGATGGCGTCGTCGATGGCGGCTCCCTGGGTCGCGGCCGTCGACGGGTAGCGCAGCTCGTAGAAGCTCCGGAGGCGGTCGATCTCGGCGTCCGCGGCGAGATCCGAGGGGAAGTCCGACCACAGGAGGCGCATCGCCTCGCGCTTGATGTACGGCAGGGCCGGATCGATCCTGCCCGAGGCCAGCGACTGGTCGATCGCCTTGCGCGGGCTGGGCAGCGGGTGGCCGATCCGGTTGTGGCAGCTGATGCAGTCCATCGGGCGCGTGACGGTCTCGCGCTTGATCCGCTCGAGGTCCGGGCCGACATCCTCGGCCAGCCTGATCTCGTCCTGGCGGATGTACTCGTCGACGGTCCCGTCTTCGCGGGTCACGCCGACCCACCGGATGGCTTGGCTGGATTCGTCGTCCGAGCGAAACTCGACGTCGGCCAGGACGTGCCAGTGGACGCTGCGGTCGACATCGAAGACGTCCCCGCCCCCGGGCCGGATCATCAACCCGACGAATTGCCGGGTATTCGTCTCGTCCTCGGTGTACTGGGTCCTGGTGAGGAGATCGGCCGTCCCCACCCGGTCGAGGCTGTGGCACCGAAGGCACGTCTCGGATGGCGGCGGCAGGCTGTCGTGATCGGGCGGCGGGATCGGCTCCGGGAAGGTCCCGAGGACGATCTCGATGAGCTGGCGGGTGCCGTTGATCTTCGCCTTGACCCAGCCCTCGACACCGGGGCCCACGTGGCACTCGCCGCAGGTCAGGTCGCTGTGCGGTCCGGCGGCGTGGGCGGCGAGCTCGGGGCCCATCGTGTGGCAGCGACCACAGAAGTCGGCCGTCTCCGTCCAGGCGATGACCGACGTCGCCCCGACGACGAAGAATGTGCCGGCGGCCCCCAGGACGAGGACCAGGGCGGCCATGCCGCTGCGGGTCCGGGGCGGGTGGATGAAGCCGCGCAGCCGGGCGAACAGCGACCGGACCCGCGACTGGGCCGGCGCCGCCAACGGCGGGGGCGCGGGCGCGAAACCGGCTTCGGCGGACGCCGCGACGTCCTCGGCCGCGGGGGGCGCGATGACGACGTCCTCGGCCTCGGCGGGCGCGGCGTCAGGGCGACCTGAGCGGAGATCCCGATCGTCGCTGTCCGTCACTGGTCGGCTACTCGAGGATCGACCGGGCCAGCCGGTCCATCTCCTCGGCGGGGAGCCCGCCGAGGCGGACCTCGCGGATGGTGCCGTCAGGGCCGATGAAGAAGTGGGTGGGCAGCCCGTACGTTCGGTAGCGGCTCGCAAGGGACGTCGTGGGATCGGAGATCCGGGTGAACGTCAGGCCCACCCGCCCGGTGTAGTCGCGGACGTCCGCGTCGGTCTCCTCGATCCAGATGCTCACGATCGCCAGGCCCTGCGGCGCGTAGCGCTCGTAGGTCGCCTGGAGGTCGGGCGCCTCGACCCGACAGTCGGCGCACCAGCTTGCCCCGAAGGTCAGCCAGACCGGCTGGCCGGCGAGGTCGGCGAGCCTGAATGGCTCGCCGTCGACGGTCAGGGCAGCGAAGTCGGGGGCGGTGGCTCCCACGACGGGCCGTGGGCCCGAGGTGTCGCCGGTAAGCTCGACGGTCGTGTAGCCGGACGCTCCGTTCCGGTCGAGGAACCACACCCCGGCCGCGACCAGGACGCCCACGACGACCATGATCGCGATCGTCCGGACTCGCTCGCTGCCGGGGATGCGGAGTCGCGGGCGCGACGTAGGCGCCACCCCACTCGGGCGTGCCTGCGTGGTCTGCATCGCAGCCACCTCTCGCTTTCTCGCGTTCCTGCCCGGCCGCTCAGCCGAGCCCGGCGTAGCTGTGGAGCCCGCCGAAGAAGTAGTTGCCGAAGTAGGTCAGGATCGTGGCCCCGAAGCCGATCTGGAGCAGGATCGCGGCGCGGCTGCCCGTCCAGCCCCGGATCACCCGGGCGTGGAGGTAGGTCGCGTAGATGAGCCAAGTCACGAGCGAGGCCGTCTCCTTGGGATCCCAGTTCCAGTAGCGGCCCCAGGCGACCTCGGCCCAGAGCGCTCCGAGGACGATCGTGGCGGCCAGGAACGGGAAGCCGACGACGACGGCCTTGTAGCCGATCTCGTCGAGTACCGCCGGCCGCGGCAGGCCCCAGCTGCCGCCGCTCGTGTCGATAGTGGCGAGCCCGCGCCGGCCGTCGAGCGCGTAGACGATCGCGCCGACCACCAGGCCGGCGATCACCGCGACGACGAACCCGACCAGGAGGGCCGACAGGATCGCCCCGACGACCAGGGCGAGGAGCGAGACCGTGAAGCCGAGTCCGAAGGCCCGCTCGATCGGGCGCTGCTGGAAGAGGAACAGCAGGGCGGCCACGAAGGCGATCGAGAAGGAGCCGTAGGCGACGATCGCGACCGCGACGTGGACGGTCAGCAGGAGGTTGTTCTGGAGGGCCGGCAGGAGCGGGTCGATCTGGTTCGGGATCGTCGCTGCGTAGAGCATCATCGCCAGCGCGATGGGCAGGGCCAGGAGGCCGAGGATCCGCTGGTGGTAGCTCCGCTCGAACCAGTAGTAGGCGCCCAGGATGCCCCAGGCGAAGGCCACCGAGAACTCGTACATGTTGGCGAACGGGCCATGCCCGGTCGCGATCGTGCGGAACACGAGCCAGGCGGACAGGAAGGCGAAGGCCAGCCAGCCGAGGATGGACCCGTACCGGCCGAAGGTGGCGGTCCGGGGCTCGACGACCAGGCCCAATGTGCCGGTCCGCATGCCCAAGCCGTTGCCGGCGGTCTGCATCCGGGCGGCCCGGAGGCCCGAGATCGCGTACGCCACGTACAGCACCAGCGCGAACGCCGTCACGAGCATGGCCGACACGAACGCGTAGTACGACATCTTTTCCATGGCCCTCTCCTCAGGAAGCGCTCGGGCCGGCAACAGCCGCCCGAAGGTCGGTGACGAGGTTGGTGAACGCGCGGTCGACGTCGTGGCTGGCACGACCCGGGGTCGCGACGGCCAGCGTCCCGATGCCGTTGGGCCGGACGACGAGCCGGGCCCACAAGCGTCGGTGGGGGAAGCTGAAGCCGATCGTGAAGCCGGCGATGAGCAGGATCGAGCCGATCCAGACGAGGATCGTTCCGGGGTCCCGGGCCACGGACAGGCCGGTGAACTGGAGCTCCCGGTCGAAGGTGAAGTCGAGGCCCGAGATCGTGGTCGCGACGCCCTGGTCGATCGAGACCTGGTCGATCGGTTCGCCGGTGCTGGCCCGATAGGTCTCGACCAGGATCTGGCCGGGCTTGACCTGGGTGTCGCCCGGGCCGAGGGTCGCCAGGATCCAGACCGTGACGTCCTGCCCCGGGAGGGTGAACGTCCCGATGCTCCGGCCGTCGTCCTGGGTCTCCCAGGCCAGGGCCACGCCGTCCGAGAACAGGACGGAGCCGTCCGTGCCCGTGACGGTCATCCGGGCGGCGGGGCCGTAGAAGGACTGGAAGAAGGACAGCTGGCCGTAGCGGAGCGGATCGTTGACCCGGACGGTCTGGCGAGCGACCTCGCGTCCATTCTCGAACAGGATCAGCTCGCTGGCGTAGTCGGACGGGGCGCCGGTGGTGGTGTAGTAGGAGTCCTCGAACGAGATGAGCTTCAGGCTCAGGCCGTCGCCGCTGGGGACGGCCGCGGTCGAGCCCTCGGCGATGACGAAGCTGTTGTCGCGGAAGCCGTACAGGGCCCCGACCATGACGCCGGCCAGGATGACCACGATCGCGAGGTGCCCGATCAGCGAACCGAAGGGCGCCCAGCGGAAGCGGTCGGCGTAGAAGTTGATCGCCCCGTCGTCCTCGCTCACGACACGGTAGTGATGGCGGCGCAGGACCGCGGTGGTGCGGGTGGCGAGATCGGCGGCGTCACCGCGAACGACGATCGAGTCGCGCTCGCGGGCGTGGGCGAAGAAGCCGTCGCCGACCGTGATCCGCGGCTTCGTGGCGGTCCGCCACAGGCCGGGCGCCCGCTGGACCATGCAGGCGATGAGGCTGATCGTGAGGAATGCCGTCAGGCCCCGGAACCAGATCGAGTTGAAGACGTTGAAGAGCTGGAGGCTGTCCAGGATGTCGGTCCAGCCGCCGAAGCGCGGCCGGACACCGGCAAGCCAGTCGAGCTTGGCGCTCGCGTCGGCCTCGACCCCGGCCGGGACCTGGATGATCAGCGCTCCGAGGACGCCCAGGACGGCCATCCCGAGGGTGACCACGAGCGAGAACCGCATCGAGGTCAGGAGGTCCCAGACGGCCTCGAAGATTCCGCGCGAGGCCGATCGGGTGGCGCCCAGCTCCTCGGCGACCGCCGGCTCGATGGCCGCCGGCTCGAAATCCGCCGGCTCGAAAGCCGCCGGGTCGATCGCCAGGCCGGGGAGCCTGCCGGTGCGGGTCTGGTTGGTCATCTGCCGATCTCCTAGGCGCCGAACGGCGCGGCGAGCGTCGACAGTCGTGCGAGGACGCCCGTGATCATGAGGACGCCGACCACCACGAGCGCCGCGCCGGTCACGACGGAGACGGCATGGTGGTTGCGGCCGACCCAGGTGAGCCGGTGGCCCACCCAGTCGGCGCCGATGGCAACGGCGAGGAACGGGATCGCCAGGCCGGCCGCGTAGGCGACGAGCAGGACCGTGCCCTGCCCGACGCTCGCCGTGGTCGAGGCGAGGCCGATGATCCCGCCGAGGATGGGACCGATGCACGGGCTCCAGCCCGCGGCGAAGACGGTCCCGAAGGCGAGCGAGCGGCGGTAGCTGGGCGGCGAGGTCATCGCCCCCGAGCCGAACCCGGCGCCGGCGAAGGCCGGCATCGGACGCGTGTCACGCCACAGGGCGGTGACGTTGATGACGCCCGCGACCTGGAGGCCGAGGAAGATGAGCAGCGCCCCACCGAGCTGGCGAAGGAGCGTCACGTGATCGGCCAGGACGTATCCGACGAGGCCGATCGAGGCCCAGAAGGCGACGAACACGGCCGAGAAGCCGGCCGTGAAGGCGAGGCCGTGGAAGAGGCTGCGGCGGCGGGCGTGGGGGCCCTCGGTTGCCGTGCCGACCATGTACCCGACGTAGGCCGGGACGAGTGGCAGGCAGCAGGGCGAGGCGAACGACACGACCCCACCCACGAAGGCAACCACGACGCCGAGCTCGATCATGGGACTGTGGTGGGGCTCGGGGCCGCCGTCGGGGCGGTCGTGGGGGCTGTCGACGGAGCGGCGGAGGGGGCCGCGGAGCCGTCCGCGCTCGGGGCCGGCGAGGTCCCGGCCGAGGCGGCGGGGAGTGCTTCGAGGTGCTGGGTGACGAAGGCCGCGAGGTCCGACTCAGGATCGAGGCGAACAACCTCGGCCCATTCGCGCCGCACGGCCTCGTAGTCGGGCGGGGTCTGGTTCAGGTACAGGAAGCCGAGGTCGTAGTGGGCCACCACGTTGTCCGGCTCGAGGTCGAGGACCTTGAGCCACCTGGCCTTGGCCTCGGCGTCGTTGGCCAGGTTGTAGTTCGCCGCGCCGAGGGCCAGGAGGCCCGGGATGTTGTCCGGTTCGAGGGCGACGAGCTTCTCGAACCACACGATCGAGGTCTCGAAATCCTCGGCGTTGAAGAAGGTATCCCCGAGCTCGAGGAGGGCCGCGGTGTCGCTCGGGTCCGCCTGGATGCGGCTCATCAGCGTCGCGACCTTGGCCTGATCGAGGGCCGGCGTCGGAGCCGGCGTCGACTGGGCCCCGGTCGCGGCCGGCGCGGTGCCGAACTGGTAGATGGCCACGACGCCGACGGCAAGGACGGCGATCCCGGCCATGGCAGCCAGGACCTTCGGGAAGCGCCGTGAACCGCCCGTCGGTGCGGGGATCGCAGCCCGTCGCCGGGCGGCGGCCGTCGCGGCTCGGCCATTGCCGGCCGCTGGTGTGGCAACGATCCGAGCGCGCTTTGCGGGGTCCGGGCGCGGTGCCACCCGGTCGCGGTGCATGCTCGGGGTGACCTCGGCCAGCATCGCCTCGAACGCCGCGTCCTCGTCGCCCTCGAACGCGGCGCCCTCGAGGCCCTGCGGAGCCACTGGGGCCGCCGGGGCCGCCGAAACCGCCGGTACGGGTTTCGCGGTCGCGGTCGCAGTCAGAGTCGCCCGACGGACCGGAGGTGTCGCCGGTCCGCCGGGCTGGGAAGCCGATCGCGCGCCCGGGACCGGGAGGGCTCCAGGGCCGGGCGACGCAGTCGGGTCGGAAAGGAGGACGAACGCCTCGTCGGCGGCCGAGGCTTGCCGTCGGGCCCAGCCTCGGATCGACTTCGGGGCGGCCGCGAGGAAGGCCTGGAGCTCGTCTCGAGTCCGGGCGACGTCCTCGGCTGTGGCTCGCTCGTCGAGACCGAGCCGTTCCAGGAGATCGTGCTCTCGCGCGTTGAACGCGCCGGGGATCACGCCACCGGCGCTCATGACTTCGGAATCCCGACGGTCGGCCGCGGCCGGACTCGTCGCTGTGGGTGCGCCATCGTTGCCCTCTGCGCTGTGTGCCCGGGAGGACGCCCGGGTCATTGACACCTGCAACGATTGTCCGGAGCGCGACCCCTCCAGCCCATCCACCGCGGGGCACATTCAGAGGGGGCCATGCGGCATCCGGTTGGGGGTCCGATGTATCCCCCGGTACAGGCCGGGGCTGCAGCCGGGAGCGTCAGTAGTCCTCGGCCGCGTGGGCGTAGCCGTGACAGGTGAGGGTGCACGACCTGGTCACTGTCCCTGTCCACTCCAGGGTGCCGCCGTTGGCGATGACGTTCGGCGCGAACTCGACGAGCTGCTGGTCGGCGTCGGCCGACGTCTGGTGGAGCTGGACGTGGCATTCGGCGCAGATGGCGTTGCCCTGGCCGTCGCCGGGTACGCCGATATCGAGGCCGCCGGTGCCCGGGTCATCGACCGCGGTCAGGTGCAGGGCATGCAGGTCGAAGGCCGTTTCGCCGGTTCCCGTCGTGGTGAACGGCGCTTCCGAATGACACTGGAAGCAGAGGGCGAAGTCCGTGCCCTGGTAGGACTCCCCGGCCGCCTTCAGGGCGTCGCTCCGGTACGGCGCGACCGTCAGGCCCGCTTCGCTCGCCCAGGTCGCACGGTGGCAGGAGGCACAGCCATCTGCGACCAGGCTGTCGATCAGGTGGGGCGAGATGGGCGAGGCCCCCTCGATGAGGCCGGTGGGGCCAAGGCGGAGCGGCCCGATGACCCCCGGCGTGGGCTCGGGCGCGCTCTGAGGCGCGGCCGGCGGCGGCTCGGATGGACTGGGCTCGGGCGCCGGTGCTGGCGTCGGGTCGGCTGAGGGGATCGGAGTCACCGACGGGGCAGGGTCCGGGGTGGGGTCGGGCGTCGTCGATGGGCCGGGCGTCGGGCCGGCGCTGGGCGATGCGCCCGGGTCGGCCGTCGGGTCGGTCGCGGTCGTCGATGGCACGAACGGCGACACCGCCGCGGCGAGCGCGAGGAACAGCGCGGCGGTCGCCACGCGAGCCGCGAGCTGCGGAGTGCGCTGCCGGGACGGGCTCATCGATCGATGGCCTTCGTCAGCTCACGGGACGCCGGGGACCGGCACCGGGCCCGTATAGGTCCCGTCGGCGACCGTGCCCGTCGGATCGTGGCAGAGCTGGCACGTCCCGCGGTTGTCGACCTTGAGCAGCCGGCTGTCGCCGGTCGCGGACCCGATCGTGTAGGTCACGACATCGCCGTTGGGGAACGGCTGGGTCTGGGAGTAGGCTCCCTCCATCCGGGCGTTGGAGCCGTGCGCGACGTGGCAGGTCGTGCAGGCCCGGTTGCCGGTCGTCTCGTGGCGATAGGCGAACAGCGCGTCCCCAGACGGCTCCTCGCCCGTGGCGGAGGCGTAGCGCGTGTGGCACGAGCTGCACCAGGCCGTCATCTGGGTGTTGAACGCGACGAGGCCGCCCGTCTGGTTCACCGGGATGCCGTTCGGCGCGTCGCTTGCGCTCGAGGCCGAGTTCCAGGGCAGCCGGACGTGCCAGTAGTCGCCGGTCGTCTCGCCGTGGCCGGCGTCGAGGACGTCGTCCGCGTAGAGGAGGTACGTCGAGAGCGTCCCTGGGGTACCGCGGGTCTGGATGACCGTGTAGTTCTTCGTGTCGGACTCGGCCGGGTCGGGATTGTCAGCCGGCGAATCGGTGACCACGGCGGCGGCGGCCGGCGTGAAGGTGCCGCTCGTCGCACCGGGGTCAGGGATCGGGTTCAGGATCCGGTACTGGCCATTGCCGTGAGGGTTGTGGCAGGACGCGCAGGCCAGGTCGACCGTCGGGCCGGGGCCGTTGAAGCCCAGGCCGACGGGACCGTTGCCCCAGGCGACCGCCGGTGCGGACAGGCCGTTGTCGGCCAGGTTGAGGTGGGCGGACGTCACGGGATCGGGGTCAACGCCACCGCTGATGTCGGTACGGACCCCGACCTTGGCCCACTGGTCGTTGGACGAGCCGAGGTCGTTCGAGACAAGGTACCTGGCTGGATTGCCGGAATCGATCGCGGCCTGGACGAAGCCGCCGCTGCGCAGTGCGCCGAGCAGTGGCGTGCCGGCCCTCGCGGCCAGCCGGTACTGGAGGCCGCTCGCCACGTCGGTAGTCGCGCCAGCGGCCACGGAACCATGGCAGGTCAGGCAGAGGGCAGTCTCGTCGGCGGCGTTGATGAGGAACGGGCCCTGGGCAGTGTGCGCCCGGTGGCAACCGGCGCAGCCGTCGGCGTTGATCCCCAGCGACCCGTTGTTCTGGGCCATGACGTGGGGACCGCCGTCAGCCAGGGCAGGGACTGCGGCAAGGATCAGCCAGATGGCGCCGCCTGCGATCACGAGCGCCAGTCGTCTCACGGTCCTGCTTCCTTCTCCCGATGGGAGGTGTCGGGGTGGTGGGCCCGGTGGCGTTCGCACGGCCACCGGACCCTTCAGTGCGTCTCTACGGAACGGTCGGGAAGGCCGGGCCGATGTACGTCCCAGCCGTGATCGTCCCTGTCGGGTCGTGGCATGCCTGGCAGGTGCCGCGGTTGTCGACCTTGAGCAGCCGGCTCGAGCTCGATGTGGCGCCAGTCGGGTATGCGTAGGTGCTCGAGAAGGGGCCGGTCATCGCTGCATTCGTGCCATGCGAGACATGGCAGGTCAGGCAGTCGCGCCCGGACACCGTGCGGTGCTGGTAGTTGAACAGGCTGTCGTCGGGCCGCGGGTATTGCCAAGCGGCGCCGGTCTGGCCCGTGGGCGGGTCGGAAACCGGGTTGTTATTGGCGAAGTACCGCGTGTGGCACGACGCGCACCAGGCCGTGATCTGCCCGCTGAACGAGACCGGGCGCGCGTTCGGCGCGCTCGGGGCGGTCGCACAGCCCGGCTGGGCCGGGAAGACGGTCGGATCACAGACGTTGGTGATCGAGGGGTTCCACGGCACGTTGCGGGCGAAGTAGTCGCCGGCCGTTGCCGTGTAGTTGCCCGGGATCCCGTTGAAGGTGCCCGAGAGGGAAGCCGCGGCGACCTGGCTTGCGTAGAGGAGGTAATCGCTCTCCGGGCCATTGACGCTCGAGCTACCTGTCGGACTCTTGACCTGCATCACGGTGTAGTTCCGGGTGTCGCCCGGTGCCGGCAGCGTCGCGTCGGTGACGACAACGCCGCTGATCCGATCGACTGTGCCTCCGGTGCCGCCGACGGTGATGTCCACCGTGGCGCCGCCGAGGGTCGCGGAGATCGAGAAGTTATTGGTGGCCGAGGAGGCCTGGTTGGCGGCGCCGCTGCCGATGGACTTGACGAACCAGGTCCCGTTGAGATCCGGTGTCGAGCCCGTGTGGCCGGCGATCACGATCTGGTCGCCGACCTGGAGGCCGTGCGAGATGACCGTGTACAGGTTGTCGCCCGTGAATGCCGGCAGCGGGGCCGCGGCGGCCACGTTGGCCGCGTACGAGGCGCGGATGTCGAACTCCCACGTCTCGTCGATATTGGTGGCCTCTGCGAACTTGTTCAGGATGCGGTACTGCCCGTTCCCGTGCGGGTTGTGGCAGGCAGCGCAGGTGATCTCGACGGCCGGTCCGGCCCCCGATCCCGCAGCCCCGTTGCCCCAGGCGATGCCAGGGTTGACGAGGCCGTTCTCGGGAAGCGCGAGGTGTGCGGACGTGACCGCTTCCGGCGCACCGACGCCGACCTTCGGTCGCTGTGACACGTCGGTGGCGCTACGGAGGTACGCGAGCCGCGACGCATTCCCGGCATCGAGCCGGGCCGTGTCGAAGCCTCCGCCTCGGAGGGCGCCGAGCTGGGTGCCGCCCGACCGGTTGGTGAGCGCGTACTGAACGCCACTCATGACGTCCACTGTCGACCCGGTCACGGCGGCGCCGTGGCAGGTCAGGCAGAGTGCCGACTCGTCGGCGGCGTTGATGAGGAACGGGCCCTCGGCCGTGTGCGCTCGATGGCACCCGGCGCAGCCGTCGGCGTTGATCCCAAGTGACCCATTGTTCGAGGTCATCACGTGGGGGCCGCCGTCAGCCAGGGCAGGAACTGCGGCAAGGATCAGCCAGAGAGCGCCGCAAGCGATCACGAGCGCCAGTCGTCTCACTGTCCCTACCTCCTTTCTTCCTGTCGATTGATGACTTGGGCTGAGCCGGCCCTGCCGGCGGTGGTGGTTTGCAGCACTGACCTCCTTCGCGGACGCCTCATCTCAATAGCTCCAGACCTGGATGCGGTCGTTCGCGGTGTCGGCCACGTAGACGCGCCCATGCGTGTCGACCGCAACCCCCATCGGGAACGCGAACTGGCCGTTGGCGATCCCATGCCCGCCAAAGAACCCACGGTGCGCGGGCTGCTCGTCGCCCGACGCAAGGGCCGCGTAGACGAGCACGCCCTGGCCACTCGAGTCCACCACGAAGACCCGGCCCTGATCGTCGATCGCCACGCCCCTCGGCAGGCCGAGGTTTGCGACACCTGCGCCGCGCCCGATCTTCGAGAGCAGGCTGCCGTCCGCGGCGAACACGAGGAGGCGGCCGTTGTTGCTGTCGGTTACGTAGACCCGGCCATTGCCATCGACCGCCACGCCGTTCGGGAACAACAGGCCTTCGTCCTCCCCGAAGGTCTGGACGAGCTTCTCTGCGGTGTCGAATTCGAGGATCCGCTGCGAGCCTGCGAGGTCGGTCACGAAGAGGTTGCCGGCCGCGTCGAAGGTCAGGCCGAGTGGCTGCCACCCCTCGATGGCGATGGCCGGCCGGAACTCGCGGAGGAACGCACCGTCACGGCTGTAGACGTACACCGCACCCATGGGCCGGTCCGAGACGAAGACGTCGCCGGTCGTCGGCTGGACCGCCACGTAGACCGGCACGTGCTCGGTGCCGGTCTCGACGGGCGGCTGCAGCACGCCGAGCTCATTGCCGCCACCGTCGAACATCCGGACGACCTTGTCACCCGCCGTCTCGGTGACGTAGATCCGATCGCCGGACGGCGTCACGGCGACACCCGACGGGTCATTCGCGCCGTAGATGCTGGTCGAATACGTCGGGACGGATGGCGCCTCGATGATCGGCAGGGGAATGGGCTGGCGGAACAGCAGGTACCAGATGGCGATGCCGAGGAGGATCACAAGGCTGCCGAGGAGCAGGGCGAGCAGGACGATCTTGCGGCGCCGGCGGCGGTGCTCGGGATCCGTCTCGACGGCGGGCGGGGCTCCGGCCGGCAGGGTTCCGGTCTCGGCGGTCATTCCGCATCCCCCTGTCCGGCGCCGGACGTCTCATCCGGCAGGCTGACCCGGCTGAAGCCGAGGAGAGCCGATGCGTTGTCGGGATCGATCACCAGGGCCTTGCGGTACCAGTCGGCGGCGTCAGTCGCCTTGCCCTGCACCTCGCTGACCAGGGCCAGGCCGATCGTGGCCTCCAGCGCCGCGGGACCGTCGAGGATCGCCTCGAGGCGCGACGTGGCAGCCTCGTAGCGCTCCTCCGACAGGTCGGCCATTGCCGCCGCCCATTCGGCCCGGTCGGCGTCGCCGGTGTCCGCGTACGCCTGGGCGAGGGTCAGGTACGGCTCGCTCCAACCGATCGGGACGAACGCGATCGCGCTGCGGAGCGGCTCGATCGCCTTGGCCGGCTCGCCGCTCTGGACGTACGCCGTGCCGAGGAGATTCAGCGCATCTGCATCGGACCGCTTGATCGCGACCGCGGCCGCGAGGTACTGGGCCGCGTCGGCAGGCTTGCCCTGCTGCAGCGCGATCTGGCCGAGGCCGTAGAACGCGGCATTGAGGGTCGGGTCGACGTGGGCCATCTCGCCTTCCTTGGCGATGTCCACGACCGCCTGGTAATCGCCCTTCGCGGCGTCGAGATTGCCCATCTGCTGATTGGCACGGGCTCGCCCGAAATGGGCCAGCTCGTCGGACTTCCCGGTCGCCAGGATGGCGTCGTACTGCGCGATCGCGTCCTCGTAGCGCTCGGCCACGACGTACGCGTCGGCCAGCTGGCCACGCGAGGAGATATCCGACGGATCCTCCCGGACCGCCGCCTCGAGCGAGGCGATCGTCTGGTCGACCATGCTGGGGGCCGGCATTCGGAAGCGATCGAAGACGTAGAAACCCACGAACACGAACGTGCCGACCAGGAGGATCGCCGCGATCCTCTTGATCAGCCGGTCGAGCTCTCCCTCCGACATCCTCGTGAGGGACGCGATCCAGGCCATGGGACGTACCTGCTTGCTGCGCACGGCGCACGGATGGGCGCCGATCTGTGCCAAATCGTGGCCTCGCGCGCGGGCGCTTCCTATCCGCCGACCGATAGAACGTGGGTACAGGTTTGCGTGCCCGCACCGCGCTCCGGCCTGTATCGCCCGGATCGGGCCGTGTGGCCGGGTCCGGGTCGGACGGCCGGGTCGGACGGCCGGGTCGAGCGGGCGGCCGGAGTGGCTGGCTCGAGTGGCCGGCTCAGCCGCCGGCGACGATGCCGGCCTGGCGACGCGCCCGGGTCGAAACTGCGGCGGCCTTGGGGGCGCACACCGGGAGCATCGCGCCGGAATCGCCGGCATTGGCGGACCGGGCGCGGACCGCGAGCGCCTCGCGAACGGCGCCGAGAACCTCGTCCGGGGCAGAGCGCAGCTCGTGGCGCTGGAGGGTCCAGGCGGTCGAGGACGTGATGTCGACATCGACGATGACGGTCGCCCCGGATCGCCGCAGGACCTCGAGGATCCCGATTGGCCCGCCTTCCTCGAAGACGACCACGTCGGGGTCGCCGGCCAGGGCCGCCTCGAGGCCGTCGATCGAATCGAGGCTCACGGTCGTCACCGACAGGTCCGGCTCGTCGGCCAGCATCCGGCCGAGCCCCTCGCCCAGGAGCGGGTGGCTGTACAGCACGACGACTCGATCCGGTCCCCGCATCGCGGCAGGTGCCTCAAGCACAGGAGGGCGCATCCGCCCCATTGCCCGATCCTAGGAACCTCCACGAGCGTCGCCTATCCGTCCGAGTGCACAACCTTTGGGCGGCGCCTTCTATCCCCCGACCTATCCTCCACCCGAAAAGGTCACGCTCCGGAGCCGCCCTCGCCGCCCATCCGGTGACGGACGGCATACGCGGCCGCCTGGACACGGTTGGTGAGGTGGAGCTTCTCGAGGGCATGGTGGACGTGGTTCTTCACCGTGCCCTCGGTGATCGTGAGCTGGGTCGCGATTTCCTTGTTGGAGAGCCCGGCGGCGACGTACCGGAGCACCTCCGCCTCGCGCCGGGTCAGCTCCAGCTCGTCCTCGCCTGGCGCGGGCGCGCGGAATGAGCTCGGCGGGCCGCCGCGCCGGAAGGCCTCGAGCAGGCGGCTGGCGATGGCCGGCGAGATCGGGGCCTCACCGCGGACGGCCAGCCGGATGCCCTCGAACAGCTGCTCCGGCTTGAGGTTCTTCAGGAGATAGCCGTTGGCGCCGGCCTTGATCGCCTCGAACAGGTCGTCGTCCTCGTCGGAGATGGTGAGCATCACGATCGGCAGGTCGATTCCCGCCTGGCGAGCCGCGCGGACACCATCGATGCCGGTCGCGACCGGCATGTTCACGTCCATCACCACGAGATCGGGGGCAAGCGCCCGCATCTGGGCGACCGCCTCGGCGCCGTCGCTGGCCTCGCCCACGACCGTCATGTCGAACTGGCCGTTGATCAGGCTGGCCAGCGCCTTCCGGAAGAGCGGCTGGTCGTCAACGAGCAGCAGTCGAAGTCGCGGTGGGTGCGACATGCGGGCCCTCCGGGCGAAGTCTGGCCACGATCCGCGTCCCGTCCCCGGGCGCGGTGTGGACGTCCAGTGTGCCGCCCAGGAGCTCGACCCGCTCGCGCATCGAGCGCAGGCCAAAGCCACCGGTCAGGGACGCCACCACGCTCTTCGGATCGAAGCCGGCCCCGTCGTCGGTCACGCTCAGGACCGGCGTCCCGGCGGCATCGCGGAGCTCGATCCGGACGATCGAGGCGCCGGCGTGCTTGCGGACGTTGGTCAGCGCCTCCTGGACGACGCGGAGGAGCTGGACCTCGGCCTTCGGCGGCAGGGACCGGCCGGCGATGCCGTCGCAGTCGAGCTCGGTCCGGATGCCGGTCTGGCGGGTGTACTTGGCGAGGTAGGCTCGGAGCGCGGCTTCGAGGCCTCCGTCCGAGGGGATCGTCTCCCGCAGGCCCAGGATGGTCTCCCGGACATCGTGATAGGCGTCGTCGGCGAGGTCGGCCAGCTCGGCCAGCTCGGTCGAGATCGGCGCCCCGTCGGTCCTTGATTCGAAGGCCCGGAGCTGGAGGTGGATCTGGCCCAGGACCTGGGCCAGGCTGTCGTGGAGCTCGCGGGCGATCCGGTCCCGCTCGGACAGGATCGTCATCTGCTCCTCGGATTCGTGGAGGCGCGAGGTCCGGACGGCGATTGCGGCCATGTCAGCCAGGGCGCCGAGGAGGGTTGCCTCCGCCTCGCTGAATGGGCGGTCCGGCGCACGGGTGACGCACAGCTCGCCGAGCAGCTCGCCGGGTCCCCGCAACGGACGGGCAAGAAACGCGGCGTCGGGTGCGCCCGGCTGGACCGGGCACCCCGGGTTCCGGGCATGGATCGGGCCGATGCCCTCGTGGGCCAGGAGGCAGACCCGCCCGTCGTCGACGATCGCCCGCCGGGTCGACGTCCGTCCGGCGGAGCCGGCCGATACGGCGGCGCTTGGCGGCCGCGCCGGCTCGGCCAGGCAGACCACGGCCCGGTCGGCCGACAGCAGCTCGCGGGCGTATTGGGTGATCCGGTCGAGGACGCCGGACAGCTCGGGCCGCTCGGTCAGCTGGAGGGCCAGCTCGTAGAGCGCGCCACGCTCGTGCTCCCGGCGGCGGAGGTCGGAAACGAGGCGCTCGATCCGCAAACTCGTCTCGACGTCCTGGGCGAGCTCCTCGAGGATCTCGTCGGTGAGGTTCGGCCGGACGGGCGGGTGGAAGACGAGGCGCATCCGGTCATCGGCCGCCAGGCGAGGGTCGAAGCCGAGATCGAGGACGAGGGTGTCGAGATCGTCTCGATCGCTGTAGTGGACCCCGAACGCGACCTCGACCGCCTCGTCGAGGAGGGCCTCGACCCAGGCAGGGCTCTCCGTGCCCGGGCCCGACCGGCGGACAAGGATAGGCTCGCCGTCCGCCCCGGCGACCCTGATCACCCCGGCGTGAGCGCCCGTCTGCTCGATCAGCCGCTCGAGGGCCTGGGTCGCCATGTGGGCGACGGAATGGTCCGCCCGGACCGCCGAGCCGACCGTCGTCAGCGCCGTGAGGTCGCGGTTCTGCCGCAGTATCGCCTTCTGGGTGCGCTCGAGCAGGACGGCCATGACGATCCCGAACAGGACGATCCCGCCGGCCAGGATGAGGGCCGAGAGGATGTGCTCATCCTGGACCGGCAGCGTCCCGTCGACGAACAGGAAGCGGGCGAGCTCCCAGGCCCAGATCAGGGCAATGGGCAGGAGGACACCAACCCACTTCAGCCGTTCGAGGTCGCGGATCGGCTTCGGATCGCGCATGGACCGACGATGGGCGTCGGGCGTGTGCCCGGGACAGTGCCTTTCGGCACAGGTGGGCCGTGCCCTTCCGGCACGGAACGCCCGCCGTCCGGCCCGGGCGGCGGCGGCGTCAGCTCGTCGCGTGCAGGCGCCTCCTGAGCCACACGAGGACGAGGACGTTGAGGCTGATCAGGGCGATGACGATGACCATCGCCTCGCGCCGGAAGTCGCTCTCGGCGAGCTTGGCGTTGGCGAGGTCCTGGGCGGCGGCCGACTTCGCGAGGGCCGCGTCGGTGAGGGCGGAGATCGTGGTCAGCTTCGTGGTGTGCACGGCCGCCCGGGCCTTGATGAGCTCGGTCCTGGCCTCCTGTGCCGCGACATCGGCATCGGTCACGATCATGCCCAGCGCGGCGGCGTCGTCGATGCGGTGGAGGGCCGTATCGTAGGCATCCCGTGCCCCGCCGATCGCCCCGGCGATCGCCTCGACCTGCGAGTAGATGAGCGAGCGCTCGTGGTGGCAGGTGTCACAGCGCCGGTCCGACTCCTGCTCGAAGCGGTCCATCTCGAGGCGAAGGCTCTGGTCTGTCGCGCTGTGACAGGTCGCGCAGAGGTAATCGGGGACGCCGCCCTCGTGGAGGAAGAGGCGCTCGTCGGGCTCACTGACGTCGTGGGTGCCGTGGCAGGTCCAGCACTTCGGTCCGACGCCCTCGAGCCGCGCGTGGGCGCTCTCCTCGTACAGCGCCTGGGTCGCCGTGTGGCACTGGCCGCAGACGGCGACGACCTCGTCGCTGCGCGGCGGCTTGGCGGCGTGGGAGCCGTGGCACGAGGCGCACGTCGGCGCCCTCAGGTCCTGCTCCTCGAGCAGCTGTGTCCCGTGGATGCTGAGCTTGTAGACGTCGTACTGATCGGTCGGGATGCCGTACGGCTGCATCTTCGCGGCGTCGGCGTGGCATGAGGCACACAGCGCCGGGACGTTGAGCGGGTAGACGTCCGCCGTCGGGTCGGAGGCCGGCTTGACGCCGTGAGCGCCGTGGCAATCGGAGCAGATCGCGACGCGCTCATCCCTGGCGATCAGGAGGCGCTGGCCGTGGACGCTGGAGTAGTACTTCGAGTACTGATCGGTCGCGACCTGGTAGGGCCGCATCCGGTCGGCGTTGGCGTGACAGCTGCCGCACAGGGCGACCGTCTCGTCGCGGCCGGGTACACCCTGGAACCCGCCCGCCTCGGCCATCCCGACCGTGATCTCGTCGGAGGTGGGGTCGCCACCGTGGCAATCGGCGCAGCCGACGCCCTCCTTGGCATGGACACTCGCCCGCCACTCGTCGGCGATCGCGGCCTGCCGGTTGTCGACCTTGGAGTGGCAGTCAACGCAGCCGGTCGAGCTCGCGTCGCCCGGGTGCGCGATCGGCGTCGGCAGGGGCGGCGCGGACTCGAGCGGGACCTCGGGTGTCGGGGTGGCCTGGGCGACGGTGAGTGCCCAGGATCCGGACCGCGAGTCATCCGCCGGCGCGCCGGCGGTGGCGATCGACGTCATGAACAGGCTCGCCAGCGCCAGCAGGCCGGGTGCGAGGAACGGACGGATGGCTCGGAGGCTCGTCACGGCTACACCCGGCCGCCGAAGTACGTCAGCACGGCCATCGCCACGAGGAGGACCAGCGCGAGCCCCAGGGCGATCGGTCGCCGCCGTGGCCGGATCTCCTCGTTCCGGTCGAGCAGGGGCAGGAGGACGATGATCATCACGAGTGCCACCGGGGCCACGACGCCGACCGTCTCGGGAACAAGCTTGAGGAGCTGGTAGACGGCAAGGAAGTACCACTCCGGCTTGATGTGCTCCGGCGTGACCAACGGGTCGGCCTTCGGCTCGAGGCCGGCAGGGAAGAGCGACGCCAGGATCACCAGCCCGGCCAGGACCGCGTACCAGGCGATGACCTCGTCAAGGATGTAGTCCGGGAAGAACGGCTTGAGCTTGTCCGGCGGCTGGGGGGCGGTCACCCGCCCGGGCCGCGCCTCGGCTCGGCTCGGGTTGGCCAGGCCCTGCTGGTGGACGAACAAGAGGTGGAGGGCCACGAGCCCGCCGAGGAGGAGCGGCAGGACCAGCACGTGGATGCCGAAGAACCGGGCAAGGGTCGCCTCGCTGACCTCCGCCCCACCGCGAAGCAGGAGCAGGAGCGACGAGCCGATGACCGGGACGTCCCCGGCGATCTCCGTACCCACGACCGTCGCCCAGTAGGCGCGCTGGTCCCAGGGCAGGAGGTAGCCGGTGAAGCCGAAGCCGATCGTGATCAGGAGCAGCCCGCCACCGACGATCCAGGTGATCTCGCGCGGGTACTTGTAGGCCGCCTGGACGAAGATCCGGAGGAGGTGGAGGACCAGGAACAGGAGCATCAGGTTGGCCGCCCAGTGATGGACGCTCCGGATCAGCCAGCCGAACTGGACGTCGCTCGTGATCGACAGGACGCTCTCGTAGGCAGCTTCCGGCGTCGGGCTGTAGTAGAGGGCGAGGAGCGTCCCCGTGACGACCTGGATGCCGAACAGGAAGAGGGTGATCCCGCCGAGGTAGAACGTCTTGGCATTCGCCGGGATCCGGACGTGGAGCAGGGCGCCGATGAAGGGAGCGAGGTGGAGACGATTCTCGACCCAGCCCAGGACGCCGCCCGGACCTTCTTCGGACTTGGCGCCGGCCGTCATCGTCAGCCCGTCACGATGTAGATGTCGTTGCCCTCGACGGCCGTCGTGAGGGGCGTGAGCGGGGCTGGCGGAGGCCCGGACACCACCGCACCGGTGGTCGGGTTGAACCGCCCGTCATGGCAGGGACACACGATCGTGTTGGCCGGGCCGTCCCAGGCGACGATGCAGCCGAGGTGGGTGCAGATCGCCGAGTAGGCCTTGATCCCCGCCGTCGTGTTCACGACGACCGCGGGCTTCGCGCCGACCGCGACCACGGCGCCGGAGCCGACCGGCAGGGCGTCGAGGGTCCCGGCGAGGACGCGACCGCCCTCCGTGCCGGAGGCCGTCCTGGTGGGGATCAGGAATCCGACGATCGGCGTCACGATCATCGCCAACGAGCTCACGATCGAGAACCCCAGCAGGTACCGGACGAAGCGCCGCCGCCCGAGCCCGCCCGCTCCGGGCGTACCGACCTGAAGCTGCGGGGTCGCCGTGCCGCCGCTGTCCTCGATACGGGCCATGGATCCGTCGGACATGCGGGAAGGTTGGCCCTGCCCTGGCCGGGAGCGAAGGTGCCGACAGATAGATAGTGGGTATATATGTGGGGAGATATGCGCCGACGGCGCGACGCACTCCCGGCTTGTCGCGGGAGCCCGACCTGGCATCGGCCTCATGGTCGCGTGGCGATTCTAGGCCGGGCCTGCCTTGCTGTTCACAACCCCCTTGGGTGTGAGGCTCCCGGCAGCCGGGCAACGAGGCGCGCGAGGAGGCCGCGCGCCTCGTCCGGCGAGACCGTCATGGCGGTCGACAGGTCGGCCGCGTAGCCGGCCTCGGCCACCGCCGCCGCGAGCGCCGCGTTCGACACCAACGCGGGCTCGCGACTGACGGTGGCGGTCTCCCGGCGAAGATCGACGACGACACGGCTCACGCCGTCCAGCTTCCGGACCGCCCTCGTGATCCGGTTCACGCAGGAGCCGCAGGTGATCCCCGAGACGGGGAAGCGGATCGTCTCGGTGGACGGCGGCGTCGCGCTCACATCGAGACCAACAGGCTGAAGCTCATCGCGATCACGGCGATGGCCAGCCCGACCTTGATCCACGGCGAGTTCGAGCGGTTCCAGCGCGCCATCTGGCCCAGGACGCGGCGGTTGCTCACCGCGAGCAGGAGAACGAGCAGCGGGACGATGAAGGCGATGTTGTAGAGGGCCAGGAGGGCGATGCCGGCGAGGCCGCTCCCCGAGGCGTGCAGGACCGCGGTGATCTGGAGGTACATGGCGCCCGAGCAGGGCACGGTGCAGATTCCGACCAGGACCCCGGCCAGGAGCATGCCGGCCAGGCCGCCTCGCTCCATCGCCTTCTGCATTCGGCCATGGGTGCCGGAGGGCGCGATCATCGACGGACCCACGCCCGGCAGGAAGACGTCCTTGAGCATCCAGAGGGCCATGAGCAGGGCCAGGATGGAGGCGCCGCGGGCGACGAGGTGGTCGCGTCCGAGCCAGCCCAGGAAGCTGAGCAGGCCCAGCCCGATGATGAAGTACGTGACGAGCACCGCTCCCACGTACAGCGACCCGGCCCCGAGCAGGCGCCGGCGGGCCTTTAGGGTAGGCGTCCCCGCCGCCGTGACGGCGTTGACGAGGGTGAGGGTGTACGTCGCGAACAGCACGAGCAGGGCGAAGGCGCAGGGGTTGAACCCGTCGGCGGCACCCGCGGCGAGCACCGTCGGAACGGTCAGGCCGCCGAACGCCCCCGCATCGAGCGGCACCACGAGGAGGTAGCCCGACGCGGCGAGCGAGACACCGGCGATCAGCGAGGCGAGCGCGACAGCGGGCCGGGGCCAGCCGAAGATGAGCGGCGAGGAGGGAATCCCCGCCGCCACCGGCCCGGTCGACATCACGCCGCCTCGATCACGATCTTGCCGTGCATCTGCGGGCTGTCCTTGCCGCCACAGCACGTTTCGCAGTAGACGTCGTAGGTGCCGGGCCGGTCCGGGACCTGCCAGACGACCAGCCGGCGGCCCTCGGCCGGGAGGGCCTCCTCGAGGCCAAGCTCCGGCGCGATCATCGTGTGGACGCCACCGTCGAGGTGGACCGCGGCGTCGTCCGTCCACCAGTCCAGGATGGCCGTGGTGCCGGCCTCGACTCGGATCTCCGACGGCGTGAAGCCGGCCATCGAGCTCTGGACGTCGATCGTCCCCTCGGCGGCGGCGGGCCGGTCGAGGAAGTCGCCGAAGGCGAGGTAACCACCGGCGGCGAGGACGACGGCGACGATCGCGCCGAAGGCGACCTTGCGGGCCGAGTTCGAGCCGGACCTGGCCGCGACCGGTGTCCTCTCCCGCTCGCCCCGACGTTCGGCGAGCGTGAGGGCCCAGCGCTCGGCGCGGGTCTGCGGCTGGGAGGTCATCGCATCATGCCCCCGTCCATCATCCCGGCCATGATCTCGACCATCGATCCGTTCGGACCGAGCATGCCGGCCATAGAGCCGTGGACCTCCACGCAGGCTGCGACGCGGGCGCCGACGTTGCCCGACATCGATCGCATGTGGTCGATGTGGACCTGCCAGGCGACGACCGCGGGCGGGGGCGCGGCGGGATCGGGATCAGCGGCCATCGCCACAGCGGGAATGGCCAACGCCGCGACAATGGCGGCTGCGGCGACGAGACGGGCGACGTGGGTGGTCAAACGAGGACTCCCTCAAACGTGGTGCCGGGGCTCGAGCAGGCGAAGCGCGCGCTCGAACTCGTCGGGCGTGATCTCTCCACGGGCAAGCCGTCCGCGGAGCAGCTCGACCGCGTCGGAGCGGTCAGGGTGGCTTGGCTCTCGGACGAGGAACCACACGACGGCGACCAGCACGACGGCCCAGGCGCCCATCCAGAGCCATCCTTCGAGCCCGATCGTCCAACCCGTCATCATCGCAACACTCCTCGTGCGGGGCCGGTGGGACGAACCGGCCGATGACGAGCGTCGCGTTCCCGGCTCAGGTTGCCATGGCGGTACCGGGCAAGGCTTCCTCAAGATTCGGTCAACAGGCCACCACCCGGAGCGGCAGCTGCACAGCCTCGGTCAGGCCGGCGGCAGCTCCAGCAGGAAGGTGGCACCCCGGCCTGGGCCGGGGCTCTCGGCCCAGGCTCGACCGCCCATCGCGGCTGCCAGGGCCCGCACGATGGCGAGCCCGATGCCGGATCCGCCGGCCGCGCGGCTGCGCGCGGGATCGACGCGGTAGAAGCGCTCGAAGACCGCTTCGAGCTGGTCGTGGGCAAGACCGGGCCCGCGATCGGCGACCCAGACCCGGGCGGCCCGCCCCACGACGCTCGTGCCGACCTCGATCGCCGAGCCGTCGGGAGCGTGGCGGATGGCGTTCGAGAGGAAGTTGTCGACGATCTCGGCGACGCGATCGCGATCCGCCCGGGCTACGGCCGGCGACGCGCTGAGCTCGATGCGGATGTCGCGGGCCGCGGCCAGCGGGGCGAACCGCTCCACGACCGAAGCCGCAACGGTCGCGAGATCCAGGGCATCGAACGTCAGCGGGAGCTGGCGAGCCTCCGCCCGCCACAGCTCGGAGAGGTCGGCGACGAGGCGCGTCAGGCGCCCGGTCTCGGAGCGCAGGAGCCGCCATGTCTCGGGGTTCGGCTCGATAACGCCATCCTCGAGGCCCTCTAGGTAGCCGTCGAGGGTCGTGAGCGGCGTCCGCAGCTCGTGGGCGACGTCGCCTACAAGCTGGAGCCGCCGGCGCTCCGTCGCTTCGAGCGAATCGGCCATCTCGTTGAAGGAGGCCGCCAGCTCGCGGAGCTCACCCGGATCGTCGACCGGCACGCGCTCCGAGTAGCTCCCACCGGCGAGGCGGCGGGCCGCGCTGGCGAGGGCGCTGATGGGCCGCGCGATCCGGGCGGCGACGGCGAGGCTCACGACCGCCGCGGTGACGATCGCGATGACGGTCGCGGCGAGCAACGCCTGCCGCATCGCGTCGGCAAACGCGACTTGCGTGGCGGCGCTCATCGCGTCGCCCATCGGGTCACCAGGGAGGTGGCCCATCGCATCGGCGAAATAGCCCGGGCCGACGAACAGGACGGCGACGCCGACCGTGCCGAGCGACGCCGCCACGACGACGAGGAAGGCGACGAGCAGGCGGGCGCGCAGGGAGCGCGGCAGCATCACCCGGCCTCGCGCAGCCGATAGCCGACGCCGCGGACGGTCTCGATGAACCGCGGACGCCCCGGGTCGTCGCCGAGCTTTCGCCGGAGGTTGCCGATGTGGACGTCGACCAGGTGGTCGTCGGCGACGAAGTCCGCCCCCCAGACCCGATCCAGCAGGACCTGGCGCCCGACGACGATCCCGGGGTCCCGCGCCAACACGGCGAGGAGGTCGAACTCGAGGGCAGTCAGCTCGACCACGCCACCGTCCACCCGGACGACGCGGCGGCCCGTATCGAGCATGAGGCCCGGGGGACCCTCGGCCACGGATACAGCTGCCGACCCTCGCGGCCGACGCAACAGCGCCCGCACCCGCGCCACGAGCTCGCGCGGCGAGAACGGCTTCACCAGGTAGTCGTCGGCGCCGACAGTCAGGCCGACGATCCGATCGATCTCCTCGCCCCTCGCCGTGAGCATCAGGACGTAGGCGTCGGAGAACGTCCGGATCCGCCGGCAGACCTCGATCCCGTCGAGCCCCGGCAGCATGACGTCGAGGATGACGACATCGGGGGCGGACGCACGAACGGCGTCGACCGCGGCAAGCCCATCCATCGCCGTCGCCACCGCGAAGCCCTCGCGTTCGAGGTATCCGCGGACCAGGTCGAGGATGGGCGCCTCGTCGTCGACGACGAGGATCCGCGGCTGCTGCATGGACGGATCATGGCACGGCTCGATCGACGTTCCGGGAATCCCACCTGGCCGGGCGAGATCCGCGACGCCTCGCCCGCGCATCCCGAATAGGCCCTTTGGGTCCTTGGTCGTCTCGCCGCGGTGGGACTATCCTCTGGACCAGTCAGCGGGGGCGGGAACGGTCGAGGCCCAAACCGGTCCACGACGCGTGCCCGAGGGAGGTCTGGTCCATGTCCCTCAGCCAGCGGGTTGAGAAGGCCCTCAAGCGAGCAGAGACCGACGTCGAATCGACGCCGGTCGAGCATCCGCCCGAGCGCCCCGGGTCGCGCCAGGCGCCGGCCGCAGCGCCGGCCCCGGGTCGCGAGGCGCTGCTCGCCGACATCCGTGCCCGGGTCCAGACCGAGGCGATCGATGCCTTCGAGACCCTCCTCGACGTCACCGACCCGACCGAGCTGCGGACCCGTGTCGCCGGGATCATCGACCGGATCATCGCCAAGTACGCCTTCTCGCTGACCCGCCAGGAGCGCCTCGGCCTGGTCGAGGACATCGTCCACGAGGTCACCGGATTCGGGCCGCTCGAACCGCTCCTCCGCGACGAGACGATCACCGAGGTCATGGTCAACGGCCCCAACAACGTGTTCATCGAGCGCAAGGGCAAGATCGAGCGGGTTCCCGTCACGTTCCTGAACGACGAGCACGTCCAGCGCATCATCGACCGGATCATCGCCCCGCTCGGTCGCCGGATCGACGAGTCCAGCCCCCGGGTGGATGCCCGCCTGCCCGACGGCTCGCGGGTGAACGCCATCATCGAGCCGCTGTCGCTCGTCGGCCCGGTGATCACGATCCGGAAGTTCGCCGCCACGCCGTATACGGTCCAGGACCTCATCGGCTTCGGCACCGCGACGCCCGAGATCTTCAACTTCCTGCGCTTCTGCGTCCTGGCCCGGCTCAACATCTTCGTCTCGGGCGGCACGGGATCGGGCAAGACGACGTTCCTCAACGTTCTGTCGTCGTTCATCCCCGAGGACGAGCGGATCGTCACGATCGAGGATGCCGCCGAGCTCCAGCTCCGCCAGGAGCACGTCGTGACGCTCGAGGCCCGGCCGCCCAACGCGGAGGGCGCCGGCGAGATCACGATCCGCGACCTCCTCCGCAACGCCCTCCACATGCGACCCGACCGGATCATCGTCGGCGAGTGTCGTTCGGGCGAGGCGCTCGACATGATCCAGGCGATGATGACCGGCCAGGACGGCTCGCTCTCCACCGGCCACGCCAACACCACCCAGGACATGCTCCGGCGACTCGAGACGATGATCCTGATGGCCGGCTACGAGCTGCCGCTGCGAGCGATCCGCGAGCAGATCGCCTCCGCGGTCGACGTGATCGTCCATACCGCCCGGCTCCGGGACGGCAGCCGCAAGATCGTGAACATCACCGAGGTCTACGGCAGCGAGGACGACGACATCCTGACCCAGGACGTCTTCGCCTTCGAGCAGACCGACTTCAAGGACGGCAAGGTCATCGGCTCGCTGAACCCGACCGGCATCCGGCCGTCGTTCATGGGCGTCTTCAAGACCTCCGGCCTCGAGCTGCCGGCCGGCGACTTCGGGATCCCGCCCGAGGACCCGTCCAAGCCGCCGAAGAAGGGCAAGGGCCGCTGGTCGGTCGGGGCGACCAGCACGGACGAGACTCGGCCCGTCCTGGTCGGCCACGGGAAGGCCGTGAAGGCCGGCGGGATGATCTACCTGTCCAGCGTCGGGCCGATCGATCCGGCGACCAGCCAGGTCGTCCGTGGCGGGATCAAGGAGCAGACCCGCCAGTGCCTGGCAAACCTCAAGACCAAGCTCGAGGAAGCCGGTACCTCGCCCGACAAGATCGTCTGGGCGAACTGGTCGCTCCGCGAGGCCGGCGACTTCGATCTCTTCAACGAGGAGTGGGCCCGCTGGTTCCCGGGCGACGGGCCGATCGGCCAGAGCACGCTCCTGCCGCTGTCCCATCGCCGGGCCGGCTTCTCGATCTCCATCGGGGTGATCGCCGAGGCTTGAGCGGCTCGTCCTTGCCGCGCTTCACCTGTGACCTGGGAGCGCGCGGGCCGATACCTCAGGGCAAGCGGCTGATGATCGCCGCCACGACGGCCTGCGGCGGTTGACCCGCGTCGACGATGACCCCCGGCTCGTCGGCCCCCAACGGCTCCTGGACCTTGAGCTGGTCCGCGACGAGTGAGACGGGCATGAAGTGGCCCCGCCGGCGTCCAACCCGGCGGTCGAGTTCCTCACGACGCACCTCGAGACACGCGAACCAGACCCCGCTGCGGCCGCCCCTGAGCATCTCCCGATAGGTTCTCCGCAGCGCCGAGCACGCCACGATCGCGGACCGGTTGGCTGCCACCTGCTCGTCGATCCACCGTCCGATCGCCGCGAGCCACGGCAACCGGTCGTCGTCGTCCAGCGGCTGGCCCGAGCTCATCTTCTCGATGCTGGCGGTCGAGTGGAAGTCATCGCCGTCGGCGATCGGCCAGCCGAGCCGGCGCCCCAGCGCGGCCGCAACCGTAGACTTTCCTGACCCCGCTGGCCCGATCACGACGATGATCGTCGCGGGGCGCCCGGCTCCGTGCCGGGCGGATCCTTCGGCGGCGCTCAAGATCGGTCCCGGACGTGGCGCGAACGGAACACGATGCTTCGGGGCGTGGTGTCAGAACGTCGAGGCCACATCGATGACCCTTCCCTCTGCGGCCGATCGTTCTGCCGCGAGCATGACCTCGAGGACGTGGCGCGCGTGGTAGCCACTCGCGACCGGCTGCCGTCCATCCCGGATGCAGTCGGCCAGGTGCTCGATCAGGGCTCCGCGCTGGAGCTCGACAAAGCGGTCCGACCCCTCCGGGAAGATCTCATAGGTCCGCGGCGTCACCCAGCCGGCGATTCCGGGGGCGGCATCCAGGCGGTAGACCTCGATCGGCGGCACAGCCTCGTCGGGTCGGTTGACAAGCAGCGTGCCCTCCAGCCCGTAGACCTCCATACGAGGCGCCCGTGAGGCGACGACGTTGAAGGTGCCGTCGATGACTGCGAAGGTCGCCTCGCCGAAGTCGAGAAGGACGAGGTTGTTGTCGGGGGCGGTCACCGGGATCTCGAGGCCGTCGAACGGACCACCGCGCGTCCGGCGGACGGGGACCGTGATCCCCGACAGGGCGGACACCCGCCGTGCCGGCCCCAGCACGCCCGTGGCCTGCGTGAGGCCGTACACCCCCATGTCGAGCAGCGCCCCGACCCCGCGCTGGTAGAACTGGGATGGGTTGACCGGCCAGGCCAGGCCGGCCGCCCCGGCGTGCGAAGACTGGACGCGAGCAAACGCAACCTTGCCAATCGCCCCGCGGGCCACGAGGTCGCGGGCGCGTGCCCATGGTGCCGCGAGCATGTCGGCGGGCGCCGAGACGACGTAGAGCCCGGCGCGATCCGCGAGGTCGAGCAGCTCGTCGGCCTCGGCCATCGTGCCTGCGATGGGCTTCTCGGTGACGAGGTGGCGCCCCGACTCGAGGATCGTGCGTGAGGCACGGAAGTGGTCGGGCCCGGGCAACAGGTTCACGACCGCGTCGATGTCGAAGGCGAGGAGCTCATCAAGCGAGGCAACCGCGTGGTCGATGTGCTGCGACTCGGCCACGGCGCGGGCCTTCTCCAGGCCGCGATTGGCGATGGCGACGACATGTACCCGATCGCGGATCTTGCCGAGATGCGGAAGGTAGCCGTACTCGATCGTCGAGATCATGCCCGCGCCGAGCACGCCGACGCGAAGCTGGCCCTTGCCGGTGCGTGGGGCCATCACGATGCCCCGCTCGTCATCGGGGCGGCAACCGACGCCGCATTGCGCCGGTAGTTGGCGTAGTGGATGGCCCCGATCGCCTGGGCGAACTGGGCCACCGTGTACCGATCGCTGTCGCGGAGCTGGCGCATGAGGTCGGTGTTCGCCATCTCGTCGTCGGCGACTTCGAGCACGAGCGACGGGGCGATCGAGCGGGCGCCTTCGACCATCAGGTCGAAACACACGCGGCGCTTGACCAGGCGGCCGAACAGGATGCGCTGAGCGACGGCCGGGTCGAGCAGCCACTTCGACTCAAGCCAGGCGACGGCCATGAACTCGCCGACCTCGCGGAAGATCCGGTCGACGGCCGGGTGCCCGCCCGCCTCGGCAGCCGCCATGAGGAGCTCCAGGAGCGGCTTCCGCATGTCCCTGGGCTCGGTCGGGACGAACAGGCCCGACGGGGAGCCCTCGAGCAGGCCGCGGTCGAGCAGCTCTGCGTAGAGCGCGGGGTCCTGCTCCGGCAGGTACTTGGCCGCGAGCCTGAAGACCCCGCTCTGGCTGGTGTACTTCTGGAGCGTCCCGGCCAGCCGGGTGTTGAAGTTGTTGACGCTGCGCACGTCGTCGGGCGCGAACGCGCGCTCCGGGTAGCTGCCCAGATCAAGGATGCAGTTGTAGATCTCGAGGGGGATCTCCGGGATCTCGCCGTCCTCGGTCACCCATCCCGACCCGAGCTCCGTCCCGAGCGTGTGCGCGAAGACGCCGTCCTTGATCGATGCTGGGGCTGCGGCTCCGAGCTCGACGGTGGCAGTGAAGGCAGCCATCGGCCCGTCGTTGACGATCCCCACGACGCCGCCAGGCCTCACGAAGGTGCGCAGCTCCTCGCTCAGGCTCGAGAGACGCCGGAACTCGCCTTCGTAGGCAGCCCCCAGGTGGTCTCGCATCCCGCGCGTCTTGTATACCTCGCCGCCGACGATCTTGTCGCGCACCACGACGTCCGGGAAGCAGACGCCGATGGCGTCGAGCGCGAACGGCTCGGCGAGGAGCGCCTCCCCGGCGCGTACAGCAGCCTCGATCACCGCCAATGACGCTCCACGGCCGAAGGCCGGTTGGAGCACCTCGGCGACGGCGGCGGTGTTGGGCAGGCCCCGGGCACAAGCGCCGTCGAGCCGCAGGAGGCGGACCAAAAGCACAATGGGGTCGATGATCTGGTCGACGGCGGTGAACGCGGCGGGGAACCAGTCGTACTCGAGGAAGCTCGCGACCTGACCGTCGACAGCGAGGCAGAGCTTGATGTCCGTACCACCGACGTCGATGCCGCAGATCGCAGCGCCGACTAGACCTTGTCGGGAACGGTCGCAGAGCTCCGCGATGCTGCCTCCTGGGCCGGCCCGAGACACGGGCATCTCGCGTGACTCGGAGGGCATCCGCCTGGCCAGCCGAAACATGCCCCGGTCCGGCGTGCCCTCCGGGGACACCGCCTCGTCCATGCGCTCGGCGACGTTGATGGCCCGGCCGTAGCCGGGCCGGTCGAGACGGGCCAGGCCGATGCCAAACTCCTGTTCGAAGATCGCCGCGAGCTCCACCCCGTCGCCGTCGTCGTCGCTCGTCTCGAGCGTCAGACCCCGGCCGCCGACCGTCGAGATGATGTTGTAGAGGCTCGCGAGCACGTATTCGATGATCATCGCCCGCTCGTCGAAGGCGAGCGAGGCGAACTTCGGCAACGCGAATGAGAAGGCACGGACGCGTGCGTCGAAGCCCTGGAGGGTGGCCGTCACCCGGAACGATGCGGCTGGGTCCAGCCCCTCGAGGCGCTCGCGAACGGTGCTGATGTAGACGGGCCGGCCGCCCTTGGCGGCGTCGACCAGATCGCGGACGACGCTGCTCATCGTTGGGCTCCGGACAGCGACCGTCGGGACATCACCGCACGGTGAGGCCACGCTCGGCGAACAACGATTGGAACCCGGCCATCTCGGCCGGCGAATACGCTCTGGCGGCGTCGGCGAACTCGTACGCCATCCCCATCCGGCGGTACTTCGCGCTCGCGAGGGGGTTGAAGTTCATCAGCTCGACGGGCAGCGACGGGTCAACTGCCACCAGCAGGTCCGCGATCGCCCCCAGGTTCTCGGGCGTCGCCGTGTAGCCCGGGATCAGTGGCACGCGGACCAGGATCCGCCCTTCGCCCCGGAGCGCCTTGGTAAGGCGGCGGAGGTTGTCCAGGATCAGCTCGTTCGAAACGCCGGTGGCGACGCGGTGCGCCGCTGGATCCGCAACCTTGACGTCCACGATGAACAGGTCGATGACCGGGAGCAGCGGCTCGATGGAGGACCACGGCGCGTGGAACGACGACTCGAGCGTGGTCGGCAGGCCCCGGGACTTGAGCGCCGCCGCGGTGTCGCGAACAAACGCCGGCTGGGCCAGGGGCTCGCCGCCCGAGAAAGTCACCCCGCCGCCGGAGACCTCGTGGAAGATCGCGTCGCGGGACACTTCGGCAAGGACCTCGTCGGTGGTGATGTCCCGACCGTCGAAAGCGAGGGCGTTGTTCGGGCAGACCTCGACGCAGTCGCCGCAGAGCGTGCAGGCCGCATGGTTGATCTCGACGCCGACGGGCGTGAGGGTGATCGCCCCAGTCGGGCAGACGTCCTGGCAGTGGCCCGTGCGGCCGCAGAGGTTCTCGAAGTGCCAGAGCGAGATCGCCCGCTCCAATCCCTCCGGGTTCTGGCACCACCGGCAGCGAAGCGGGCAGCCCTTGAGGAAGACCGTGGTCCGTATCCCGGGTCCGTCGTGGACGGAGAACCGCTGGATATCGAAGACCCGGCCCGTGGTCACGAGTCCTCGTAGCTCGTCCGGGCGATGATCTCGTTCTGGAGATCCTCGGCGAGCTCGGTGAAGTAGGCGGTGTACCCGGCGACCCGGATGGTCAGATTGCGGTACTTGTCGGGTTCCTTCTGGGCGGCGATCAGGTCGTCACGGGTGACGACGTTGAACTGGACGTGGTTGATGCCCAGCTTCACGAAGCCGCGCAGCATCGAGGCGAACGCCTGGGACCCTTCTTGGGACTTGAACAGGCGCGGCAGGAACTTCATGTTGAGAAGCGTGCCGTTGCTGCCAAGGTACGAATCCACCCGGGCCACGGACGAGAGCAGCGCCGTCGGCCCGCGGCGATCGCGACCGTAGACGGCCGACATGCCACCGTCCGCGAGGGGGGCGCCGGCCGGGCGGCCGTCGGGGGTCGCGCCGACGTTGGCACCCATCGGGACATGCGCGCTGACGGTGTACAGCCCGGTGTGGTAGCGACCACCGCGGTAGTTGGTGCGGCCCTCGAACTTGCGAGCGAAGTAGTGGACCCACTTGTTGCCGATGGCGTCCACCCACTCGACGTCGTTGCCGTACTTGGGGGCCTTGTTGATCAGGATCCGTGCCAGCTCCGGGTCATGCTCGTAGTTCGTCTGGAGCGCGGCCACGAGCCGGGCCCTGTCCACCGTGCCCTCGTCGTAAACCAGCTTCTTGACGGCGGCCAGGCTGTCGGCGACGTTGGCCACCTGGATGACCTGGATGCCGGACAGGTTGTAGTGCGCGCCGCCGCGGGTGACGTCGAGGCCACGGTCGAGGCAGTCGTCGATGACGGACGAGAGGAACGCCGAGGGCAGGAGCCGCTGGTGGATCTCCTCGACCTTCTCGCATGCCTCGATCATCTTCTCGAAGAAGTAGTCGATCTGGACCGCGAAGGCCGCCTCGAGGTCCTCGTAGCTGGCGAAGTCGGTGAGATAGCCGGTCCGTGGGCCAAGCTGTGCGCCGCTCAGCAGGCATTTGCCGTCGTTCATGGCGAGCTCGAGCGCCTTGACGAGGTTGAACATCGCGGCGTCCGACCAGCCGAGGTTGTTCCCGTGGGTGGAGAGCTCGACACAGCCGACGATCGAGTAATTGACCGCGTCGGCGGGGGCGATGCCCTGCGCCTCGAGGGCGGGAATGATCGATTCGTCGTTGAAAACCTGCGGCATGCCCGATCCCAGGCCGATGACCCTGGTGCACTCGTCGAGGAGCGCGTCCGGGGTGCCTTCGTGGAGCCGGGCCGACAGGTTGGGCTGCGGCAGGAGGATGTGGCTCTGCGCCTCGAGGAACAGGTGGGACAGCTCGTTGGACTCGTCGCGGCCGGCCTCGTCGCGGCCGCCGAAGGCGACGTTGAAGCCGATCGGGAAGCCGGCGAAGAACGACGCCGAGTGCGAGTTCCGGAGGTAGACGATCTGGTTGAACTTGAGCCACAGCGCCTCGATGAGCTCGAGGGCGCCCGCCCGGTCCAGGCGGCCGGCCTCGATGTCGGCCAGGTAGTAGGGATAGAGGTACTGGTCCGCGCGCCCGGGCGAGAACGACGAAGCGTTGCTCTCGAGGTGGAGCAGCGCGAACAGGAACCAGAGCGCCTGGACGGCCTCCCGGAAGGTCTCCGCGCCGCCCTCGGCGAGCTTGCTGCAGATGCGGGCGGTCTCGCGGAGGTTAGCGGCGCGCTCCGGCGAGTCGGCCGTCGCGACCATCTCGCCGGCGAGGTCGGCGTAGCGGCGCATGAAGTCCATCGATGCGTCGAGGACGATCAGGACCGAGTCGTAGAACTCGCGCTGATCGGGCGTCGCGAAGACCGCCCTGGCCGCCGCCTCGGCGCGGATTCCGGCGGGCCCCAGCCGAATCCACTTGGCCGTGTCGGGGCAGATGTGACCCTGGGCATGGTCCTTCTGGTTGATCTTGACCACGCGGGCGATGGCGTCGAGGAGCGGCCCGTCCTCGGCACGGAGCGTGTCCTCGAGGGTCCTGCCCTGCCAGTACGGGAGAATCCGCGCGCGGAACGTTGCCGCGTCCTCGGGGCGGACATTGAACCTGTCCTGCGGCCGCCTCGACATCGTGTCGAGCTCGCGGTCGATCCAGCTGATCCCGGCCTCGGGGAAGACGACGCCGGCGCGGACGCCGGTCGTGCGGTTGCCGACGATCAGCTCGTCGGGGTCGACGTGGATCTCGATGCGGCGCATCGCCTCGGCGAGCGACAGCGCCCGCTTGACCGCGGCGGTCTCGCCCTCGTGGGCCTGGTAGACGTCGGTGACGATCAGCGCCTGCTCGATCGAGAGGTACCGCGGCTCGTCGAGCATCCGCTCCTTCAGGCCGCGAATGCGCTCGGTCGGGCCCGTCACCGCCGGTTGCTGCGCCACGGTCATTGCACGTCGCTCCTCGACTTGTCCGCATCGTAGCCAGCCCTGGGCGGCGGGTGAACCGAGACGCCTTGCGGGTAGGTGGATGGAAGTGACGCGAATCGGGCCGGACGCACCCGGGTCTCAGGAGATCAGAGGCGTTCCTTGCGGTAGGCGCTCGGCGACACGCCCACGAGATCCCGGAAGACGCGCGAGAAGTACTTGGGGTCCTCGTATCCGACGCGCTCGGCGACGTCGTCGACGGTGAGCGCCTGGTCGGCGAGGAGCAGCTTCGCCTTGTCGAGGCGGACGATGTTCCGATAGTGCATCGGCGTGACGTGCATCTTCTTCTTGAAGAGTCGGAACAGGTAGCTCGGGCTGACCGAGACCTGTCGCGCCAGCTCCCCGATGTCGAAGTCCCGGGCATAGTGCTCGTGGATGAACCCGAGGCAGCGCTCGACGAGCGTGCTGGCGTCGCGGGATGGCTCGGAGAAGTGCTGCCGCACCTGGAGGAAGATGGCCTGGAGGTAGCACGAGATAAGGTCGGGCGAGAACGGGCGGTTGGTCGTGAACTCGTCGTACACCATCTCGAACAGCGAGCGCAGTGTGCCGCGCTCGTCCATGAGCTTGATCGCATGGTCGAACGACCCGGTGGGCCCGGTGTCCGCCCAGAGACAGATGATCTCCTGCCGATGGCGCAGGTCGAGGTGCTCGGCGTGTTCCAGGCCCGGCGGGTAGATCAGGACGTCGAAGCCGAGGACGTCCACGGACTCGTCACCCGCGTCGATGTTGGCCCGGCCTTCGAGGAAGAAGATCAGCTCGAAGAACGGGTGCGAGTGCTTGCTGAAGTTCCAGATGCGGCTCTTCTCATCGAATCGCTCGCAGAACTGCAGCGTTGCGTGCTCGATGTTGGTCGACGCGAGGTACCGGCAGACCGCGTCTCGATCCATTCGGTTCGAACGTACTCCGGGCGTGGGTGCTCAGGAGCGTCAACGTACCACGCTCCCCACCCGGATCCGGCCGACGGCGGCTAGAGGACGACGCGCTCGCCGCTCTCCGCGGCCTGCCTGACCGCGAGCGCCACCTGGGCGGCGCGCAGCCCGTCGAGGCCGGTGACGACCGGTCGCTCGGACTCGCCGCTCACCGCCGCGGCGAAGCCGCCGACGCTGATCTCGTACAGGTCGCGCCGGTTAGCGACCTCGATCTCCCGCTCGCCGGAGGCGTCGCGGAGCACGACCGTCCCGATCGGGTCCTGGGTCATGACGGCCGTCGCGAAGATCGCGCCGTCCGACCCGATCACGTGGAGACCGGTCGGGGCGTACTGGACCGTGAAGGCGTCATGCGTCTGGACCAGCGTGCCGTCCGCGTACCGCATCGTCGACATCAGGGCGTCCTCGGCGGCCGCCTCCCAGGGGCCCTGGTGCGTCGCGAGCGCCACGAGGTCGACCGGGAGCGCGCCAAGGAGCGGGTTGATCACGGCCGCGTCGTGGCAGGTGACGTCGAGGGCGACCCCGCCGCCCGCCCGGCTGCCGAGGCGCCAGCCCTGCAGTCGCTCGGGAAGCATGACCGCATGGAAGACGCGCACGGCCAGGACGCGGCCCACCGCTCCGCCGGCGACGAGCTCTCGGACCTTGCTGTGCGTGCCGGCGCCGGGGAGGTGGTGGTTGGTGCCCAGGATGACTCCGGCCGCCTCGCACGCGTCGACCATCCGCCGCCCGTCGTCGGCGGAGAGTGCCAGTGGCTTCTCGCACAGGACGTGCTTGCCGGCGGCGGCCGCCAGCAGGGTATGGTCACGGTGGTACTCGTTCTTCGTGCTGATGTAGACGGCATCGACGTCGTCGCGCGCCGCCAGCTCCTCGACCGTGCCCGAGAACGGGATGCCATTGCGCTCGGCGTACGTGGCCGCCCAGTCGGGCGTCGGGTCTCCCACCCCCGCCACCTCGTGGCCGAGCCGGCGCATCGCCGGGATCATTCGCGTGGCGGCGACATCGCTGGCGCCGATCAACCCCCAACGAAGCGCGGCCATGGTGCTCCTCCTCGAGCTGTCGTCGATGCGTGCGTCGCGAATCGGTGTCGGGGGACGGTCAGACGACCCTGCCGGCGCGCATGATCGCGGCACCCTTCTCGCCGATCATGATCGAGGGCGCCTGGGTGTTGCCGGAGATGAGGGTCGGCATGATCGAGGCGTCGATGACACGCAGGCCGGCCATGCCGTGGACGCGCAGCTGGGTATCGACGACGGCCATCGGGTCGCCGCCCATCTTGCAGGAGCCGACCGGGTGGTAGTCGGTCTTCGACCACTGCTTGATGTACTCCCGGATGCCCTTCTCCGACTTCACGTCACTGCCCGGCAGGCGCTCCCTCCGGATCAGGTCCTTGAAGGCAGGGGCGTGGATGATCTCGCGCCCGCGCTCGAAGCCCTCCATGGAGATCGTCCAGTCGTGTGGGTCCTGGAGAAACGCCGGGTCGATCGCCGGCTCCACGGTAGGGTCCGATGACCGGAGCGTCACCGAGCCGATGCTCCTGGGCCGCAGGTTGCAGGTGTTGATCGTGACGCCGTGGCCCTTGATCCGCATCCGACCATGGTCGACCACGTAGGCGGGCAGACAGTGAATCTGGATGTCCGGCGATCGGACGTCGCTGCTCGAGCGCAGGAAGGCACCCGCCTCGGCGACGCACGCCGTGACCGGCCCCGTCTTGTAGAGCAGGTACTGGATCCCATGGCGGGCCGCCTTGTCCCAGCGGTCCTCGCCGTTGTAGCTCACCGGCGCGGTCTCGGCGGTCAGGTACACGTCCATGTGGTCCTGGAAGTTCTTGCCGACCCCTGGCAGGTCGTGAACCACCTCGATCCCGAGGGCGCGGAGCTCGTCCGCCGGGCCGATGCCCGACAGGAGCAGCAAGCGCGGTGAGTTGACGGCACCACCCGAGAGGACGACCTCGCCGCCCGCCTCGATCCGCACCTCGGCCGGCTTGCCACGGTAGATGTACTGGACGCCGACCGCGTGGTCCCCGTCCACGAGGACCCTGGTGGCCATTGCGTGGGTCTCGACGACGAGGTTCCTGCGGCGTTTGGCCGGACGGAGGAACGCGGTCGCCGCGCTCTCGCGGCGGACGTTGCGCTGGGTGACGTCGTAGTAGCCCACGCCGTCCTGCTCGGCGCCATTGAAGTCGTGGGTGAACGGGATGCCCAGCGACTGCAGCGAGCGCACGAACCCTTTCGTGATCGGGTTGTGCCCGACCTGCTCGGTGACGTTGAGCGGGCCCCCGGTGCCGTGGAACTCGTTGACGAGCCGCTCGTTGTTCTCGGACTTCGTGAAGTACGGCAGGACGCCGTCGTAGCCCCAGCCCTCGTTGCCGAGGTCATGCCACGCGTCGTAGTCGAGGCGGTGGCCGCGGATGTAGATCATGGCGTTGATCGATGTGCTGCCACCGAGCGTGCGCCCCTGCGGGTAGTGCATCCGGCGGTCATTCAACTGCGACTGTGGGACGGTCTGGAAGCCCCAGTTCACGCTCGGGCCGGTGAGCTTGGTGAAGCCGGCCGGCATGTGGATGAGCGGATTGCTGTCCGGCCCCCCGGCCTCGAGGAGGAGGACCCGATTGTCCGGAACCTCGCTCAGGCGCGCGGCGACGGCGCAGCCGGCCGCCCCGGCGCCGACGACGATGTGGGTGTAGCGCTGGCTCATCCGGCGGTCCTCCGGGAACGTGGTGAACGACGATCGAAGGAGCGTGGGCGTGGGGGGATCAGTTGAAGCCGGCCTCGGCAGCCACTCGAAGCGCCTGGGCGGCGATGGTCAGCGCCGGATTCTGAGCACCCGACGACGGGAGGAATGACGCGTCCACGACGAGCAGGTTGGCCACGTCGTGCGTCCGGCACAGCGGATCGAGGACGGAGGTCGCCGGGTCGTCTCCGAAGCGCAGGGTGCCGGACTGATGGGCGACCGCATCCATCCCGAGTCGACGGACCTGGATCAGCGGGTAGCCTGCCCGGCGCATCGCCGAGCTCATCGCCCGGGTGAGGCGCCTGTGGGCGCCGAGGTTGTTCGGTCGCCAGCGCATGACGATCTGCCCCGTCGAGTCGAGCGTGATCCGGTTGTCCGGGTCGGGCAGGTCCTCCGTCATGAGGTACCAGTCGACGCTGCGGCCGGCGACCTCGGCCAGCATCCGCCGGGGCATCAGCGGGACGGATGCAGCGAGCATGCCGGGCTGGAGCTTGCCGAGCAGCTGCGCGTTGCCCATCGGGAGGCGGGACTTCGAGTCGCCGAAGTACCAGTCGTTCACCGCCAGCGTCTTCTGGAAGACGGTCGGGTTCGCCCTGGGGCGGAGGGCCATCATCGCGGAGTTGACGTGCATCATGAAGCCGCGGCCGACGAGGCCCGACGAGTTGGCAAGACCATTTGGGTGCTTGTCGGATGCCGAGCGGAGGAGCATCGCCGCGGAGTTGATGGCGCTCGTCGCGAGGACATAGGTCTTCGCGAGGACCGTCTTGCGCTCGCCCCCATGGTCGATCACGAGGCCGGTGATGCGCTGGCCGGTGGCGTCGGTGTCGAGCCTGATGGCTCGGGCGTGGGTCAGCATCGAGACGTTCGGCGACTCCAGGGCGGGAGTCGTCACGCACGTCTCGGCGTCGCTCTTGGCAAGCACCTGGCAGGGGAACCCGTCGCAGGTCTTGCAGCGGATGCAGGTGCCTCCCTCGCGCAGGTCCACGCCGAGCTGGAGAGGGTAGGGCCTGAGACCCTGCTGCGTGAAGCTGTCCGCCAGCTCCGCGATGACCGGCTCGTGCGGCACGGCGGGGAACGGGTAGGGCGTCGAGCGCGGGGGCTCGATCGGGTCGGCACCCATCGTCCCGTGGACACGGAAGAGTCGCTCGGCCTCGGCGTAGTAGGGCTCGAGCTCCTCGTAGGTGATCGGCCAGGCGGGCGAGACGCCGTCCTCGGTCTCGAGAGCCCCGAAGTCCTCCTTGCGCAGGCGTGGAAGGGCCGCGCCGTAGACCTTTGTGTTGCCGCCGACGCCGTAGAAGATCGACGCCCTGAAGGGCTTGCCGTGCTCGTCGAGGAAATGCTCGGTCGTGCGGTACCGACTCTCGCCGAAGACGGCGGTCGGGTTCCAGTTCTCGGGCTCGCGGGGCAGGTAGCCGCCCCGTTCCACGATGAGCACCCTGGCGCCGTGATTCCGGAGGGCGTAGGCGAGGGTGCCGCCGCCCATGCCGCTGCCGATGATGGCGATGTCGGTGGAGATCGTGGAGCCGTCAGTCTGCGAGGTCATGCAGGGTCAGCCTTTCACCGGGCCGGCCGTCATCCCGCTGATGAGGCGCCGGCCTCTCGGGCGCGAGTCGTTCCGTATGCCTGAGGATCGGAAGGCAGGCCTCGATGTCGGGGCATCCCTGCGACATTCATCAACGTAGTCCGGGCGGGCCCCGGTCGCCACCCCCTCCGGTCGCCGAAAGGTGGACACGAGTGACCGCTCCGTGTCCGGCTAACGACGACGGTCCCGCGGAGGGCAACCCGGCCATGACCATCGCCGTGCCCGCGCCTGAGGACTACCAGCGAGGCCGTCGCGGCCGCTACCTCACCGCCCTGACACTCGCACCCGTCAGACGGCTTCCCGGCGGCGCTTTCGCCCGTAGCTGTCGAGCCACAGGATCGACACGATGATGATGCCCAGGAGGGCCGTGGACAGATACGACACCAGGGAGTCGATCCGCAGCTGGTTGAAGGCATTCGTCAGGAGGCCGAGAAGGAGCAGACCGATGGTCGACTTGATGGCGCCGCCGACGCCTCCGGCCACGGATGTCCCGCCTACGACGACGGCGCATACGACGTACAGCGCGGTGTTCTCCCCGGCGATCGAGCTCGCCGAGTTGAGCTGCGAGGCCAGCATCACGCCGCCGAGCGCGGCTGTCAGGCCGCAGATGAGGTAGGTCGCCGCCTTCGTCCGCCGGACGTTGATGCCCGAGTATTTCGCGACCTCGTAATCGCCGCCCACGGCGTAGACGTTCCTGCCGAACGATGTGCTCCGAAGCATCCAGTAGGTGACGGCCAGCACGGCGAGCATCACGACGACGAGGATCGGCACCCAGCCGAGGATCTGGGTGTTCGCGATGAGCTGGAAGTCCGGGAGGGTACTCGACACCGAACGGGCATTCGTCAATTGCTGCGCTGCGCCGGTCAGCACGATCCCCATGCCGAGGGTGATGATGAACGGCTCGGCTCGCTGGTAGACGGAGATGAACGCGTTGACCGCGCCGACCGCGACCCCCATCAGGAGGGTGAGGGCGATTGCGACCGGGATCGGCACGCCGGCGTTCATCAGCAGGATCACGACGACACCCGAGAACGCCATCATGCCGCCGATCGACAGGTCGACGCCGCCGGCGATCAGGACCACCGTCTCGCCCATCGCCAGGATGAGGAAGATCGACGCCGACTTCAGGATGTTGATGAAGTTGGCCTCGGAGAAGAAGTTGTTCCTCGTCTCTGGGATCAGGTTGAACACAGCCATCGCGAGGACGACCAGGAGGATGGCCAGAAACGCTTTCTGTAGCCCGAGGACGGTCCTCGACGAGCTGCGGATGCGTGAGTTCAGGTTGAGCTGGCGTGTATTCATGGCTAGCCGCTCACCCGCGTTTCTTTCACCGCATCCAGCCAGATCACGGCGATCAGGACCACGCCCCAGATCATGAACTGCACGTACGACGACACGCCCAGGAGGTTCAGGCAGTTGTTCAGGAGGATCAACAGGAACGCTCCGGCGACCGTCCAGAGGACACTGCCTCGGCCGCCGATCAATGCCGTGCCACCCACCACGACCGCGAGGATGGCCTGGGTCATGTAGGGCGTTCCCATCGTCGGGTCGGCCAGCGTGACTCGCGAGATCAGGACGATCGCACCGATCGCCGACAGCAAGCCGGAGATCGCGTAGATCATCACGATCGTCCTGCTGATCGGGATCCCGGCCAGGCGGGCCGCGACCTTGTTACCCCCGGTGAGCACGACCGACCGTCCCATGTAGGTCCGTTTCTCGATCACCGCGAGGATTGCCAGACAGACGAGGAACACCACGGTGGCGACGGACAGGAACCCGATCTGGCCCGAGTTGAGCGCCTCGAAGATCGAAATATCCGACTCCGAGTAGGTCAGGAACTGCGTGACGCCCTGGACATACATCAGGGCGACCGCGCCATAGACCAGGCTCATGCCGAAGGTGATGAACAGCGACTCCGCCTGCGTCAAGGCACCGCTCGCGACGATCAAGATGCTGTTGAGCAGCCCGCAGGCCAGGCCGACGGCGAGGCCGACCAGGATCGCGGGGCCCTGCCCGATGGGGTCGATCAGGGTGACCGTCACCACGGCCACCAGGGAGATGATGCCGCCGATGGAGAGGTCGAGGAACCCCGCCATGATCACGAAGGTCATCCCGAGGGCGGCGAAGATCAGCACCCCGAACTGCCGGACGATGTTGTCGAAATTGTTGAGGGTCAGGAACTTGGGTTCAACGACCGACGTGACGATCACCAGCAGGGCGATCGCAACGTAGATGGGGTTGTTCTTCAGGAAGTCGCCCGCTGCTCGCGGGCTCACCCGACGACCGACCGGCTGCGTTGCGGCACTCATGCGAATTCGAAGGCCTTGGCCATGATCTCGTCGGCGGAAGCGGTGACCGGGTCGAACTCACCGTTGATTCGACCCTCGCAGATGGTGTTGACCCGGTTGCTCATGTTGAGGACCTCCGGAAGCTCGGACGAGATCAGGATGATCGCCCCGCCGGCTTCCACGATCTTCTTCATCAGCAAGTAGATCTCGTACTTGGCGCCGACATCGACGCCCTTGGTCGGCTCGTCCAGGACGAGGACCTTCGGGCTCATCTCGAGCCACCGGCCCAGGATCGCCTTCTGCTGGTTGCCGCCCGACAGCGTCCGGATCTTGGTCTTCGCGGACGGCGTCCTGACATTGAGGGCCTTGATCTGTCGATCGCCGACGGCCGCCTCTTCCTTGGTGTTGATGAAGCCGTACTCCGTCAATCTGGCCAGGACGGCCAGGGAGATGTTCTGCTCGACCGAGAACCCGAGCAGGAGGCCCTGGAGCTTCCGGTCCTCCGGCACCATGGCCAGACCCAGCCGGATCGCGTCCATCGGGCTGCTGATCTTGACCGGCCTGCCCTCGAGATAGATGCTCTTCTTCGCGACCTTGTCCGCCCCGAACAGGGCTCTCACGAGCTCCGTGCGCCCCGAGCCAACCAGCCCCACCAGGCCCAGGATCTCGCCCTTCCTGAGGGTGAGCTTGACGTCCTTGAGCTTCCTGGTGTTGATGTTCTTGATCTCGAGGATCGTCTCGCCGGCGCAGTCCGGCCGAGGCGGAAACTCGTTCTCGATGGTCCTGCCCACCATCATCGAGATCATCTCGTTGCGGGTGATGGAGCTGACGTCCCGGGTGGCGATCACGCGGCCGTCGCGCATGACGGTGACGACGTCGCAGAAGCCGAAGATCTCGTCCAGCTTGTGCGAGATGTAGATGATCGCGATGCCCTTGCTCTTGAGGTCATGGATGATCTGGACGAGCTTCTCCATCTCATCCGCGGTGAGGCTGCTGCTCGGCTCGTCCATGATGATGAGCTTCGAGTCGAAGGACAGGGCCTTGGCGATCTCCACCATCTGCTTGTCCGAGACGCTGAGCTCGGACACCTGACGGTAGGTGCTGACCTTGGAGCCGATGCTCTTCAGGAGGGCCTTGGCCTTGGCGTGCACGCCGGCCCTGCCGCCCGATTCGCTGAACCTGCCGAGGAAGATGTTCTCCCCGACGGTCATCGTGTTCACCAGGTTGAGCTCCTGGTAGATGATGCTCAGCCCCATGTTCATGGACTGAACGGGCGTGATCTTGTCGATCACGTTGCCTTCGAAGACGATCTCCCCGCTGTCCTTCTCATAGACCCCCGACAGGATCTTCATGAGCGTGGACTTGCCGGCTCCGTTCTCGCCGACGATGCCGTGCACGCGGCCGGGGCGGACGTCGAGGGTGACCCGGTCCAGTGCCTTGACACCGGGGAAGGCCTTGCTCACGTCCTTGACGTGGAGCAGGGCCTCAGGGGCGCTCGGGGCCTCAGGCGCGCTCGCCACGACCATCGATGTCTCCTCTGTCGCCGGTGACCGACGCCGGATTTCTCTGCCGTGGAGCTTGCGCCGTGGCCGGGTCGGCGGCAGGGAAATCCGAGGGACCCCACCCGGTGGATGGGGTCCCTCTGTTGATCAGGCTCTCACCACTCGGGAGCGGTGAAGTTCCCGATGGTCTCCTTGTTGATGATGTCGAACGGAATGATGTTCGCCTTGACCGCCGCGGGATCCTTCTTGATCCAGAGCATCGACTGCTCCATGACCTTCGAGGTGATCGTCTCGGCGTTCTGGGCGATCGAGATGTAGTTCTTCCAGCTCTCGACCTGCTGGAAGCCGACCTTGTTGCCATCGACGCCGATGATCAGGACATCTTCCGCCCACGGCTCGTTGACGGCCTTGAGGGCGTTGATGACGCCGGTGGCACCGTTGTCCCAGTGGCAGAAGACGAACTGGATCTGGTCACCGTACTTGGTGATCATGTCTTCGGCGATGGCCTGGGCCTCGGCGGTGTCCCACGCCGTCGGGTTCTGGTAGTCCAGGACCTCGATGTTCTTGCCTTCGATGCCCTTGCTGAAGCCTTCGTGGCGGTTGTTCGCGGCGACGTGGCCCCCCTGGCCGCCGATCTCGACGCCGGTGGCGCCGTCCGGAAAGAACGCCATGATGGCTTCCGCGGCGGTCTGGCCGCCGAGGATGTCATCCACGCTCACCGAGCAGGTGGAGCCGTCGATCGCGTCCGCAGCCGGTGGCACCATGCTGAGGCAAACGACCACGCCCTTCTCCATGGCCGCCTTCGTGGCGGGAACGTAGCCCATCTCGTCCTTGGGGTTGATCGCGATGGCCTTGGCGCCCGCCGCGACCGCGTCGTTGATGCAGGTGGTCTGCTGCTGGACGTCGTTCTTGTTGTCGCAGACTGAGACCTCGAAGCCGTACTTCTCGGCGTTCTTCTGGTACATCTTCCAAGAGAAGCCCTGGGACGGGTTGTCGATCTGTGCGACGAAGGTGAGCTTGGGCTTGCCGGCAGAGGGGGAGGCGCCACCACCGCAGGCCCCCACAAGGATCGCCACCGCCGCAAGGGCGGCAACCGTGGCTAGCTTTCGATTCATCTACTCTCGTTCCTCAAGGCTGGACTGGCGGTTCGCACGATGGTCTTCGCTCGAAGGGCCAGCGGAAGGACAAGCGACAGTCTATCGCCCCATTACACCTCCTGCGGCCCAATTGAAGGGAGATTCTTGCCGGTGCCGGGTCGGCCCGTCGGCGCTTCGAGAGCGCCCGGCGAGCGCTGGGCTGAGACCAGGCGGATCGTCTCCATCACGACCCCTTGAACCGGGCCTGACGGCGCTCGCGGAAGCTGGCCCGGCCTTCGCTGGCATCGTCGGTGAAGGCCGTCAGACCGCTGCCCAGTGCCTCGAGCGACGCGGACGCGCGCGGCCGGAGGCCGTCGATCAGCTGCTTGGCGACCTGGACGGCGACGGGAGCCCCTGCCGCGATGCGCTCGGCCGTGCGGCGAACGGCGTCCTGGAGCTCCGCCGTGGGCACCACCTCCGAGAGAACGCCCCAGGCTTCGGCGCGCCGGGCATCGATCCGCTCGCCGGTGAGGATCATCTGCTTGGCGCGCGCCGGTCCGGCCACCACGGCGAGACGGGTCGTCATGCCCCAGCCCGGGATCGTGGCGATCCCCACCTCGGGTGCAGCCAGGGTCACGGTGTCGGCCGCGATCCGAAGGTCGCAGGCGAGCGCGAGCTCGAGTCCGCCGCCGAAGGCAACGCCGTTCAAGGCGGCGATCGTGGGCTGACGCAGACCCTCCAGCCGATCCACGACCCGGTGGCCCAGCCGCACCCAGCTGCGCCACATGTCGATCGGGGCAAGCGCCGACCAGGCATCGATGTCGGCGCCCGCGCAGAACGCCCGCTCCCCGGCACCGGTCAGCACGACGACGCGGATGTCCGCGTCCGCCTCGATGGAGGCCAGCAGCGACTCCAGGCCCTCGAGCATCCCGGGGGTCATGGCGTTGAGCTTCTCGGGTCGGTCGATCGTGATCGTGGCGATCGGGCCGTCGAGGTCCAGGCGGAGCCCGGGGGCTGTCACGGCGCTCATGCGTCACGACTCCTCAGGTGCAGCCCGATCGCCTCGGGCCGGAAGATGCCGGGGTCCATCTGCCGCAGGTCCGGGCTGATCCGGAGGTCGAGCGAGGTCTGGCCGACGATGTCGCGGGTCACGGAGATGCCGGGCGCGATCTCGGTGACGGTGAGCCCGTCGGCGAGCAGCCGGATCACGCACCGTTCGGTCACGAACACGACCTCCTGGCCCAGCTCGCGAGCACGGCGCCCGCTGAAGGTGACGTGCTGCACCTCGGGCACGAAGCGCTGGTGCTTGCCCTCCTTGACGATCCGGACGTGGCCGTCCTCGATCGTGACCTGGGCGCCGGCCGTGAAGTAGCCCGAGAACACGATCCGCTTCGCCCGGGCCGTGATGTCCACGAACCCGCCCACGCCGGCGGTGACGTGCGGGCGCGTCGCAAGGCGGGAGACGTTGACGTTGCCGTGGCCGTCCACTTCGAGAAACGAGAGCATCGCCCGGTCGAAGCCGCCGCCCTGCAGGTACTGGAACTGGTCCGGCGACGCCAGGAGGGCGTCCGGGTTCTGGGCGCAGCCGAAGGCGAACCCGAGGAACGGCACGCCGCCGACGGCGCCCTGCTCGATGACCCACGTGACGGCGCCGTCGAGGCCCTCCTCGATCAGGATCCGCGGCACGAGCGCGGAGATGCCGAAGCCCAGGTTGACGGCCTCGCCGTCGCAGAGCTCCATCGCCGCGCGCCGGGCGATCACCTTCTCGGGACCCCACTCGGCAAGCTCGAGCGCCGAGGTCGGCGCGCGATAGTGGCCGGCCGCCTCCGGGAGCAGCTCGGTCTGCGTCGTCTGGAGCTGGTCCGGGGCGACGACGATCGCGTCGACCACGATGCCCGGGACCCGGACCGCCTGCGCCGGCAGCGTCCGGCCCTTGGCGAGCCGCTTCACCTGGGCGATGACGTAGCCGCCGTTGTTGTGGGCCGCGAGCGCCTGGTCGAGCACGCCGAGCGGGGCGCCCTCGTCCTCGCTCGTGAGGTTCCCGTACTCATCGGCGGTCGTGGCCCGGATGATCGCCACGTCGATGGGGATGGACCGGATGTAGAGCCACTCACGCCCGTCGAACTCGACCACCGACACGATGTCCTCGGTGGTCCGGTCGTTCATGCGGCCGCCGTGCCGACGCGGGTCCATGAAGGTGTCCATCCCGACCTCGGTCAGCACGCCCGGTTGGCCGACCGCCGAGGCACGGTGGAGCTGGAACAGGATTCCCGACGGGATGTTGTAGGCCTCGATCTCGTTCGACTCGATCGCGCTGACGATCTTCGGCGGCGCGGCCGATGACGGACCGCTCGGGTAGGAGCCGGCGATGATGCGGCGGATCTGCCCGGCTGCCGTCAGGTGGTCGACCCCGTCGATGCCGTACATGTCCCCGGCGGCGATCGGGTGGAGGAGCGTCAGGTCGCCGCCCTCGGCCGTCGCCGCGTAGCGCTCGCCGAGGGCCCGCAGCACCGCGTCCGGGCAGCCGAGCCCACTCGAGGAGCTGACCGACACGGTCGCCCCGGTCGGGATGCGCCCGACGGCCTCGGCCGCCGACAGGACCGGCACGAGGCGGCTCACCTGGGGGCGACCCCCGGGCGCGGCATCCACCACGACGTGCGCGGTCCGAGGTGCATCTGCACCGACTTCAGCTCCGTGAAGGCGTCGATGCTGAACCGCCCGAACTCGCGCCCGATGCCGCTCTCCCCGTAGCCGCCGAAGGGGAGCTCCGGATAGCCGTCCAGGAACGTGTTGACCCAGATCGTCCCCGCCCGGATGGCGCGGCTCATGCCGATGGCCGTGTCGAGGTCGCGGGTCCAGACGCCGGCGGACAGACCGAACGGGGTGGCGTTGGCGATGCGCGCCGCCTCCTCGGGCGTGTCGAACGTCAGGACCGACAGGACCGGACCGAAGATCTCCTCGCGGGCGATCCGCATGGCGGGGTCCACACCGGCGAACACGGTCGGCGCCATGAAGCGACCGCGCTCGGTCGCGAGGCGGCCGCCGCCCAGGAGCAGGTCGGCTCCCTCGGCGCGGCCCGAGTCCACGAGCTCGACGATCTTGCTGAGCTGCTCGTCGGTCGCGATCGCTCCGACCTTGGTCGTCGGGTCGAGGGGATCGCCGACGGGGACGGTCCTGGACCGCTCGACGACGCGGGCGGTGAACTCGTCGGCGATCGAGCGCTGGACCAGCAGGCGGCTGCCGCTGTTGCAGCACTCGCCCATGTTGAAGTAGACGCCGTAGACGACCGCGTCGAGGGCGGCGTCGAGGTCGGCGTCGGCGAAGACGAGCTGGGGGTTCTTGCCGCCGAGCTCGAGCTCGACCTTCTTGAGGTTGCTCTTGGAGGCCTCGATCACCCGGCGGCCGACGTCGGTGGACCCCGTGAAGCTGATCATGTCGACGTCCGGGTGCGCCGCCAGCGGCGTGCCGATCACGCGCCCGGGACCGGTGACGACGTTCAACACGCCCTCCGGGAGGCCAGCCTCCTGCGCCAGCTGCGCAAGGCGGAGGGTGGTGCCCGGCGTGATCTCCGCGGGCTTGACGACGGCCGTGCAGCCGACGGCGAGGGCGAACGGCAGCTTCTGGCTGATGATCAGCAACGGGAAATTCCAGGGGGTGATCATGCCCACCACGCCGACCGGCTCCCGCAGGACCATGCCGAACATCGAGGCGCCCAGCGTGTTGTAGGTGTCGCCGTAGGTGTGGCGACAGAGCGTTGCGGCGTACTCCCAGAGGTCGGCCGACGACACGACCTCGTCGTGCGCCTGGGTCACGGGCTTGCCGCTCTCGAGCGCCTCGACGTAGGCGAGGTCGTCGGCGTTGGCGCGGATGGCCTCGGCGACGCGGTTCAGGATCCGGGCGCGCTCGACGCCGGGCATCGTGGGCCAGGGGCCCTCGTCGAAGGCCCGGCGCGCCGCGACGACCGCCCGCCCGAGGTCCTCGACACCGGCGCTCGGGTAGCGGCCGACCACGACGTCGTGGGCCGGGCTGACGCGCTCGAAGGTGTCGCCGTCGGCGGCGGCGACCCACTGGCCGTCGATCAGGTTCTGGTAGTCGCGGACGGTGATTGCCGAGCTCACGGCTGGCTGCTCCTTCGGGGTCAGGCGGTTCGCGGCGTGCCGCCGGCGCGGGCGGCAGCGACGAGGGCGATGAGGTTTGCCACGGCGGGCGTCAAGGCCGCGGGGTCGGCCCCCGAGGTCGGGTCGGTCATGGCCCGGGTGACGAGGGCCGAGCCGAACCCGAGGCACGCCGCGCCGGCGCCGATCCACTCGCCGACGCTGGCCTCGGTCGCCTGGACGCCACCCGTGACCACGACCTGGACCTCCGGGAGCGGGCCGCGGATCGCTTTGAGGAAGCCCGGGCCGAGGCTGTCGCCGGGGAACAGCTTGACGAGCTCGACGCCCCACTCCTCGGCGGTCACGATCTCCGTCGGCGTGGCGCACCCGGGGATGTACGGGATGCGGCGGCGATTGCAGAGGCGGGCGACGTCGGCCGAGAAGCTGGGACCAACGATGAAGCGGGCGCCCGAGGCGATGAACCGGTCGGCCGCCTCGGCGTCGCGGATCGAGCCGGCGCCCAGGATGGACTCCGGGTCGTGCCTTGCGGCCTCGAGCGCCAGGGCCGTGAAGGCAGCCCATGCGCCCGGGCCGCGGTCGGTGAACTCGATCACCCGCGCTCCGCCTTCGCGGAGGGCGGCCGTGATGCGAAGGGCGCGCTCGGCGTCCGGCGTGTAGAACAGCGGCAGCACGCCGGCATCGACGGCCGCGACCAGCACCTCGAGCCGTCGCGACAGCGTCACCGCTCCACCCGCCCGGAGCCGGAGCCGCCCGCGAGCGCGTCCACCTCGCCAACGGACACCTGGTTCACGTCGCCGCGAATGGAGTGCTTCAGGCACGAGGCGGCGACCGCGAACTCGAGGGCCGCCTGGGGTGAGCGCCCGTCGAGCAGCGCGTAGATGAGCCCGGCGGCGAAGGCGTCCCCGGCGCCGACGCGATCGACGATGGGGGCGATCCGGTAGGACCTCGCGACATGGAATTCGTCGGGCGTCCAGATCACGCCGGTCCAGGTGTTCTCGGACGCGGAGATCGACCCGCGCTGGGTGAAGGCGATGGTGCGGAGCCGCGGGAACCGTCCGGCGAGCTGCGCTGCGACCGAGGCGTACCCCGCGGAATCCACCCGGCCCTCGGCGACGGCGCTTCCCGGCGCAGAGATGCCGAACACCTTCTCGGCGTCCTCCTCGTTGCCGATGAGGACGTCGGCCTCGGCGACGATCCCGGCCATCACCTCGCCGGCTGCGGCGCCCCAGCCCCAGAGCTTGGCCCGGTAGTTGAGGTCGACCGAGACGCTGGCGCCGGCAGCGCGGGCGGCCCGGACGGCAGCGAGGGTCGCCTCGGCGGCAGCGGCCGACAGCGCCGGGGTGATGCCCGTGGTGTGGAACCAGCGAGCACCGTCGAGGAGGGAGGCCCAGTCGTAGGCGCCCGCACCCGCCCTGGCGATGCACGAATCAGCCCGGTCGTAGACGACCCGGCTGGCGCGTTGCGCGGCGCCGGGCTCCAGGTAGTAGACGCCGAGGCGCCCGGCCTCGACAACGACGCCCGACGTGTCCACGCCGAGGCCGCGGAGGAAGCGGATGGCGCCCGCGCCCAGGTCGTTCGCGGGGACCCGGGTCACGAACCGGGCCGGGAGTCCGAAACCCGCAAGGGATGCGGCGACGTTTGCCTCGCCACCGCCGAAGGTCGCGTCCAGCACTTGGGCATTCGCGAGCCGCGCTCCATCGGGCGCGGCGAGACGCAGCATGACCTCACCGAACGTTACGACGCTCGCGGCTGCCGCGTTGATCACGCAGTCGTTGTCCTTGTTCTTGCCGTTGTAGGTGCAGGGCCTCGGACGGCGAGGTACCTGAACGACGGGAGGAGGCTGCGAAGCGAAGGTGAGCGCCGAGGCGGCCAGCGGCCAGTCGGCCGAAGCGTGCGGTCGGCGCCCGTCTCCTCCGACGTGTAGCGCTGAACCGCGACTTCGCTCCGGACGGTACGCGGCTGTCGGCGTTTCGGCAAACCTACGGGCGTCGCCAGAAGGTGGAGATTACTGAAGCCGCATCACCCGTTGGCCCGAGCGCACGCCACGACCACCGTCGTGCTGGGATCCCGGTTCGCCAGGACCTCGTCGGGACCACCCGCTGGCGCCGTGCCGATACCATGCCCGCCACCAGTCTCCGATCAGCGACGAACCCGCAGCGACTCGAGCCGGCTCTTCCGAAAGGAGATCCCGTGATCATCGACTCGTCCGTGACCCTCGAGGATCTGCGGGCGCCGCTCGGCGCGTTCTGGCCCGTCTCCGGCGCGAAGGTCGCGACGCTGTGCGAGTCGTGGGACCCGGCGAAGGGCTCGCCGGTGTTCACGGTCCGTGGCCGCTACACCAGCCAGGGCTGGACCGAGTGGACGCAGGGCTTCCAGTACGGCTGGGCGATCCTGCAGTACGACGCCACGGGCGACGAGCGCTTCCTCGAACTCGGCCGGCGAGGAACGGTCGAGCACATGGCACCGCACGTCTCCCACGTCGGCGTCCATGACCACGGCTTCAACAACGTCAGCACCTACGGCAACCTCCGGCGCCTGATGCTCGAGGGCCGCATCGCTCGCGATCCGTGGGAGCTCGCGTTCTACGAGCTCGCCCTCAAGGTCTCGGGCGCGGTGCAGGCGGCCCGCTGGCGCACGACGCACGAGGGTTCGGGCTACATCTACTCGTTCAACGGGCCGCAGTCGCTGTTCGCGGACACGATCCGGTCCGTCCGGGTCCTGCTCCTCGCCCACCGGCTGGGTCACGCCCTGATGGGCGAGAACGACGAGCGGATCTCGCTCCTCCGCCGCGGCCTCGAGCACGCCGACACCACCGCCCGCTGGAACGTGTTCTACGGCGAGGGCCGCGACATCTACGACGAGTGGGGCCGCGTCGCCCACGAGAGCGTGTTCAACGTCAACGATGGCCGCTACCGAACACCGTCCACACAGCAGGGTTACTCCGCGTTCTCAACGTGGACCCGCGGCCTGGCCTGGATCATGGCCGGCTATCCGGAAGTGCTGGAGTACCTGGACCTGGCGTCGGACGAGGAGCTCGACCCGCTCGGCGGCCGCGCAGCGGTCACCGCCATGCTCCTGCGCGCCGCCAGGGCGTCCTGCGACTTCTTCATCGCCAATACCGCCAGCGACGGTGTCCCGTACTGGGACACGGGCGCGCCGGGCCTGGCGCGGATGGAGGGCTGGCGAGACCGGCCGTCGGACCCGTTCAACCACCACGAGCCGGTCGACAGCTCGGCGGCGGCGATCGCGGCGCAGGGGCTCCTGCGCCTCGGGGGATGGCTGACCGCCCGTGACGACGTCGATGGCCGACGCTACACGGCCGCGGGACTGACGACGCTCCGGACCGTGCTCTCGGAACCCTTCCTGGCGACCGATCGGAACCACCAGGGGCTCCTCCTGCACGGCGTCTACCACCGGCCGCGTGGGTGGGACTTCGCGCCGGACGGGGGCGGCGTCCCCCGGGGCGAGGCCGTCATGTGGGGCGACTACCACCTCGTCGAGGCGGCCCTGCTGGCCCAGCGGATGCTCGACGGCGGCCCGCGTCTCGCGTTCTTCGGGCCCGCCGAATAGCCTGGCCAGCGCCCCTCGTTCAGTCAGTGGCACAGGGGGCGGAGGACGTCCCGCGCGATCAGGAACCCCTGCTTGACCCTGGCATCCGTGCCCTCGAAGCGCCGATCCTCGTGCTCGATGATGCAGTCGCCCTCGTACCCCTGGCGGTACAGCTCGCCGTGGACCAACGCCCAGTCGACCTCGCCGAGGCCCGGGATTCGCGGGACCTGCCAGCCCATGCCCATCGAGAAGACGCCGCGCTCGTAAAGGCCGTCGCGGTCGATCATCAGGTCCTTGGCCTGGTAGTGGAGGACGTGGCTCCCGAACTCCTTCAGGAAGCGCCCCGCGTCGATCATCTGGAGGACCAGGTGGCTCGGGTCGAAGTTGAGCCCGATCGTGCCCTCCCACTGCTCCAGGATCCGCCGCCACATCCGGGGCGTGGTGGCGATGTTGTGACCGCCCGGCCACTCGTCGTGACTGAACAGCATCGGGCAGTTCTCGAGGGTGATCTGCCGGCCGTGGTCCTGGGCGTACTGCACGATGTCCGGCCAGACCCGGAGGGCCTCCTCCCAGTTCTGGTCCTGGTTCTTCGACCCGTCGCCGCCCATGAAGGTGTTGACCAGCGCGATGTCCATCTTCTCGGCCGCGTCGATGACGTGCTTGAGGTGGGCAATCACCGTCGCCCTGTGCTCGGGGTCCGGGTGGAGCGGGTTGGGGTAGAAGCCGAGGCCCGAGATGGAGAGGCCCCTCGCTTCGATCTCGGCGCGGATCTCCCGGGCCTGCGAGGCCGAGAGGTTGGCAACGTCGATGTGGCTCGTGCCGGCGTAGCGGCGGGTGGGGCCCTCGCTCCTTGGCCAGCACGCGATCTCGAGGACCTCGAACCCTTCGGATGCGGCCCAGTCCGCCACCTCCATGAGCGGGGTCTCCGGAAACGGGGCGGTCAGGAAACCGAGCTTCATCGCCGATGCTCCTTCGGGACGCAGTGCGGACGGAGGTCGATGCAGATGGAGATCACCGGGTCACCGCGACCCAGCGACCGGTTCGGGAGCTCTCGAGGACCGCGTCGCCGATGGCCATCTCTTCGTGCCCCGCGGCGAACGTGGCGTAGCGCGGACGGTGGGACGGGCGTCCTGCGAGGACGTCCGCATAGACCGCGGTGAACACGGCGGCGAACGTGTCGGCGAAGCCCTCCACGTGCCCGCCGGGCAGCCGCGTGGCAGCGACCCCGCCGGCGTTCATGAGCGCGGGGTCACGAAGCAGCTGCTCGTTGGGTCGGTCGCGATGGCCGATCCACAGCGAGTCAGGCTGCTCCGAGTTCCAGGCGACGGCGGCCGTCGATCCGTCGATCTGATAGGCGAGGCTGTTCTTGCGGCCGGGCGAGAGCTGGCTGATGCTGACCGACCCGCGAGCGCCACTCTCGTAGCGCAGCAGGATGGACGCTGTGTCCTCGGTCCGGATCTCGACCGGGATGGTCTCCGCGGCGCGCTCCTTCGAGAACGTGTGGATCGGGCCGGCCGGCTTCTGGCGGATCGGAATGAACGTCGCCAGGTCGGCCATGAGCGCCTCCACGTGAAGCCCGGACAGGAAGCTCGTCAGGTCGAGCCAGTGGCTGCCGATGTCGCCGACTGCGCGCAGCTCACCGCCGCGGTCGCCCTCGAGGCGCCAGTTCCAGTCGGTGTCGAACAGCAGCCAATCCTGGAAGTAGTGCCCCGTGATCAGGCGCACGTCGCCCAGCTCCCCCGCCCCGACCATGGTCGCGACATGCTGGTTGAGCGGGTACCAGCGGAGATTGAAGTTGACGGCGTTCACGAGGCCCGACCCCGCTGCCAGCGCGACGAGCTCGCGAGACTCGGCCGAGGTCAGCGCGAGGGGCTTCTCGCAGACGACATGGCGGCCCGCGGCGAGGATGGCCCTCGCCTGGGCGAAGTGCAGCTCATTGGGCGAGGTGATGTGGACGACCGCGACCGCCGGGTCGGCGAGCACCTCGTCGAGCGAGACGTAGGCCCGTGGAAGGCCGAGCTCCGCGACGCGCCGCTCGCCGCTCGCGGGCGTGGCCTGGAGCAGGCCCGTCACCCGCACCCCGATCCGTCGCAGGGCCTCGATGTGCACGGTGCCGATGAAGCCGCCGCCGATGACCGCGGTGCCGATATCGCTGCGTCGGGTCAGCAACGGGCTCCCTCTCTATCGCGATCGCTCAACGGTCGATCCGGCGTGCGCAGTCCTCGAGCAGGAGGGTACCAGCCTCCACGTCGAGGGCCACCTGGACGACACCTCGCGGGGAAAGCGTATGGTGCTCATTCATGCGATGTATTGACAGATTGAGAGAGATCGTGCAATGTTTGGCGCATGACGACCAGCCAGGCCCCTGATACGGGCGAGGCCCCCTCGCGCGACCTCGCCCCGCAACGGCGCCGGCGGATCCTCGACATCGTGTCCGCCCGCCGCGGGGCCCGCCTCGAGGACCTGAGCCACGCCCTCGGGGTGTCCATGGCGACCATCCGCCGTGACCTCGACGAGCTCGCGTCCCAGGGGGTCCTCCACCGGGTCCACGGCGGCGCCGTCGCGACGGAGCGCCCGACCGAGCCCCACTTCGAGGTCAAGGCGGCGGAGGCCGCGGAGGAGAAGGAGCGAATCGCGGCACGGGCTGTCAGCCTGCTCGCTCCGGACGAGACGATCTACCTCGACAGCGGCAGCACGACCCTCGCGGTCGCCCGGCTGCTGCGCGGCTGGGACAGCCTCACCGTCGTGACCAACAGCCTGCCCATCGCCGCCGAGCTCGGCGGGCACGGCCCCAAGCTGATCATGATCGGCGGCGAGTTCCGCCCGACCAGCCAGGCGTTCGTCGGCCCCCTCTCGCGCCACGTGCTCGAGAGCCTGCACGTGAGCAAGGCGTTCATCGGCACCTATGCCCTCTCGCTCGAGGAAGGGCTCTCGACCACCGACGCCTCCGAGGCATTCACCAAGGCGCTGGCCCTGGAGCGCGCGACGGAGGTCATCGTCCTCGCGGACAGCCGCAAGCTCGGCACGACCGCGTTCGCGGCCGCCGGCCGGCTCGACCAGGTGGACGTCCTCGTGACGGACGCCGGGATCGAGAGTCACGTGGCCCGCGAGCTCCAGAAGCGCGGCATCGCCGTGATCAAGGCCTGAACCCGCCACGCCCCCACCCACACCGATCGCCCACCGACCTGCCAGGAGACTCCAGTGACACTCGAAGTCCGGCCCGACCCCAGCATCGTCTTCCGCAGCGACGCCCGCCCGGACTTCGAGCCGTTCGAGGAGGAGCTCGGGTCCATCCGCGGCTTCCAGTACGCAGGCGACCTCGCCTCCGAGATGGCGGCCGGACGGATCGACCGGGCCTCGGCGCTCGGCCTGCTCGACGACATGCTCGCCATCCGCGAGATGGAGGAGATGATCGTCCGGCTGCGGAGCGGCGGCGGCTACGAGCCCCTGCCGTCGTACGACTACCGCGGCCCCACGCACGTCTCCATCGGCCAGGAGGCCTCGGCCGTCGGCGCGAGCTCGGTCCTTCGGATCACCGACAACGTCACGTCCTCGCATCGCGGTCACGGCGACGCGATCGCCAAGGGCTTCTCGGCGCTGCGCCAGATGACGCTCGAAGGGCTGCGGGCCCGCCTCGGCCGGGCGGACGGGACGCGGGACGAGCTGCTCGCGGCCGCCCTCGAGGAGCACCTCTATCGGGTGATCGCCGAGCTGTTCGGCAAGGACGAGGGCTACTCCCGGGGGCGCGGCGGCGGCATGCACATCGGCGACTTCAGCACGGGCAACCTCGGCGCGAACGCCATCGTCGGCGGCTCGGTTCCCATCGCCGCCGGGGCCGCGATGGCCCGGCGGTACGAGGACAGCGACACGGTGGTCTGCTGCTTCGCCGGCGACGGCGCCTATGCCAACGGCGTGGTGCTCGAGGCCCTCAACTGGGCCGCACAGGCGCAGTGGACGAACCACTACGCCGGCGACAAGCCCTTCGGGCTGCCGCTCATCTTCTTCATCCAGAACAACCACTATGGGATGACCCACCGGACCGACGACGAGGTCACCGGCGTGACCCATCTGGCGCGCCGGGCCGCGGGCTTCGCCGACGGCAACATGCACGCCGAGGTCGTCAACGGCATGGACGTCCTGGCCGTACGCGACGCCGTCACCCGGGCCGCCGAGCTCTGCCGCCGCGGCGAGGGCCCCGTCCTCATCGAGGCCTCGACGTACCGCTACTACGGCCACTCGCTGTCCGACCCGCGCAATGAGTACCGGACCCGTGACGAGGAGGCCGCGTGGCGCGCGGTCGACCCCATCGAGACGCTCAAGACCCAGCTGGTGACTTCGGGCGCGGCGACCGCCGACGAGGTCGCCGCCGTGGTGGCGGCCGCCGCCGAGCGCAACGCCCGGGCGGCCCAGCGCGCGGCCGCCGGCGCGGACCCGGCCCCCGAGACGCTGCTCGACCTGCTCTACACCGACGGCACGTCGGAGATCGTCCCCGAGGAGGCCGCGCAGCCGGTCCTCGCCGCCGAGCCGCCGAGGGCGAAGCGCGAGGCCGATGGCCGGATCCTCTACCGGGACGCCCTCCGCGAGGCGCTCGTCGAGGAGATGCTGCGCGACAACCGCGTCATCTTCTACGGCGAGGATGTGGCCGACTACGGCGGCGCCTTCAAGCTGACGAAGGGCCTAATGGAGGCCTTCGGGCGCCGGCGCGTCTTCAACACGCCCATTTCGGAGGCCTGCATCTGCGGCACCGCGGTCGGCGCCGGCATCGTCGGCCTGCGCCCGGTCGTGGAGCTCATGTACATGGACTTCGGGCTGATGTCCTCGGACCAGATCGCGAACCAGGCCGCCAAGTGGCACTACATGTCGGGCGGGCAGGTGGAGGTGCCGGTGGTCATCCGCTGCTCGGTCGGCGCGGGCAAGGGCTACGGCGGCCAGCACAGCCAGAGCCTCGAGAGCATCTTCACCCACATCCCCGGGCTGTACGTCCTCTACCCGGCCACGGCCGAGGACGCCAAGGGCCTGCTCAAGAGCGCGATCCGGACGAACAACCCCGTGGTCTTCGTCGAGAGCCAGGGCCTCTACTCGACCAAGGGTGTCGTGCCGGAGGGCGACTACACCACGCCGATCGGCAAGGCCCGAATCGCCCGCGAGGGCACCGACGCCACGATCATCGCCTGGGGGCCCGCCGTCCCGGACGCGCTGGCCGCGGCCGAGACCCTCGCGGCCGAACGCGGCCTGTCGGCCGAGGTCATCGACCTGCGGAGCCTCGTGCCCCTCGACATGGAGACCGTCCTCGCATCCGTGCGCAAGACAGGGCACGTCGTCGTCGCGGCGCAGGCCGTGCTCACCGGCTCGTTCGTGAACGAGATCGTGGCCCGCATCCAGGCCGAGGCGTTCGACGACCTCGACGGCCCGGTGGGCCGGATCGGCGCGGCGCCGGGCATCAGCCCGCAGGCCGAGAGCCTCGAGAAGGCCTTCCTGCCGACCGCCGCGGACATCGTCGCGGCTGTCGCCGCCATCTTCTGATCCCGTTCGAAGCCCGCGAAGCCCCGAGGAGCCGACCGATGGCCCGCCCGATCCTGATGCCGAAGCCAGGCCAGATGACCGAGGAGTGCACGCTGATCCTGTGGTGCAAGCAGGTCGGCGACGCGGTCCACAAGGGCGATGTGCTCTTCGAGATCGAGACCGACAAGAGCACGATGGAGGTCGAGACCTTCGAGGAGGGCGTCCTGCTCGCGCAGGTCGTCGCCGAGGGTGAGACCGCGCCGGTGAACGCCGTGTGCGGATGGGTTGGCGAGCCGGGGGAGGCCGTCCCGGCGACGCCGGCCACGACACCCGCGCCTGCAATCGCACCCCCACCCACGGCAGCCATGCCCGCGGCAACCGCGGCCAGCCCGGCCCCTCCGGCCTCGCCGGCCTTGCCGGTCGCCCAGGCGCCGCTCCCACCGGCCGCCGGGGCGGCCGCCCCGGCCGCCCCGGCCGCCGGCGAAGCGGACCGCGATGTCAGGATCAGCCCGCGCGCCCGCAGGCTGGCGTCCGCGTCCGGCGTGGACCCGTCCGTCGTCCGCGGCACCGGCCCCGGTGGCCGGATCGTCGAGAAGGACGTCGTGGCGGCGGCCGCAACCCTCGCCTCGCGGCCGGCGCCGCCCGTCCCGCCCGTCCCGGCCGCCGCGGCCCCGGTGGTCCCCGGTGAGGAGGGCCCGCGCCAGCTGTCGCGGATGCGCCGCGTGATCGCCGAGCGCCTCACCGCCTCGTGGACCACCACCCCGCACTTCACCGTCACCGTGGCCGTGGACGCCGGCAGGCTCATGGCACTCCGGGCGCGGCTCAAGGCGGCCGGATCGAGCCTTACGGTGACCGATTTCGTGCTCGCGGCGACCGCCGACACGCTCGCCGAGTTCCCCGACGTCAACAGCCGCACGGACGGCACCTCGGTCTGGCCTCGCAGCCGGGTCCACCTCGGCATGGCGGTCTCGGTCCCGAGCGGGGGCCTCGTGGTCCCGGTGATTCGCGACGCCGACACCCTCACCGTCACCGAGATCCACGACCGCGCGGCGGCGCTCGCCGCCGCCGCTCGGGCCGGCACGGCCTCCGTCGACGACCTGACGGGCTCCACCTTCACGGTCTCGAACCTGGGCATGTTCGGCGTGGAGGAGTTCAGCGCGATCATCAACCCGGGCGAGGCAGCGATCCTCGCGGTCTCCGCGGCCCTCCCGACGCCCGTGGCCGTGGACGGCCAGGTGGAGGTCCGGCCGGTCATGCGGCTGACCCTGTCCGCCGACCACCGGCTCGTCGACGGGGCGATGGGCGCCCAGTTCGTCCGCGCCCTCCAGGCGCGCCTCGAGGCGGCCGACGGCTTCCGGCTCGAGGCCGCGACCCCGCCCGAGCCGGCCCGGCCGCGCCGGTCCGAGGACCCCGACTGGTTCGACGTGATCGTCCTGGGCGCCGGCACCGGCGGCTACACGGCGGCCTTCCGGGCCGCCCAGCTCGGGCTCAAGGTCGCGCTCGTCGACGCCGACAGGATTGGCGGCACCTGCCTGCATCGCGGCTGCATCCCGACCAAGGCAATCCTGGAATCGGCCGACCTCGCCCACCGCGTGCGCGAGCAGGGTGCCGGGCTCGGCGTCGTTTCCGACGGCGTCCGCATCGACTACGCCGCGACGGCCGCCAACAAGGACGCGGTCGTCAAGCGGATGTGGACGGGCCTGAAGTCGCTCGTCGGCAAGAACGGGGTCGAGTGGGTCGCGGGACGTGGCCGCCTCGAGGGGCCGTCCACGGTCGTCGTCAGCCTCGTGGACGGCGCGACGCGGACGCTCACCGCGAACGACGTGATCCTCGCCACGGGCTCACGCGTGAAGAGCCTGCCGGGCCTCGCCCCAGACGGACAGCGGATCGTCACCTCCGACGACGTCCTGCGCTGGACCGAGCTGCCCGCGAGCCTGGTCGTCATCGGCGCGGGTGCGGTCGGCGTGGAGTTCGCCTCGGCCTTCGACGACCTCGGCGTGCAGGTGACCCTGCTCGAGTACCTTCCCGCGATCGTCCCGCTCGAAGACGCCGACGTGTCGCGGGAGCTGCAGCGCTCCTTCGAGCGCCGCGGCATGACGGTCGTGACGAACGCCCGTTTCGACACCGCGTCCGTGGTCGTGGACGAAAACGGGGTCCGGTTGACCGTGGGGCCCGACGGCGGCGAGCGCGGCGAGATCCGCGCCGACGCGATCCTCGTCGCCACCGGCCGCGCACCGAACACCGAAGACCTGGGGCTCGACACGACCCGCGTGGTCGTGGAGCGCGGCTTCGTCAGGGTCGACGGCCTCATGCGGACCGAGGAGCCGCACGTCTGGGCGATCGGCGACCTCGTTGGCGGGCTGCTGCTCGCCCACACGGCCGCGCACGAGGGCCTCATCGCGACGCACGCCATCGCGGGCGAGCGCGACGTCCACCCCATGGACTACGTCAGGCAGCCCCGGGCGACGTACTCCCGGCCCGAGATCGCCTCGGTGGGCCTGACCGAGGGCCAGTGCGCGGAGCGGGGCCTGCCGGTCCAGGTCGGCAGGGTGCCGTTCCAAGCCATCGCCAAAGCGGTGATCCACGGCTCCCGCGAAGGCTTCGCCAAGGTCATCGCCCACGCGGAGACCGGCGAGGTCCTCGGCGTCCACATCATCGGTCCCCACGCCACCGAGCTCATCGGCGAGGCGTCGTTCGCCGCCGCACTTGGCGCGACGGCGGATCAGGTGGCGGGTGCGACACACCCGCACCCGACGCTCTCCGAGGTCCTGGGCGAGGCGGCGATGGCCGTCCGGGGCCGCTCGATCAACTTCTGATCGACCACCGTGATCAACCAGCGCGCCAGGAGTGACGCCGCCGTGACCGAGCTGAACGCCCCGCAGCGACTCCACGAGCTTGGCCAGAGCCTCTGGCTGGACAACATCACCCGCGACCTCCTGACCCGCGGGACCCTCGCGCGATACATCCGCGAGCTCGGCGTGACCGGGCTGACGTCCAACCCGAGCATCTACGACAAGGCCATCGCGGGCAGCTCCTCGTACGACGACGACATCACCCGATGCGCCGCCCGCGGCCTGTCCCCCGAGGACACCTTCTTCGAGCTGGCGCTCGCGGACCTGCGGCGCGCAGCGGAGCACTTCGGCCCCGTCCACGAGCTGACGGGCGGCGTCGACGGCTTCGTGTCGCTCGAGGTCAGCCCGCTCCTCGCCTACGACCCGGCGACCACGGTGCGCGAGGCCCTCCGTCTCCACGACCTGGGCGGGCGCCCGAACCTGTTCATCAAGATTCCCGGCACGGCCGAGGGCCTGCCCGCCGTCGAGGAGGCGATCTTCGCGGGCGTCCCGGTGAACGTCACGCTGCTGTTCTCGCCGGCCCACTACCTCGCCTGCATGGAGGCCTACACCCGCGGCATCGAGCGCCGCGTCGCAGCCGGGCGGCCAGCCGCCGTCGCGTCGGTCGCCTCGGTCTTCGTCAGCCGCTGGGACGCGGCCGCAAACTCCGACCTCCCGGCGGAGCTCCGCAACCGGCTCGGCCTGCTCATCGGCCGCCGCTCGTACACGGAGTACCGGCGCTTCTTCGCGACAGACCGCTGGCAGCGGCTCCTGAACTCAGGCGCCCGACCGCAGCGCCTCCTGTTCGCGAGCACCGGGACCAAGGACCCGTCGCTTCCGGAGGACCTCTACGTGGCCGGCCTCGCGGCCCCGCACACCGTCAACACGATGCCGGAGGAGACGCTGCTAGCCTACGCGGACCACGGGCGTCTCGACGGCCCGCTCGCCGCGGGGTTGGACGACGACAAGGAGCTGCTCGCCGCGATCCAGGCGGCGGGCGTCGACGTTGACGCCGTGGCGGCCACCCTCCAGGCGAAGGGAGCCGCGGCCTTCGTGGCCTCCTGGAACGCGATGCTGGCCCGGATCGCCACGAAGGCGGCGCCCGCCGTCGCGTGAGCGTGGCCGCCCCGGTGCGGTTGCCTAGGGTGTGACCACGAGGGTGGCCGGCGCGCTGACATTCCCGGCGGCATCGAAAGCGTACAGGTCGTATGTGACGGCGGTCTTGAAACGACCGCCGAGTCGGTCGTACATGACCGTGCCGATGAGGTCGACACCGGCCTGGGTCAGGGTGCCCAACCAGGCGCCATTGCGGTAGAGGCGGTAGCCCGCCACGCCCACGGCGTCGTACGAGGCGGTCCAGCCAAGCGTGATCGCACCCGACCTCGTGCGGCTGACCACGCGAAAGTCCGTCGGTGCCGTCGGCGCGGTGGTATCGACGACTGTCGTCGTGTCGGAAGCGGCCAGCGGGCCGGCGGCAGCTGCCCCTCGCCCCGCAAGGGTCGAAACCGGGCTCACGAGCGCCGCGAGCACCAGTGTCGCGATGACCGCGCGGCCAAGTGAACGAGCCACTGAACGAGCCATGTCAGCCTCCTTGTCGCCTGGATGTGGGACTGACGCCCGGAGGCCACAGAACGCAGCGGCGGCCAGTGCCGGGCGCCCCGCTCACGTCCGGGGGACGAGCAACTACGCGTCAGCTCGAGCCGGGGCTCGACCTCGTCCCCAGCTCGGTGCCGCCCGCTCGGCTTCCGAAGCTGCCCCGGTAGACTCGCGCAGTTGGCAGCGACGCCGCAGCGTTTGGCGCGAACCGCCGACGTCTCCAGCCAGCGAACGAGGGAGGCAACCGGACTCGTGACCGACTGGCAGCGGCGGCTCCCGTTCGTGCTCACCACCTGTGGCCTGCTCGCGGTCGTCGCCATCGACGCGGTGATGGGCACGCCGTCAACCGGCCAGCCCTCGATGTCTCCGCGGGCCGGCAGCTTGTCGGGCCCGGTCCCGCGCATCGGCATCGTCTACGACCTTGACGGGCGCGGAAGCGCGGGCCTCAACGATCTGGCGTGGGAAGGCGCGAAGCGGGCAGCCGACGAGTTCGACGCCGAGCTGAAGGAGATGACCGCCGCGCCGAACGACACCGATGCCGACCGGGAGCAGCGCCTCACGGAACTAGCCGACGCCAACTACTACCCGATCATCGCCGTCGGCTCCACCTACGCCGGCCCGATGGCCCGGGTCGCCCCGAGGCACCCCGGCATGTGGTTCGTCCTCGTCGACGACGCCACCGTGGACGCGCCGAACGTGATCGGCCTCCAGTTCAACGTGGAGCAGGGCTCCTTCCTCGTCGGCGCGGCCGCCGCGCTCACGTCGAAGACGGGCAAGATCGGCTTCATCGGCGCGGTCCAGGTCCCGCTGTTCCAGAAGTTCGAGGCGGGATTCGCGGCGGGTGCCAAGGCCGCCAACCCGCTTGTCGAGGTCCAGGTCGCCTACCTCTCCCGGCCGCCCGACGACGCCGGCTCCAGCGACTCCGCCACGGCCAGGGGGGCCGCGCTGGGCATGTACAACGCGGGCGCCGACGTCATCTTCGGGGCGGCCGGGGAGTCAGGCAGCGGGGTGATCCAGGCTGCCGCCGAACGGGGGCTCTGGGCCATCGGTGTCGACATCGACCAGCACCGGACGTCGGACCCGTCCGTGCGCGGCGCCATCTTGACGTCGATGCTCAAACGAGCCGATGTCGCCACGTACACGATCACGATGGAGGTGGCGAACGGCGTCCCGAAGGACGGCAACAACGTCTTCGGCCTCGATCGGGGCGGCGTGGGCTTCGCAACCTCCGGCGGCTTCGTCGACCCGATCAGGGCGCAGCTCGACGCCTTCGCCGCCATGATCGCCTCGGGCACGATCCTCGTCCCCACGACGCCCTGACCGCCCGCCCGGTGCCCCGGGGGTGACCGGCTCCGGGCGCACCCCGACCGCTCACGCGACGGCGCCGAGGCGGGACGCGACCACCGGGGTTGACGTTGTCAGCGCGAACGAAGGTCAGTTGCCTGGGGTAGGTTCGGGCGCCTGCGCTGGATTCGAATGGACTTGGCTCAGCGCGGCGGCCGGTCGGGGGGCGATTCAGACCGGTTGAACGGGCCGTCCGGCTCCTCGATCCGGCTCGCTCCCCATCGCATCATGGCCACGAAGTCGAGACGGCCTCCATCCTTGGACGCCGTGCCCGACGAGGCGAGCGTTCCCGGTCCAGATCAGCATCGGTGGCACGTCGGCCACCCCGACGGACATGCCGGCCGACCTGCTGGCGCGGGCGGACGCCGCGCTGTACGAGGCCAAGGGCGATGGCCGAAACCGGACCGTGATCGTCGACTAGGGCCGGGGCCCGGCTTGCCGAACAGGAAGCCCTGACCGAAGGCCTGGACCCGATCGCCGGAAAGGAAGACCAGCAGCCCGGCGAACGCGACGCCGGGCACCGACAGGGCACGCTCGCGGCTGGCGTGTGCGGACTCCGGCGAATCGCCCGGAAATGAGCCCCCGTCTGCATTGCGGAAATCGCTGCGTGCTACAGCGTGGCCCCCATCGAGGCGCGGTTCGGGTCGGCGGCGGCCGCGGAACTCGGTCGGCCCCCCGCCAGCCGTCGGACCACCCCCGCCAGGGCGTCGGCGATCGCTGCCAGACGGTCGTAGTCAAGCGTGTCGGGGAGGTCTGATGCCTCGTGGTAGTGCGGGTTCCGGAAGAAGGTCGTGTCGGTGAGGACGACGGCCGGGATGCCTGCGTTCCAGAACGAGAGATGGTCGCTGCGCGCGAATTGGCGGACCATCGGGACCGTCGCCCGGAGGGGAGCGCCGATCACGGGCAGGTCGCCGGGGTCGCGGAGGAGGACGCTCGTCCCGGGACCTTCGAGGGTCCAGCTCGTGCCCAAACGCGTCGGCGAGAAAGCGGCTGCTGCCCCGGAAGATCACACCCGTCCAGTCGCCGCGCATGCCGGCCCGGCGGAGTCGACGGACGACGCGCGGATAGAGGATGCCCAGCCCCGGCGGGAGGATCTGGGTCCCTGGTCGGCGATCGACGTAGGCGACGGTGTCCATCGTCAGGGCCCCGAGGACAGGACCGGCGGCGGCGAGCTCTCCGACGAGCGCCCGCGACCCGAACATCCCGACCTCCTCCATATCAACGGCAGCCAGAACGACCCGCCGGCCGAGGGCGTCGGCGGCGAGCAGGCGCGCAAGTTCGACGAGGACGGCGACCGCGGCCCCGTTGTCATCCGCGCCAGGCAGGTCACGCGGCGTGTCGTGATGGGCCACGACGGCGAGCGTCCCCGCCGACGGGTCCCGCCCACGTGCCGCGACAACGTTCGCGCCCGCGACATGGTCGTAGACGGTGGGACCCCACCGGCCCCGTCGGAGTGTCCCGATGTCCTCGTAACCGGAGACGCGGTCGAACGCGAACTGGTGGACCTCGGCTGCCCAGCCATATCTCAGGAATGCCTCGACGAGGAGGGCGTCGGTGGCAGCCATTGCCGCGGGGCTATGGAGACGGCTCCTCGGCGCGGGCAGGCTTTCGACAATCGTGCGCAGGCGCACGGGGTCGGCACCGGACCGCGGCAGCCCGCCCGGGATCCGCGGCGTCAATTCGGTCGAGGCGGCGACAGGAGCGCGACCGGTTCCCTCTCCCACGTTGGTGCGGGAGTGTAGCGAAGGAACGGCTCGATCGGCGAGTTGGTCGCGAGTCTGACGTCGGCCGCCGTTCGAGGTCGAGACCTATGGCATGGCGGTCGGCGCCGAGCTGTTCGACTCCGTCCTGAGGGCCGTGCCGATGAGATCGACGCCGGCCTGGGTCAGTTGCAGTCGAGGGAGGCGCCGTTTGCGGCGGGCGAGCCGCGCGGCCCAGGGTCGGAGCGGTGGCGCGTCGAGGCCCCACCCCAGACCGGTGGCGAGCCGGGCGGGATGGGCCCTCCGCGACCGGCGGCGACGACGGACGCGCCCGAATCAGCGTGCGTGCAACGTCGGTATGGTCGGGGACACCCCGGCCGGATGGTGCGTGTGGACACCGGATTGGTCGCGGTGATGGCGTGGCGCGTGAAGTTGCCGGAAGGATCCATGGAACCCCAGCCCAGCACGATCTTCGGCCGCGAACCCGCAGTGGCCCTCGCGCCGAGCGTGGACATTGGCAGGGTGAGATGGCTCGACCCGAGGAACCATGACGGTTCGTCATGAAGCCACGAAAACGCAGGGGCAGACTCAGGAACGAAGGCCGCAGCGCTGTCCTTCGGGCGACCGGCGTGAAGGTCGCCGGTTGTGCGCGAGGTGGTGGACATGGCGAGGACGAACGGAGGTCAACCGACACTCGAATCGGTGCTGCCCGAGGGCACGGTCGACGCCGCCCGGAACGCCATCTCGGACGCTCGCCGCGCGTCGAGCGCCGGGCAGATCGTGGCCGATGCCGATCAGTCGGCATCCGACGCCGATCAAGTATCGTCGGACACTGACCAGACAGCATCGGATCGCGATCAGACCGGCGCAGACCGCGATCAGCGGGCATCGGACCTGGACCAGGCGACGGCCGACAAGGACCGCGCGGCCCATCACGACCTGTCCCCCGATGACGAAAAGGCCTACGGGGGCTCTCGGGAGAGCCGAGAGGCTGCCGCATTCGAGCGCCTCGGCACCCGGATCCGCCGCCAGGCGACGGCGCGCGACCGGGACGAGGCGGCGACCCAGCGCGACCGAATGGCCGCCATCCGGGACGAGGGAAGCCGGGATCGGGACGCGCTCGCGGCCGACCTGGCCGCGCCGTCGAGTGCACGCGAGACGCAGCTCCTCCGCGAGCTCGGGGAGCTGCGTGCACAGGCCGCGGTGGATCGAGCCCGGGCGGCGGAAGACCGCGCCCGGGCCGCCTCCGACCGGGCCAAGGCGGCCCGGGAGCGAGCCCGGCTTGAGAAGGAGCTGCAGGCAGCGCACCTCGACGACCTCACCGGCGCCTATCGGCGCGAGATGGGCCGCCTGGCGCTCACCCACGAGCTCGAGCGCGTAAGGCGGTCGGGCGGGCCATTCGTGGTGGCCTTCGTCGACGTCGACGAGCTCAAGGTGGTCAACGATCGCGACGGCCACGCGGCGGGCGATCGCGTGCTGCAATCCGTGGTGCGCGCGATCCGGGCGCGGCTGCGCTCGTTCGACCCGATCGTCCGCTACGGCGGTGACGAGTTCGTGTGCGGCCTGGGCGGCGCCGACCTCGCCGAAGCGGGGCGCCGGTTCGACCTGATCGGGAGCGCGGTCGAGGCCGACGCCGGGGTCCGGATCAGCGTCGGTTTCGCCGAGCTCGAGCCGGGCGACACCGCAGACGGGCTGACCGAACGCGCCGATAAGGCCGTGCTCAGGGTCAAGGCCGCGCGTCGGTCGAGGCCGTAGTCGCGCTCGATCCCGCCACCGGTGGCGCGGGCGGCACAGACGCGGCCTTCGGGGCCGGCGTCGCCGCCGTCACGGAAGGTCGGTATGGTCGGGGCGAGAGTGGTCGGGACGAGAGGACTGGCGCCGACACCGTCCAACTGTCGATCCGCATCGAACCGCAGCCGGTCACAAACGTCGCGATGCACGTCCACCGGACCTCGGACATCGCGCGGGCACGCCGCGGGTGTCCAAGCATCACGCCAGTGCTGAGGCGCGCATGAGTTACTGAGCGCTCGGCTTGGGCAACTTGCGCGGCTATCCTCTCCCGCTGATGGGCGACCCGATGGACTGGACTGAGCCACCCTTCCTCGCCGACGCCCACGCGTGGATCCGCGAACGCCTGGGGGACCTCGACATGCGCCTCACCGGCCCGGTCGAGCAGATCCACGATCGGCCGTGGTCCACGGTCCTGCGGGTGCCGACGGACCGCGGCGACCAGTTCTTCAAGGCCAGCGCGCCGGCACTCGGCCACGAGGCCGCGATCGTCGCGTTCCTCGCCGGGCGCCTGCCCGAGGTCATCCCCGCACCGCTCGCCGTGGACCTCGAGCACGGCTGGATGCTCATGGCCGACGCGGGCACGCCCCTCCGCGAGCTCGTCGAGGCGGAGCGCGACGTCTCCCGCTGGCTCGACGTCCTGCCGCTGTACGCGGGGCTCCAGGTCGAGCTGGCCGGGGCCGCGGCGGATCTCCTGCGACTCGGCGCGCCCGACATGCGGCTCCCCGTGCTGCCGGCGCGGTACGAGGCGCTGCTCGACGAGCTCGTTGCCTCCGACGCCCTCGGCGAACTCGACCGGCTCGAGGCCGCCGGCGGGGGCGATCTCCCCCGTGTGCCCGCCGCACTCACGTCAGATGAGATGCGCCGGCTGCGCCACGCGGTCCCGCGGGTGGCGGCGATGTGCACTGAGCTGGCCGGCTACGGTCTCGCCGAGACAATCCAGCACGACGACCTCAACGACGGCGCGATCTACGTCCGCGACGGCCGCTACCTCATCCTCGACTGGGGCGACGCCTGCGTCTCGCACCCGTTCTTCTCGATGTCCGTCACCCTCGAGGGCGTCATCGGATGGGGGGTCGATGACGTGCAGGGCTCGGTCGACGTCGCCCCATTCCGTGACGCCTACCTGGCGCCGTTCGCCGGCGACCGCACCGGCGAGGAGCTTCGGGCTGCCTGCGCGCTCGCCCTCCGCCTCGGCTGGGTCTGCCGGGCCGTCAACGGCCATGTCCCGGGCATCGACGCGACCTCCACCTGGACGCGCCTCCGCATGTTCCTCGACGGACACCCCTGAGGGACAGCCGGGCTACGGTGGGCGCCGTGTCATCGGGTTGCGCCGGCCGCCTCGCCCGGAGCCGATCGAGCTCGATTACCAGAATTGGGGAGTCAGGTCGGGGCGAGGAGACACCGGCGCCCCGGATGCGCACTCGATCGAGCCCTCGTGGGTGACCAGTCGATCCCGGGCGGCTCATGGCGGTGAATCGCCGGCCGGCAGCACGGCTTGGCCGGTCGGCGGCTCAAGTGGCTCGCACGCTGGTCGATGTCCGAGTCGATCAGCAAGGCCAGATGCAACAGGACTGACCGAGACCAGGGGCATTCCTAGATCACGCACTCTCTTGAGCAACCCATGCAACGCAGCCTGGTCCACCACCGGGCCCGTGATGAGCGTGTCGCCGCCGTCGAGCGTGATCGTCAAGCCCTCGAACCAGTCCGCCCATCGAGCTTCGAGCTGGCCCGTGATCCGGATCTGATAGGCAATCGGTTGGCTTGAGTCGGCGTGTGGTTCGAGTTCCTGGGACATCGCTCCGTACCCGATGCGGGTGGTGCTGACGTCGAGCTCGGCGATGTCGTCGGCCAGGGCGATCTCCATCGGGCTCCAGGCGGACCGGACTTGTCGGTCACGACGATCTTCCTCGCGTAGGAGTCGCTGCCCATGGCAACGATCGTCCGGTCTCAGCGCTGGACGGGATCGGGGACCGGGGCGGCGGCCAAGGGTCGCCGCCCCGGCGCACTACGAGGTGACGGTGGCCTGGCCGAGGGCCGCGACGGGCGCGCGATCGGTCGGGTCAGAGGACTTCACCCCCGGCGCGACCGGGTGGCTGAACCCCTTGGCGAGGAGCCAGATCGGGAGGATAAGTTCGAAGAGGCCGCCAGGGAGCATGGCGAGCATCCCTGTGCCCTGTTGCACGTCGGTCGCCCCGAACATGGCCAGGGCGGCTCCCGCGAGCAGCACCGGATAGCCGATGAGCCCAAGGACTGCAAGCGGGCGCGGGGCCAGCTTCGATCGATACAGCAGGACGGCGAAGATGACTCCGGACGCGCCGGTGAAGAGATAGAGCAGCACGAGGCTCACGTCGTGGAGTGCCTTGAACAGCGAGCCGAGCGATTGCGAAGCGGTCGCATCGACCGTGCCGTCGCGCGCTCCGTTACCGAGCGCGAGCACGATGAGCGGAACCACCATGTAGAGGAGCACCACTCCGAGTTCGGCGACTCGCAGGCCGACGTATCCAAGGGCGAGCGGCTCACTAGTCTGTCTCAGGAACGGAAACATGAGGACTGCGATACCCACGACCGCGAGGCCGTCGACGAATGCAAGGAGCGCGCCGGCGGCCAGCGCGCTGGCGTCGCCGGAAGCACCGATCAGGTAGTTCGGGCGATCCAGAACCCCCTTGATGAGCGTATCGGCCGCGATGAAGGTAACGGTGGCAATCAGGAACAGCAGACCAACGATGGCTGCGGTCCTTCTAGACGACGTCATGGCTGTTCTCCCTGGTGTGTTTCGCTCACACCTGGCTCAGGCCGGTCGGTCCTTGGCGGCCCCTGTCGCTGGTCTGCACAGGCAGCGTGCCCCCTCGACGGTATGAGTGTCATACCTCCAAGGAGGTATTCGGGGGACTAATCGCGGGCGCCCTGGAGGGTGGACAGGGTCAAGCCGGCGGACCGCCGGCCCGGCCGCGCATCGTCGCCGAAGCTGTCCAGCTCAGCCGTCGGGGCGACGGCCCGGGGACAGGAGCCCCAAGTCTCGTCCCGTGGCGACGGCCTGCGTGCGGCTACTAACACCGAGCTTGGCGTAGATGTTGCGGGCGTGCGCCTTCACCGTGTGCAGCGACAGGTACAACCGGACCGCGATCTCCTGATTGGTCAGCCCTTCGGCGATGAGTGGGAGCACCTCGAGCTCGCGCGCGCTGAGCGGTTCGGCCAGGTGGGTTCCAGATGCCGGCGTCGTCGGTGAGGCATCTTCATCAGTCCCAGGGACGGGAAAGGCCGCCAGAACCTGCCGAACGTAGCCTGGATGCACCCATCGAGAGCACGCCTCGTAGAGCAGGCGAGCCATCGGCGCACCCTCGTCGACGAAGATGCGGATGAAGCCGCCCGGCTCGGCCAACGTGAGCGCTTCGTCCAGCAGCTCCGCGGCCTTGTCCCGCTCGCGATGGGCATCGAAGGCAACGGCCAGCAGGACGAGGGCCAGCAACTGTTGATCCGCCCAGGCCTTCTCCGCCATCTGCCGGCGATATGGCTCCAGCACCGCCAGCGCTCGGGAGGGATCTCCCTGGGCGAGGTGCACCCTGGCCTGACTGAGGGGAAGATGGTGCGCCCGGACCACGTGCGCGGCCGCCGCCACATCGCCCAGGCGAAGGAACGCCAGGACTTGCGCGGCGGCGACCTCGGGGACCTGGAGGACGAAGTCATGCTGGCGCGTGGCCCGATCGGCCTTAGCCAGGATGGCGGCTGCGCCGGCGGCATCTCCCCGGGCAAGTGCCAGGCGGGCGAGCATCACCTCACAGGCAACGAGTCGGTCGCTGTCCGCTATCTGGCGTGCCAGCTGGAGACTCTGCTCGCGGTGCTGTCGGGTGGCATCGAGGTCGTTCCACTGGTAATGCACACGGGCCAGGCCCAGGTGGGCTTCACAGACGAAGGGAAACGGCAGACCGGCTGCCAGCTCGATGGCGTGACGATAGGTCTCGACCGCCAGGCCGAGCCGATTGTCCAATTCCTCGATGTAGCCCAGACCGATCGACCCCAGGATCTCGTAGATCGTGTTCCCCGATGCCGCGCTGATCGCCGTCACTTCCGTAAGGGCTTGCCGCGCCCCGGAGCGGTCGCCCAGGAGCACACAGGCGTGGCCCAGACTGAGGGCAGCGGCGGTGCGGAACGGGAGGTTGTCGGGGTCCAGATGCTCCAGGGCGCGGCGCGACTGGGCGATGATCGTCTCAGTCTGGTGCGGGCCCCACACCAGAAAAGCCCGCACGGAGGCGATCCGTCCCACCAAGTCGCGGGTCCGGTCGTCCGTCCTGGCGTCCTGCAGCGCTCGTTCGGCGGCTTGGAGTTTCGGCTCGATGCCGGTGTTCTGGCCCGAGCTGAGCAACACCTGGGCATAGGTCACCCAAAGCGACGGCCTAGCATCCAACAGCGTGGTTGGGAGCGACTCCAGCCAGCGAAGGATGGGGACCAGCGCGCCACGAAAGTGGAGCGGCATCCCGTTGCCCTCGATGAGGCGCTCGGCCCGCTCCACGTCATGGCCAGCCGCAGCATGCTGGAAGGCCTCGATCTCGAGGCCGTTGGCTTCATACCACTGGGTGGCACGGAGGTGGTCCTCATCCACGGCCCCGGACGAGACCTCGCTCTGCAGGCGCCGCCGCAGCAGATCGGCGAACAGATGGTGGTACCGGTACCAGCGTCGCTCGCTGTCCAGGGGGACGATGAACAGGTTGGCCCGATCGAGGTACTCGAGGGTCTCCTGGCCGGGGGCCGAGGCGTCGAGCAGCACGGCATCACAGAGCGGGCCGCACAGCCGATCGAGGATGGACGTGCGCAGCAGGAAGGCCTGCACGGGTTCGGATTGCCGCTGGAGGACTTCTTCGACCAGATAGTCGAGCACGAAGTGGTGGCTGCCGGCGAACGACGCGATGAAGCCGGCAGCGTCTTCACGGCCCTGCAGCGAGATCGCGGCGAGCTGCAGACCGGCGATCCAGCCCTCGGTCCTGCCTTCGAGCGCACCGACCTCGTCGGTGGACAGGTCGAGGTCCATCACCTGATTGAGGAACGCGGCGGTCTCGGACGGGGTGAAGCGGAGGTCGGTGCCGCGGAGCTCGGTCAACTGGCCCCGGGCGCGCAACCGGGCCAGGGGCAGGGCTGGATCCTCCCGGGTAGCGATGACCAGGTGCACCTGGGGCGGCAAGTGCTCGACCAGGAAGGCCAGCGCATCGTCGACCGGCTTGGCGTCGAGGACGTGGTAGTCGTCGAGCACGATCACGACATCGTTCGGGATCGTGGCGATGTCGTTGAGCAGGGCCGTCAGCGTCGCTTCGGTCGGTGGCGGGGCCTGTGGCGATCGGAGCACGGTCAACAACCCATCCCCGATCCTGGGCGCCGCCGTCTGGAGGGCCGCCACCAGGTATGCCAGGAAGCGGCTGGGGTCGCTGTCGCCCTCGTCGAGCGACAGCCATGCCACCGGTCGCCCGCAGCCCGCGACCCACTCGCCGACCAGCGTGGTCTTGCCGAAGCCCGCTGGAGCGGAGACCAGGGTCAGCCTGTGGCCGGCAGCGAGGCCTTCGTTCAGCCGCTCGACCAGTCGCGGGCGGAGGACAACCCTACGCCGCGAAGGTGGGATGTAGAGCTTGGTGGCCAGGACCGGCGCGGGCACCAATCAACTATAGAGACGGGGGAGCGACGGGCTCGGGCACGGGCACGGGCACGGGCACGGGCACGGGAACCTGAACCGTCCCCGCACAAGCGTCCGGAACGGGACACTCAGGTATGTCGGTGCGACATGGGGCCCCTCGACGCACCCGCGGAGTTGCCCGCTCCTGAGCGAAATAGAACAAATGGTCGGGGCGAGAGGATTTGAACCTCCGACCTTGTCGTCCCGAACGACACGCGCTACCAAGCTGCGCCACGCCCCGACCGAGGTGCCCGTTTGACAGGGCTCGCGGATGATAGCACCGAGGCCGTTTCGAACCCTCCGGCGGCGCCTAGATGACCTCGACCGGCTCCGGCGCGGGCGCGGATCCGGGGCCGCGGACGACATCGCGAACCGGCCACATGACCACCGCCGCGGCGACGAACGAGGCCGCCATCGCCCAGAACACGATCGGCAGTCCGGCCGCCTCGCCCACCCCCGAGATGACGGCCCCATAGAGGGCGGTCCAGAGCGATCCGACCCCGAAGGCCAGGGTGAAGTAGATCGCGAATGCGGTGTCGCGGATGGCGGCCGGAGCGGCGTCGGCCAGGAGCGCCTGGAGCTGGGGGCTCTCCGCGAACGAGAAGAGGCCCATCACCGCCAGCCCGGCCCACAGGCCCACGAGCGACGAGCCGGCCAGGATGAAGATCGCGAAGCCGAACGCACCGCCGACGTAGGCGCCGACGATCACCGGGCGTCGGCCGAGGCGGTCCGAGAGCCAGCCCGCCACGAGCGGCATCGGCACCGACAGGACGATGAGCCCGCCGTACATGAGGTCGGTCGTGGAGGGCGGCAGGCCGAGGACCTTCGTCAGGTACAACAGCGCGAACAGGTTGGCCACCCCGAGCCCGCGGCCGCCGCCGCCGAGCACGGAAGCCAGGTACACGCGCCGGATGACCCGGTCGGCGAGGATGACCCGGAGCGCCTGGCGGACCGTGCCCTCGGCCCTGGCGGCTGCCCGATCCGTCCCCCGCTCGCGGACCCAGCGGACGATGGCGAGGGCGATGAGCGCCGCCGGCAGCCCGAAGATGAGGGACACCCCGCGCCAGCCGTAGGCGGCCAGCAGGGCCGGCCCGAACAGCGCCACGACGACCGTGCCGACGTTGCCGCCAGAGATGTGGGCACTGATGGCGAAGCCCCGCCGCTCCGGCGGGAACTGCTCGGCGAGCAGGCCGTTGCCGACGGGGTGTTGGGGCGCGCCGCCGATCCGCGAGCCGATGCTCGTCGCGGCGAACGCCCCGAACGACTGGGCCAGGCCCTGGGCCGCGAAGCCCAGCCCGAAGAGGACGCCACCGGCGCCCATGAGCCAGCGCCGCGCGACGTGGCGGGTCAGCCAGGCGAAGCTGGCCTGGACGAGGCCTGACCCGATCGCGCCGGCCGCGGCCACGAAGGTGACCGCCTCGACGCCCACGCCGAACTCATCGATGACCTGCAGGAAGATCAGCGGCAGGACGACGGCCTGGGCGTGGTTGACGGCGTGGGCGACCGACAGCAGCCACAGGGTTCGCTCGGGGTGGATCACCGGCTCGATGGCGGCCGTGCGGGTGGGTATCACGGCCGGGTTCGATGGCACCGCCGGAGGATAGCGGGCCGCGGTCGTCGGTGGCTGCCCGCCGCGCGTCGATCAGGCGGCGAGGGCGCTGGTGACGCGAATCGTGGGTGGATGCTCGAAGTGCTTCTTGACCGTGCACAGCTCGGCCGCCCTGACGACCGCGTCGGCGTACTTCGTCGGGAACCCACTGGGCAGCTCGATCGTGACCTCCACGTCACCGACCAGGCGGGTCAGGGGGTCGGTCCGCATTCGCTGGATGAGCCTGATGCCGTCCGTCGGAATCCCGCGCTGCTGGCAGAAGCCGAGGACGTAGATGCCGGCGCAGGTCCCGATCGTCGACAGGAACGTCGCGAAGGGTGTCGGGGCGGAGCCGGAGCCGCCGCCGGCCGGCGGTTGATCCGTCGGCACGACGAAGTCGCCGAAGTGCGCGTCGACGCGAGCGCCACCCGGGAAGTCGATCAGCATTTCCATGGCCTGGAACTCCTTCAAGACGAGTCGACGAGGGTGCCCACGCGTGGGTGGGGGCTTGTCCGTCTGGCGGGGAGCATCCGGGCGGTGCGACAGCAACCGTACAGCTATTTGCGTAGTTGCGCAAGTACGCTACCGCGCGTGCACGGCAGCGCGTTGCGCCCGGCGTCCGTTTCCGGCATCGTTGCCGAGGCGCGCCGGGACCGGCCGCCGATCCCACGAGCACAGGCTTGAGGCACAGAGTTCGCATGCCGACCGTTCTCATCGTCGACGACGAGCAGCACATTCGACTGCTGATCGAGCAGACCCTCGAGGAGCTCGAGGACGAGGGCGTCCAGCTGCTGACGGCGGGGGACGGCGAGGAGGCCCTCGAGGTCGTCGAGATCCACCGGCCCGAGCTCGTCTTCCTCGACGTGATGATGCCGAAGAAGAACGGCTTCGAGGTTTGCGATGCCATCAAGCACGAACGAGGGCTGGCCTCGACGAAGGTCGTCCTCCTGACGGCCAAGGGCCAGGCGGTCGACCGGGAGGCCGGGATGGCGGCCGGCGCCGATCGCTACGTCACCAAGCCGTTCGACCCCGACGAGCTCCTCGCGACCGCCCGCGAGCTCCTCGGCATGGGCGCCTGAGCGGCGCCCGGCAGGCGACGACGATGGATGTCGATCTCAAGCGCCTCGTCACCCGGCACCGCCACGTGGCGCCGATGCTCTCGGCCCTCCTGGCCGGGACGGACGCCAGGGTCATCGTCACCGACGCCGAGGGCGGGGTCATCCTCCATCGCGAGGGCTCCGGGCCGGCTGGCGCGCTCACGAGCGAGGCCCAGCGCTTCCCGATCCTGCTCGAGGGCGAGGCGGTCGGCTGGGTCCAGGGCAGTCGCGTCGCGGCGGCGGTCGCGGCGGTCCTCGGCTACGCGGCCGCGCGCGAGCACGACAAGCGGGCCCTGGCCCAGGAGGCCCTCGAGCGCTACCGTGAGCTGAACCTCATCTACGACCTCGCGGACCAGATCGGCGCGACGCTCGAGATCCCGGCGGTCGCCGCCGTCGCCGTCCGCGAGGCCGGCCGCCTGCCGGCCGGCGGGTCCGGGTTCCTCCTCCTGCGGACGGCCCGCGGTGCCCTCGAATCGGCGACGGACGACGAGGATGGGACCCAACCGCCCGGGCTCGCCGGCGCACGAGCCGGGACCGGGATCCTCGGCGCCATCCTCGATGGCGAGACGGAGATCGTGAACGACGTGGCCGGCGATCCCCGGGCCACCGCCGCCGAGCGATCGATGGTCTCGCTCATCGCCGCGCCACTCAAGGTCCGGGGCCAGCGGATCGGGCTCGTCGGGGCGTGGAGCGACCAGCCGGTCGACTACCGGGCCGCGGACCTCAAGGTCCTCGCCGCGATCGCCGCGCTCGCGGCGCCCACCATCGATCAGGCCCGGGCCCACGAGGCCGTCGTCGGGGCGACCGGCCGCGGCTGAGCGGCGGAGCACCATGGGCACCCGCCTGCCGAGCCTCGTCCTCGGCGTGGGCGGCAGCGCCGCCCTGCTGGCCTACTTCCTCGTTCGCGGGCCGTACTGGGAGGGGGTCGCGCTCGTTGCCGCGGTCCTGCTGCCGGCCGGGTTGATCCTCTACGGTGGTGATGCGCGCCGCCGGGCCCGGGCCCTTCGCGAGCAGCGGGTCATCATCGAGGGCACGCTCCGCGAGACGGCGGCCGCCAAGGCGCATCTCGAGAGCCGCCTGGCCGAGCTCACGACCCTCAACGAGCTGGGCGTGGCCATCTCCTCGACGCTCGACCTGGACGCCCTCATCGACGTCAGCCTCGAGTCGATCGTCCGGCACCTCCGCTTCGACCGGGCGGTGATCCTGCTCGTCGATCGCGAGCGCGGGGTCCTGACCCACGGCCGGACGGTCGGCGCATCACCCGAGCTCGCGGCGATCATCGGGGCGCTCGAGACGCCCGTTGACGCCGAGGAGAGCCTCCTGGGCCAGCTCGCCAGGGCCGAGGGGCCGATGCTCTTCGAGGACGTCGGCGACGACCCCTTCGAGCCCAACCGGCAGCTCGCCGAGGCGCTCGGCGTCACGTCCTTCCTGGGCACGCCGCTGGTGACGAAGTCGGCGACGGTAGGGGTCCTGGCCGTCGACAACCGCCTCTCGGGGCGGGATGTCAGCCGGAGCGACGGGCCGTTGCTCTACACCCTGGGTTCGCTCATTGCCGGGGCCATCGAGAACGCTCGCCTGTACGCCGAGGTCGAGGCCCAGAAGGCCGAGCTCGAGCGCCGAGTTGCCCAGCGAACGGCGGCCCTGGCCGGCGCCATCGAGGAGGCCCAGGCCGCCCGGGCCGTGGCCGAGGCCGCCTCGGCCACGAAGAGCCAGTTCCTGTCGAACGTCAGCCACGAGCTCCGGACGCCGCTGACCTCGGTCATCGGCTTCGCCAAGCTCGTCCGGAAGCGGCTCGACGAGGTCGTCTTCCCGGTCGTGCCGGCCGCGGCCGTGAACGCCGACCCGAAGCTGGAGCGGGCGATGCGCCAGGTGGGCGACAACCTCGGGATCATGGTCGCCGAAGGCGAGCGCCTGACGACGCTCATCAACGACGTCCTCGACCTGGCCAAGATCGAGGCCGGCCGCCTCGAGTGGCGCGACGGCCCGGTCGATGTCGGGGAGATCCTGGAGCGAGCGACGGCCGCGACGGCCGCCCTGTTCGAGCAGACCGGCCTGGAGCTGGTCGTCGACATCGAGGCCGGCCTGCCGGCGACCCGGGGCGACCGCGACCGGCTCATCCAGGTCGCCATCAACCTGCTCTCGAATGCCGTGAAGTTCACGCCCTCGGGCTCGGTGACGATTTCGGCGCGCCGGTCCGGGGACGAGATCGTTGTCGCAGTGGCCGACACGGGGATCGGGATCGCGGCCGAGGACCACGATCGGGTCTGGGAGCAGTTCGGGCAGGCCGGCGACACGCTCACCGACAAGCCCCGGGGCACCGGCCTGGGCCTGCCGATCTCACGACAGATCGTGGAGCACCACGGCGGTCGGATGTGGCTAGAGAGTGCCCCCGGTGCCGGGTCGACGTTCCGCTTCAGCCTCCCCATCCGGGAGGGCCCTTCCGAGGCCTGAGGCAGATTCGGGGGACGCTTCCTCCGCGCCACGCTCCGCAGCGGCCGAGGCCGCGGCCGCCTCCGCCCGCGAAGGGAGCGGCCGGGCTGTGGGGGGAACAGGCCAGCCGCTCCCGTCGGGGGCGTCGGGAGGGGGATCGGAGGGTGGACGCGGCGCGGCTGCGCGGTTGGGACGCTCGGGTGTCTGTGGCGGCATTCGGCTCGGTCTGGCGGGTCTGGGTCAGGCGCGGCCGGGCCGGCTTGTGAACCGGTTCAGCGGCGCGAGGGCACAGCCTACATCATTACTATACTGGATGTCTAGTATTGGATTTGTGATAGCCTCCGGGCCATGAGCAGGGACGCCGCTCCCGCGATCGAGGCCACCGTCGACAGCCACCGCCCGGCCGGTCGGCCCCGCGACCAGGCCACCGATGCGGCGATCCTCCAGGCGGCCATCGAGCTCCTGGCCGAGGCCGGGCTCCGAAAGACGACGATCGATGCCGTCGCGGCCCGCGCCGGCGTGGCCCGGGCGACCGTCTATCTGCGCTGGCCGACCCGGGACGCGCTCCTCGCCGCGGCCGCTCGCCAGGCCCTCGGGCAGCCGATCTACCCCCTCACCGGCGACTTCGCGACGGACCTCGCGACCGGCGCCCGGCGGGCCCGCACCGCGCTCGCCCAGCCCCTCTTCCGGGCGATCTTCCCGGAGCTCGCCCGGGGCCTGCTGACGAGCTCTCCGGCGGCCGTCTACGACGAGATCGCGCCGAACCGGCAGCGGCTGGCCGCAGAGCTCATCGCCGCCCCCGAGGCCGCGGGCTTCCGCGACGACGTGGACCCGACCCTGCCGTTCGACCTCATCATCGGGGCGACGCTGAACCACCTGCTCGCGACTGGCGACACGCCGTCCGAGGCGGACACGGCACGGATGGTCGAGGTGGTCGTCGACGGCCTCCGTCGCCGCGCCTGAGGGCCTGGGCCAAACTGGGGCCAGGTGTGATTCCCGGACAGGTTGGTAACCGTGGCCTCGGCCATGCCCCGTGGTCGGAGGCGCAGGATTCGGCCAACGGCGGCGGTCGAACGGCGTCGGCCACGTTCAGGATCGTCCGCGGTGGCCCTGACTCCGGCGGCGACCAGCCTCTGGTACGGCCCCGGTTCGAAACTGACGAAGACCGCCGCTCCCCGTCTCGGGTGGCAACAACGTCCCGCGAGCCACAGCTAGAACAGCTCCAGGTAGCGCTCCACTTCCCACTCCGAGACCCGGGTCCGGTACTCGTCCCACTCGGCTCGCTTGGCCTCGACGAAGTGGCTGTAGACGTGGTCGCCCAGGGCCTCCCGGATGACCTCGTCTCTGGCGAGCTCGTCGAGGGCCTCGCCGAGCGTGCCCGGCAGCTCCCGGATCGAGCGCGCCGCGATCGTCGCGGCATCCATCTCGAACAGCGATTCCTCGACCGGCTCGCCGAGGGTCAGGCCCTTCTCGACGCCATCGAGGCCGGCCGCGATCATCGCCGCGAACGCGAGGTACGTGTTCGAGGACGGGTCCGGGCAGCGGACCTCGACCCGCGTTCCCTCGATCGACTTGCCGGGTGAGGCCATCGGCACCCGGATGAGGGCGGAGCGGTTCGTCCGGCCCCAGGTCAGGTACGTCGGGGCCTCGTAGCCGGGGACGAGGCGCTTGTAGCTGTTCACCAGCGGGGCGAGGATCGCGATCATCCCCCGGGCGTGGGCGAGGATGCCGGCCATGTAGGCCTTGGCGATCGGCGACAGGCCGTACGACGATTCCGGGTCGGCGAAGGCGTTCCGGGATTCGGCGATCGAGAACAGGCTCTGGTGGGTGTGCATGCCCGAGCCGTTGATGCCGTGGATCGGCTTGGGCATGAACGTGGCGTACAGGCCGTGCTGCTGGGCGATCGCCTTGAGGGCGAACTTGAACGTCACGGCGTTGTCGGCCGTCTGGAGCGCGTCGGCGTACTCGAAGTCGATCTCGTGCTGGCCCGCGGCCACCTCGTGGTGGGCGGCCTCGACGCGGATCCCGAAGGCCTCGAGGGCGTCGACCATGTCCTGGCGGACCTCGCCCGCGAGGTCGGTCGAGAAGTCGAAGTAGCCGGCCAGGTCGTGGGGCAGCGGGGCGACCTTGCCGTCCTCGTCGCGCCGGAAGAGGAAGAACTCGAGCTCGGGGCCCATGTTCACGACGTAGCCCAGCCGGCGGGCCCGCTCGACCTGGCGGCGCAGGACGTAGCGGGGATCGCCGACGAACGGCTCGCCGCGGGGGGTGAACACGTCGCAGATGACGCGGGCCGTGCCCCGCGGGCCGTCGGCCCGCTGCCACGGGATCTCGGCGAAGGTCGCCATGTCGGGCATGAGGTACTGGTCGCTCTCGGCGATCCGGGTGAAGCCCTCGATCGACGAGCCGTCGAACCACGTCCCGTGGCGGACCGAGCCCTCGAGCTGGTGGATCGGGATCGTCACGGCCTTGACGACCCCGATGATGTCGGTGAACTGGAGCTGGACGAAGCGGATCCCGGCGGCCCGTGCCTCCTGGATCCGGGCGAGACGGTCCTCGGTCTCGACGACCATGCCGATCAGTACTGGAAGAGCAGCTCGCGGTACTTCGGCAGCGGCCAGAGCTCGTCGGACACGACGGCCTCCAGCGCGTCCGCGGCCGTCCGCAGCGCTTCCTGGGCCGGGATGACCCGGTCCACCACGACCTTCGCCTCGGCCGGCACGGAATCCTGGTCGTGGGCCTCGTGCTGGGCCGCCTCGAGGGCATCGACCGCTGCCACCAGGTCGTCGATGAGCTTGGCCACGCGGCCGGCGACGACGGTCGCACCGCGCGAGGCCGAGGCGGTCGCCAGCTCGCCGAGGTAGCGGACCGCGGCCGGCAGGATCATCGTCCGGGCGATGTCGAGGGCGCAGCTCGCCTCGATGTTGCCGACCTTGACGTAGCGCTCCCAGAAGATGTCGACCCGCGAAGCCAGCTCGCGCTCGGACAGGACCCCGAACCGGCTGAACAGGTCGCGGGCCTTGTCGGTGGCGAGCGCCGGCAGGGCGTCGACCGTCGTCCGGTTGTTGGGCAGGCCGCGGCGGGCCGCTTCCGTATGCCACTCCTCGGCGTAGTTGTTGCCCTCGAACAGGACCTGCTTGTGGTCCCGGACGATGCCCGACAGGATCTTCGTCAAGCCCTCGAAGTCGCCCGGCGTCAGGCCGTCGAGGGCGTCGGCGAGCTCCTTGAGGGAATCGGCGACGGCCGTGTTGAGGACGGTCTGGGGCCAGTAGATGGGAGCCGATGAGCCGACCGCCCGGAACTCGAACTTGTTGCCGGTGAAGGCGAACGGCGAAGTCCGGTTGCGATCGGTGGCGTCCTTGGGCAGGACCGGCAGGGAGGTGACGCCCAGCGCGACATTGCCACCCTGCTTGGAGGCCGCGGCCGGCCCCTTCTCGAGCTGGGCGATGACGTCCTCGAGCTGGGAGCCAAGGAAGATCGACATGATCGCCGGCGGCGCCTCGTTGGCCCCCAGGCGGTGGTCCTGGCCGGCGTCGGCGATGCTGGCCCGGAGGAGGTCGGCGTGGCAGTTGACGCCCCGGACCACGGCCATGAGGAAGGCCAGGAACTGGGCGTTGGCGTGGGGGTCGTTGCCCGGATCCAGGAGGTTCTCGCCATCGTCCGTGGCCATCGACCAGTTGTTGTGCTTGCCCGAGCCGTTGATGCCGGCGAACGGCTTCTCGTGGATGAGGAACATCAGGGAGTGCTGCGCGGCGAGCCGCCGCATCGTGCTCATCACGATCATGTTGTGGTCCGAGCCCACGGACGTCGCCTCGAACACCGGGGCCATCTCGAACTGGCCGGGAGCGACCTCGTTATGGCGGGTCCGGGCCGGGATGCCCAGCCGCCACAGCTCGCGGTCGAGATCCATCATGAAGGCCAGGATCCGCTCCCGGATCGGGCCAAAGTACTGGTCCTCCAGCTCCTGGCCCTTGGGCGACGGCGCCCCGAACAGGGTCCGGCCGGTGAGGATGAGGTCGGGCCGCTGGAGGGCCAGCCGGCGGTCGACGAGGAAGTACTCCTGCTCGGGCCCGATCGTCGTGAAGACCCGCTTGGAGGTCGCGTTCCCGAACCAGCGCAGGACCCGGAGGGCCTGCGTCCCGAGCGCCTCCTGTGAGCGGAGGAGCGGGATCTTGTGGTCGAGGGCCTCGCCGGTGAACGACACGTAGCCGGTCGGGATCGTCATCGTGACGCCGTTCGGCTCAACCTGGAGGAAGATCGGGCTGGTCACGTCCCAGGCGGTGTAGCCGCGGGCCTCGAAGGTCGCCCGGATCCCGCCCGACGGGAATGAGCTCGCGTCGGGCTCGCCCTGGACCAGGTTCCGGCCCGAGAACTCGGCGATCGAGCTGCCTTCGCTGGTGGGGGTCAGGAACGAGTCGTGCTTCTCCGCCGTGGAGCCGGTCATCGGCACGAACCAGTGGGTGAAGTGCGTCGCCCCGTGGGCCAACGCCCATTCCTTCACGCCGTGGGCGACGGCATCGACGATCGCCGGATCGAACGGCTCGTGGCCATCGATCGTCTGGCGGAGCTTTTCGTAGATCGGCTTGGCGAGGTACTGCCGCTGGGCCGCATCGTGGAAGACGTACTGGCCGTAGATGTCCGCGCCGGCGTCCTCGAGGTAGTTCTGGGTCGGCGCGACGCGGTGGTTGGCGATCGTCTCGATGGCCCGGTCACGTGCGGTCATGTCTCTCCTGTGGACGCAGCGGTTCTCGACTGCCGGGCGATCAAGGCCCCGACCTGCGGGGTCTCGACTGCCGGGCGCGATCTTGTGCCGAACGCACGATCAACCGGCGACCATGCGTTGTTCTGACCATCGTAACGGGCTCGCGTCCTCGTGTTACCGGTGTTGCAGACCGAGGGTGGGCTCAGAATCTATTGATCCTGCACAAATTGCAGAGCCACCCTGAGGGCGAGGCGCAGCTCAGGATCCGCCAGGTCCCAGCCGCTCAGCTCCTCGATCCGGCCGAGGCGGTAGGTCACCGTGTTGCGATGGATCCCCAGCGCGGCGGCCGCGTCGCCCACCCCGCCGCCATCGAGGATCGCTCGCAACGTGGCGAGGTGCTCGGTGCGGACGTCCGGACGGCCGGCGAGGAGCGGCTCGAGCAGGGCCCGTGCCAGTCGCTCCCCGTCCCGAAGGTTGTGCAGGGCGCCCAACAGCCGATAGACGGGCAGTCGGGCGGCGTGGACCACGGGCCCGGCGCCGGGGAGTGCCTCGGCCACCTCCAGGACGGCGCGGGCATCGGCTTCTGCCCCCGGCCGGTCCGTGGCGCTGTCGAACGGCCGGGAGAGAGCCACCGTCCGGCCGAGGAAGGCGGCGATCCGCGAGCCGATGGCCCGGCCATCCGAGTCGGGTCCGCCCGGCGCGTCGACCGCCACGACCGCCCGGACCTCGAGCGAATCCGCATCGCCGCGAAGGGCCAGGCGCCGGGCGGGGGCGAGGAGCCGGAGCTCCCGGCGGGTTGCCTCCCGCCGCTCGCGCGCGACCGGCGTGTCGTCGCCCGCGCCGGGCACCCGCTGGCGAGCCAGCAGGACGATCCAGGGCGGCCCGGCCGGTGGCAGGGACTCGGCCCGCCGAGCGGCGTCACGAGCCCGCCGGACGGCCTCGTCCCGGGACAGCTCGAGCGCCAGGAGGCCGACGATCCGGCCGACCGCGAGCCGCTCGAGATCGGTCGGCGGCCTGTCGCCGAGCAGGACCAGGCTGCCGGCCGGGGCCGGGGCCCGGCCTCCGTCTCGTCGCGGGCCGGAGCCACCGCCTGACGGCGACCCGGCGGTGCGGGTCCGGTCGCCGGCGACGGGTGGTGGCGCCGCGTCGGGCGGCGCCGGGGCCGGAAGCGGCACCCGGAATGCAACGGCGCCGCGCGGCTTTGCCTGGTAGCGGGCGGCGGCCAGGGCCGTGTCCGGGATCTCCGCCGGGGCGTGGACTGCCAGCGCGTCGCCGCGGCGACCCTCGAGGGCCACCGCCCGGCCGAAGAAGCCGGCAATCGCGGCCACGAGGGCCGTCGGGCCGCCGCCGTCGAGGGCGACCCGGTCGAGGCGATGCTCGAGCGCGGCGGCCTGCCGTTCGAGCTCGGCGCCCTGGGTGAGGAGGTAGCCGATGATGCTCCGCTCGAGCTCGCCGGCATCGGCCTGGCCGAGGCGGAGGACCGGCACCCCGACACGGGCCAGGTCCGCAGCCAGGGTGATCGTGCGCGGCGCCGCCCCGTCGAGGTCGGCGTCCGCGTCGGCCTCCACGAGGACCACCCCCGAGACACCGGCGGCGGCGCACCCCTCGGCGAGGGCCTGCACCTCCTCCGGTCCCGACGCGACGACCGCGAGGGCCGCGGCGGGCACGATCGCCAGGTCGCCCGCCTCGAGCGCATCGAAGGCCGGGACCCTGGCCCGCATGACCCGGACCCAGGCGATCGGGCCGCGGCTCGGGCCCTCGACCCGGGGAGCGCCCGGGTAGAGCGCCGCGCCGAGCTCGGCGAGGTCAGGCATGGCCGGCTCCCGATTCGGGCGCCCCGTCTCGCGCCCCGCCTCGCGCCGCACCCGGCCCGACCCCCCGTGCCGCCACGAGGTCGTCGACGAGCCGCCCGAACTCGCGGTCGAAGTCGACGTACCGGTCTGACCGACCGACCAGCGCCAGCTCGCCGTCCGGGGCGAGCCGTGCCCAGACGCGCCGTCGAGGCAGGTAGAAGGTGATCGACAGGCCCACGATGAGCGCCCCGAACGCGAACCACACGAACCCCTGGCCCGGGTCGCGCTTGGCGATGAGGAGGGTGTACTCGCTGAAACCGTCGAGGGTGACCTCGAGGTCGAGCGCCTCGAACTCGGCCGTCGCCCCGTTCGTGACCGTGAGCGGGAAGCCCGTCTCGATCTCCGGCGTCCCGTCGGGGTTCGTCCCGATCACGATGTACGGGAGGATGAGGAGCGTCCCCACGCCGGCCGACGTCCGGTCGAGCAGGAGCTGGAGCCCCAGGTCGCGGCCGGGGACCGCCAGGGTCCCGAAGGGCAGGCCGCCAGCCTGGTCGGTCATCGGCACCGGGCCGGACCACAGGACCGCTCCCTCGAGGTCGCGGAGGCGGAGGTTCGGCGCCGGCCCGAAGCCGTTCTGGTGGAAGGTGTAGCCGCCGGCGCTCAGGGGATCGTTGACACGGATCTGCTTGCGGGCCAGGAGCGCGCCGTCGCGGTAGACGGACAGGTCGGTGACGAAGTCGAACGCCACGCCGTCCTCGAACAGGCCGGGCGCCTCGAAGCCGTTGTTCCGGACGAGGAGCAGGCCCGGTGTCCCGATGGGCTGGACCGTCAGGGTGTCGCCCTCGGCGACGACGAGGCCCTGCTCGTCGCCGAGCCGCGAGGTCACCGCGGCGGCGATGAGGAAGAGGATGAGCCCGAGATGGCTGACGAGCGTCGCCAGCTTCGTCCAGCGGTTGCGATCACCGTAGAGGTAGGTGACTCCGTCGATCTCGGTCGCCCGGACGGCGAATCGCCGGCGGCGGAGGATCGAGCGCACGGCCGCGGCATCGGGTGCCGTCTCGCCGCCGGCGAGCCGGACCCGGTCGGGCAGCTTCGGATCGAAGTACGCATCGGGCTGGACGACCCGGATCTCCGACGCCATCCGCCACAGGCGGGGCGTCCGGTCGATCGTGCAGATGACGATCGACAGGATGAGGACCAGGAGCCCGATCGTGAACCAGGTCGAGCTGAAGACGTGGAACAGCTGGAGGCGCTCCATGGCATCCACCACGCCCGCTCCGAGGACGGTGTCGTAGCGGGCGTGGATGTCGGCCATCGCCGCGGCGTAGTCGCCGGCCGAGCGGAAGGCGAAGCCGGGCAGCTGCCGGATCGTCATCCCGACGACGGCGAGGAGGGCCAGGACGATGATCTGGAGGACGGCGAAGTTCACCGACGTGAACAGCCGCCAGATCGCCAGCCAGACGGCGTCGAGGCGGGCGCCGATCCCATCTCCCGGCCGGTCCGCCGACCGGCCCGCGGTCAGCGTGGACATCGATGCTCCGCGGTCAGGCGTCGCCGCGCGCCGGAGCGCAGGCAGGCTCGGGGAGGATCCGCCGGGGATCGCGGGGGCCGGTCATGGCCCCCGATCCTACACCGGCGGCTCGACCGCCTCCGGACGGGTGGCCCGGCCGTCCTCGGCCATCACCGGGACCCCCGCCGCGGCATCGGCCGGCCGGGCCGTGGTCGACGGCTCGACGGCCTCCTCAATCGCGGTGGTGGTGATGGATTCCGGGCCTGCGACGCGGTTCCGGCCGGCCCGCTTGGAGGCGTACATCGCCCGGTCGGCGCTGATCATCAGGGCGTCGGCCGAGGCACCATCCCGCGGGAACGACACGACGCCGACCGACACGGTCGGGGGCTCGACGAGGTCGTCGATCAGCCGCCCTGCGACCCCGATCCGGATCTTCTCGGCCAGCACCCAGCCGCCCGTCGGGTCCGTCTCGGGGAGGAGGGCCACGAACTCGTCGCCGCCGTAGCGTGCGGCGACGTCGATCCGACGGATCCCGCCCTTGATCGTGTCGGCCACGGCCCTGAGGGCCGCGTCGCCGGCATGGTGGCCGGCCCGGTCGTTGATCGCCTTGAGCTCGTCGAGATCGAGCATGAGGAGGCAGAAGCCGCGCCCGGACCGGGCGCTCCGGGCCATCTCGCGCTCCAGGGCGGCAAAGAAGAAGGATCGATTGAAGAGCCCGGTGAGGGGATCCACGGCCGACAGCCGGAGGGCCGCGTCACGGGACCGGCGCTGCTCCCGCCCGATGACCGAGCCGACGTAGGCGAGCAGGAAGAGGGCCGTCAGGTCAATGGCCACGGTCGCCAGCTGGACGGGCGTCGCCGGCCCGCTGCCGAGGCTCGTGGCCACGATGTAGCCGGCCGCGGCCGCGATCGCCAGGACGAACGTGGCGGTCGGTCGGACGACGAGCGCGGCCGCCCCGACGATGAGCGGGAAGGTGAAGAAGAACGGGCTCTCGTGACCGCCGGTGAGGAGGACGAGCAGGGTCGCGAAGGTCAGCGCGACCGTACCCTCCAGGACGTACTTCGCGGCGCCCAGCGCGGCCGGCGGCAGGAGATCGTGGACCAGGAGGACGATGCCGCCGGCAACCCCGAGCAGCAGGAAGATCGCGGGGGTCGTGGCCGGCCAGAGCCCGCTCGTCCCGACGACGACCGCGGTCGACAAGAGGAACGCCCAGCTCACGATCCGGACGATCCGGTCGTACGTCGCCCGGTCCTCGCCCGGCCGGCCGACGAGGCCGCCGATGAGCGCCGCCTGGTCGATCCGCTCGAGCTCGCGGGCGTCGGTCTCGGGCTCGCCGACCGAGGCCAGCGGGCTCCGCCGCCCGACGAGCGGCGGGATGACGATCGCGCCCATGACGACGACGTTGACCATGATCGCCGCGGCGATGATGACCATCAGCGCCGCCGATGGCATGTCAGCGACTCCCGAACTGGTAGGTCTGCTTGACCAGGCGGAGGTAGGTGAACGTCTCGCTGTCGCGGACGCCGTCGATCGCTTGGAGGCGGTCCGTCAGGAAGCGGAGGAGGCCCTCGTTGTCCTCGGACACGGTCTCGATGAGGATGTCGAAGCGGCCGGTGGTCACGACGACGTAGTCGACCTCGGGCAGCTCGGCCAGCGCCTCGGCCACGGCCACGAGCCGGCCGGGCTGGCAGCGGATGCCGATGAGGGCCTGCTGGAAGCCGAGCTTGCCCGGGTCGGCGACGCCAACGACCTGGAGGATCCCGCGCTCGATGAGCCGGTTCGTCCGAGCCCGCACGGCGGCCTCGGAGACGCCCAGCTCATGCGCGATCTGGGTGAACGGTCGGCGCCCGTCGGCCTGGAGGTGCTCGATGATCCGCTTGTCGAGCGGCGAGAGCTCGTCCTGGCGCCGGAGTCCTGATCGGCCGTTCGGCATCCTCGTCCTTTCCACTTCCTTGCCCGGGGGTCGGTTCGGCGCCTATTCCACCATGTCCGGCGCCCCCGCGATCAGCTGCTGCCGGCGTCCAGGCGTTCCAGAACGCTGGCGAACGCCTCGATCGATTCGAGGGTGATGGGATCGAGCACCGCCTGGACCTCGGCGAGCCCCTGTCGGGCGTAGGCGCGGAGCTCCTCGGCCATCTCGTCGGGGGTTCCCGCCAGGGGCGTGAAGCGGGGCTCGGCGTAGGCGCCCTGGACCCGCCCGATGCCGCCCGGCAGCCGGACCTGGACCGCGACGCTCCGCTCGATCGTGGCCGGATCCCGGCCGACCTCGCGGGCGATCCGATCGACGAGGTCGCGGAGCGGCGGGACGCCCGCCGGCGAGTTGTCGGTGTCGCTGAACCAGACGTTCCAGGCGTCGACGTGCGGCAGCGTGATCCGGAGCATCCGCTCGCCCTTGCTGCCGATGAGGAGCGGCGGCCCGCCCGGCCGAGGCGAGCGCGGCAGGAGCTCGCAGTCGCGGGCCTGGAAGTACTTGCCGTCGAAGTCGATGGCGCCGTCGCGGAGCAGCGTCCGGATGATCGTGAAGGCCTCCTCGAACCGGTCGACCCGGTGGTCGAACGGGAAGCCGAAGGCCCGGAACTCGGTCTCGTTCCAGCCCGCGCCGAGGCCCAGGACGAGCCGCCCGCCGCTGATCTCGTCGACCGTGGCCGCCATCTTGGCGAGCATTGCCGGGTTGTGGAACGCGGTCGCCGCGACGAGTGGCCCGATCGTGATCCGGGAGGTGGACGCGGCGATCGCCGCGAGCATCGTCCACGCCTCCCAGGGCCCGTGGCTCGTGCCGTCGTCGAAGCGGTACAGGAGATGATCGCCGAGCCACAGCGAGTCATAGCCGAGCTCCTCGGCCCGGCGCGCCATCGCGACGTACTCCGGCCAGCGGACCTCCCGCTCGACCTCGGGTAGTTGCACGCCCACCCGGAGCGGTCGGCCCCCCATTGCCTCCACACCCGGAGCGTAGCAGCAGTGGACATCCGCGCGGCAGCGCGGGCGCCCGAGGCCGCAGAATTGGCGGTGCCGCCGGGAACCGCCCGGCGACATTCCTGGCTCGTTGGCCGACGAGCTTCCGAGCCCGTGGGGGTGGTCGTGCGTCTGCGCCGGCTGATCGAGGCCCTCGCCTTCATCGGCGTCAGTGCCACCGATTCGGACGAGGTCCGTGTCCGGAAGGTCAGCCTGACCCTGGCCTCGGTCGTCGTAACGACGCTGGCCGTGTTCTGGGTCGGGACGTACCTGGCCCTCGGCCTGCCGGTCTCGGCGGCAATCCCGTTCGCCTACCAGGTCGTGTCCATCCTCAGCCTCACCTGGTTTGCCCGGACGAAGGACTACCGCTTCTTCCGATCCAGCCAGCTAGTCCTGATGATGCTGCTGCCGTTCCTGCTCCAATGGAGCCTGGGCGGGTACGCCGCCTCGAGCGCGGTGAGCCTGTGGGCGCTCGTCAGCGCCCTCGGGGCGCTGTTCTTCTTCAGCGCCCGAGAGGCGATCCCGTCGTTCATCGTGTTCATCGGGCTGACGGTCGCTTCCGGGCTGGCCGAGCCCTTCGTCTCGCAACGGGCGGCGACGATCCCGGCCGCGATCACGACGGCGTTCTTCGTCCTCAACATCTCGGGCGTCGCGGTCACCTCGTACCTGCTCCTCCAGTACGCGATCAGGGCTCGTGACGCGGCCATGGCGAGCTCCGAGGCGCTCCTCCTCAACGTCCTGCCGAAGTCGATCGCGGAGCGTCTGAAGCGCGACTCCGGGACGATCGCCGAGCACCACGATGCCGTGACCGTCCTGTTCGCCGACGTCGTCGACTTCACGCCGTTCACCGAGCGAACCGGGCCGGCCCGGGTGGTCGGCGTCCTCGACGAGATCTTCAGCGCCTTCGACAACCTCGCTGAGCGGCACGGCCTCGAGAAGATCAAGACCATCGGCGACGCCTACATGGTCGCGTCCGGCCTGCCGGACCCCCGTGACGACCACGCCAGCGCCGCCGCCGACATGGCCCTCGAGATGCTGGCCGAGGTCGCCCGGCTGTCGGCCGCCCTGGATCTGGGTCTCGACATCAGGATCGGGATGGACAGCGGCCCGGTCATCGCCGGGGTCATCGGCCGGCGGCGCTTCATCTACGACCTCTGGGGCGACACGGTCAACACCGCCAGCCGGATGGAATCGCACGGCCTGCCGGGCCGGATCCAGGTCACCGAGGCGACGTACCAGCGCCTCCGCGAGGCCTACCGCTTCGAGGATCGAGGCGAGGTGGCGATCAAGGGCAAGGGCCGGTTGCGGGCGTACCTGCTCCTCGGCCCGCTCGACGGGCCGGTCAGAAGGTGACGACCTTGCCGGCCTCGATCGTCCAGGCGGCGAGCTCGGGCATGGATGAGCGGGTGACGCCCTCGGCGAGGTCGGATTCCGTGTAGCCGCGAGCGTCCATGCACGAGCCGCAGGCGCCGATCTGCACGCCCCGGGTCGCGAGGCCCTTCAGCATCCGGCCGATGTTGTAGTAGCCCTCGGGCGTCGTCTGGCCGGGCTTGGCGCAGGCAACCGCGTCGGCCATGAGGAAGACCCGGACCGTCGTGCCCTCGACCTTCGCCAGGGCGAGCGCCAGGCGGAGGCCGTTGTACGAACGCTCGGTGCCGTACGGGCCGTCGTTGACGATGATCAGGATGTGCATGGCCCGATCCTCGGGCGCCGCCCCGCGGCTGGGCAGGGGCCGGACGGCCCGAACGCCGGGTCCGCACGACCCGCGGTGAGCCACGACCTGGCCCGCCGCCGCCGCCGCCGATTGGGCGTGGTCGGGGTGGTCGGACTCGAACCGACGATCTCGTGCTCCCAAAGCACGTGCGTTACCAACTACGCCACACCCCGAGGCGGCCCGATCATACGACCTCGGACTCCCGGAGCCGCCGACACGCCGGCCAGCCGCGGCCTCACCGGCCAGGCATCGACGCCGCGCGACGAGGTGGGAACCGTTCCCTGATCGGACGACGTCTTGGGCATGACGCCGGACGGACAGGCAGGCAGAGCGGTCCGTCCGGCGTCTCCCTGGGACGGGACGTTCGTGGGGCGTTGGGGGCGTTCGGACGGCCGTTCGACACGGACCACACCGCACTGCACTGCACTGCATCACACGTCCGCGACGCTGGTATGCTGGCCGCGGACGGTAGTGCCCGACCGGCCGTACGGACGAATCTCGCAGGGGAGCTCGAACGCACGTGCACGCACGGAGGGTGCGGCCGTCGGGTCCGGAGACCCACGCGGCCCGTCGCCCCACACGATCGGTCAGTGCCGCGCCACGCCGCCGCTCGGCCGGTCGAGCCGCCACCCGGGACCAGGCGTTCTTCGCCCCCGACGACATCCGTCGGACGATTGCGGCGTTCGCCTCGGCGATCCTGCCCGGCCTCGGCCAGCTCATCAACGGTCGGCGGCGTCTCGCCCAGTGGTTCGGGCTGCCGGTCCTCCTCCTGCTGGCAATCGGGATCCTGGTCGTGGCGACCCGGTCCCCGGCGCGGCTCTTCGCATCGGTCATCTCGCCGACCGTCATGGGCACGCTCCTCACCCTCAACCTGGTCATCCTCGGCTGGCGCCTGGCCTCGGT
>SCUO01000092.1 GCA_004297395.1 Chloroflexota bacterium | reverse complement strand
TCTGAACGCGAGGTCCGTAGCCTTCACCTCGGACCGAACCCTCGAGGTTCCATCCTCCCTCCCTCCGACCGGAGGCGCCGATTGGGCAGGCGTCTCCGGTCCTCCCTTTTCTGAGGGCCTCGCATGGCCCGCGTCGCGCGGGCCAAGTCGCGCCGGCCACGCGGGTGATCGCCGGTGAACGCGGCGCCAATCGGCGTGTGTCAGAATCGGGCCGATGGAGATCACCTGGTACGGGCGGACGTGCATCCGCCTGAAGGGCCGCGAGGCGGTCGTCGTGGCAGACGCCTATCCGGCCATCGTGGGCCCCACCGGCAGAGGGATCACCGGCGACATCGCGACCTTCAGCCATCCCGACGACGAGCCGCTGTCCAAGGCCAAGGGCCGGCGGACCCGGGACGGGGGAACGGTCATCCCGTCGAGCCTGGAAGACGCCTTCTCGCTCGACGGCCCGGGCGAGTACGAGGTCAAGGACGTCCTGGTGACCGGCGTCCGGACGTGGCGCGACGACCAGAAGGGCGCCGCCCGGGGACGCCAGACGGCATTCGTCGTCGAGCTCGACGGGCTTCACACGATCCACCTCGGCGACGTGGGCCACCTCCTGACCGAGGAGAAGCTCGGCGACATCGGCAGCGTCGACATCGCCTGTGTCCCGGTTGGTGGCGCGCTCACGGCGACGAAGGCGGCCGAGCTGGTCGCCCAGCTCGATCCCAAGATCGTCATCGCCATGCCGGTCTGCCCCGACGAGGCGGACTGCGCCGACGCGATCGCCCGGTTCTTCCACGAGATGGGCGGCACCCCGGCGCCCCAGCCCAAGCTCTCGGTCTCGATCTCGACGCTGCCCGACGAGGTCACCGCGATCGTGCTGGAATCGCGAGGCAAGACCGCCTGAGTCCGGCCGCCAGGCTGTCCCGGCTTCAGGCCGGCCGGCCCGGCTTCAGGCCGGCGCCCGCTCCAACACGACCCGGCCGGCCTTGACGACCGTGCGGACGAGATCAGCGGCCGGCCAGTACGGAATCTGCCGGTGGGTCGGGACCCGCCAGACCACGAGATCGGCGACCTTGCCCGGCTCGAGCGACCCGATCTCGTCGCCCCGGCCGAGGGCGTGGGCGGCGTTGATCGTGACCGCGGCCAGGGCCTCGGACGGGGTGAGCTTCAGCTCCAGGCAGGCCACGGTCATGACGAACGGCAGGCTCGTCGTGGGCGACGTGCCGGGGTTGAAGTCGGTCGCCAGGGCGACGGGCACGCCCCGCTCGATGAACGTCCGGGCCGGGGCGAAGTCGTCGTGCATGAGGAACCAGGTCGTGGCCGGCAGGAGCGTGGCCACGACCGGGTGGTCACTCTCGGCGGCGTTGGCGAGGGCATCGATGCCGGCGGTGGACGGCGCCGCCAGGTGGTCTGCGCTCAGGGCACCGACCTCGACGGCCAGCTCGGCGCCGCCGCTCGGGGCGATCTCGTCGGCATGGAGGCGCGGCTGCAGCCCGAGGCGGGCGGCCGCCTCGAGGATCCGTCGCGACTGGTCGGGGGTGAAGACGCCGGCCTCGCAGAAGACATCGGCGAAGCGGGCGCGACCCTGGGCGGCGACGCCCGGGAGCTGCTCGTCGAGGCAGTGGCGGACGTACGCCTCGGCGCCCTCGGGTCGGGACCGGAACTCGGCCGGCACGGCGTGCGCGCCGAGCCACGTCGGCAGGACGTCGATCGGCCCGGCCACGCCCAGCCGGTGGGCGATGTCGAGGAGCCGGAGCTCGGTGGCGAGGTCGAGGCCATAGCCCGACTTGGCCTCGATGGTCGTGGTCCCGTGGGCGAGCATCTCCCCGAGCCAGCGCCGGCCGTGCTCCTCGAGGGCATCGACCGACGCCTCGCGCGTCGCGGCGACGGTGGACAGGATCCCGCCCCCCGCCGCGAGGATCTCGAGGTAGCCGGCGCCACGCTGGCGGAGGACCAGCTCCGCCTCGCGAGACCCGGCGAACAGGAGGTGGGTGTGGGGGTCGATCAGCCCCGGCGTAACCGCGCCGCCCATGGCGTCGAGGCGGGCGAACCGCGAGAGCGGGTAACCGCCTGCCTCGAGGGCCTGCTCGAGCTCGGGCCGTGGACCGATGGCGAGAACCCGACCCTCCCAGCAGGCGATGACCTGGCCGCCCTCGGCGCTCGGCCCTTCCGTCGCGCCGACGATCGCGACGTCGTCCTGGCTGGCCCCACGGCGGAGCCCACCGGCGAGGGTCGCGATCTCGGCCGCGCCTTCGACGAGGAGCCCGGGCAGGCCCTCGGCGGCCCGTCCGCCCTGGATCAGCCGGAGTGAGCTCACGATCCGGCCGCCCCCGCCTGGCCCGGCGCTCTCGCCTCGCTCGCCGCGCGGGCAGCCTCCAGCCGGAGCTCGAGGGCCATGAGCGGGTCCGCGTCGCGCAGCCGGAGCGCGGCGGCGGCGGCCTCGAAGCGTTCCTCGACCGGCGACTCGGACGGCGTGCCGGCGTGCGCGGCCACGTCCATGAACGCGGCGAGTGGCGCAAGGCCAATGAGCTCCGATTCGCGGAGGGTCACGCCATCCTCGGCGGCCACCGCCCGGACCTCCTCCCAGACCCGCCACATGGGGGTCGTCTCGAAGTCGAGCAGGTTCATCGACACCTGGGCGCAGTCGAGCTCGTCGATCATGAAGCCGTTGGCCTGGACGGCCGGCAGGCCGCCGCCCGATTCCCGGACTCGCCGGGCGATCCGCTTGGCGAGGTCCACGTCGGTCGATTCGAGATTGATGTTCCAGGCGATCAGGAACGGCCGTGCCCCGACGGCCATGGCCCCGGCTCGCGGGTGCGTCCGCGGCGGCCCGTAGTCCGGCCCGCGGCCGCTCGTGGCGATCTCGTCGCGAAGGCTCTCGTAGCCGCCGCGCCGGACGTCGGCCAGGCGGACCCGGTCGGGTCGGGTTGCGGCGCGGGCATAGAGGAAGACGGGGATCCCGAACCGCTCGGCGACCCCGCGCCCGAAGGCCCGGGCCTGGCCGATCGCCCCCTCCATCGTCGTCTCGCCGAGTGGCACGAAGGGCACGACGTCGACGGCCCCGATCCGCGGGTGCTCGCCGGTGTGCGCCTCCATGTCGATGTCGCGGATCGCGATCTCGACCGTCGCCTCGAGGGCCCGGCCCACCGCATCGGCCTCGCCGGCGAGGGTCAGGACAGATCGGTTGTGCGAGGCGTCCGACGTCCGGTCGAGGAGGTGCACGCCCCGCGTCGCCGAGACGGCCGCGGCGAGCTTGTCGACGACCTCGAGCCGGCGGCCCTCGGAGTAGTTCGGGACGGACTCGATCAGCACGCCCCCATCGTGACACCCGCGGGCGGGCCGGACATGGCGTCCGGGCGCTGGTCAGGCGTCGGGCTCCAGCATGGGTACATGGATGCCTCGCTCGCGGGCGACCTCGATGGCCCGGTCGTAGCCGGCGTCGGCATGGCGGAGGACGCCCATCGCCGGGTCCGTGGCCAGGACCCGCTCCAGCTTTCGGGCCGCCAGCTCCGTCCCGTCCGCGACAACGACCATCCCGGCATGCTGGCTGTAGCCGATCCCTACGCCGCCGCCATGGTGGATCGAAACCCAGGTCGCACCCGCCGCGGTGTTCACGAGGGCGTTGAGGAGCGGCCAGTCGGCGACCGCGTCGCTGCCGTCGAGCATGGCCTCGGTCTCGCGGTTGGGTGAGGCCACGGAGCCGGAATCCAGGTGGTCGCGACCGATGACGATCGGGGCCGCGACCTCGCCGGTCCGAACCAGCTCGTTGAAGGCCAGGCCGGCCTTCGCCCGCTCGCCGTAGCCGAGCCAGCAGATCCGGGCCGGGAGACCCTGAAACGGGACCCGGGCTTCGGCCATCTCGATCCAGCGGCGGAGGCCGGCGTCGTCGGGGAACAGCTCGAGGATCGCCCGGTCGGTCCGCAGGATGTCGGCCGGGTCGCCGCTGAGGGCGGCCCAGCGGAATGGTCCTCGGCCCTCGCAGAACTGGGGCCGGATGAAGGCCGGCACGAAGCCCGGGTAGTCGAAGGCGTTCTCGACGCCGGCCTCGACCGCCATCGCCCGGAGGTTGTTGCCGTAATCGAAGACGATCGCCCCGTCCCGCTTGAAGTCGAGCATCGCCCGGACGTGGTCGCCCATCGACCGGATCGAGCGGCGGACGTACTCGTCCGGCTGGCTGGCGCGCAGGGTCAGCGCATCACCGAGCGCGATCTCGGCCGGCACGTAGCCCGCGAGCGCGTCATGAGCCGAGGTCTGGTCGGTCACGACGTCGAAGCGCTCGCCGGCCTTGGCCCACGCCGGCTCGATCTCAGCGGCATTGCCGACGAGCGCGATGGAGCGGGCTTCGCCCGCGGCGGCCCAGGCACGAGCCGTCGCGAGCGCCTCCCCGGGGTCGCCGGTCAGGGCGTCGACGTAGCCGATGTCGAGGCGCCGCCGGGCGCGCGCCTCGTCGACCTCGATGGCCAGGCAGACGCCCTCGTTCATCGTCACCGCGAGCGGCTGCGCGCCGCCCATCCCGCCGAGGCCGGCGGTGAGCGTGACCCGGCCCCGGAGCGTCCCGCCGAAATGCTGGCGAGCCAGCTCGGCGAAGGTCTCGTACGTGCCCTGGAGGATGCCCTGGGTCCCGATGTAGATCCAGGAACCGGCCGTCATCTGGCCGTACATCATCAGCCCTCGCCGCTCGAGGTCGCGGAAGTGCTCCCAGGTCGCCCACTTCCCGACGAGGTTCGAGTTGGCGATGAGGACTCGCGGCGCCCACTCGTTCGTCCGGAGGACGCCGACCGGCTTGCCGCTCTGGATCAGGAGGGTCTCGTCGTCGGCGAGACGGCGGAGCTCGCGGACAATGGCATCGAAGGCCGCCCAGCTCCGGGCAGCCCGGCCGGTGCCGCCGTAGACGACGAGGTTGTCAGGGTCCTCCGCGACCTCGGGGTCGAGGTTGTTCATGAGCATCCGGAGGACCGCCTCCTGCCCCCAGCCGCGGCAGGACAGGGTCGATCCGCGGGGCGCGCGGACCGGCCGGGCGCCGGGCAGCACCGCGGGGGCGGTCTCGGTCATGCGCTGATCCTAGGCCGAACGACGACCCGACACGAACGAGGCGAGCGCGATGACGCCGATGACGATGACGATCACGCCACCTGCGAGCAGGGCGATCCAGGGCGCGGCGAGGCCGCCGGACTCGCCGGTTGGCGCCTCCTCCCCGGCCGGCGAGGTCCCCTCCCCGTAGGCCTCGATCGCCTGGGCATCGAGCTCCTGGCCTTCCGGCGTCGCCAGGTCGCCCCAGGGCGAGCAGATGTTCGGGACGAGGACGCCTTCGCTGGCGTAGGCCACCACGACGAGCTCCTGGCCGACGACGAGCGGAATTCCGCAATCCGCGCCGTCGCCGCCCTGGATCGGGATCTCGGCGATGTCGCTCGAGCCCTGGTACCAGCGATCGACGCGGAACACTCCGCGCCGGGCGGTCGTGTCGTAGGCGATGACGGCGCCCTTCAGGATGAGCGTGTCGGGCTCCGCCGCGTACTCGGCGATCGGTTTGGGCTGGATGCACGAGCAGGCAAGGACACAGCCGGGGTTGGCGAACCCGGCGAGGCCGAACCCGCCCACGAGGACGGCGACCGCGAGGGTGATCCGAAGGCGACGCACGGGCGCTTCCTCCCTACGGGCGGAGGGTTTCGACGAGGTGCTCGCCCAGGCGCCGCTCGCCGAGTGACTGGGCGGAGATCAGGACCCCGTCGTCCTCGATCAGGACGTGGTAGGTCCGGACCCCGCCAGCGCATGTCCCGACATAGACGGTGCGACCCTCGATCTCGGTTTCCGCATGGCCGCTCACGCCGCCCGCGAGCTCGCAGACGCCCTCATCGAACGAATCGCGCCAATCGCGGAACGCCTCGCCCGCGAAGGCGCCGGGGCGCAGCCGGACGACGACCGCGATGACCCAGTCCTCCCCGATCACGGCAACCCCGGCGGCCAGGCCGACCGCGAGGTCGTCGAGCGTCGGGTCGGCGACGGCCGGCTCCTCGACCTCGGGCGACTCGACGATGGCCACGCCATCGACGCTGGCCGGGAGGTAGTCGAGGAGCGACGGGTCGATGTCGACGGCCGACGTGCTCGTCGGGGATGCCGCCGGCGGCGAGGTCGATGTCGACGGCGGCGCCAGGGTCGCCAGTGATGGGGGAGAATCGGTGGCCTGGACGGTCGGGCCACACGCGGCCACGAAGGAGGCCAGTGCGAGCGCGGCCAGCCGCCTCACAGCTCGCGCCGCAGGACCGGATAGCGATCGTCATCGATGGCGACGGTGAAGCCGCAATCGACCCAGAACTCGGGGGTTGCCGCGCTCGTCGCATCGGGGACCGCACGCCGTTCGGGGTAGGCCTCCACCGCGGCAAAGCCGCGGCCGGCCAGGTCGTCGCAGACGGCGGCCACGAGCCTCCGGGCGTAGCCGTTGCCACGTGCCTCCGGCGTCGTCGCGATGCAGGTGATGACCGCCGGCAGGGGCGTGGCCGGCAGGCGCGGGTAGAGGTCCCGGAGGCGCTGCGCGCGGGGGTAGGCGGACAGCGGCCCGAACTGGACGTACGCGACGGCATGACCGTCGACCTCGAGGAGCTTGGCGTACGTGCCGAAGATCGCGAGGCCGCGCCCCAGGAGCTGGAGCTTTCGGGGCTGGTCGGCGCCGATGGCGGGCCGGGCCTCACGGCGCGGCGCGAACGGGTTGTCCGGCGGCTCGTCGTCCTCGTCGCCGAACGGATTGAACGAGAGCCTGGCACCGGCCGACGCGAAGGGGTTGAATCCGGGGCCGGTGGTCGGGGCGAACGGGTTCGCCTGCGCCGGTCTCGGCGGGGGCGTCGGCGCGGCAGACGGGTCCCACCACGACAGGCGCGCCGCCTTCGAGCCGCGATCTCCGTCCTCCCAGTAGTCGCAGCTCCGATGGTCGAAGCCGGGATCCGCGCACGGCGGGATGCGCCCGAACCCGTCGGCGTCACGGATGTCGACGATCCGGAGCTCGGCCACGGGTCAGGCCCGCCCAGGCGGCACGTCGGCCGCCCCCCTCGTTGCGAGCGTCGCGAGGTCTCCGCCATGGACGAGGGTGGTGACCGCCGCGAGGTCCGGACCAAGCTCGCGGTCTGCGTCGAGGTGTCTCGCCACCGACCGGATTCGATCGTGGGCGTCGCGCGCGCCTGTCCCGGCGGCGATCCCGGGCAGTGCCGCCAGGCGGAGATCGAGGGCCTGGGCCGCACAGATGGCCTCGATGGCCAGGATCCGCTCGACGTGCTCGAGGACCTGGCGAGCGTGGCGGCCGGCGATCGGGCCCATCGAGACGTGGTCCTCCTGGTTCGCGCTCGTGGGAATCGAATCGGCGGACGCTGGATGGGCGAGGACCTTGTTCTCGGAGGCGAGGGCGGCGGCCGTGTACTGGAGGAGCATCAGGCCGGATTCGAGGCCGGAGGCCGGGGCGAGGAAGGCGGGTAACCCGCCGTTGAGGTGCGGGTCAACGAGCAGCGCGGTCCTGCGCTCGCTGATTGCGCCCAGCTCGGCCAGGGCGAGCTTGGCGAAGTCGAGGGCCAGGGCGACCGGCTCGCCGTGGAAGTTGCCGCCCGAGATGACGAGGCCGCCGCCCGTGGCGAGGGCGCTGGCGTCGGCGGCACCCCCGCCCGGGAAGATCAGCGGGTTGTCGGTCGCGGAGTTGAGCTCGATGTCGAGGACGCGACGGAGGTGGTCGAGCGCGTCCCGGACGGCGCCGTGGACCTGGGGGATGCAGCGCAGCGAGTATGGGTCCTGGACCTTGTGGTGCGATTCATGGTGGGACGCCTGCAATCCGGAATCGCGGAGCAGGTGGCGCAGCTCCCCGGCCACCTCGACCTGCCCGGGATGTGGCCGGGCGAGCTGGTAGGCGGCCGAGAACGCGACGTCCGTCCCCAGGAGTGCCTCCACGCTCATCGCCGCGACCGTGCTCGCCGTCCGGACGAGGCGGTCCGCGTCGGCCAGGAGCAGGGCGCCGAGGGCCGACATGAGCTGGGTCCCGTTGAGGAGCGCCAGGCCTTCCTTGGGCCCCAGGGTCAGCGGCTCCAGGCCGATCTCGCGGAGCGCGACGAGGGCGGGCATCTCGTGCCCGTCCAGCTCCACGATTCCGCGGCCGATGAGCGGCAGGGCGAGGTGGGCCAGCGGCGCGAGGTCGCCCGACGCGCCGACGGAGCCCTGGGCCGGCACGACCGGGTGCACGCCAAGCCGAAGGAGATCGAGCAGGCGATCGACGATCAGGGGTCGCGCCCCGGAGTGGCCCAGGGCCAGCGTGTTGGCGCGGAGCAGGAGCATCGCCCGCACGACATCCCGCGGCAGCGGCTCGCCGACGCCTACGGCGTGGCTGACGAGCAGGTTCTCCTGGAGGCGCTCCACGTCGGCGGCGGCGATGGTGCGGTCGGCGAGGGCACCGAACCCGGTCGTGACGCCGTAGACGACCGCGCCCTCGGCCACAAGCCGCTCGATGACCTCGCGGGCCTCCTGCATCCGGGCCCGGGCGTGGACATCGAGGACGGCCGCGGCCCCGTGCCGGGCGACCGCTTCCACGTCCCCGATCGTCAGGTCGGCGCCGGTGAGGACGACCGTGTCGCCGGCGCCCGGCAGGGCCGTCCGCTGGGGCACGAAGTGGGGGTCGGTCACGCCCGCAGGATAGTCGGCTATGCTCCCGGGCGTCCCTGCGCACGCCGGTGCGAGGCGCCCCACCCGTGTCCGAGGAGGCCAGTTGCTCGCGTTCATCGACGAGATCGTCATCCCGTTCCTGAACGGCCTGTACGGGGCCGTCGGCTACCTCGGCGTGGGGGTCGCGATGGCGATCGAATCGGCGATGGTGCCGCTGCCCTCGGAGCTGATCCTGCCGTACGCGGGCTTCCTCGTCTCCGATCTCGGCGCCATCGAGCCGCTCACGGGGGGACCTTGGAGCTTCTGGATCGTCGTCGTCGTGGCGACGATCGGGAACACGATCGGCTCGCTCGTCGCCTATGCGATCGGCGCCTGGGGCGGGCGGCCGTTCCTCGAGCGCTGGGGCAGGTACCTCCTCATCCGACCGCACGAGATCGAGCTGGCCGACCGGTTCTTCGAGAAGTACGGCCCGGCGACGGCCTTCTTCAGCCGCCTCCTGCCGGTCGTCCGGACGTTCATCTCATTCCCGGCCGGCGTCGCCCGGATGCCCCTTGGCAAGTTCATCTTCTATTCGACCGCCGGCGCGTTTCCGTGGTCGATCCTCCTCGTCTTCGCCGGCCAGCAGCTCGGCGAGAACTGGGTCGATATCCGCCACGCGCTGCAGCCCTTCGACCTCGCGATCGCGATCGCGGTGGCTGCCGCGGTCCTGCTCTTCATCTGGTGGCGGCTCGGCATGCCTGGTTGGAGGCGCGGCGCCACAAGCGACGACCCGCCCGCCGCGTCCTAGCCTCGCCGCTCCTCGGGAGCCGGGTGGGCCCGGAAGGCCGCCCACAGCGCGAGGTCGTAGACGATCTTCAGGCCGCCGGCGATGAGGAACGGCAGCCCGGCGAGGGCGGCCGTCCCGATGAGCGGCGCCGAGATCGCCGGCGAGAGGGCGGCCCCGGTCGTCCTGGCGATACCGGTGACGCCGGCGGCCGCTGACCGCTCGCCGGGCTCCACCACGGCCATCACGTAGGACTGCCGAGTCGGGACGTCCATCTGGCTCAGGCTGAAGCGGAGAAGGAGTACCCCGATCGCGAGTGGCAGCGTCGGCATGAGCGGGACGAGGATCAGGAGCATGTTCGACGGCAGGTGGGTGAAGACCATCGTGTTCACGAGGCCGATCCGGGCCGCGATCCGCGACGCCGAGAGCGACGAGACGGCCGCCAACAGGTTCGCCCCGAAGAAGATCCCGCCGAGGACCGCCGGCTCAACGTCGAACCGGAGGTGGAACCAGTAGGCCATCAGGCTCTGGGGGATGAAGCCGCCGGCGAAGCTGTCGACCGCGAACAGGACCGAGAGTCGGGCCACGAGGCCCTTCGATCGCCCGAGGCCAAGGCGGCGCGCGATCCCGTCGTCCGCGACCGGCGCCGGCGGGGCCTCGATGCCCGGGCTGAGACGGGCGAACACAGCCACCATCGCCAGCCCCACGATCGCGTAGCCCACGACGATCGTCCGGTACGCATCCACCGGGGCGAGGCCAGCGGCCAGGAGCGCCTGGCCGAGCGACCCGGCACCGAGCGCCCCGAACGCGGTCGCGACGTAGCCGGCGAGGTTGTACCAGGCGAAGGTCGGCGTGCGCCGGGCATCGGGCGTCGTCTGGCTGAGGGCCGCCTGCTCGACCGCCAGGAACGGCCCGACTTCGTTGCCGGTCGGGCTGATGACACCGATCGTCGCGGCCAGGACCAGCAGCGGGACCCAGCTCGTGGCCGCGAAGGCCACCCCCGCCACGACCATGAGGAGGGCGCCCGCGAGGAGCACCCGCCGCCGACCGATCCGGTCGGCCCGCGTCGTCAGCCACAGCGAGATGAGGGTGTCGCCGATGAGCGTCAGGGTCAGGATCGCGCCGATGGTGACCCCATCCAGGCCGAGCGCCGCAAGGTACAGCACGAGGACCACGGCGAGGAAGCCGTAGCCGAACATCCGGAGGACGCGGGTCAGGAACAGCAGGCGACCGTCGCGGTCGAGACCGCGCAGGCTGGCGACGAGTCCCGCGTCGATGGGTGCCCGGTCCGCGGGCTTCTGGTCGGACGACTGCACGAGGCGAGTCTACGGGCGCGGCGTGTAGGATCCGAACATGACAGCGACGCAGGATCCACACGCCGGCGAGGGGATGGTCGGGCCGCACGGCGCGGCCGATGACCACGGTGGAGACCACGGCCACGACGACCATGCCCATGGCGAGGGCGAGGCGCTCGGCCCGGTCGACCTCGCGGCCTGGGGCGCGGGCGCGCTCGGCATCGCTGCCGGGCTCGTCGTTGCCCTCGTCATGGCGGCCAGTACGGGCTGGCTGGGCTGACCTCCGAAGTCACGGCGGTCCCGGGGGTCAGAACAGCCCGACGATCTCGCCGTTCGCGTCGATGTCGATGTTCTCGCCCCCCGGCCGAGATGGCAGGCCCGGCATCGTCCGCATCTCGCCCGCCAGCGGCGTCACGAATCCCGCGCCGGCCGACAGCCGGACCTCGCGGATCGGCAGCCGGAACCCGCTCGGCCGGCCCTTGAGCGCAGCGTCATGGCTGAGCGAGTACTGCGTCTTGGCCATGCAGATCGGCAGATGCCCGAATCCGAGCGCCTCGTACTGCTTGAGTGCCTTCGCCGCGGCCGGCAGGTAGTCCACCCCGTTGGCCCCGTAGACCTTCGTGGCGATGACCTCGATCTTCTCGGTCAGCGGAGCCTCGTCCGGATAGAGGAGCTGGAAGTCGGGCGCGCCCTCCTCGGCCGCTGCCCAGACCGCCGCGGCGAGATCGGTCGCTCCGGCGCCGCCCTCGGCCCAGTGATTGGCCAGGACCGCGTCCCTGGCGCCGGCTTCGAGCGACACCCGCTTGACCGCCTCCACCTCGGCCGGGGTGTCGGTCGGGAACGCGTTGATCGCCACGACCACGGGCACGTTGAACAGGCAGACGTTCTCGATCTGCTTGGCCAGGTTCTGGGCACCGCGGGCGACGGCCTCGACGTTCTCCTCCTGGAGAGCCGGGTCGAGCGGCTTGCCGGCCACGATCCTGCCGACGCCGCCATGCATCTTGAGGGCCCGGATCGTGGCCACCACGACGGCGGCGTCCGGCCGGAGCCCCGACGCCCGGCACTTGATGTCGAAGAACTTCTCGGCGCCCATGTCGGCTCCGAAGCCGGCCTCGGTGCAGACGATGTCGTTCGTCGCCAGGGCAATCCGGTCGGCGAGGACCGAGTTGTTGCCGTGGGCGATGTTGGCGAACGGCCCGCAGTGGACGAACGCGGGTCCACCTTCGAGGGTCTGGAGGAGATTCGGCTTGATCGCGTCGGTCAGCAGGACGGTCATTGCACCGGCGACCTTGAGGTCCTCGGCCGTGATCGCGACGCCGTCGCGGGTCGTGGCCAGGACCATCCGGCCGAGCCTGGCGCGAAGGTCGGCGAGATCGCGTGCCAGGGCCAGGACGGCCATGACCTCCGAGGCCACGGTGATGACGAACTCGGTCTCGCGTGGGTAGCCGTTCTCGCGGCCACCAAGGCCAACCACGACCTTCCGGAGGGCCCGGTCGCTGATGTCCACGGCCCGCGGCCAGAGGACGTTGAGGGCGTCGATGCCCAGGGGGTTGCCGTGATGGATGTGGTTGTCGACGAAGGCGGCCCCCAGGTTGTGAGCGGCGCCGATGGCGTGGACGTCGCCGGTCAGGTGGAGGTTGAAATCCTCCATCGGGATGACCTGGCTCTTGCCGCCGCCGGCGGCGCCGCCCTTGATCCCGAAGACCGGTCCGAGGCTCGGCTGGCGGATGCAGACCGCCGCCTTGTGCCCGATCCGGTGAAGACCCTGGGCCAGCCCGACCGTCGTCGTGCTCTTGCCCTCGCCGAGCGGCGTCGGAGTGATGGCCGTCACGAGGACGTACTTGCCGCGGGGTCGCTCGGCCTCGAGGCGCTCGATCGCGGCCAGGCCGATCTTTGCCTTCGTGAAGCCGGACGGCTCCACCTCGTCATCGCGCAGGCCGAGGTCGCGGGCGACCTCGAGGATCGGGCGCGGGGTGGCGGAACGGGCGATCTCCAGGTCCGACGGCAGGCTCATGGGGTCCTCGGGCAGTGGTCTGTTTCGGGATGCGGGCGGTGGGTGGGTGGGGCTACGGGGCGCCGTCCGGGTCGGCTGCCCCCTGACGCTCGGCGGGATCTGCGGGCTCGGTAGGCGTCGATCGCGCGAGGGGCTTCCGTGCCGCGGCCGCGGGCCGCTCGGCCGCCTGGCGCTGCGCGGCGCGAACGAGGTGGGCCAGCAGCAGGGCGTTGGTGAGTGGTCCGACGCCCCCGGGGACGGGGGTGATCGCGGAGGCGACCGCGCGGGCCGATTCGAAGTCGACATCGCCGACGAGCTTGCCGTCGAGGACGTTGATTCCCACATCGATGACAACCGCACCGGGCTTCAGCATGTCGCCGGTGACGAGGCCGGGCCGGCCGGCCGCGGCCACCACGATGTCGGCCCGGCGGGTGTGGGCGGCGAGGTCGCGGGTCCGGCTGTGGCAGACCGTGACCGTTGCGCTCGCCTTGGCGAGCATGAACGCAACCGGCATGCCGACCACGGGCGATCGACCGATGACGACCGCCTCGGACCCCGGAATGGTCGCGCCGGACCGCTCGAGCATCTCGAGGGCCGCGTGGGCCGTCGCCGGCACGAACCCCTCGTAGCCGAGCCGGAGGAGGCCGGCATTCAGCGGGTGGATGCCGTCAATATCCTTCAGCGGGTCGATCTCGTCGACCACGACCCGCAGGTTGATGCCGGCGGGCAATGGCATCTGGACGATGATCCCCGAGACCGCGGGATCGGCGCTCAGCTCGCGGACCGCCGCGGCCAGGCCAGCGCCCAGGGTGGCGGCGTCGTCGCCCGGGACGTCCACGAACCGGCTGTCGATCCCGACCGAGGCACAGGCCTTGAGGATTCGCTCGAGGTAGACCATCGAAGGCGCGCTCCGGCCGCAGACGACCACGGCGAGGGCCGGCGGCCGGCCATGGGTCGCGGCGAACTCGGCGACGTCGGTGGCGACCCGGGACCTGATCTCGCCCGCGATCGGTGCGCCCTCCAGCAGTCGCGCGCCCGTCTGGACGGTCATGCGTCCGTCGAGATCGGCGGGCGTGGCCTGCCGCCGGCAACCGCGGCGCGGGTCTCCCCGGCCAGGCTCGCGATCCGGCCCAGGAGCTCGTCGAGGCGCAGCGTCGTGGCCTCTGCCCAGGCAGGATCGCCGACCGACGGCAGGTTCACCCTGACGTTGGCCGCCGCGCCCTGCGCGCCGGCCTCGGCCAGGAGGGCGGCGACGTTGAGGTCCGAGGAGGCATTGACGTTGCTGCGCCCGGCGAGTCGTTCGGACAGCGTGACGACCTCGGCACAGGCCTCGACGCAGCGGAGGGGGACTTCAGCCGCGGTCCGCGCCGCGACCCGCATCGCTCCGACCCGCACCGCCTGCTGGTCCTCCGTGTCACGCGGCAGCTTCAGGGCCGCGGCGAACGTGGCGAACGCGGCCGCGTCCTCGTCGGCGAGCCGTAGGAGTCGCTCGGCAAGCTCGACGCCGGCCGACTTGGCGAGTGCATGAACTGCGGCATGATCGGCGTACTTCGGTCGGCCTTCCGACAGGGACGCGACCATCGCCACGAGGCCGGCCGCCAGGCTCGCTGCTACGGCCGATGCGCTGCCACCGCCCGGCACGGGCGCCGCGGACGCGAGCGCAGTGACGAATGCGCCGAGGGTCAGGTCCCGGAAGTCAGTGGGATCGTCCTGCACGCCGCCGATTGTAGGCGCGCCGGCTGGTCTGGCGGCAGGCCAGATGACCCGACCCACGGCGGATTCTGGCTCCCGGGGCGTGGTCAGGACTCGCCCTGCGCGATGGCTGGCGGGATGGGGAGCGGTACCGGCCACCCCCCATCCCGCCTCCATCAAGGCCACGGCGAGGGGAGGAGCCTTCGCCGGTGGCCCAGGGCACGAGCCCGATCCCCGGGAATCCGGGTCGGGCGGATGGAGTCCTCCGTCCCGTCAGGCAGCCGCGCGGTGCGTGTCCATGCCTTCGATGGCCCAGCGCCGCGCCCGGTGGCGGTACGAGAGGGTCAACCTGGCGATGGGCGTGTCGACCTCGAAGATCGTTCGGGGACCGACGACAACCGGATAGGCCGAAGTCTCCTCGCGAACGCCGAGGACCTGGGTGACTGGCACGCGCTGGGCGTGCCACGTGATCTCGCGGGGCCGGCCGTCGAACCAGTCGGCCCGGACCCGGACCTGGACCGGATCGACTCGGATCATGGCCACGGATGGCTCCTTTCCGGGGGCGGAAGGTGCTGCTCGCTCCTGCGGTCCGGGCACTGGCCGCCAGAACGGGTGTTCGATATGGTCGGAGCCTAGACCGAACACCTGTTCGATGTCAAGCGGTTGGGCTCCGATAACCGAACCATCGAGCCGGGTCGTGCCAGCTAGCCTGTCACGCCCTGCTCGGGCGCCTCGGGAACGTCTCCCGGAAGCTCCTCCGGGTCGGGCTGGCCGGCCCGCACGTCGATGTCGACATCGAGGTCCGGCGCCGGTGGTGGTGCCGCCCGGGGCCGCTTTCGGCCCGAGCGCTCGACATCGGCCGCATGCTCGCCCCGCCGCTCCGCGGCCGTCCCGAAGTCCCGCTCGAACGGCGCCGGAAGCCCCGACCGGATGAGCCGGGCCCGGGTCACCGCGCGCGGCCCATACCGTCGCCGCAGCTCGTCCGTCGCCTCCACGACGTGGCGCCGCCGCGGGTCGACGTCCTCGAACAGCTCGAGCTGTTCGCGCTCGCCGAGGTGCGAGGCCGTCACCCCGAGGAGGCGGATCTTGCGGCCCCGCATCTCGGGCCGGGCGAGCTCCACGGCGGCGAGCCAGATCGGCTCGGTGAGATCGGTCGGCACTGCCAGCCCCCGCTGCCTGGTGACCGTCCGGAAGCTCGAGTCGCGGACCTTGACGGTCACCGTCCGGGCCTTGACCCCGGCCGACCGGAGCCGGCCGGAGACCCCTTCGGACAGGGCCAGGAGGGTGCGCTCGAGGACGTCGCGATCGGCGGTGTCGACGTCGAACGTCGTCTCGTGCCCGATCGTCTTTGCTGCATCGGGATCGTCGACCGGATCCGCATCCCGCCCGTGGGCCCGGTCGACCAGCGTCGCCCCGTGCTTCCCGAACCGCCGCACGAGGGCCGCCCGGTCCATCGCCGCGAGATCCCCGATCGTGGTGACCCCGAAATCCCGGAGCGCCGCCGCGGTCTGCGGCCCGACGCCCCACAGGCGCGAGATCGGCAGCGGCGCCAGGAAGGCCGCCTCCTCGCCCGGCGGCACCACGACGAGGCCGTCGGGCTTGCGCAGGTCGGACCCGACCTTGGCCACGAGCTTGGTCGCCGCGACCCCGACCGAGGCCGTCAGGTCGAGCTCGCCGCGGATCGCGGCCTTGATCTGCCGAGCGATCGAGGCCCCGTTTCCGAAGAGCCGCTCCGAGGCGGTGACGTCGAGGAAGGCCTCATCGATCGAGATGGGTTCGACGAGCGGCGTGAACCGCCGGAGGATGGCCATGACCTCGCGGCTGACGCGCTGGTACTGGGCGCCGTTGACCGGCACGAAGATGCAGTCCGGGCAGAGCCGCCGGGCGGTGCGTATCGGCATCGCTGAGTGAACGCCGAACTTGCGAGCCTCGTACGAGGCCGCGCTCACGACCCCGCGATCGCCGGTCCCGCCCATGCCCACCGCGACGGGCTTGCCGCGCAGCTCCGGGTGATCGCGCTGCTCGACGGCCGCGAAGAAGGCATCGAGGTCGACGTGGAGGATCGTCCGCACGGCGGGTGCCCGTCCGTCGGCGTGGGCGGCGGGTGGCGGCCCGGCGGCGCGCGCTGCGGGTGTCGGCCTGTCGGCGTGCACGGCAGGTGGCGGCCCGGCGGCGCGCGCTGCGGCAAACTCGGGCGTCGGGGTCGCGTCGCGCGCGGCGGCTGCGGCCTTCGGAGCGGCGGAGTCAGGGCGCGGGCTGGCCACGCCCGCATCTTCTCGCCGCGGGTCAACTGCCGTCGGTCGACAGTCGCCCGAGGTGCGGCCCCATCACCGAGCCGGCAAACTGCGCCAGATCGTCACCGGGGGTCGCTACGACGAGCACCGCGCGCGCCAACCGAGCGCGGCCCCGGCCTGGCCTTACCCGCGCACGTTCAGCGCGGGACATCCGACTGCCCGCCACCGCGACCATGGCGGCCGGAACCCCACCTAACCGTCCCGGGAGGTCGATCTCACGCAATCCGGGCGCGAGGCGAGCTGGGACCTGAGGCGAGCTGGGACGTGAGGCGCGGGCGACCACCTCACGCGGCCCCGGGCGAACTGCCCTGGTGCCGCGAGGACCTAGCCCTTGGGCTCGACGACGACCGTGACCTCGGGCGTCATGCCCGAGAAGACCTTGATCGCGACCTTGTACGTGCCGAGCGACTTGAGCGGCTCGTCGAGCTCGATCTTGTGGCGGTCGACCTCGATGCCCCGGCGGCCGAGCGCGTCGGCGATGTCCTTGGCCGTGATGGAGCCGTAGAGCTTGCCGCCGTCGCCGACCTTGACGCCCATCGTCAGCGTCGTCGAGGCGATACGGGTGGCCGCGATCTCGGACTCCGCGCGCTCACGGTTGCGCTTCTCCTCGCGCGACGCGATGTCGTGCTGCCAGGCCCGGTAGGCGCCGCCGGCGGCGGGGACGGCAAGCTTCTGGGGGATGAGGAAGTTGGTGGCGAATCCGTCGGCCACCGTCTTCATCTCGCCCGATTTGCCGATCTTGGCGACGTCCTGGGTCAGGATGACCTTCACGCGATCGAAACCTCCTCCTGGGCGGCGGCTCCGCCGTCTGTCCGCGGTCGCCCCTGGGCGACCGCCCTGGGCGACGTCTGCGCCGTTTCTCTGCGGTCGCCCCTGGGCGACCGCCCTAGGCGACGGCTCCGCCGTCGCCCTTGATCCAGCCCCGAAGTCTGGGGCCGACACCGGAATGCTGCAACGCCTCGCCCGCCCCGGCGATGAGACCGGGCAGGCGGCGCATCGCCCGCCGGACGGGACCCGGCAGGAACCGACGGATCCGGGCGACGTCCTCGTCGAAGGCGGCTCGATCGATGCCCAGTTCCTCGAGCTTCTCGCTCAGGACGTCGGGGTCGACGCCGTCGAGGAAGACATCGAAGGCGATGGCGACCACGACGAGGTCGTCGAGGCCACCGAGGAGCGGCACCTCGTCGGGGATCAGATCGCGCCCGATCAGGACGTACCCGAGGCCGCCGGCGAGGATCGCCTTGCGCGCGGCGGGCGTCCGATCGTCGAGGACGAGCGCCCACACGAGCCGGGCGTAGAGCGGGGCCCGGCTCGCAACCGGCAGCAACGCGAGCAGCCCGAGCGCGCGTCGAACACCGCCGCCGGCGCTGCGTCCACGCGACCGCCGGCCCCTGCGGGCGACCGCGTCGCTATCCTTCCGAGCCACGTGCCTGGCGCGCCTCCTGGACCGATGCCGCGGCGAGCACTGCGCAAGCGCCTGGACCGCGGGGAGCGGAGTCTACCAGCGCATCCGGGCACGGACCTCTCCCCTTGGCCGGCTGCGGCTCGGCGACGCCCGCGAGACGCTTGACATCGAACGTCCGTTCGGTATCATGCACACAGTCGCCTCAGGAGGCCCGCGTGACCAGGCACGATGCCGATCGAAAGCTGAAGATCCTTCACCACATCGCGGGGACGCTTCGAGCGCGAGGCTATCCGCCGTCGGTCCGCGAGATCGCCCTGGCGGTGGGTCTGAACTCGACTTCGGCCGTCCATCACCACCTCCAGGTCCTCGAGAAGGACGGCTACCTCGAGCGCGGCGCGGCCCAGTCGCGGGCCATCCGCCTGACGCCCACGGCAGCCCTCCAGCTCGGCCTCTCGAGCGAGCTCGTCCCCCAGTCCGCCGCGGCCGAGGCCCACGTCGTGCCGATCATCGGCGAGATCGCCGCCGGTGGCCCGATCGAGGCCTACCAGGACGCGTCGGAGACCATGGCGGTGCCGGAGATCCTCGCCCCGAGCGGCGACGCGTACGTCCTTCGCGTCCGGGGCGACTCGATGATCGACGCTCACATCGCCGACGGGGACTTCGTCCTCATCCGGCCGCAGAACACCGCCCGCAACGGGGACATCGTCGTCGCCCAGGTCGAGGAGAACGCGGTCACCCTCAAGACGTTCTTCCGCGAGAAGGACCGCGTCCGCCTGCAGCCCGCGAACGCCGCGTATCCGGCCCAGTTCTACCCCGACGTCCGGATCCAGGGGAAGCTCATCGGGGTCATTCGCCGCCTCGATTGATACGCCTCCCAGGACCGCCCAGGCGGGCGTTGCCCGCTCCGCTGGTTCGCTCACGCCCAGGAAGTGCGCTGGCTCACCTGCTCGCGGGCGCCTTCGCCTGAACGGTCTTGCTTCGGCGGAGGGCGCTTATCCACCAAGTCGTCAACATCCTGCCGACAACCGCCGGAAGTTCGTGGAGAACCGCACCGCCAACTCGTCTGTTCGTTGAGGGTCGCCGCCGCCCCCACGGCACCATCGGAGACCCATGCGGAACCCGCTGCCGTGATCGATCGCCTGCCGCCCCAGAGCCTCGAAGCCGAGCAATCCGTGCTCGGCGCGATCCTCATCGATCGCGAGACGATCATCGAGATCGCCGAGTTCCTCCGCCCCGAGGACTTCTACCGGCAGGCCCACGGCCAGATCTACCGGGCGATGCTCGACCTGTTCGAGCGGCGCGAGCCGGTCGACATCGTCACGACCTCGGAGACGCTCGAGCGGAAGGGCGAGCTCGAGGGCATCGGTGGACGGAGCTACCTGTCCACCCTCTCCAACCAGACGCCGACCGCCGTCCATGCCGTCCAGTACGCGCGGATCGTGGAGCGCAAGGCCGTCCTCCGGAACCTCATCGGTGCCGCCGGCAAGATCGCCGGCATCGGCTACGAGGACCCGGCCGAGATCCAGGAGGCGATCGATCGCGCGGAGTCCGAGCTGTTCCAGGTGTCGAACCGCCGAATCACCGCCGGCTTCGCCCAGCTCAAGGACCTCCTCCACGCCGCCTACGACCGGCTCGACTACCTTCATGCCCATCGCGGCGAGCTGAGCGGCATCACCACCGGCTTCCCGGACCTCGACGCCCTGACGACGGGCTTCCAGAAGAGCGACCTGATCGTGGTCGCGGCCCGACCCTCGGTCGGCAAGACGAGCTTCGCTCTCAACGTCGCCGAGTACGCGGCCGTCCGCGAGCGTCGGAGCGTCGGCGTGTTCAGCCTCGAGATGAGCAAGGAACAGCTCGTCCTGCGTCTCCTGTCGAGCGTCGCCAACATCGATTCCAAGCGCCTCCGGACGGGCTTCCTCGAGGAGATGGACTTCGCCAGGATCGCGCCGGCGATGAACGACCTGTCCGAGGCGCCGGTCTACATCGACGACACGCCGAACATCACCTCGATGGAGCTTCGGACGAAGGCCCGCCGTCTCCAGGCCGAGGCCGGCCTCGATCTCGTGATCGTCGACTACCTCCAGCTCATGCAGGCGACCACCCAGAACCGCGACAGCAACCGGGTCCAGGAGGTCAGCGAGATCTCGCGCGGCCTCAAGGCCCTTGCCCGCGAGCTGTCCGTGCCGGTCATCGCCCTGTCCCAATTGTCGCGACAGCCGGAGATGCGGGAATCGAAGGAACCGCGGCTCTCGGACCTCAGGGAGTCGGGCGCCATCGAGCAGGACGCCGACCTCGTCATCTTCCTGTGGCGCGAGAAGGAGAAGGCCGGCGAGGACCAGGACGCGGACGGCGAGGTCATCAACGTCAAGCTCGCCAAACATCGCAACGGCCCCACCGGGGACATCCAGCTCTGGTTCAAGAAGAGCCAGACACGCTTCCAGTCGTATGCAGGGCAACGCTACGCCGAGGCGTAGGCTCGTCCGCCGATCGGCGGCAGCTCAGGCGCCCGCCGGCGCGGGGGGCGGTGCGATCAATCCTGCCCGGACCTTGTCGAAGCAGGTGCTGCAGTAGACCGGTCGATCCGATCGCGGCGCGAACGGCACCATCGCCTGGTTGCCGCAGGCGCCGCAGACGGCGGCGTGATACTGCCGTGGACCTCCGCCGGTTCTCGCCTGCTTCGCCGCGGCTCGACAATCGAGACACCGCTGCGGCTCGTTGGTCAATCCCTTTTCCGCGAAGAAGCGCTGTTCCCCGGCCGAGAAGATGAACGCCTCGCCGCAGTCGCGACAGGGCAGCGAACGATCCTCGTACACGCTTTCCGTTTCCCTCCGTCTCGGACGCGCACCGAGATCCGGGACCGGGCGCAGGCAAGCGTCAGCCGGGCGGTGGGAGCCCGCCGGTTGGAGTTGCTCGCGCGCGCTCGGTTCCGCCCGGGCGAGATTGCCCGGGAAAAATCCTGCCCGCGAGGATACGCCGCCGGGTCAAGCCTTCGCGCGCGAATTCCGCGTACGAGGCCGCCAATCAACGGCGATCCTCGAATCAAACGGGGTGGTGGCCTGGCGCGCGGAACCGCGAACGGGCGCCTCGCGTCCGATCCGTGATGGTGACCGCCACGGTCCTGGCCCGCGCAGGCACCGGTTCCTCGCAGCGTCGCAGGCGACGGGCGTCTCGCCTGGGCCTTGCCGCCAGTCCGGCCGTCGCGGTCGTCGCTTCCATCGCCCTGCTGGCCGCCGCAACCGCCGTCGTTGGATGCTCGCCGGCCCCGCCTCCGTCTCGCGAGGATCCGGCCACGGGATCGCCGGCGGCCAGCGAGAGCGCCGTCCCCGCGGCCACCCCGCCGATCGGGCGGATCGACCACGCCGTGGGTCCGACCGATGTCGTCTTTCGGTTCGAGGAGGGCGGCGGCCTGCTGCCGATGGGCTTCTTCGCGACCGATGCACCGATCTTCACGCTCTACGGCGATGGAACGGTGATCTTCAAGGACGGGAGCGCCGTCCCTCCCCCGGACCCGGACGGGATCGGCCGCCTACCTGTCTTCCGGACGGCCCAGTTGGGTGAGGACGAGATTCAGGCGTTCCTCGGTTTCGCCGTGGCCGAAGGCGGGCTCGGCGTGGCCGGGCCCCAGTACACGGGACCCGGCGCAGACCTTCCCACGTCGGTGTTCACGATCGACGCCGGCGGTCAGCGCAAGACGGTGAGTGTCACAGGCATTGGCATGGAACCAGAGCCTGGCCCGGACTCACGCATCCTCCAGGCGCTGGCACGGCTCGGCGAGAAGGTCCGTAACTTCGGGCCCGAGGTCGACGACGAGACCGACTGGTCCCCCGACCGGTGGCGGGGCATCCTGACGCCGGACGCCGCCGACCCGCCGCACGACTGGCCCTGGCCAGGGATCCCTCCAGCCGATTTCGTCGAACGGCCGGAACCTGGCGCACCCAGGTTCCCGATCAGGACGATGTCGCCTGCGGACATCGAGGCGCTCGGCTTCGCCGCGGGCGGCGGGTTCAGTGGACTCTCCCTCGAAGGGCCGGATGGCACGACCTACCTCTTAGCCCTCCGCCCGCTGCTCCCTGACGAGCCGTTCTGAGCGATCCTCCGGAGGCAGGTCGAGGGGACGGGGGCGTTCAGGAAGAGCTCCGCCCGTAGACTGGATGCAACAGCAGGGCTGAGCTGCCGCTCGAGGAGGATCGCGTGGGCGTCATCATCATCCGGGAGATGGTCGGGACGAGCCCGAGCTCGTGGAGCGACGCGGCCCGCCAGGCGGTCGCCACCGCCTCACGAACCGTTCGAAACATCCGGACGGTCGAGGTCGTGAAGTCGTCTGCCAGGGTCGAGGACGGTGAGATCGTCGAGTACCACGTCGAGGTCAAGATCGGCTTCGAGTACGAGGGCTGACGGTCCGCGCGAACCCGGCAGACACCGGCGAACGATCGGTGGGCCGTCGCAGCGCAGGCGAGTGAAGGCCCCGACGGGTCGCAGCTAATCGCGGGGTGAGTGGTGTCCGCCACCATGCGGTCATGCCCAGCTCTCGACCGGCCGCGGTCGCGCGCCACGTCCCGGCATCTCCTCCGGAATCCCGTGGTGAAGCCGCGCGCCGCGTTGACATCGACCGCCGGGCATCCGTAGAGTTCGCGCCGCCCGAGCCGCCCATGCGCGTGCCGGACCCGACGCGGATCGCCCAATCAGGCGAGCGATCCCGGGTCCCGGTCGGACCGGGCCGACCGGCGATCGTCGCGCCCCAGACGGGCTCGGGAGGGACGCTCGGGTCGATGTCCGAGTACCCGGTTCAAGTTGGGAAGGTCCATCCGCCGCCGCTGCGAGATGAGACCCTCGAGCGAACGCGGCTGCTGGACTGGCTGCACGTCAAGGTCCATCGCCGCGTCGTGCTCGTGCTGGCCGAGGCGGGCTACGGCAAGACCACGCTCCTCGCCGACTTCAGCCGGCGGAGCCGGGTTCGGGCGCTGTGGTTTCGGCTCGACCGCGGTGACCGTGACTGGGTCGGGTTCATCGCCTATCTCGTGGCGGCCGTCCGGCTCCATCTGCCTGACTTTGCGCCGGTCACGCAGTCTCTCCTGCGCGAGACCGGCGGGACGCTGCCGCCCCGCGACACGGTCATCGATACGTTCATCCGCGAGCTGGGTGACCTGCCGCCGGACCCGACCGCGCTCATCCTCGACGATGTCCACGCAGTCGACGATTCGATTGACGTCCGGACGATCCTGCGCGAGCTGCTGGCCCGGGCGCCCGAGCGCCTGACCTTCGTCCTCATCAGCCGGAAGGTGCCGCCGATCCCGCTGGCCCGCCTGCGAGCCCTCGGCGAGGTGGCCGAGCTGCGGACATCGGAGCTCCGCTTCGACCCATCCGAGACCGAGCAGCTCTTCCGCGAGACCTACGCCCTGGCCCTGGAACCGGCCGTCGTCGCCGAGCTCTCCCGCCGGACCGAGGGCTGGGCCGCGTCGCTCCAGCTGGTCCGCACCGCCATCCGGGATCGGTCGCCCAGCGAGATCCGATCGTTCGTGAACTCCCTCAACGGGGCAGAAGGCGAGCTCTACGACTACCTGGCCGAGGAGGTCGTCGGCGAGCTGTCACAGGAGCTCCAGCAGTTCCTCATGCGGACCTCGCTCCTCGACGTCGTGGAGCCGGTGCTCGGGAGCGTCGCCGCGGAGATCACGCCCGACGAAACCCGCGCTGCCATCGCCGAGGGCGAGCTCATCGGCCTCTTCAGCAGGCTGGGTCCCCAGATGCGCGACCGCGTCCGAGCCCATCCCCTCGTCCGCGACTTCCTGTATGCGCGGTTGGTCCGCTCGGTCGAAATCGAGGATGTCGAGGCCATCCACCGTGCCGTCGCGGTCGCCGCGGAAGCGACCGACTGGCGGATTGCCGGGCACCACTACGTGGCCGCCGGCGACCTCGACGACGCGCGCCGCGTCCTCGCCGGCGCCATCGAATCGATCCTCGCCAGCGGCGCCTACGCCGCCGCCGAGGCCCTCGCAACCGCGCTGCCGCCCGATCCGAAGGCAGACCCGAATGTGCTCGTGGTTCAATCGAGGGTCGCGCAACAGCGCGGGCTCGCCGGTGACGCGCTGGCGCTTGCTGAGGCGGCCTACGAAGTCGATTCGCATAGTCCGGCCGTTGTCTTGACGTTGATCACATCTCGTCTGCTAGCTGGGGACATCGCGGGGGGTGTCGAACTCGTCGATCGCTTCGAGTCTCTGGGTGACAACGTCGCTATCCCGATGATGGCACGGGCCATCCGCGGCATGATTCAGTGCTCCCTGGAGGGCGATCTACCGTCTGCAGCCACCGAATTCGAGGCGCTCATAGTCGAGCTGCGGCGTCGGTCAGAAAAGCACTATCTCGGCGTCGCTCTTACCGATCTCGCATACATCCGCAACGCTGAGGGGCGAGCCGCGGAAGCTCTTGAGTCAGCGACCGAGGCAATCACGTTGCTGGAGGAGACGTCGGCAGGGGTCGAACTCATTTCTGCCTGCCTCGCTCGCGCCTGGGCCCTTGCAATTCGGGGCGACCTCGACGCGGCACGGTCGGAGGTCGAGCACGCACGAGAAATCGGGCCCGCAGGTCGCGCGGAGGAGATCGCGTACGAAGCAGGTGAAATGGAAGTCCTGCTCGGCGATCCGCTACGCGCCACCAGGTTGGTGACTGGTCTGGAGGAGGCGGATCCAGGCATGGATCTCGGCGAGCAGATGGCCATGCTGCGCATGCTCGTCGGTTTGGT
>SCUO01000143.1 GCA_004297395.1 Chloroflexota bacterium | reverse complement strand
AGGCGTCGAGATCGTGCCGGTCTACGACCGCTCGGGCCTGATCGAACGCGCCGTCGAAAATCTCAGCCACAAACTCGTCGAGGAGTTCATAGTCGTTGCGCTGGTCTGCGCGCTCTTTCTGTTTCACCTGCGCTCCGCGTTGGTCGCCATCGTCGCGCTGCCGCTGGGCATCCTGATGTCCTTCATCGTGATGCGTTACCAGGGCATCAATGCCAACATCATGTCACTGGGCGGTATCGCCATCGCCATCGGCGCCATGGTCGATGCGGCGGTGGTGATGATCGAAAACGCGCACAAGCATCTCGAACGCTGGACGCAGAAACATCCGGGCCAAAAGCTGGAAAACGAAGTGCGCTGGCGCGTGATCGGCGCTGCCGCCGTGGAAGTGGGCCCGGCGCTGTTTTTCTCGCTGCTCATCATCACGCTGTCTTTCATCCCGGTGTTCACGCTGGAGGCGCAGGAAGGACGTCTGTTCGCGCCCCTGGCGTTTACCAAGACTTATGCGATGGCGGCCGCGGCCGGACTGTCGGTGACGCTGATCCCGGTGCTGATGGGCTATCTGATCCGTGGCCGGATTCCGCCGGAGCAGGCCAACCCGCTCAATCGCGGATTGATTGCGCTCTATCGCCCGCTGCTCGATCTCGTGTTGCGTTTTCCGAAAACGACGCTCGCCGCAGCAGTCGTCGTGCTGCTGGCCAGTTTGTGGCCGCTGCAACAACTCGGCAGCGAGTTCCTGCCAGCCCTGGACGAAGGCGATCTGCTCTACATGCCCACCGCCCTGCCGGGGCTGCCCGCGGGCAAGGCCGCCGAGCTGTTGCAGCGCACGGATCGGCTGATCAAGACGGTACCGGAAGTGCAGAGCGTCTACGGCAAGGCCGGCCGCGCCGAGACCGCGACCGATCCCGCGCCACTGGAAATGTTCGAGACCACGGTCCGCTTCAAACCGCGCGACCAGTGGCGGCCTGGCATGACGCCGGACAAACTGGTGGAGGAACTGGACCGCATCGTGCGCGTGCCGGGACTCACCAATATCTGGATACCGCCGATCCGCAACCGCATCGACATGCTCGCCACCGGCATCAAGAGTCCGGTGGGCGTGAAGGTCGCGGGGCCGGACCTGGCCACCATCGATCGTCTCACCGGCGCCATCGAGCGCGCGCTCAAGGACGTGCCGGGCGTGACCAGCGCGCTCGCCGAGCGGCTCACCGGCGGGCGCTACATCGACGTCGACATCCAGCGCGATGCCGCCGCCCGCTACGGGCTCAACATCGCCGACGTGCAATCCGTCATCGCCGCGGCAGTGGGTGGCAAAAATATCGGCGAGACGATCGAAGGACGCCAGCGTTTCCCGATCAATGTGCGCTATCCGCGCGAAATCCGCGATTCCCTCGGCGGCTTGCGTGCGCTGCCCATCGTCACCGAACGCGGTCAGCGCCTGGTGCTCTCCGATGTCGCCGACATCCGCATCAGCGACGGCCCGCCGATGCTGC
>SCUO01000091.1 GCA_004297395.1 Chloroflexota bacterium | reverse complement strand
CGCCCTTGAGCGCCAGGTACTTCGTGATCGCCGCGGTCAGGCTCGTCTTGCCGTGATCGATGTGGCCGATCGTGCCGACGTTGACGTGCGGCTTGGTGCGCTCGAACTTCTTCTTGGCCATCGGTTGCTGCTCCTCGTGCCGACCGACCGGGTCAGGAAACGCGTGACTTGGCGACGAGCTCCTGGGCCAGGTTGCCCGGGACCTCGGCGTAGTGGGAAAGCTCCATCGAGTAGCTGGCCCGGCCCTGGGTCATGGACCGCAGGTCCGTGGCGTAGCCGAACATCTCGGCGAGCGGCACGGCCGCTCGCACGACCGTTGTCTGGGCCGCCCCGGCCACCGCGGAGCCACGGCTCTCGGTGTGCTCGAGGTGCCCGCGACGGCTGTTGAGATCGCCGATGACGTCGCCCATGAAGGCTTCGGGAAGCGTGGCCTCGACCCGCATCATCGGCTCGAGGATGGTGGGGCTGGCCTTCTCGACAGCGTCCTTGACGGCCATCGAGGCGGCGATCTTGAAGGCCATCTCGGACGAGTCGACCTCGTGGTACGAACCATCGAAGACGATCGCCCGGACGTCGACCATCGGGTAGCCGGCGTAGACGCCGGTCTCGAGGGTCTCGCGGATGCCATGCTCCACGGCCCGCATGTACTCCCGCGGGATCGTGCCGCCGACGATCTTGTCGACGAACTCGTACCCGGCCCCCGTCTCGTTGGGCTCGAGGTTCAGGATGACGTGGCCGTACTGGCCCTTGCCGCCAGTCTGGCGGACGAAGCGGCCGTTGCCCTCGGCCTTGCGCCGGATGGTCTCGCGGTAGGAGACCTGGGGCCGACCGACATTGGCCGCGACCTTGAACTCGCGGACCATCCGGTCGACGAGGACGTCCAGGTGGAGCTCACCCATCCCGGCGATGAGGGTCTCGCCGCTCTCGGGGTCCGTCTTGACCCGGAAGGTCGGGTCCTCCTCGGCCAGGCGCTGGAGGGCAATGCCCATCTTGTCCTGGTCAGCCTTGGTCTTGGGCTCGATCTTGACCTCGATGACCGGCTCCGGGAAGGAGATGGTCTCGAGCAGGATCGGGTGGTCCGGGTCGGACAGGGTGTCGCCGGTGAAGGTGTCCTTGAGGCCGACGATCGCGGCGATGTCGCCGGCGTAGGCCTCGTCGATCTCCTCGCGATGGTTGGCGTGCATCTGGAGGATGCGGCCGACGCGCTCCTTCTTGCCCTTGGCCGTGTTGAGGACGTACGAGCCGGCCTTGAGCGTCCCGGAGTAGACCCGGAAGAAGGCGAGCTTGCCCACGAACGGGTCGGCGGCGATCTTGAAGGCCAGAGCCGAGAACGGCTCCTTGTCGTCGACGGTCCGGACCAGCTCGTGGTCCGTGCCCGGCTTGAGGCCGATCGTCGGCGGCACGTCGAGGGGCGAGGGCAGGTAGTCCACGACCGCGTCGAGCATCGGCTGGACGCCCTTGTTCTTGAGGGCCGAACCGGTCAGGACGGGCACGAACTTGGACTGCAGGGTCCCCAGGCGGAGCCCATGGCGGATCTCGTCCGTCGTCAGCTCCTCGCCCTCGAGGTACTTGTGGGTCAGCGCGTCGTCGGCCTCGGCGACGGCCTCGATCATGGCCTCGCGGTACTTCGCCGCGTCGGCCCGGAGGCCCTCCGGGATCTCGACGACGTCGATCTGGCTGCCCAGGTCGTCGCGGTACAGGATCGCCTTCATCTCGACCAGGTCGACGACGCCCTCGAAGGTGTCCTCGGAGCCGATCGGGATCTGGATCGGCACCGGGCGGGCCCCGAGCCGGTCGACGATCATCTCGACGCAGCGCCAGAAGTCGGCGCCGGTCCGGTCGAGCTTGTTGATGAAGCAGATGCGCGGCACGGAGTAGCGGTCGGCCTGCCGCCAGACCGTCTCGGACTGGGGCTCGACGCCGGCCACGCCATCGAACACGACGACCGCGCCATCGAGGACCCGGAGGCTTCGCTCGACCTCGACGGTGAAGTCCACGTGCCCGGGCGTATCGATGATGTTGATGCGGTGGTCGTTCCAGTAGCAGGTCGTTGCCGCGGCGGTGATGGTGATGCCGCGCTCCTGCTCCTGGGGCATCCAGTCCATGGTGGCCGCGCCCTCATGGACCTCGCCGAGCTTGTAGATCTTCTTGGTATAGAAAAGGATCCGCTCGGTGACGGTGGTCTTCCCCGCGTCGATATGGGCGATGATTCCGATGTTCCGCGTTCGCGCGAGCGGAACCTGGCGTGTCACGGTCCGTACCTTTCCCGGGTTACCACTTGAAATGGCTGAAGGCCTTGTTGGCCTCGGCCATCTTGTGCGTGTCCTCGCGCCGCTTGACCGCGGCGCCGAGGCCATTCATCGCGTCCACGAACTCGGCCGCGAGCTTCTCGCTCATGCTCTTGCCGCTTCGCTTGCGGGCCGACTGGACGAGCCAGCGGACGCCGAGCGAGAGGCGGCGGTCGCCCCGGATCTCGACCGGGACCTGGTAGGTGGCGCCACCGACCCGGCGAGGCTTGACCTCGATGATCGGCGTGGCGTTGCGGAGGGCCGCCTCGAGGACCTCGAGACCAGGCCGCTTGGCCTGGAACTCGGCCCGGGCGAGGGCCTGGCGGAGGATCCGCTCGGCCAGGTTCTTCTTGCCTTCCTTCATGAGCTTGGCGTGGAAGCGCGCCGTCGTCCGGTTGGCCGGAATCTGCTCGTACTTGGACTTGCGGGGGATGCTGATCCGGCGAGGCATCTAGCGCTTGCCTCCGATCGCCGGGGTGGCCTTCGCGCCGTACTTGCTGCGGCCCTGCTTGCGATCGCGGACGCCGGCCGCGTCGAGCGCGCCCCGGATGATGTGGTACTTGACCGACGGAAGGTCGCGGACGCGGCCGCCGCGGACCAGGACCACCGAGTGCTCCTGGAGGTTGTGGCCGATGCCGGGGATGTAGGCCGTGACCTCCATCTGGTTGGTCAGGCGCACGCGGGCGATCTTGCGGAGGGCTGAGTTCGGCTTCTTGGGCGTCATCGTCCGGACCTGCAGGCATACGCCGCGACGCTGGGGGGCGCCGGGAATCGGCACCTGGCGCTGGCGCAGGCTGTTCCAGTTCTTGCGCATCGCGGGGGCCTTGATCTTCTGGACCTTGGCCGTTCGCCCGTGGCGCACGAGCTGGCTGATCGTCGGCACGGAGATGCTGCTCCTCTCGGTTTCGTCGGTCGGCTGGCGGTCGAGGGACCGCGGGGTCCGTTGTTTGCGGGGTCGGGACCCTCGCAAAAGGACCCTTTCCATCCATTCGATGGGAGCTCCGGCGGCCCCGTCGACGGACGCGTCTGACGGGCGCCTCCTTCCGGAGCCACGATCGCGGAGTGTAGCAATCGGCCCGATCACGTGTCAAACGTGCCGGACCTGCCGGACCCCGTGTGAGCGGGGCCCGGCCGGGCAGGGTTCAGGCCTCCTCGGCCGCCTTGGCCTCGGCGGCCTCGCCCTGCAGGAGTGGGTTCTTGTCAGGGTCGATCGCGTCGTCGTCATCGCCGCCCGTTTCGGCGAGGAACGGGTTGAACTCGTCCTCGTCCGAGCCGGCGATCGTGGCCGCCCGGGCAAGGCCCGCGGCGTCCTCGTCGGCCGGCCGGACGCCGCCTTCCTCGAGGAACGGGTTGTACTCCGCGCCGCCGTCGTCGAGGGCCTCGCCGGCGAGAGCCTCGATGGCCGCCCGGCGCTCCCGCTCCTTGCGGGCCGCCAGGTTGGCCGGCGCCCCGGACCCGGCCGGGATGAGCTTACCGATGATGACGTTCTCCTTGAGCCCGATGAGGTGGTCCTTGGCGCCGTTGATGGCGGCCTCGGTGAGCACCCGGGTCGTCTCCTGGAAGGACGCCGCGGCAAGGAAGCTCGAGGTGTTGAGGGAGGCCTTCGTCACGCCGAGCAGGACCGTCTGGGCCGTGGCGGGTTCGCCGCCCTCGGCCAGGACGCGGTTGTTGACCTCCTCGAAGTCGAGCCGGTCGATGAGCTCGGTCGGCAGCAGCTCGCTGTCGCCGGGCTGGTCGATCCGGACCTTCCGGAGCATCTGGCGGACGATGATCTCGATGTGCTTGTCGTTGATCGTGACGCCCTGGCTGCGGTAGACCTTCTGGACCTCCTTGACCAGGTAGCGCTGGAC
>SCUO01000090.1 GCA_004297395.1 Chloroflexota bacterium | reverse complement strand
GGCGGGACGGCGGGGCGGCGGCGCGGGGCGGCAGGCGCGGGGCGCGGGCGCGGCGGGCGCGCCCCGCGCTGGGGATCGCGCCGGCCACCGCGCGGGCTGAACTCGCCGGACGCTCAGGCGGCGATCACCCGGATGATGATCTCCTCGAGCCGGGCCCGGGCCTCGGGCAGGACGACGCCCGCGGCGTCGAGCTCGGCGAGAGCGCGGTCGCGGTGGAGGCGGGCCTGGGTCCGGGTGTAGTCCTCCGCGCCGGTCCGCTCGAGGATGGCCACGATCTCGGCCACCGTCGCCGCGGTCGGGGCATGGTCGGCGTACAGCGCCGCCAGCCGCGCGCGATCCTCGGGCCTGGCGTGCTCGAAGGCGTAGATGACCGGCAGGGTCTTCTTGCGCCGGGCCACGTCGGACGGCTCCTTGCCGGTCGCCTGCTCCTCGCCCCAGATGCCCAGCAGGTCGTCGTTGAGCTGGAAGGCCAAGCCGAGGTCCCAGCCGAAGGCCCGGTAGCGTTCGATGACGTGCTCGTCGTCGGTGGCCAGGAGGGCGCCGGCCTCGATCGACGCGGCGATGAGGGCCGCCGTCTTGCGCCCGATCATGTCGAAGTACAGCTCGACCGACATCAGCTCGTCGGCCTCGCCGGTCGCGATGTCGATGTACTGGCCCTCGCACAGGGCGACGCAGGTCTCGTCGTAGAGGCGCATCAGCCGGAGGACCTTGGCGTCGCTGAACCCGAGGTCGGTGAGCCGGTGAAGGGCCACCCGCGACAGGCTGAAGAGCATGTCGCCGGTGTTGATCGCCTGGGGCACGCCGTGGAGGCTCCAGAGCGTCGGCCGGTGGCGTCGCTCGCGGTCGCCGTCCTCGATGTCGTCATGGACGAGGCTGAAGTTGTGGCCGAGCTCCACGGCGGCGGCGCCCGGCAGCGCGGCCTTGTGGTCGCCCTTGATCGAGGCATAGGCGAGGAGGCCGAGGAGCGGCCGCATCCGCTTGCCCGACACGCCATTCGTGCCATCCAGCCCGAGGTGGTAGCGGCATTGCTCGTAGACGCCGGCCGTCGACGGATCGCGATCCTGGACGAGGCGGAGGATCTCGCCTTCAGTGTCGGCGATGAGCTGGCCGAGATCGAGCTCGTGGACCGCGGTCGACATCGTCCCGGGAGTGTAGCCGGGCCAGCCCAAACGTGCGAGGTCCCGGTAGCCTGTTGCGGTCCGACCATCGCGGGGAGGTGGTGCTACCGTCAGCCTCGTGCCGGCTCCCCGTCGCTACACCACCGATGCGATCGTCCTGTCGCGCTTCGACTACGGCGAGGCCGACCGGATCCTGACCCTCCTGACACCGGGCGGCGGCAAGCTCAAGGCGATCGCCAAGGGCATCCGGCGCCAGAAGTCGAGGATCGGCGGCAGCCTCGAGCCATTCGCCGAGCTGCGGCTGGCACTGGCCCACGGCCGGACGTTCGACGTCGTGACCCAGGTCGAGGTCATCCACCCGTGGCTCCGGCTGCGCGACGACCTCGTCTCGTTCGGGACCGCCTCGTACATGGCCGAGATGGCCGACCGGACCCAGGAGGAGCGCCACGCGGCGGAGGCCGTCTACGTGCTCCTCAAGCGCGGCTACGAGATCCTCGACGCCGGGATGGCCCCGGGCCGCGTCGCCCGCTGGTTCGAGATGCACCTGGCCGACGAGCTGGGCATCCGGCCCGAGATCGATCGCTGCGTGGAATGCGGCCGGCTGCTCGAGGCCGACGAGCAGTTCCGCTGGGTCCCGCCCCTCGGCGGCGTCCTGTGCCAGCGCTGCCCGGGCCCGCCCCATGGCGTCGCAGGGCTGTCGCTCGATGCCCTCAAGCTCCTGAAGGCCTATCAGCGGATGGACGTCGAGGCGCTCGCCGCCCTGCGCGTCCGCCCCGAGGCCGAGGTCGAGGTCGAGCGGGCGATGCGTGACTTCCTCGCCTTCACCCTCGAGCGGGCGCCGCGGTCCCTGGCCTTCCTCGACGAAGTGCGGGCCGCCGAGCGCGCCCGGGCGGGGGCCGCCGGCTGAGCCTGGACGGGACGACCAGCTGATCCCGCGACCCCTGCTACCATCGCCCGGCCGAGCCAACCCGCGTCCGTCCCTGCCACGGTCGGCCGCCCAGAGGAGCGCACGTGACCGACACCCCCAGCCGCGATCCGAATGACG
>SCUO01000125.1 GCA_004297395.1 Chloroflexota bacterium | reverse complement strand
CGTTAGCGCTCACGAAAATGGACCCAGGTGTGCTCACGAGAAGTGACCCACTCGGTTGAAGGGCGGATGGATTTCTTTTCCAAGGAGGAGGGGGCTGAAAGGAAAGCCCTTGCCCCACCTCGACGGCGGAGAGCCGTTCCGGTAGGACAAGGGGCGCTTAAGTAACTTCAGCAGTCATAGTGAGAGTCTGGGTTTTTTGCAACTGAGATTGCGGCGCGTTTTCGCTTTGACCCGAGGTGGTATCGCGACGCGGTGGTCGCGCCTCTGGTGTTGTCGTATTACGTGGTGCTGCGGTCGGTGCTGCGGCTCAAACCCTGGCTGAGAAAGTGCCTGGCCCGCTGCCGGCACTGCGGAATCTTCTTTCTCGCCGATGCCCGCAACGTCGGGCGTAAGGACTTGGGCTGTCCCTTTGGTTGTGGCCAGGCCCATCGCAAGAGTCAGTCGACCCGTCGCAGCGTCGCTTACTATCAGGAACCTGAGGGCAAGGTGAAGAAGCGCGCCATTAACGCGCGGCGGCGCAAGACTCCACGTGGACCTGCCTGGGTCAGCCCCGCTCCAGGCTGGATGCGCCCGATTCTGGAGTACGTGTGCGCGATGGTGGGCTTGATCGAAGGGCGCAAGGTTCGTCTGTGGGAGGTGGTGGGGATGCTGGAGCGCAGCGTGAGACAACACCGCATGGTGCGCACGCGGCGGATCGATCAAAGTGTGGCCTGGTTAAATGAACAGCCACCTTGAGAGTCCCTTTGGCGCCGCCGCGATGGTGGAACTTGCCCAATTGGATCTTCGCTACGAGAGCTGCCGGCTCAAATCGCCCGCCGCCGAAGGACGGCTTTTGGCTTCGATAGCCCAGAGCGGGATCCAAGAGCCGCTCCAGGGCGTCGAAGTGGCCTCCAGGCGGATCCTGCTCAACGGCTTCAAGCGCCTGCGCTGCGCCCTCAAGCTCCACCTCCACACCGCGCCCTTTGTCGCGCTGGCCGCCGACGAAGCCTCGGGCATCGTGTGTTTGTTACGCGGGGCCAACGATCACGCGCTCTCGCTGCTCGAGCAGGCTCGATTCCTGGATGAACTCAAAGCCGGACGCGGCTTGAGCGTGGCCGAGATCGCGCAACAGGTCAGTCGCAGTCCGGCCTGGGTGAGCTTGCGTCTGGGCGTGCTGGCGGAGTTGAGTCCGGTGGTCCGGGCCGCGCTCTTTGACGGGGCTTTCCCGGTTTACTCCTATCTCTACAGCCTGCGCCCGTTTAGGCGTCTAAACGGCGCGGCGGCCGTCGACGAGTTCGTGGCGGCGTTGCGCGGCAAAAAACTCAGCGCCCGGCAAATTGAGCAGTTGGCGCACGGGTTTTTTCGCGGCCCGGAGTCGTTCCGGGAACAGATCCGCCAAGGGCATCTGGCCTTGCCGCTGCAACAGCTCAAGGATCTGCCCCAGGATCCCGACGGGGGCAGTGAGTTTGAACGCCTGGTGGTGGCGGATCTCGAACAGGCCCAGAAGCTCCTGGTCCGCCTGATGACCAAGAGCGCCGATCGGAGCCGGCTTTCCAGCCGAGCGTTTCGCGCGCAAGCCCATTTGCTGTGCGCCGGTTTGCTCTCCCGGTTGCCGGCCTTCACCCAAACCCTCCGACAACTCCATGATCACTGCGGACAAACGTAAAGCGGTCTTCCTGCTGCATCAGGAAGGTGTTTCCAAGCGGGCCATTGCCCGTCAACTCCGGCTCAGTCGCAACGCCGTGCGGCACATCATCGCCCTGTCCGGGCAGATGCCCCCGCCCATTCGCCCCCCGCGAGTCGTGCTGAATCCGGACCTGTTGCGCCAACTGCACCAGGAGTGTGAAGGCTACGCCCAGCGGATGACGGAGAAGCTGCGGGAAGAGCACGGGATGGCGATCAAATACTCGACGCTCACGCGGCATCTGCGGGATCTGGGCATCACCGGTCCCAGTTCGGCGCGCTGTCAACGGGTGCCCGACGAGCCCGGGGCCGAGATGCAGCACGACACCAGCCCATTCACGTTGCTGGTGGGCTCGCAGCGACTGCGGCTCCAAGCCAGCCTGCTTTATCTGCGTTACTCCAAGCGCCGGTATCTGCAGTTCTACCCCGTCTTCGACCGCTTTCACCTGAAGTGCTTCCTGCATCTGGCCTTGATGCATTGGGGGTATGCCCCGCCGGTCTGCGTCATCGACAACACCAATCTGGCGCGCTGGCGCGGCCTGGGCGCCGACGCGGTAATGGTTCCGGAGATGGAGGTTTTCGCCCGAGGCTATGGGTTCAAGTTCCTGTGCCATGCGCTCAAACACTCCGATCGCAAAGCGGGCGAGGAACGCAGCTTCCTGACCGTCGAAACCAACTTCATCCCGGGCCGCACGTTCGCCAGTCTGGAAGATCTCAACCGCCAAGCCCTGGCGTGGTCGACTGTGCGAATGGAACAGCGGCCCCAGGGCAAGGCCGGGCTCATTCCCGCCCAGGCCTTCGAGCACGAACGCCAGTTCCTGACCCAACTGCCCCGCCATTGGCCCGCACCCTACCGACTATTGGAACGTTCGGTCGACGAATACGGCTATGTCGCCGTCGACGGTAACTACTACGAAGTGCCCGGCACCGGCCGGGGACAGATCCAGGTATTGCGCTACCTCCATCATGTGGCCCTTTGCCAGGATCGCCGCGCGGTGATCGAATATGCCCTGCTGCCCTGGGGCGTGAAGAACCAGATCGTGCGCGTGCCGGGCCAGCCGGCGCGTTACCTGCCCTGCAACCGCAAGCTCTCCAGCCAGGAGGAGGAAAAGCGCCTGCGTGCCCTGGCTCCGGAAGTAGCCGCCTACGTCGACTTCATCCTCGCCACCCCGGGCCTGTTGCGCCACCAGTTCCTGCGCCGGCTCTGGGCGCGCCACCAGCGCTGGGGCACGGCGTTGTTCGGGCGCACCATCGCGCGGGCTCACCGCTACCACATCACCAGCCTGGAGACCCTCGAACGCATCGCCCTGTTGCTCCTGGACGACACCGCGCTGCCCGACCCCATGGTCGATCCCGACCTGGAAAAACGCCCGGCCTATCAGGAAGGCTCCCTCACCGACACCCCTGACCTCTCCCGCTATGATGAATGACACCCTGGCTGGGCAATTAAAATACCTCCGCCTGACGGGCCTTCTGGCCCGCTGGGACGAGCACTTGAAAGCCGCCGCCCAATCCAATCTCTCCCACGCCCGGCTCCTGGCCCGCGTGATCGAAGAGGAATACCGGCTCCAGTTCGACCAGGCCCGTCAGCAGCGCCTCAAACTGGCCCAAATCCCGGAGACGTTGGTTCTGGACACTTTCCCCTTCGATCGCCAGCCCAAGCTCAACAAGAAGAAGATCCTGGCCCTCTACGACTCCATGGCCTTCCTCAAGGACAAGCAAAACGTCCTCTGGATGGGCGGCACCGGCGTCGGGAAAACGGGCTTGGCGACGGGCTTCCTCATCCAGGCTATCCATCAAGGAGCCCGCGGTCGTTATGTTCTCTTTGCCGACTTGCTGCACGAACTGCACCGTTCCCAGGCCGACCGTTCGCAGGCCCGGGTCATCCGTCGCTATCTGCGCTACGACATTCTGTTGATTGACGAGATCGGCTACGTCGAGGCTGAACCCGCGCAGGTCGGCCTCTTCTTCACCCTCCTGCAAAAGCGCCACAAGCATCGCTCCACCCTCATTACCTCCAACCTGGGCTTTAGCGAGTGGGCCTCGTTCCTCAAGAATCCCTATCTCACCGCCGCCTTGATCGACCGCCTTACCGAATCGAGCCACGTCTTCAACATGAAGGAGTGCGTCACCTTGCGAACCAAGATGTCGGCCGAGCCATGAACTGGCGCGCACGAGCCGACCGGTTGCGCGCACTGCCTCTGCCCGTGGTCCTGGAACAGTTGGAGGCCACCCACGATCCCCACGACCCGGCCAAGTGGCGCACCACCCAGGGAACCCTGACGGTGACCGGGCCCAAGTTCATGAACTGGCACCAGGGAATCGGGGGAGGTGGGGCCATCGATCTGGTCATGCACATCAGGCAGGTGGGCTTTGGCCAGGCGCTCGAATGGCTGGAACGTCGCTTTCCTGGGTGCGCTTCACTCCAGCCCGAATCGACGCCCCGGGTGCAGGCGTTGACGCTTCCCGCGTCCGTAACGGAGAACTGGCCGCGCGTCGAACGTTACTTGATCGAGGAACGAAAACTCCCCAAGGCGTTGCTCTCGCCGCTCGTTCAATCCCAAATCATTTACGCCGATGTCCGGGCCAACGCGGTGTTCCTGATCATCGAGCCGGACGCAACCCCGGTGGGCGCGGAGTTGCGCGGCACCACCGCTTTGGCCTGGCGCGGCATGGCTCCGGGTTCCCGCAAAGATCGAGGCTTCTTCTCCATGGCCTCCTCTCCAGGCCAGGCCATCGTTCTATGCGAATCAGCCATCGACGCCATCAGCTGCCACGCTCTTCATCCCGACTATCGCTGTCTCTCCACCTCGGGTGCCAGGCCTGATCCGACCTGGCTGTGCGCGCTTCTCGCCCAAGGCCTGCCTGTCTACTGCGGCTTTGACGCCGATCCCATCGGCGATGAGATGGCCCAGCGCATGCGCGACCTGTATCCCTCCATTGGCCGACTGCGGCCATCGGCCAAAGACTGGAACGACCTCCTCCGCCAGAACGGCCACTGAACCGGACACTCGTTCCCGATTCCAACCTGCCTCCTCGGAATCCCTCCTCGGAACCAAACCCCTCCTCCTTGGAAAGGAAACCCGTCCGTCCTTCAACCGAGTGGGTCACTTCTCGTGAGCACACGTGGGTTCATTTTCGTGAGCGGCGACG
>SCUO01000089.1 GCA_004297395.1 Chloroflexota bacterium | reverse complement strand
GTCGAGCGCCTCGACCTGACGCTCGCGGGGATCACGCGCGCTGATGCCCATCCATCGATCGCGCCCGTCCTGGGAGATCCTGTCCGGCGACTCGGCCGATGTCTACTTCGCCCGGGCCGAGCGGATCCTCGATCGCGAGGGCATGGATCCCGTCGTGACGATGGAGGTCTTCGCCCGCCAGGAGGCGATCCTGTGCGGGATCGATGAGGCCAAGAACCTGCTGGGCCACGTCCTGGCCGACGTCGGCGACGGCGAGGCGATCGTGGAGGCGCTCGACGACGGCGATCAGATCGCGCCCAAGGAGGTCGTCCTCCGGATCCAGGCTCGCTACCGGGCCTTCGGCCTGTACGAGACCGCGATGCTCGGGATGCTTGCCCAGTCGACCGGCTGGGCGACGGCCGCCCGGGAGGTCGTCAACGCCGCCGCGCCCGAGCCGGTCATCTCGTTCGGCGCCCGGCACGTTCACCCCGACATCACCGACGTCCTGGACTACGCGGCGATCGTCGGCGGCTGCGTCGGCGCCTCCACGCCGGCCGGGGCCCGGCTGGCCGGCCTGAACCCGACCGGGACGATGCCCCATGCCCTCGTCCTCATCTTCGGCGACACCGTGGACGCCGCCCTGGCCTTCGACCGCGACCTCGATGCCGACGTTCCCCGGATCGTCCTCGTCGACACCTTCAAGGACGAGGCCGAGGAGGCCCTCCGGGTCGCCGAGGCGCTGGGCGACAAGCTCTACGGGATCCGCCTCGACACGCCGTCCGAGCGCGGCCGGGTGACCGCCGACCTCGTCCTCGAGGTCCGGGCCCGGCTCGACCTGGCCGGCCACAGGGACGTCAAGATCGTCGCCTCCGGCGGGCTGACGCCCGACCGGATCCACTACTTCAAGGAGGCGGGTGCGCCGGTCGATTCGTTCGCCGTCGGGTCATACATCAGCGGCGCCGCACCCATCGACTTCACCGCCGATCTCAAGGAGATCGATGGCCGGCCGATCGCCAAGCGGGGCCGGATCCCGGGCCGGACCGAGAGCCCCCGCCTGCGCCCGGTCCGGCTGGCCGACTGGCGGCAGGACTGACGGTGCGCTGGGGCCGCTTCGCCGAGCTCGCACCGGAGCTGGCGGACCTGGCCCGCGCCGGCTTCGGCGAGCAGAACCTGTGCCTGGTCGGCACGATCCGTGGCGACGGCTGGCCGCGGATCAGCCCCAACGAGATCTACTTCGTCGACGGCGAGCTGCTGCTCGGGATGATGCCGGCCTCCCGCAAGGTCCGCGACCTCGAGCGGGACGATCGCCTGACGGTCATGACACCGCAGTGCGATCGGGAGGCCAAACGGGGCGATTTCAAGCTCTACGGCCGGGCCCTGCCGGTGACCGATGCGGCGCTCCGCGAGCACTACGGGCAGACGACCTTCGCCGCCATCGGCTGGCGACCCGAGGAGCCCTACCCGCTCTTCGCCGTCGACCTCGACACGGCCTCCTACATCGCCTTCGGCCAGGGGCGGCGGCTGCTGCGCTGGGACGCGGAGCGGGGGCTCGAGGAGCTCCGCCACCCGGACCAGGCCACCGAGGGCTGAGGCCCGAGTCGGGGCCGGAGGCGCTCACGCGCCCCACGTTTCGCGCGCCGGGTGGGCGCACGGGGCTTTCCTCGGGCTTCGGCCCGCCGATGACGATGGCATCGTCAAATCCGGGGTCTGGAAGGGCGCAGGCACGTTCCGGCGGGCCTCGATTGCGCCGTTCACGCACGAGCCAGTCGTCGACGACCGCGTGGCAGCCCGCGCGTTCGGCCTTGCGGTCCCCGAAACCGCTGATGTGACGATGCCATCGTCACTGGTCGCCACAACGGATGTTGGGGCTGGGTCGAGGCGCGACGCGGTACCGCGGCCGGCGTCGCACGCGCCGGGCAACGCGCACCGGACCGGCCATCCCCGAGGATCGGGCGGAGGCGCGCGCCGACCGTCCGTGCGACCATCTCGACTGTGGAAGAACGCGTCTCCGGTGCCGACGATCGCGAGAGTGCCTACGAGCTGTTCCAGCGCGGCCTGGAGCTCATCCGCGGTCGGCACCATGCCCAGGCCGCGATCGTCCTAGAGCGGGCGTCACGGGCCGAGCCGAACAAGGGCTCGATCCTCGAAGCCCTGGGGCGGGCGTGCTTCAACTCGGCCCAGTACGATCGGGCGCGGGAGACGTTCGAGCGCCTCCTCGAGGTGGATCCCTCGTCGCCCTACGCCCACTTCGGCCTGGGCCAGAGCCTGAAGCGCCTCGCCCGGCCAGCCGAGGCGCGAACGCACCTGAAGCTGGCCGTGGCCCTCGATCCGCGCTCGTCGCTCTATCGCGGCGCCCTGGCGCGGCTCGGGACGGGACCGGCGCCCCGGAAGCGGGCTCCGGCGGCGCGCGACGATGACCCGGCCCGGGACGAGGAGCCGGCACGGGACGTCGAACCGGCACGTGATGAGGATCCCGCACGGGGCGACGAACCGCCCCCGGACCGGGATGCGGCACGGGACGAGGAGCCGGCACGGGACGTCGAACCGGCACGTGATGAGGATCCCGCACGGGGCGACGAACCATCAGGCGGCGACGAGACGTGACGATCCAGCGCCGACTCTCGCCCGCCGCCTGTCGACTGCCCGAGCCGACGGGGTCGCGATTCTCATCAGCTACCAACGAGGGTGGTGCGCGACGGCGCTCGTCGCCAGAATCCGGCCCCGCGTAAGCGAATCCGAGCGTGGCCGAAGCCGTCCGTTCGCCGGGAGCGGGCGGATTCTGCAGCGCACACCACGGGGATTCGTAGGTGACAGATCGCCGGGCCGGGCCGGGGCGGGGCGCGCCGGTCCGGACCGGCCCGGCGCCACCAGCCCGACGGCGGCGCCACCACCCGACCGTGCCGTACCGCCTAGACAGAGGCGGGGATGAGCGCGTCGACCGGCAGGACCCAGTGCGGCCATTCGACCGCCGGCTCGAAGCCGTTCCGGAGATACAGCCCGAGCGCCCGATCGTTGGCCGCTTCCACCGCCAGCTCCACGGTTCCCGCGCCCCGGCCGCGGACGTAGGCGACGCCCCAGCGCAGCAGCCAGCGCCCCAGGCCGACCCCCCGATGCTCGGGCAGGACGCCGATCTGGCCGATCCAGCCGATCGGGCGGCCGTCATCGTCGGGGCGCAGCTCCGTCTTGGCAAAGGCGACCGGCACCCCGGGGGCGTTCTCGAGGGCCACGAACCGGATGCCGTGAGGATCGAAGTCAGGCAGGTCCGCGACGAGCCGGGCGAGCTCGGGTGTGAGGTGGAGCGGGGTGGGGTGGCCCTCCCAGGCGTCGTTGGCGAAGGCCACGAACGCCTCGACATCGATGTCGTCCGGCCAGGCGTGGCTGATGTACCCGTCGGGCAGGACCGGCTCGGGCACGGCCCGATCGGCCGGCAGGCGGAAGAGCCACAGGCTGGAGCTGTAGCGCAGGCCGATCGCCCGGGCGAACTCGATGGAGCCAGACAGGTGGGTGGGGACGAACAACGTCAGCTCGTCGAGGCCGTGCTCCGCGGCGAGCTGCTGGGCCGCCCGGGCCAGGCGCCGACCGTGGCCCTGCCGTCGATGGTCGGGGTGGACCGTGAGGTCATCGAAGCGCGGCGCGCAGTAGCCCACGATCTCGCCGGCTTCCTCGGCGACGACGACGCCGACCGGGTCGGCCGGCATCCGGCTGATCGCGACCTCGATCTCCTGGCGCGTCGCACCGGGCATGCGGTCGGCGTCGAAGGACGCGTCCATCACGGCGCGTATCCCGGCTTCGTCCCCCCGGCGAAACTGGCGTACGAGCATTGGCCCGGAGGATAGCCGGTCCGGGACCGGCCGTGCTACGGCGCCGCGGCCTCGAGGATCCGGGCCAGGCGCAGGATCCCGACGATCGACTTGGCGTCGGCGATCCGGCCGTCCTCGGCCATCGCCACCGCCTCGCGCCACGTGACGTGCTCCAGCTCGAGTCGCTCGTCCTCGTCGTGCGCCAGGCGATCCTCGTGGGCCGGGCGGAGGTCGCGGGCGAGGTACAGGTGCATCAGCTCGGTGGCGAAGCCGGGCGCCGTCCAGAACGACCCGAGGTGGTCCCAGGATCCGGCCCGAAAGCCGGTCTCCTCCTCGAGCTCCCGCGGGGCGGCCAGATCGGGGTCCTCGAGCGAGCCATCCGCGGCCCGATCGAGCGTCCCGGCCGGGATCTCGAGGAGCGTCCGCCCGGCCGGCAGGCGGAACTGGCGGACCATGAGGATCCGGTCCTGGTCATCTAGGGCGACGATCGCCACCGCCCCCGGATGACCCACGACGTCGCGCTTCGAGCGCCGGCCGTCAGCCATCACGATGTCGTCGACGCGGACCTCGAGGTAGTGGCCGCGATGGACGACCCGCGATCCGACGACCGTCTCGCGGAGACGGTCGTCGGCCTCGTGCGCGCCCGGCCTGGCGGGATCCTCCCGGGCCAAGGGGTCAGGCGATCGCGGCCGCGGCGGTCGAGGCCGCGACGGCGTCGCCGGTCTCGGCGTCGAAGACGTGGAGCTTGTCGGCCGGGATCTGGAGATCAAGAACGTCGCCGGGCCGGACGTTGTGCGACGCGCTCACGACCGCGATCACGTCACCGTCGTGGTCGGCCACGGTGCAGTGGAGGAGCTCCTCGTTGCCGAGGTACTCCACGACGTCGGCCTTGGCCCGGATCGTCAGTCGCTCGCCGGTGCCGCCGAGCTCGAGGTGCTCCGGCCGGAAGCCGGCCACCACGTTCCGCGAGGATGCGGCGCCGATCGAGCTCCGGAAGCGGCTGGGGATCGGGAAGTCGAAGCCCGATCCCTTCATCCGCTCGCCGTCGACCTGGAGCGAGGCGAAGTTCATCGACGGGCTGCCGATGAAGCCGGCCACGAACCGGTTCCGCGGCTTGTCGTACAGCTCCTGGGGCGTGCCCACCTGGAGCAGGTCCCCGGCGTTCATGACGGCGATCCGGCTGCCCATCGTCATCGCCTCGACCTGGTCGTGGGTGACGTAGACGATCGTCGTCTGGAGCCGCTGGTGGAGGCGCGCGATCTCTGCCCGCGTTTGGACGCGGAGCTTGGCATCGAGGTTGGAGAGCGGCTCGTCCATGAGGAACACCGCCGGCTCGCGGACGATCGCCCGCCCCAGGGCGACCCGCTGGCGCTGGCCGCCGGAGAGCTCCTTGGGCTTGCGATCGAGCAGGCCCCCGAGGTCGAGGATCTGGGCGGCCTCGCCGACCCGCTTCTCGATGTCGGCCTTGGGGATCTTGCGGAGCTTGAGGCCGAAGGCCATGTTGTCGCGGACGGTCATGTGGGGGTAGAGCGCGTAGCTCTGGAAGACCATCGCGATATCGCGGTCCTTGGCGGCGACGTCGTTGACGACCCGATCGCCGATTCGGAGCGTGCCGTCCGAGATCTCCTCGAGCCCGGCGATCATCCGGAGGCTGGTGGTCTTGCCGCAGCCTGACGGTCCGACCAGGACCATGAACTCCGCGTCGCGGATCTCGAGCGAGAGATCGCGAACTGCGACGACGTCACCGTAGCGCTTGGTGACGTGCTCGAACGTGACGGTTGCCATCGGTCAACCCTCCGACCGGGCCGGCCATCGCGGACCCTTGCATCTCGCCGCGCAGAGCGCGGACGTGGACGGGTCCCGTACGTGGTCGTCCGGGCTGGCGCGATGGTACATCCGGGCGGTGCCGCTGGGCCACCCCCCGCGGGCTACAACGCCGCCGCGGCCGCGAGGCTCGCCATGTCGGCGAAGATCGCATCCGGCGTGGCCTCGGCCGGGGGCGTGGCCCCTCCACCGGCCCGGCCGTGGCGACGATCGATCCAGACGGTCGAGAAGCCGAGCGCCCTGGCCGGCACGTGATCGTGAAACAGGCTCTGGGCGACGTGAAGGATCCGCTCGCGAGGCAATCCGACACGCCCGAGCAGGAGCTCGAAGTTGGCCGGCCGGGGCTTGTAGCCGCCGGCCTGCTCCGCGGTCACGATCCAGTCGAACTCGACCCCGAGGCGCCGGTTCGAGGCCGCGAAGAGGTCGTCGTCGCAGTTGGTCAGGACACCCAGGCGGAAGCGCCGCTGGAGGCGAGCGAGCGCGGCCGCCGAATCGGGGAACGCTGGCCAATCACCGACCGAGCCCCCGAAGGCCGCGACCTCGGCGGCCGACGGCTCGATGCCGTAGGACGCGGCGACGGCCGCGAGCCCCTGCCCCAGGATCTCGCGATAGCGGCGATACGGCCCGGCCTCGAGGCCGGCCTCGGCGACCGCGTAGCGCTCGAGGAGCTCGTCATCTGGCGGTCGCACGCCGCGCGGTTCGAGCGTTGCCCGGAGCCCGGCCAGGATCCCGGCCTCCCAGTCGATGAGGGTCCCGTAGCAGTCGAAGGTGAGGGCGTCGAAGGCGCCGTAGTCGATGTCGGTCATGACCGGAATTGTGGCGAAACGAACCGATCCCGCTCCGTGGTCGTAGAAGCGGGATCGAGGGTCGGGCCTTACGGCCCGACCTTGAAGGCGTGGCCGCACGGCCAAACCTTGCGGGTCTGGCTTCGGGCCAGACCCGTCGCGGGCCCGTGATGGGCCGCCGGTTCAGCTGGGGGCCTTGTCCAGGATGATCAGCCCGGTCGGGCCGGTGCACACGAAGTGGCCTTTGAGCTCAGGGAAGGCACCGCCCGGCACTTCGAGGGTGTCGCCGTCCTCGAGGACCACGGCGCCCGACTTGTCGACGACGGTCGCGCCAGTCCCGGCGTTGAACGTGCTGTCCCAGCGAACGGTCAGGTCGGGGCCGGTGTCGGCATCAGCCCAGATCTGAGGGCTGGCCGTCGGATCGATGCGGAAGGTCAGCGAGGTGTAGTCAACGCCGATCGTGTCGCAACCGGTGATGTCGGGGGCGCGATCGAGGACGAGCTCGCCGGGCGCGGCCGTGGGGGAGCCGGTCGGGCTCGCGGTGGGTGCCGGGGTGGCCCCGCCGGAGCAGGCCGCGAGGACGATCGCGAAGGCGCTCACGAGTGCCGCGGTCCTGATCGCGGCAGGCAGACGTCGATGGAACAGGGAACGCATTGGGCTGTGAAACCTCTCTTTCAGGCGACCAGACGGCACCCGGCGCCAATCGGTTCCCTGGGTCCTGCCACATCCGCCACCATGTCCCCGATGCGGGTTGCCCTGGTCCACGACTACTTCACCCAGCTCGGTGGCGCCGAGCGCGTGGTCGGGACGCTCCACCAGATCCTGGAGCCCGTGGTCGTCGCGGCGTCCGTGGTCGATCGGCGCCTCCTGCCGCCGGGCCTGGCCGGGTGCGAGGTCCGGTCGAGCCGGCTCCAGCCGCTCCTCCGGGCCGGGGCTCCGCTGGCCTCCCTGGCGCCGCTGCTGCCCGCGGCGTTCGAGGGCCTCCGGCTCGGCGACGTCGACCTCGTCGTCTCGAGCACCTCGGCCTTCGCCCACCACGTCCGCGCGCCCCGCGGGACCCGCCACCTGGCCTACGTCCACACCCCGGCGCGGTTCATCTGGCAGACCGACGAGTACTTCCGCGAGCATCGCAACCAGGCGCGGGCGCTTCGCCCGGCGCTGGCCTGGTTCCGGCGGGTTGACCGCCGGGCGATGGCCCGGGTGGACCGCCTGGTGGCCAACTCCGCCCACACCGCCGCCCGGCTGCGTCGGATCCACGGCCGGGACGCCGTGGTCATCCATCCGCCGATCGATGCGGCGGCCTTCCGGCCGGGCGATGAGCGATCGGGCCGATTCCTCGTGGTGGCCCGGCTGCGACCGTACAAGCGCCTCGATCTCGCGATCGCCGCGGCGGCCCGGATCGGGGCGGGCCTCGACGTCATCGGCAACGGGCCGGACCTCGGGCGCCTTCGGCGGCTGGCCGGTCCCACTGTCCGATTCCTCGGTCGCCGCTCGGACGACGAGGTCGCACGGGCGATGGCAGCCTGCGACGGCCTGCTCGTGCCGGCGGGAGAGGACTTCGGGCTGACGATGGCCGAGGTCCAGGCCGCCGGCCGGCCACCGATCGCCCTCGCCGCCGGCGGCGCGCTCGAGATCGTCGAGGACGGCCGGACGGGCTTCCTCGCCGCGAGCCAGACGGTCGATGCCTTCGCCGAGGCGATGCTGCGCGCCCGCGACGTGGCGCTGGACGTGGGCGACCTGGTGGCTTCGGCCAGCCGCTTCGACGTCCCAGTCTTCGCCGCGGCCATCCGCTCGGTGGTGGCCGAGACGGTGGGATCGCCGGGGGTTGGCACGTGATCCCCCGGGCGCGACCTGCGGCCGTGGCCGCGCTCGGCGCGCGGGTCGCCTTCGCCGCCCTCGTCGTGGTCGCGCCGTTCCGGGCCCGGAGCGACGTCCTGTTCCGTCCGCCTGGCGCGGTCTCGGCCGTCCTCGCCGATCTCGTGCTCTACGCCGTCGACGTCCTCGTCCTGGCAACGCTCGTCCTGTGGCTGCTCGCCCGCGGCCTCGGGCGCCGGCGGGTCGATCTCGGCCCGCTCGCCCTGCGCCTGCCCGCGATGCTGCTCATCGCGCTTGCCTGGGTCACGATCCCATTCGGGGTCGAGCCGAGCCTGAGCGTCGTGGGCGCGGTCCGGATCACCGCCGGCGCCCTCCTGGCGCTGTACGTCCTCAACGAGGTGGACGGTCTCGGATCGATCGCCCTGCCGGTCGCTGCGATGCTCGGCATCCAGGCGACCGTCGGGATCGCCCAGGCGGTGACCGGCGGGTCGGTGGGCCTCGGAGGGATCGGGGAGCTGTCGCTGGACCCGGCGGCCAGCGGGACGAGCGTCGTGACCGCGACCGACGGGACCCGAGTGCTGCGAGCCTACGGCCTGACGCCGCACCCCAACGTCCTCGGCGGCTTCCTGGCCTGTGGGCTGCTGCTCCTGCTCGGGGTGGCGGTGTCAACCCGGGCCGCGGTGTCAACCCGGGCAACGGTGTCAACCCGGGCAGCGGTGTCGGCTCGGGCAGCGGTATCGGCTCGCGCAGCCCGCGCGAGGGGTCCGGCCCTTCTGGCGGTGATCTCCCTCGCGGCTGCAGCCCTCGTCCTGACGTTCTCGCGCGGCGCCTGGCTGGCCGGGCTCGCGGGCCTCGTCGTCGGCCTCGTGATCGCCGCTGGTGCTGCTCGAGCCGGGAGCGCCGACCCCGTCCCACCGGGCCGGCGGCCCGACCCCGGGGCGGCCCAGCCGATCCGTCGCTGGCTCGTGACGGCCGGCCTCGTCCTCGTCGTGGCCGGGACCGTCGGCTGGCTCGCCCGGGACGCGATCGCCTCCCGGGCCCGGCTCGGCCCGTCCGTCGCGGCCACCGAGCAACGCTCGATCGACGAGCGCCTGGAGCAGATCCGACTGGGCTGGCGGGTTGTCGTCGAGCGGCCCCTGGCCGGGGCGGGGGCGAGCGCCGTGCCAATCGCGATGCGGGAGCTGGAGCCGGAATTCCCCTTCGCCTTCTACGCGCCGCACCTCGTCGCCCTGGCCGTGGCCGGCGAGCTTGGGATCATCGGCGGCGTGGCCTACGGCTGGCTGATGGCCGCTCCGTGGGTGATGCTCGCCCGGGCCCGCCGCCGCTGGACGGTCGAGCTCGCGGGCGCGTCGGCGGGGCTCGCGGCCCTGACCGTGGTGTCGCTCTTCGACGACTACCCGTGGGTCGGCGGTCCGGGCCGGACGCTGGCCTGGCTCGTCCTCGGGCTGTGGGCAATGGCGTGGGCACGGGCGGGTCGCGATCAGGCGGCGGAGACGGCGACCAATGCGGCTTCGACGGGCGCCCGACCCGCCGCACCTCCGGGCGACTGAGGCGTGCCCCGGCCCTACCGCGTCCCGCGCGCGCTGGCCGATCCGCTCCTCCTGGAGATCGGTGGCTGGCTCGAGGGCGTGATCCGGCCGGCAACCGGGCCCGACGCCGGCACGGTCCCCGATCTGGACGACCCCCGCATCGCGCACGCGCTCAGGCGCCTCATCGTTGTCCACGGCCTCGCTCCAGCCCTCGTCCGCGACCGGAATGCCTCAGCCGTCGGGCTTCGGCTCCCCGACGACCTGCGGGCATGGCTCGCCATCGAGGACGAACACAACCGGCGGCGCATCGAGCGCCTGCTCGGCGAGCTCGGCGCCGCGCTCCAGGCCTTCGCCGCGGCCGGCGTGGCGATCATGCCGCTGAAGGGCGCCATCCTCGCGACCCGGCCGGGAGCGGACCCGTTCCGGCGGCCCATGGCCGACCTCGATTTCCTTGCCCGGCCCGGCGATCTCGAGGCGGCGCGGGCGACGCTCGTCGCCCTCGGCTACCGACGCCGACCGGACCGGACGAGGCGCCCGACCCACGACACATTCGAGCGACCCGGCAACGAGGCCGTCGTCTCGGTCGACGGCGAGCATCCCGACAACCCGCGCCGGATCGAGCTCCACACCGAGGTCCGGCGTCATCTCTGGGGCTGGGTCGACGACGACGATCTCACCGACCACCTGTGGGCCGAGGCGGTCGAAGCCACCGTCCTGGGCGAGCCTGCGTTCCTGCCGTCGGACCGGGCGTTCACCGCCCACCTGGCGATCCACGCCACGAGCGACCTGCTCGTCGGCCGCGGCCGGCTCATCCAGTGGCTCGACCTGGCGGAGGTCGCGGGCGACGTCGTCGCGGGACAGGATCTCGCGGCCGAGGATCTCGCTCGCGCCCCGCATCCCCGGCTCGTCCTGCCCGCGCTCCGCCTCGCCGTCCGCCGACTGCCCGGACGGTTCCCGCCCGGTGGCCCGGCCGGCCTCGACCGCCTCGAGGCCGTGGTCCCGGATCGCCTCGCCCGATGGGCGAATCGGGTCCCGCTGGACACGCACGCCGGGCTTGGAGCGGGTGGGTCGGCCCCGGGCGACGCATCGACCATGGGCGAGCGCTGGGCCCGGTGGGCGCCGTATCCCTGGCGCCTGGCTGTCGCACACGGCGACTCGCCGCTGGCAGTTGCCGCTCTGCGGCACGCCCGGCACGTCCTCGGGATGGCCCGCCGCCGACCCGCCTGCGGGCCGCCGACCCACCCGACTACGCGCCGGTGAGAACGCTCGTCGGCTGCGTCGGCTCAGCGGTATTCGTCGCCACGCCAAGCCGGCCGGATCCGAACAGGAGCAGCAGGAACAGGGCGAGGATTGCGACGACCGCCCACACGGGTCGCGCTCGGCCCGTCCGCTGCGGGTCCGGCAGCACCGCCAGGTTGCCGCCGGCCGCCCGGAGGAGGCGCGGGCTGTTGGCCTTCGACTCCCTGCGCCACCGTCGGACGAGATCGTCCCGGAACATGCTCGCCCTCAGCGTCATGCGAGGCCTGGGAGAGCCTACTCCCGGCGAGGACGCGACCAGGCTCCAGCGGGCCTGAGCGCCGTCAGGGTCTCGACGAGCTCGACCGCTCCGAAGGGCTTGCCCAGGAACGCGTCGGCGCCGCTCTCGATGGCCCGCGACCGCTCCGCCGGGAGGACGCTGGCGCTGACGATGACGATCCGCGCCGTGGCGGTCTGCGATGCCCGGATCTCGGCCGCGAGATCGAGGCCGGTGCCATCTGGCAGCCGGACGTCGAGGAGGACCACGTCGAGCGGTTCCGAGGCGAGGATGGCCCGGGCCTCCGCGATCGTCCCCGCCTCGAGCAGGACGTAGCCCTCGAGCGCCGCCTCCCTGGCCCTGGCCAGGATCGCCCGGATCAGGGCGCGATTGGCCGGCTCATCCTCGACCAGGAGGATCCGGAGGCCGGCGTCGGCGGACTTGCTCATGCAGACGCTGCGCGGTTGGTGTCGGCCGACGGATCGGAGCCGGCTCGCACCAGCCACGCCCGGAGGCCGGCCTGGGCCGCGGCGCCCTTCGAAACGATCCGCATGACCTTGCCGTTGAGGCGCCGCTTGTCGGCCGCGGACAGGTCGTAGCCGGTCAGGATGATGATCGGGATGGCGGCGGTCGAGGGGTCCGCCTTGAGGGCGGCCACGACGCCGAACCCGTCGAGGTCGGGCATCACGAGGTCGCAGATGACGAGGTCCGGCCGCTCGGCCCGGGCCATCGAGATCGCGGCCATGCCGCCCTCGGCGCGGAGGATGTCGAAGCCGGCCGGCCGGAGCGTCTCGGACAGCATGTCGAGGGCCGCCGGCTCGTCGTCGACGGCAAGGATCCGGACAGCCCGCGATGGGGTGGTCGGCGACAGGGCCAGCCGCTCGAGGCTCGCGAGCAGCGCGCCACGGTCGATCGGCTTGACCAGGTAGTCGACCGCGCCGAGGGCCAGGCCGACATCCTTCTCGTCGACGACGGTGACCATGACGACCGGGATCGAGCGGAGCTCCGGATCGGCCTTCAGGCGTCGGAGCACCTCCCAGCCATCCATGCCGGGGAGGAGGACGTCGAGCAGGATCGCGGCGGGCCGCTCGGTGCGCACATCGAGGAGCGCCTGTTCGCCGTCCGGGGCGATCCGGACGCGATAGCCCTCGGGCTCGAGGTAGGCGTGGAGGAGGCGGACGGCGCTGGGATCGTCCTCGACGACGAGGACCGACGGGCTCAGCTCCCGGGTGGCCGGTTCCATGGCGGCGGCGGTGGCCGCGAGCTTCGGGTAAGCCGCGACGGGCCCGATGTCGGCGCTGGCCGCAAGCTCGCCGTGGGCCGCGGGCGCCATCTCGATGTCGTCCGCTGCCGAGTGCCGGGCAAGGGGCAGGACGACCGTGAAGCGGCTGCCGACGCCGGGCGTCGACTCGAGCTCCATCCGTCCGCCGTGGGCCTCCACGAGGCGTCGGGTCAGCGCCAGGCCCAGGCCGCTGCCCTCGCTCCGCTGCCCGCCGCCGCCGACCTGGCGGAACTCGTCGAAGACGACGGCCTGTTCGTCGGCGGCGATGCCCACACCCGTGTCCACGACGGCGAGCCGGTACTCGTTTTCGGCCCGGCCGCCCTCGACCGTGATCCGGCCGCCCTCGGGGGTGAACTTGATGGCGTTCGAGAGGAGGTTGTAGAGGATCTGTCGGAGCCGGCCCCGGTCGGCATCGATGGCGTCGCCGGCGGCGACCGAGAGCTCGATCGCCAGGCCCTTGCGGTCGGCCAGGGGCCGCAGCCCGGCGACTGATTCGGCGACCGCGCCCTGGACCTCGACCGCCTCGCGATCGAGCTCGAGCCGGCCCGCCTCCACCCGCGACAGGTCGAGGACGTCGTTGACGAGCTCGACGAGGTGGATGCCACCGCGCCGGATGTGCTCGACCCACTCGAGCGGGACGGTGACGTTGGCGTCCGCGTCGCCGGCCTCGCGGCGCATCAGGTCGCTGAAGCCGATGATCGCGTTGAGCGGCGTCCTGAGCTCATGGCTCATGCTCGCCAGGAAGTCGCTCTTGGCCTGGCTGGCCGAGCGAAGGGCCTCGACCGTCGCGCTCAGCTGGTCGGTCAGGCCCTGCTGGACCAGGACCGCCTCGCGGCGCTCGACGAGGCCGGCCGCCTGCTGGCCGAGCGAGGCGAGGAGCAGACGATCTTCCTCGCCGAAGAGGCTCTGGTGGGTGGTGAACAGGAGGACGGTCGGGGCATCCGGATCGGGGCCGAGGCGGATCGCCTGCCCGAATCGGGCGCCGGCTCGGGCGGCGACGGCCGCGACGTCCTCGAGCCCGTCGATGGCGGCGAAAGCGTCGAGCGGGACTTCTCGATCGGTCATCGCGTCGATCGCCGCCGGCACGCGCCTGCCGATCAGCGATGCGTCCGAGCCGGTCATCGCCGCGATCCGGAGGTCCTCGTCGGGCGAGCCGGTTGCGACCAGGCCGAAGGCGGCGCCCGTGGCGCCCGAAGCCGTCGCCAGGAAGGCATGCCAGACGTCCGCACTCGTGCCCCGGTCGGCCGCCAGGAGCTCGCGCAGCCCGGCGTAGGCGGTCTGGGCCTGGAGGACCCGGCGCAGCAGCGGCGGTGGGGCGAACGCACCGATGTAGCTGATGGCAGCGAGCAGGGCGATGACGCTCGGGATCGGCGACGCGGATTCGCCCGAGGCTTCGGCCGTCGACGCGGCGCCGGCCACGAGGAGCGCCACCCCGAAGAGGGCCGTCGCCGCCGCGGCGACCCATAGACGGGTGGCCGCCGCCCCGGCTCGGCCCCTGGCCGCGGCCGCGAGGTAGGCCGCCGCGGTGACGTCGGTGACGCCGAAGACCGCCACTGCCCCGAGGAGCAGGGGCCGCGGTGCGTCCGACCCAAGGACGGCGAGGGGCAGGGCCGTGACCGCCCAACCGATGATCGCCGCGACCAGGACCACGCGCGGAATGGGCCGCACGTGGGCCGCCAGGCGGAGGGTGAGGCCCGGCTGGGCGAGCAGGGCGCTGATCGCGACGCCGGTGACGAGCGTTGGCAGGGCGCCGACGAGCTGGGTCACTGCGCTCACGACGAACAGCGCGATCAGGGTCCCGAAGACGAGGACGACGTCGAGGCTGAGGGCATCCCGCCGGCGCCACCATTCCCGGAGGGCGGCCAGGAAGACGAGGCCGAAGGCGGCCTCGATCAAGATCGTGAGCAGGTCCATCGCGTCTGTTGTCCTCAGCCGCGGCTGGCCGTGGCGAAGCTGCCGACGGCGAGCAGCCCGGGGCCCACCGGTCGGAGACGCCGGGCGAAGAGGGCGAACGTGTCGAGTGGGGGATCGGGCAGCTGGCCCGACATCCGAGCGATCTCATCGATGAAGACACGGGTGAGCTCCGGATCGAACTGGAATCCGGCACCGCGACCGAGCTCGTCGAGCGCCTGCTCCAGCGATCTGGCCGCTCGGTAGGGGCGATCATGGGTGATGGCATCGAACGAATCGACGAGCCCCACGATCCGCGCCCCGACCGGAATCTGCTCGCCCCGCAGCCGGGCCGGGTAGCCAAGGCCGTCCCAGCGCTCGTGGTGATGGCGGATGATCGGCCCGAAGGCACCGAACGACCGAAGCGGCGCGCAGATCCGCTCGCCGATCTCGGGATGGCGCCGGACCAGCTCCCATTCGTCCTCGTCGAGCGGTCCCGACTTGGTCAGGATGGAATCCGGGACGCCGATCTTGCCGACGTCGTGGAGGAGCGCGCCGTAGGTCACGGCGTCGAGCTCGGCGGGAGCCAGGTTGAGGCGCCGGCCGAGGCGCCCGGCGAGGAGCGCGAGGCGCTCGCAGTGGTGCTCGGTCTGGGCGTCCTTGGCCTCGACGGCGTTGGCCAGGGCGGTCACGACCGAGTGGGCCGCCTCCATGCCGACGAGCGCTCGACGGAGACGCAGCGCGCTCCGGATCCGGGCGATGAGCTCCGGCTGCGAGAACGGCTTGGTGATGAAGTCGTCGGCTCCGGCGTTCAGGCCATCGACGACGTCGGACGGCAGCGTCCGGCCGGTGAGGAGCAGGATCGGGAGAGTGACGTAGCGCGGGTCCATCCGGAGCCGGCGGGTCAGCTCCAGGCCATCGAGGCCGGGCAGCCCGACGTCGAGGAGGACGAGGTCAGGATTGACGGACTCAACCGCGGCGAGACCCGATTCCCCGTTCTCGTGGGCCTCAACCCGAAACCCCTCCGAGCGAAGGAGGTGGGTGAGCAACGCCCGATTGGCGGCATCGTCCTCGATGACGAGCACGGTGCCCGCGGACCCCTGGGTTGCGGCGAGGGACGTCCCCGAACCCTGTGTCACGTGGTTGGCTCCCTCTTCGTTCGCGTGGGCTCCAGAGAGGAGTCGGGACTCATTCAACCATGGGCATGTATTGGGGCTAGTGGACCGATGGGCCATGTCGTGGACGGGACCATCGGCCGGCCAGCCGTGCGAACCGCGGGCCCCCCGCTCCGTGGATCGCGCCTCCGACAGTGGCAGGCGGTCGTTCGATCGTCAACGGCGCCTGAGCGCACCGGACCGCACCACCCTGCCACCGTCTTGCCCAGCCGGGTGATCGCGTCGCCAGGGGGGCGTAGGGGAGGTGGGGTGGCCTATGGGGGTCGAACCCATAACCTTTGGATCCACAATCCAATGCTCTGCCGGTTGAGCTAAGGCCACCGCGGTCGCCCGATCCCGGAGCGGGACCGAGAGCCCGCGCAGTGTACCCGGAATCCGCCCCGACTCAGTCCGTCCGGTCGGTGCGATGCCTTCGGTCCGGATGGCACTTCAAGGCGCCGCCCCCGAGGGCCAGCGTGGACGGGTCAGGACCGCCCGAGGTGCACCATGACCCAGCTGCTCGAGACCAGGCCGACCGGCGCGATCGCCGAGCACGCCGCGGCGCTGCAGGACACCCTCATCGAGCTCATCGACCTCAGCCTCCAGGCCAAGCAGGGCCACTGGAACGTCGTCGGCCCGACGTTCGGGCCCGTCCACGCGCTGCTGGACACCTTCACCGACGAGTACCGCGACTGGTACGACACGGTGGCCGAGCGGATCACGGCGATCGGCGTCTCGCCCGACGGCCGGAGCACGACCGTCGCGGTCGGGACCCCGCTGGTGCAGCTGCCCGAGGGCCAGATCGAGGACCGCTTCCTGCTCGCCTGGTTCGACGAGCGGGTCACGCTCGTGGCCGCCCGGGTCGGCGACCGCGTCGGCCAGCTGGCCGACATCGATGCCGCCAGCCAGGATGTCCTGATCGAGGTCCTGCGGGGCCTGGACAAGCAGCGCTGGATGATCCGGGCGCACCGCGTCTGACAGTCGCCGCTGCGTTCCTCGAGCTGTTCTGGCGCGTCTCGGCGCTGCACCTGCGCGCCTGAAACGTCGCCGCGCGCCCGGTGCGCCCGCCGGCCAGGAGTCGGCAGGGTGCGGTCCGGTGGGGTTCGGGGGCCAGCAGTGGTACCGCCGTCGGGGCGGACCCGGACCATGGAGCCGCGGACGGACGCGGGGCCCGGCCATAGCGTGATCAACGTCCGGTTCGGTGGAGGCCGCCCGGCGATCCAGCGACACAGATCACGAAGTGCCCGGAGCCATGGACCTCAATCTCGTGCCCCGACATGCCCCCGCTGCGCGGCCCCGCCGGTCCCTCGCCGGACTGGCCCTCGTGGCCGCCCTGTCCCTCACGATCGCATTGCCGACATCGGTCTTCGCCTGGGACGCCAACAGCTTCTCGGCCGACGACGAGGCGCTCCTCGTGGCCCTCACGAACCAGGCCCGGGCAGCCGCGGGCCTGCCGGCCCTGACCGTCGACCCGGCCCTCCGGGACATGGCCCGCTGGCGCTCGAAGGACATGATCGACCGCAACTACTTCAGCCACAGCATTCCGCCCGACGGCAAGAAGGTCTTCTCCTACCTCCAGGCGTCCGGCTACTGCTACAACGTCGCCGGCGAGAACATCGGCACGAACAACTTCCCCGATGACATCGCGACCCAGACGATCCAGCAGGGCTTCATGGATTCCCCGGGCCACCGGGCGAACATCCTGGGCACCGGCTGGGACAGCATCGGCATCGGGGCATACAAGGGCCCCGATGGCAAGCACATGTGGACGGTGCTCTTCGCCGACAAGTGCAGCTCGGCCCCGCCACCTCCGCCACCTCCGCCCCCTCCACCGCCCCCACCGCCCGCGACGCCCGCGCCGACGCCCAAGCCCACCCCGAAGCCGACGCCCAAGCCCGCCCCGGTGGTGACCCCGCGCCCGGTGGCCCCACCGCCGACCGCGGCCCCGACCGCGGCCCCGACCCCGG
>SCUO01000088.1 GCA_004297395.1 Chloroflexota bacterium | reverse complement strand
CCTTGGACGTCGTCATCGTCGCCAAGTATCCGGCAGCGGCCGGGAGCGGCGCTTGCGGTTGCGGATTCGACCCCACGACGCAGGCGCCGATGGCTAGGATGCGCGCCGGAGGCACCGGCGTGGTGGCCGGCGCGGTGGAGGGCAGGTCGAATGACATCGATGGGCATGGCCGGATCGGCAGGCTCCCCGGCGGGCCTCATCCGGACGCTGTTCTACGTGGCGATGGCGGTATTCCTGGTCACGATCGGGATCGGGCTCCTCAACGGGCTCGATCTCGTGACCTTCGAGCACGATGCGCTCCTGACCCACGTGCACTCGGGCACGCTCGGCTGGATCACCCTGTCGCTCGTCGCGGCGAGCGCCTGGTACGCCCGCGGCATCGATACCCGCCTGGGTTGGTCCCTCGCGATCATCGTCCCGGTCTACGTCCTGTCGTTCTATCTGGCGATCGGCTGGCTGCGGGCAGTCGTCGGCACGATCCTCCTCGTTGCGATCCTGTGGCTGGCGTGGTGGGCGTGGGGGGTCTACCGCGACCGGCGGTCGTTGCCGGCCCTGGCGATCGCGCTCGGGTTCACGACATTCACGTATGGAGCCGTCATCGGCGTCCTGCGCCAGGTCCAGCTGGCCAACGGCCCGAACCTCTTCCCGGCAACGGCCGATCCGATCGGGGCGCACGCCTCGGCGATGGTCTTCAGCTACCTGATCCTGGTGGCGATGGGCCTCCTCGAGTGGCGCGTCCGTGGGACCGGCGGCCTGCCGATGGCCGGGCTCGTCCAGCTCGGTGCCCTGTTCGCCGGTGGCCTCGTGCTGTCGGGCACGCTCCTGTTCCTGAGTGGCGACGCGATCCAGGCGGCGGGCGGGATCGACCTCCTCGTCAACATCGTGGCGGTCGCGATCTTCGCCGTCCGCGTCGTCCCGGCTGCGCTGCGAACCGACTGGACGATTGGCGCGGGCCGCCACCTGGCGGCCGCATCCGTGTTCGTCCTGATCGCGATGGCGATCTTCCTGTACGTCGTCTACAAGTTCATCAGCGACCCGGCTGTCGCGGCCGACCCGACGTCGATCGGCGGCGTCCTCGTCGCCAGCGACCATTCGGCGTTCATCGGGGTCATCACGAACCTCGTCTTCGCGCTGCTCCTGACCCTCACCGATGACCGCGCCGACCGCTGGCCGTGGGCGAGCCAGATCGGGTTCTGGGGCACGAACCTGGGCCTTGCCGTCTTCCTCGTCGGGCTCGTCGCGGAAAGCTCGATGCTGAAGATGATCGGCGCCCCGGTGATGGGGGTCAGCCTGCTCGTCGGCCTGGCGGCCTTGGCGATGCGGCTGCGTGCCTCCTCGCTCCGCGAGGCCGAGGCCTGATCGTCCGCCGACGCTCCAGGCCGGGGGGCCCGCTGCCAGCGCCGGCGTGACGAGCGCGACCGGATCCGGATCCCCCGATCCGCTCCAGTCCGGGTAGGCGCGGCGACGGTGCTACCCGCCGACCTCGCCCGCGTGGAGCGCACCGGCCGCCCTGGCCTCAGCGGCGAGGGCGGTGCCGCGGGCGGCGACCTCGGTCACGGATTCGCCGAGGATCCGGAGGGCGGTCGCCATCTCGTCCTCGCTGACCGTCAGGGCCGGCGACATTCGAACCGACGACTTGCCGCACTCCAGGACCAGCAGGCCACGCTGGAAGCAGGCCCACTGGACCTCCTCGGCGTGGGCGGCGGAATCGAATTCGATGCCGATCATCAGGCCCCGCCCGCGGACGTCCCGGACGAGGCGCGGGAAGCGGCCGGCGAGTGACCGCAGGCCGGCCATCGCCTGGTCGCCGCGCGCCCTGGCGTTGTCCACCAGGCCGCCCTCGATGAGATCGAGCGTGGCCAGGGCGGCGGCGCAGGCGACCGCATTGCCGCCGTAGGTCGAGCCGTGCGCGCCGGTCCCCCACTTCTCCAGGAGGTCCGCGCGGGCGACCATCCCGGCGATCGGCATGCCCGACGCGATGCCCTTGGCGGTGAGCAGGATGTCCGGCTTGACGTCCCAGAGGTCGACCGCCCACATCATCCCGGTCCGGCCGACGCCTGACTGGATCTCGTCGGCGATGAGCAGGATCCCGTGGCGGTCGCAGATCTCGCGGAGGCCGGGCATGAACCCGTCCTCGGGGACGATGTACCCGCCCTCACCCTGGATCGGCTCCACGATGATCGCCGCCACTTCGTTGGCCGGGACCAGCTTGTCGAACAGGACCTCGTCGAACCACCGGAGCCCCTCCACCGTGCCGTACGGCGCGTGGTAGATCCCGGGCAGCATCGGCCCGAAGTGGGCGTGGTACTTGGCCTTCGAGCCGGTGAGGCTCACGGCCCCATACGTCCGGCCGTGGAACGCACCGAGGAAGGCGACGACGTACTGGCGGCCGGTCGCGTAGCGGGCGAGCTTGATCGAGGCTTCGACCACCTCCGCGCCGGAGTTGCCGAGATAGGTCCGGGCCCGGCCGCCCTTGATCGGGCTGAGGTTTGCGAGGCGCTCGCACAGCTCGGCGTAGATGGGCAGGTAGAAATCGCTGGCCGAGAAGTGGATGAGGTCGGCAGCCTGCTCCTTGATCGCAGCGACGACCTGGGGGTGCGAGTGGCCGGTCGAGGTCACCGCGATGCCCGCCGCGAAGTCGAGGAACAGATTTCCGTCGATGTCCTCGACGGTCAGGCCCTCGCCACGGACCGGCACGATCGGGTAGGCGCGCGGCAGGCTCGGCGACGTCCAGGTCTCGTCGTAGGCCACGTGCGCGCGGGCCTTCGGACCCGGAATCTCGGTGACGATGTGGGGAACCGGCCGCGCCTGTGCGAGCCGAGACGGGGCCTGGGCCACGGAACACCTCGATGCGGTTGGTGGACGCCTGCGGTCGGTCCGGCGGGCGCCGCCGAGCGCATAGGGTTTATGCAGTCTGGATAGCGAGCATAGCAGGGACCGGGTCCGGTAAGCATCCCCGGCGCGGGTCGGCGGCTCGCGGGCACTTCGTTGGCAGCCGCCTGCAAGCCCGCCCCCGAATCGCACGTCGCGCGCGATGGGCGGCACGGATGATCCTGTGGCCATGACGAAGGGAACCAGGAACCGGCGGCAGGCTCCCGAGACCACCCCGCGTCCGCAGGCGACGCTCCGGGATCACCTGCCGCCGGGTGGCGGCAACGGTCACCGGACGCAGGTGCCGGATCGGCCGCAGCCGCCGAGCCGGCCACCCGCGATCGATGATCGAGCACCCGATGCGGCCCGGGGCCGGGAGACCCGCGGCGAGGTCGAGACTGCGACGATGCGATACCTCGAGGAATCGGAGCAGGGACCGAAGTAGCCACGAATACGGACCCTGCCCGCGTGGACGCCGCCTGCCGTCCAGACGACGCCTGACCCCGGCCGCGCGGTGCCGCGACCAGGCGAACCCCCAGGCCACGGATCGTCGCGCCCGTGGCGATGCTCAGCCAGCCGGGGACTGGTTCCGGCGCCGGAGGAGCGCGGCGAGCGCGAAGCCCACGGCCAGGCCGCCGATCCCGGCGCCCGCGGCGATGGTCGGGCTGGCCAGTCCGTCCGCCCCTGCATCGTCCGCGGCCTCGGTCGTGCTGCTCGCTCCGACCTCGTTCGAGGACGGCACCGCGGACGCCTGATCCGCGGGCGCCTCCGCCGCGGCCACGTCCCCGACGATGACCACCCCCGTCATGCCCGGGTGGATCATGCAGGTGTAGCCGTAGACGCCGGCCTCGTCGAACGTCCAGCCGATCGTGTCGCCCGGCGACAGGTGCTTGTCGTGGGCGCCCCAGGTCATGTTCGAACCGACGACCTCGTGGGCCTGGATCGAGCCGTTCCGCCAGGTGACGGTCGTCCCGACGGCGACGCGGGTCACGGTCGGGGTGAAGACGCAGTCACCCAGCACGACCTGGCTGGTGCTGCCGGTCGACGTCGCGGGTCGATTGTCGAACGAGTGGAAGCATGGATCGCCGGCGACGGCGACCGACGGCGCGACGACGAGCGTTCCGAGGGCGAGAGCGAGCGGGACCAACCGGACGAGCAGGCGGGACATCGGGGACTCCTCCGAGCGATCGAGATGTCCCCTCTACACCGGCCCCCATCCGGCGGTTCCCGCCGCGACAGCCCCGACTGCGTTCGTCGCGCCTGGGTGAGGCTGGCAAGGCGGCCGGGAGCACCGCAAGCGAACGCACCCCAAGGTGCGTGAGGCGGAGCGCAGCGGCCAACGCCGCCAGCGTCGCTCAGCCGCGACAGCCCCCGTCAGTCGACGACGGTGTGGCTCTGCTCGCGCATGAACTGGGCGACGTAGTACATCGACAGCCCGGCCTTGCCGGTCGAGCCCGAGCCCTTCCAGCCGCCGAAGGCCTGGACGCCCGGCCACGCGCCGGTCGTGGCGCCCGCGCGACGGTTGACGTACAGGACGCCCGCCTGGATCTCGTCGAGGAAGCGCTCGACCTCGGCCGGGTCCTCGCTGTAGACGCCGGCGGTGAGGCCGTAGGTGGAATCGTTGGCGAGCGTCAGCGCCTCATCGAGCGAATCGACGGCGGCGACCGCGGTGAACGGCGCGAACAGCTCGTCCTGGAACAGGCGATGCGCGGCCGGCACGCCGACGACCGTCGGCTCGACGTAGAAGCCGCGAGCGAAGTCGCCATCGGTCAGGTGCTCGCCGCCGGTGAAGACGGTCCCGTCCCGGCGTGCCTCGGCGACCGCCGCCTGGTGGCGGGCGACGGCCTTGGCGTCGATGATCGGGCCGAGCCAGTTCTGGCGCGGGATCGGGTTGCCGATCGTGATCTTCTCGGTCTTCTCGACGAGCAGCCGGATGAGCTCGTCGTGGACCGGCCGCTCGACATAGACCCGCGAGTTCGCCGAGCACTTCTGGCCGCCGAAGCCGAAGGCCGATCGCATGATCCCCTCGGCCGCCTCTTCGAGGTCGGCACTGCGGGCCACGATCGCGGGGTTCTTGCCGCCCATCTCGACGATGCACGGTCGCGGCCAGCTGGTCGAGAACGACCGGAAGAGCCGGAACCCGACCTCGTACGAGCCGGTGAAGACGATGCCATCGATGCCGGGGTTCGACTGCAGCTCCTCGCCGACCGTGTCGCCCGGACCCATGACGAGATTCACGACCCCGGCCGGCAGGCCCGCGTCGGCAAACGCCTGGATGAGGTTGACGCCCGACAGGGGCGAAGCGCTGGCCGGCTTGAAGACGACGGTATTGCCGGCCATGAGGGCCGCCGAGATCGGGCCCGCGGCGAGGGCCATCGGGAAGTTGAACGGGCTGATAACCGCGAACACGCCGTGGGGCCGCAGGATCGTCCGGGTGTGGACGGTCATGTCGCCGAGGTTGTCCATCGGGTGGTCATAGCCGGCGTTGTCGTCCATCGTCTGGGCGTAGTAGCGGATGAGGTCGGCGGCCTCCTCGACCTCGCCGAGCGCCTCCAGCCGGTTCTTGCCGACCTCGTAGGCCATGTCGGCGCCGTACTTCATCTGGCGCTCGCTGATGAGCTCGGCGGCCGCGCGCAGCATCGTCAGTCGCTCCTGCCACGGCGTCCGGCGCCAGGCCGGCTGGGCCCGCCGGGCCGCAGCGATCGCGTCTACGACGTCCTGCCTGTCGCCCTTCGCGAATGTGCCCAGGAGGATGCTCGAATCGATCGGCGAGCGGGCCTCGAACGTCCCGGCCCGGCCGTCGACCCAGCGCCCGTCGACGTAGTTCCGGTGGTGCCCCCCGAGACCTGCCTCGGAGGCCTTGACGCCCGCCTCGTACAGGGCATGGAGCTCCTCGTTGTCATTTCGGAGGGTGGCGTAGGTGATCTTGATCCGCGGCTTCGATTCGATCGTCATCGGGAGGACTCCAGTGGCTGGAGGGCCGTCGCGGTGGGGCGGTCCGTGCGGCTCGGGTGGGTCGTTGGGGCCAGTCTAGCGCGGGCCGTCGCCGGCCTCGATGGCGTTGACGGCGCCGTCCGTGGCCGCCCCACGCCCGACGAGCCGCGCCACGACGACGAGGAGCGATTCGCCGACGGCGTCGGGGACGGCCGGGCCACGCACCCGCCCGGCTCCCTGGGCCGACGCCAGCCCGCGGGCGTCGGTCTTGCCGGTCAGGACGAGGAGGCCGCGCAGGCCGGTTCGGTGGGCGCCCGCCACATCGGACTCGAGGTCGTCGCCGATCATGGCCACCTCGTTCGCCCGGAGGCGCGGCCCGCCGGCCGCCCGGACGTCCCCGGCCAGCTCGCGAAGGGCCTCGCGGAAGACGACCGGCGAGGGCTTGCCGGTGATCGTGGCCCGCCGCTCCAGCGCCTCCTCCAGGCCGGCCACGACGGCGCCCGAATCCAGGGTGATGCCCTTTGCCGTCACCCACCACAGGTTGCGGTGCATGGCGATGAACGCGGCCCCGCTCCGGAGCCGGCGGAACGCGGTGTTCATGTTCCGGAACGACAGCTCGTCACCGGCATCCCCGATGACCACCGCGGCGACGGGCGTGGCCGGATCCTCGGCCTCGGCCGGCGACACCAGGTGCTGCCCATCCCATTCGCGCTGGGCGTCGTCGGAGGCGAAGACGAGGAGTGGCTCGCCCGGATGATGGGTGGCCGTGTAGGCAGCCGCGGCCGATGCGGCGGTGATGATCGTGGCAGGGCTCACCGGCCGTCCGAACTGGCGGGATACCCCGGCCGCCAGCGTCTCGCGATGCGCGAGCGAAAAGTTCGTCACGACCCGGTACGGGATGGCGGCCGCATCGAGCATCGCCAGCGCCTCGACGGCGCCGGGCAGCGGTTGGCCGGCGTACAGCAGCACGCCGTCGGCATCAAGGACGAGGGCGCGGACGCCGGCCAGTGCGGCGCCGAGGTCGGTCGTGGGCACGAGCCGATGGTAGTCTCCCCGACGGGTTCGCAGGTGGCGGCCGACGGACGACGACGGAGGCGGCTCGATGGGGCTCCTGGACGGGAAGAAGGCGCTGATCTTCGGCGTCGCGAACGACCACTCGATCGCCTGGGGCATCGCCCAGGCGCTCCACGGGGCGGGCGCCACGGTCGGGTTCGCCTCGGTCGAATCGCTCATCGAGCGACGGGTCCGGCCCCTGGCCACGTCCATCGGGGCGACCTTCGTCGAGGCCTGCGACGTCCAGTCGGACAACGAGATCGCGGCGGTCATGACGAAGTGGGCCGACGCCGAGGGTCAGCTCGACGTCCTGGTCCACGCCGTGGCCTTCGCGCCGCGCGAGGCGCTCGAGGGCCAGTTCCTCGACACCGACCGGGCGGCCTTCGCCACCGCCCTGGACGTATCGGCATACAGCCTCGTGGCGATGTGCCGCGCCGGGCGCGACCTGTTCCGGCCCGGCTCGTCCGTCCTGACGCTCTCGTACCTCGGGGCCGAGCGGGTCGTCGCCAACTACAACGTCATGGGCGTGGCGAAGGCCGCCCTCGAGGCGAGCGTCCGGTACCTCGCCGCCGACCTGGGACCGACCGGCGTCCGGGTCAACGCCATCAGCGCCGGCCCGGTCCGGACCCTCTCGGCATCGGGCGTCCGCGACTTCCGGAAGCTGTATTCGTCGTTCGCCGAGGTCGCGCCGCTGCGGGCCAACATCACCCCCGAAGACGTCGGCAAGACCGCCCTGTACCTGTGCTCGGACCTGGCCTCGGCCGTCACCGGCGAGGTCATCTACGTCGACGGTGGCTTCAGCGTCATGGGCGTCCCGCTGGGCGACGGCTGAGCCGGCGCGACCGATTCCCGGTGCGGGAACGCACCGAACACGCTCGCCTCGCTGCGAAATTTCGCGGGTTCCGAATCGGCGCCCGGTCGCGTATAGTTCTTGGGCCGACGTGCTCCGTCGGGGGAATGATCCGACCCGGGGTGGTTATCCACTCCGGGTCGCTCTGTTTCCGGCCGCTGCGCCCGGGCCACGGCGGCCCGAACCAGCCCGAACCAGCCCGCCCGACGACCGGCGAGTCACTCGCCGAATGCGAACGCCCCGAGGAACTGCTGGTACAAGGCGAAGTCGGCGTCCTCCTCGTCGGGCAGCGAGAACAGGGTCACGTCCCAGCCGACGTTCTGGTGCATCGCCATGGTGTCGAAGGCGACCCCCGCGCTGCCGTCGTCGTAGGTGAACCGGAACGTGGCGAAGTAGCCGGGCTCGCCACCCAACGTCGTGGCGACCGGCGTCTCGGCCGGCGGACCCCATGATTCGGCGACAAGGCCGAGGATCTCGTCGCGGAAGCCCTCGGGGTTGAGGCCGGCGGCATCGGGGAAGACCTCGACGTAGACCCACTCCTGGCCTCGGAAGGTGATGACGTCGTAGCCCTCCCGGAACTCGACCTCGAACTCGGCCGGATGGGCCATCGAATAGCCCAGCGAGCTGGCATACGGCTCCCAGACATCATCCGGCGGCTCGATCGAGATCGTCGAGCCGATGGCCGAGAGCGTCAGGTCGATCACGAACTCGACCTGGTAGCTCTCGCCGGCGATGAGCTGGAGCCAGGTGCCCTCGACGGTGAAGATCGCGGGCGTGCCGTCGTCCTCGGCAAAGAAGTCGATGGTCACATCAGCGTCGGTGAAGGTCGACGGATCGAGGCCCAGGACGGCCGGGGGCAGCGGGTCGTCACCGATGCTCAGGTGGTGGAGCTTGCGGCCGGCCTTCGTCTCGACCCCCAGGTCCTCGACGCCTTCGAGCGTCGCAAGCCAGGCGGTCATGCTCGATTCCTCGGCCGCCGGTGCCGTTGGCACCTCCAACCAGGGGCCCGCGTCGGTCCGGGTCCAGGACGTGCCGTCGACGGTGATCGATTCGGATGCCTGGGTCGTACCGACGACCTCGACGTTGAAAATGGTGTGGCTGTCGGCGCCGGAACCCCTGATCGTGCCGCTGAGGGTCGCGGTGACGCCGATCTCCATCGTCCCGTCGATCTCCATCTCGGCCGAGAACTGGGGATCGCCGACGATCTCCAGGAATGTGGCCGAGACGTCGAGCGGGGTCGGGCTGGGCTGGGCGGTCGGCGTCGGCGTGGGCGTCGGGGCCGGCGTGCTCGAACCGCCGCAGGCGGCGAGTGCGAGGACCATGACCAGCGCAAGGGCCGCCGGTCGGGACCGGCGGTGGGCCACGGGCAGGGCGGGCATCTCTTCCTCCATCAGCCGGTCGAGGCGCGAGCGCGCCGTCGCCGGCCACCTCGGGCGGGATGGTGGACGCCGGGCCGGGGCCCGGCAAGGGCCGAAGTGCCCGGGCAACCCGCATGTCCTGGCGGCTGATCGGACGACGGGCCACCGAAGCGAGGGCCGAACGATCAGGCGGCCACGACCTGGTCTCGCCCGCCGGACTTGGCCATCACGAGTCCGACGTCGGCAACCTCGACCATGACGTCCAGGTCCGCCACGCTCGAATCGAGCGCCGCGCAGCCGGCCGAGACGGTCGCCCGGATCACCCCGCCGGCAGCCGTCGGCAGGTCCAGGTCGCGGAACGCGATCCGAACCTCCTCGGCCGCCCGGACCGCGTCGTCCCTCGACGCCCCATCCAGGATCACGAGGAACTCCTCGCCGCCATAGCGGGCGACCACGTCCGACGACCGGAAGCGGCCCGCGAGGAGGCCCGCGAATGCCCGCAGCACGGAATCGCCGGTGATGTGGCCGTGGTCGTTGTTGAGGTCGCCGAAATGGTCGAGGTCGAAGAGGATGGCCGCGACGGGTCGACGCTCGTCCGGCGCCTGGCGCGCTCGCGCGGCACTCATCCGGGCTACCACGTCGTCGAGCAGGCGGCGGTTGTGGAGCTGGGTCAGGGGGTCGCGGATCGCGGCCTCCCGGGTCTCTGCGTGGAGGCTGGCGTTGGCGATGGCCAGGGCGGCCTGGGCCGCAAGGAGGGCGCCGATCTCGCGCTCCTGCTCGGTGAATCCCCGGTCCTCATCGCGGCGGATGAAGGTGACGGCGCCAACCACCTGGTCGTCGCGAAGCATCGGGATGGCCATCACCGCGACGGTTGGCTCCTGGACGGCTCGCCGAGCGGCGCGCGGGTATTTGGCCCGGTCGAAATGGTCGTCGAGGACCGGCGTCCGGGTGGCGATGGCCGTCCCGGTGGCCCCCTCACCCGCGTCGATCTGCATCCCGACGATCGTGTCGGCACCCGCGGCCGCCGCGATCCGGAAGCCCTCGCCGGCCCGATCGGGCAGGGTCAGCAGCCCGATGTCGCAGCCGATGACCGTTGTTGCCGCCGTCGCGATCGCGACCTGGAGCGGCGCCGGGTCGAGGATCGCCCCGATGCTGGCAAACGCGTCGGTCAGCCGGCCCAGGAGGGCCGACCGCTCGGCCAGCTCCAGGCGCTCGCGCCCCAGGGCGATCGACGCCGAGAGCCGATCGGCGATCGTGAGCATCGAGGCAAGGTCGTCGCGATCCAACCGCTCGGCGGCGGTGGATTCGACGTTCAGGACGCCCAGCAGCTCGCCGTCGGCAAGGAGCGGCACGCTGATCTCCGAGACAACAGCCGAATCCGCCTCGGCATAGTCGGCATCCGCGGTCACATCGGGAGCAAAGGTCGGCTCTCGCGTTCGCGCGACCCGGCCGATGATCCCGACGTCGAGCGGGAACTCGAGGATCGGCGTCTCGTAGCCACGGTGGGCGCCGAGCCGGAGGGCGCTCCCGGTCCACAGGTAGACCGATGGGTAGTGATAGCCGAACTCGTGCACCAGGACGTCCATGATCGTCTCGAGGGCGGCCGGGCTCGGGCCATCCTGGGCGAGGACCCGTCCGACGCGCTCGATCGCGCGCATCCGGCGTGCCCGGCGGCGGTCCGTGGCGACGATCACCCGGAACCGCTCGAGCGACCGCTCCAGCGAGGCGACGACGTGGCGGGTTCCGAAGGCCAGGAAGGCCACGACCACGAGCGGCAGGACGCTCTGCTCGACGGCGGCCGCAGGGCCAGCCTGGACCACCAGGACGAGACGCGAGAGGCCGGCCGCCGCGACGGCTACGACCACCCCGGCCCGGGCGCTCATGGCCGAGGCGAGGACGATGATCGGGACGAACAGGATGGGCAGGGTCGCCTCGACCCGCGGCTCGACGAGCTCGAGCGCCCCCACGAAGCCAACGGCGAGCAGGAGCCGTGCGGTCCCGCGGACCCCGCGACGGGCATGACCGAGGGTCATCGCGAGCCCGAGCTGGACGCCGAAGAACGCAGCCGTGAGGGCGAGCACCGAGCCCGAGCCGACGAACCCGTGGGCGGCCTCGACGACGAGAATCGGGACCGCGAGCGCGATGGCCAGCGAGGCGTGGATATCCGCCATCAGCCACCGGCCGACGAGCATGAGGGTGCCCGGACGTCGCCGGACGCGGGGACGGGACAGGGTCAGCGCGGTAATGACGGCGTGCCTCGGTCGGGACCGGGAGCTGGACGCGGCCTGCCGGTCTGCCGGGATGCTCGCCCGCGGTGATGGGACGCACCATCCCGCATGAGTACCGTCGGGTACTACCCCACCGTCATGGCTGTCTGGCTTCCGCGCATCCGCCCGCCGGCGGCGAGTCAGCTCGAGGCCGCCGGCTCCACCTCGATCTCGTGCGGTAGCCAGAACCAGCGGAGGTCCTCGAAGTCCGGCCCGACATCGGCCCGAAGGGACTCGGCCGCGGCGCCGCGAGGACCGGCCAGGATCCGCCTGGCCGCCTCGAGGTAGCCGGGCAGGGCCGCGTCGGGCGCGCGGTGGCGATGGGCTGTGTAGCGCATCAGCCCGTCCTCGTACCGGACGTCCCGCAGGCTGAGCGGCGGCTCGGCCGTCCCGGCCGCGTGCTGCCACAGCCCGGTGACCGGGTCGAATCGGTATTCGGGCAGGAGCCGCCAACCGTCTGTGGCGACGATGTCGACCGCCTCGAGGATGAACTCGAACACCGCCTCGCTGATGAAGTAGTTGAGGTTCACCCGGATCCAGCCGGGCTTGATGCCCTCGCAGCCGCGGGCGATCTCGCGCTCGAACTCGTGCGAGGTCTCGATGTCGATGCCCAGGAGTCGATGGCCGTACGGGCCGGCGCAGGAGCAGCCGCCCCGCGACTGGATGCCGAGGAGGTCGTTGAGCAGGGCGACGACGAAGTTGTGATGGAGATACCGGCCGGCGTGGCGGACGACGAACGACACGATCGACAGGCGCGGCAGCGAGTGCGAGCCCAGGATCTGGATGTTCGGGTTGCGTTCCCAGCGCTCGATCGCCCGTTGGATGAACGATTCCTCGCGCGCCCGGATCACCTCCACGCCGACGGCGTGCTTCAGCTGGAACACCAGCCCGGCCCGGATCGATTCGACGATCGCCGGGGTGCCGCCCTCCTCGCGGTGCTCGGGGTCGGCCAGGTAGACGTGCTCGACCGGGTTGACGTACGCGACCGTCCCGCCGCCGGGCATGGTCGGGACCCTGTTCCGGAAGAGCTCCCGCCGGCCGGCCAGGATGCCCGGGGTGCCCGGCCCGCCGATGAACTTGTGGGGGCTGATGAAGACCGCGTCCTTGTAATCGAGCTCCGCGTCCGGGCCGGGCCGGTGCGGCGACAGCTCGACCTCGACGTACGGTGCCGCGGCCCCGAAGTCCCACAAGCTCAGGGCACCGTGGCGGTGCAGGAGGACCGAGATCGCCCGGGTGTCGCTGAGGATGCCGGTGACGTTCGAGGCGGCCGAGAAGCTGCCGATCCGGAGGCCCCGGTCCTCGTTGGCGACGAGCGCCCGCTCGAGCGCACCCAGGTCGATCCGGCCGTCGGCGTCCTCCGGGATGGTGATGACGTCGGCGATCGATTCGCGCCACGGCAGCTCGTTCGAGTGATGCTCGTACGGGCCGATGAACACGACGGGCCGGTCGCGAGCGGGAATCGAGACCCGGAAGCCGTAGCGGTCGTCGAGATCGGCCGGGAGGCGCAGGTTGAGGACGTCCACGAGCTTGTTGATCGCCGCGGTGGAGCCTGAGCCGGTGAAGATGACGACGTGATCGGCGGCGTTGCCGCCGATCGATTCCCGGATGATCGAGCGGGCGTCCTCGCGAAAGCGCGTGGTCTGGAGACCGGTGCCGGATGATTCGGTGTGGGTGTTGGCGTAGAAGGGCAGTACCGCCCGGCGGATGTAGTCCTCGATGAACTCGAGCGAGCGGCCCGAGGCGGTGTAGTCGGCGTACGTCACGCGGCGCAGCCCGAACGGGCCCATGACGGCCTCGTCATCACCGATGACCGCGCCGCGGATGGCCTCGATGAGGGCGTCGGCGTGGGGCATGTCGGGCATCGTACGCGGCGGGCCCGGCTCTGGCGTCAGCGCTGGAACACGAAGAGCTCGCCCTGGCCGTTGGCGAAGATGGATGCATAGCCGGCCGCGACGATCTCGTCCCGGATCCCCGGCGGCATCCCGTTCGGGTCGGGCTCGAGGACGACGTACGGGTAGGCGGCCCCGGGCGGTCCAACCTGGGCGAGCAGCTCCGGCAGGGCGTCGAGGTCGAGGATCCGCCCGCCGACCGTGTGGATGCTGACTTCGGGCTCGGGGACGAGGATCGTCTCCGTCACGCCATCGAGGACGCCCAGCGGCGTGGCTGCCCACATCTGGAATGACCCGGCGACGTGCAGGACGGGCGTATCGGCGCCCAGCCGACCCGCCTCGATCTCGGCCCGGACGGCATCCAGGAGCTCCTGGCGCGGCGCGTCGACGACCGAGCGGCTGTCCGGGAACCCGGCGAAGAAGCCGCGCTCGACCCAGCGCATCGCGATCGAGAATGTCTCGCTCAGGCGGTGCTCGCCGAGGTGGAAGGCATCGATCGGCTTCGGGCGAATGGGCAGCGCGATCGCAACGACGAAGGCCACGAGCGCGACCGTCCGGATCACGAGTGACAGCCGCCCCTCGAGGGGCGCCCGGCCAACGTCGACGAGCGCGGCCAGGCCGGCGGCCGCGAGGATCGCGACGAAGACGGGAACCCAGTACTGGAGGGTCTTGGGCAGCTCGAAGCGAAGGGCATCGCCGAGCAGGCCGCTCCCTTCGGCGGGAACCAGCTGGCTGAACGTGGCGACGCCGAAGCCGGCAGCGAGGGCGGCCCACACGACGAGCGAGCGGCTCGCCGGGGTGCGCAGGGCGACGGCCACAGCCGTCAGGAGGCCACTGACCTCGAGGACCATCAGGAGCGGGCTCGCGCCGGCGATCGCGGCCCGGACCACCGCGCCGGCGAAGAGGATCCCGAGCACCACGGCCGCGGCGGCCGCGAGCCTGGCCATCCCGACGAGGGCGGTCCCCACCACGGGCAGGTCGCCGAGGAGGCGATCAAGCGCCAACCCGACCGCGATCGCGAGCGCGAGCGCCGCGACGAGCAGCGCCGTCGGCAGGACGAAGCCGAGCATCGTCGCCGCCTGGGGCAGCGCGAGAACCGCAGCACAGCCGAGGGCCGGCACGGCCAGCCTCGTCAGGCGTTCCGGTTGGACGAGCACGGCAATCCCCACCGTCAGGGCGGCCAGGAACCCGATGACCGGGTGGACCAGGATCGCCGCCCCCAGGGCGAGGCCGAGGATGACGCCCTCGGGAAAGGGGCGGCCCAGCCGTCGCGCCGTCCAGGCGACCGACCCGGAATCGGCTGCCAACCGGTCCCCGACGAGCGCGAGCGCCCAGGCCACGAGGGGCAGGACGACGACCGTCGCCCGGGCATCGCCGAGCCGTGCCAGGGACGTCGTCATCGCGAAGGTCAGGAGGGCCCAGTGCCCGATACCGGCGCCCGGACCGACGCCGCCGACGGCTGTCGCCAGGCGATGGACGGCGACGCCGACGAGGATTGTCGAGGGCAGGATGAACCCGGCCAGGACGGCCCCCGCCGGCAGCCCCGAGAGCGTCGTGATCGTGCCCAGGAGGGCCGTGTAGCCCAGGAAGATCCGCGACGGCCCGTAGATCGGTGACTGGGTGTCCGTCAGGTGGGTCAGCGTGCCAAAGGTCCTGAGGTGCTCGGCCGGCGCGACGTGGTTCGGCAGGATGTCCATGAACGGCACGATCGGCGAGGCCGCCTGGAGCAGGATCGGGGCGGCCCAGGCGACCCCGACGAGGACGGCGAACGGGCTGATCGCGACGGCGCCGCCGGCGAACGGTCGAGGCAGGGCGTCCGGTGCCAGGATCGGCCGAAGCCTCGCGACGCCAGCCGCCAGGACCACCGCATGGAGGATCGCGAGGACGACCTGGTCGAAAAGCCCCACGCCGGCGAGGAGGCCAAGGAGGGCGACGTCCTTGATGACCGCCGCAACGAAGCCCTGGAGCAGCGCGTCATCCAGCCGTCCGAAGGGACGGCCCCGGATCGCCCGGGCGAGCACGACGCCGGCACCGATGTCCACGGCCGAGGCGGCCAGGGCGATGACCGCGATCGGCAGGGTCGTCGGGAGCCACGAGGCAACGGCCGCGATGGCCGCGGACCACTCGAAGCCGACGTCGGTCGGGCCCAGCAGGGTCGCGCCGGCCACGATACCGGCGAGCCCGACGAGCGCCGCGAGATCGACGATGGCGGAGCGCTCGGCGCTCGCATCCGAGCTGGGTCCCACGGCCAGGGATGGTACGCCGCGGCCGAGCCGTCGCGGGGTTGCGTGGTCGAGCCGCCGCGGGCTCGAGCGGTCGGGATGTGGGCGTCCCCGGCCTCCGGTACCGGCGCCGGGCGCGGATTGACCGCGATCGCGCTTTCTGACGCGCGGGCGCGGATGCGATGATGCGCCGATGGACGTCCCCGTCGGCCTGCTCGGGCTCACCTGCCTGGGGCTCGTGCTGTGGGACGTCTTTCAGACGATCGTCGTCCCACGACCCTCGCCGTCGCGTCTCCGCCTGGCCCGCTACGTCGTCCCGCCGGCCTGGCTCGCCTGGCGAGCCCTGGCCACCCGGACCCGGACCGGCGTCGCCCGCGACCAGCTCCTGGGCCTGTTCGCGCCGGCGGCCGCGATCCTGCTCCTGGTCCTGTGGATGGCGGCGATCGTCATCGGCTACGGGCTCATCCTGTTCGCTCTGCGCGGCGAGCTCCGCCCCAGCCCGGCCGACCTCGGCACGGCGATCTACTTCGCCGGGACGTCCGTCCTCACGATCGGCTACGGCGACATCGTCGCCGGCGGCGGCCTCTCGCGACTGGTCGTCCTGACGGCGGCGGTCGCCGGCCTCGGGGTGGTCGCCCTCGTCATCACCTTCCTGTTCTCGCTGTACGGGTCGTTCCAGCGCCGCGAGGTCCTCGTCGTGACCCTGTCGGCCCGGGCCAAGTCGCCGCCCTCGGCCATCACCCTCCTCGAGACGCAGGCCAGGCTCGACCTCGTCGACGAGCTGCCGGCGCTGTTCGCCGAGTGGGAACGCTGGACGGCCGAGGTCCTCGACACCCATGTCGCCTACCCGCTCCTGGGCTACTTCCGGTCGAGCCACGACGAAACCTCGTGGATCAGCGCGATCGGCGCGGTTCTCGATGCGGCGGCCCTGGTCCTCACGACGATCCGGGGCGTGCCGAGGGGCCAGGCCGAGATCACGAAGCGGGTGGGTGCCCACCTCGTCGAGGACATCGGCAACAACCTGGGCCTGACAGGTGACGGCTCGGTCGTGGGTCGCGACGAGTTCGGCGAGGTCTACCACCGCTTGGGCGAGGCAGGCTATGACCTCGAGCCGGAGGAGCCGGCGTGGCATGCGTTCGAGGCCGCGAGGGCCAGCTTCGCCGGGCGGCTCGAGGCGATCGCCGCCTACTGGGCCACGCCCGCCACGCTCTGGGTCGGCCACACCCGGGCCGGCGCCTCGGCCGTCCACGAGGTGGCGCCTGTGGCGCCGGGTCAGGAATCGCGCTGAGGAACCGGGGCGTCACGGCTCGGGCCCCGTGGCCCGGCGGGAAGGGGCCGGGCGGCACTGCCCCCTCATCTCCGCCGGCCGAATGCTGGGTCATCGACTCCGGAGGTGTCCCGCATGACTCGAGTCCTCGTCGTCAATCACGACATCGACCTCGCCGATGAGGAGGTCGACTCGCTCCGCCGCCGCGGCTACGACGTCCGCGAATGTCTCGGCCCGATCGGCGCGCATTGCCCGATCCTGGCTGGGCGCCCCTGCACCCTGGCCGACGAGGCCGACGTTCTCGTCTACGACGCCTGGGTGACCGGCGAGCCGGATGGCGCCCAGCGCCTCATCGAGGGCCTCCGCGACATCCACCCGGACGTGCCCGTGGTGCTGACCGCATCTGGCATCGAGCCCGAGTGGATCGAGACCATCGGCGAGCACCGGGTGACACCGCTCGTGGGCACTCCGACCGGTCCCCGCCTGGCGGCCGCCATCGAGGATGCGATCGCCCGGACGCGCGCCTTCCGCGAGGCCGCCGCGGACTGACCGCTCGCGCGGGCTCGGCGCGACGCCTCAGCGCGGGCCGTTCGGCCCGGCGAGATCCGCGTCGATATGCAGGCCGCTGTCGTCGGCCGTCGACGTTCGGGACATCGAGGCCAGGAAGGCCGAGGCTGCAGCCACTCCGATCACGGTCAGGATCGCGAAGACGGGCACGACATCCACCGAGACGAGGGTCGAGGTCGGGTCGGCCTCGTGCCCAAACCACTGGTCGACCCCGATGCTGGCCGACTCGATGGCGAGCATCACGAGCTGGCCGCCGATGAGGATGTATGCCCATGGCCGGCGTCGCCAGGCGAGGACCGCGGTGAGGGCGACGAGCGGCGCGAAGAAGCCGAGGTCGAGGATCTGGCCCGGACCGGTCGTCATACCGGTGCCCTCGAGGAAGGCCGGCGGCTCCGTGCTCAAGACCGCCGGGACCGTGGCCCGCAGCCACATCAGCACGAACAGGCCCATCGACACAGCGAGGTAGCCGGCGAAGACCCGCAGGTGCGTTCGCGGATCGAAGCGGTCGGCGATGGCCTGGACCGGCAGCCGGCTCAGGAGCGCGAGGAGCGACCAGACCGGCAGCGAGAGCATCGCGACGTACAAGAAGAAGAACGCGTTGAAGGGCGTCGCGAAAAGGAACAGGACGCCCTGGTAGGCAATGTAGACGAGCGCCCCGATCCAAGTCAGGAGGGCCCTCGCCGAGCCGCGCTCGGCGAGCAGCATCGAGGCCGCCAGGACCGGCACGGCAACCACGAGGACCACCAGCGCGGTGCCCTGGAGCGAGCCGATCCCGACCTCGGGTCCCCGGAGCACATCGCGGAAGAGCAGCGAGGCCGCCGACGTGACCGCTGCGTCGAGCAGCGCGGCGATCGAGAGGATGTAGGGCGCCCGGCCGAGGCGGTCCGAAAGGGCGGTCGACCGGATCCGGATCAGGGAGCGGTGCCGCACCCCTGCGAACGTGGCCATTGCGGTGTCCTCCTCGCTGTGCCTGCCCCGATCGCGACCGGCATGGGTCGGGGACGCACAACATCGGGAGCCTTCGAGCGTGATTCGAGCGCCAGCGCCCGCGCGGCGCAGGACCCCTTCAGCCCGAACCGGGAGGCGGGTCGGCCCGTTCTTGGAAGGCGAGACGCTAGGCCGGCTGGGGGACGCCTCTCCGGATGAGCGTCGCGAGGGCATCCCCGCCCGGCTGGACGAGCACTTCCACGCGTTCGCGGTTGACGTCCGCGACGACGATCTGGCCGATCTCCGCCCGGACGACGCTGAAGATGCCTAGCTCCTGCATCCGCTGGGTCTGGGCCCGGTTGTCCTCGGTCGGGGTGAGGTAGTGGATCGAGCGGGCGCGGTAGCGATGGATCAGGAACAGCTGGACGAGCGTCATCAACCGCCGCCTGCGGATCGACGGCGCCGTGTTCTGGTCACGGATCGAGAGGATGCTCCGGCCCCGGCGGTCGGCGATGCTGGCGAAGATGACGTTGGCGAGCGGATCCTCGGCGTCGCCGCGAACACGAAGCTCGAGAAGATCGGATCCGGCGGTGTGCGGGCGCAGCTCGACCCGGATCGGGAACGGCACGTCCCACTCCGTCGCCCAGGCGGCGAGCCAGCCCTCGAGGACCTTCGTCGGCACCTCGGTCTGGACGAGGTGCTGGTGCTGGGTTGAGCCCTTGCCCATCGCCTTGGTGGCGGCCGTCCGCCCGGAGACGGCCATGAGTGCCGCGTCGAGGCGGTCGCCACCCACGAGCGTCTGGGGCGTCCGGTAGGGCGATTCGAGCAGCCGGAACTTCCGCTGGAGGCGGGCAAGGGCGAGCATGCCGTCCTCCCGCAGCGCGGTTGCAAACTCCTCGGCGGCGAGGCCGTCGATCTGGTGACCGCCGTAGGTGATGAAGTTGAAGACGAAGCCGAGCCTCCCGAGGTCCTCGGGGAAGCGCCGCATCTCGTCGTCGCTCAGGCCGGTCGTGTCCCAGTTGAAGGAGGGTGAGAGGTTGTACGCCAGCATCTTGTCGGGGTGGACCGCGTGGATGGCCTCGGCGAACCGCCGGGCGTCCTCGAGATCGGCCGTCTTCGTTTCCATCCAGAGCAGGTCGGCAAAGGGTGCGGCCGCCAGTGACTTGGCGATCGCGTAGTCGATCCCGCCCTGGACCTGGTAGTAGCCGTCGGGGGTCTTGGGCAGCTCGGGGTCCCAGGCGACGCGGATGTCGAGCTCGTCCGCCCGGGCCCGAATCTCGGCGAAGGATGCGTGGGTGGCGAAGGCCCCCCAGTCCTCGAGCGTCATCGCAAACCGTTCGCCCTCGCTGATCCGGAGCTCCAGGACGTCGGCGACCGCCTCGGCGAAGGTCTTGAGGCCCGCCTCGGCTCGCCAGGTTTCGGCGAAGCGAGTGTCGAGGGCGTCGAGTGCAGCGTCCAGGGGCGAGTCCGGGGCGTCGAGGACGGCCCGGGCCGTGCGCTCGATGAGCGGGGTGAGGCCGACCGTTGCGCACCAGGCTGCGGCGGTCCGCAGCTCGCCGTCGGGCACCGCGAAGAGGAGGTGTCCCCGGAGCTCGTCCAGCCCGAGGTCGTGGAGCGTCTTCTGGATCGCCAGGAAGGCCACCCGGTAGCTCGGCAGCTCGAGGTTCGTGGCGCCGAGGATGAACGGCTGGTCGCGCTCGTCGCTGCGGTTGTCGAGAAACGTCGCGGACTCAGCGTCGGTCCGGGCGACGATGATGCCCGGCACGCGCATGACGTCCAGCTGCAGGCGCGCCGCGTTGAGCCGCTTGTTCTGCTCGTCCTGGGCGACCAGGACCTTGCCGGCCTGGTGGCCGCACTTCTTGGCGCCCGGCTTCTGGTCCTCGATGTGATAGCCGGGCACGCCGGCCTCAACGAATCGGCGGACGAGGTTCCGGACGTGGGCGTCGCCACCGTGGCCGGTGTCGGCGTCGGCGATGATGAACGGCCGGAAGTCGACCGCGGGCGAGGCCGCTCGCTGCTCCTCGGTCATCTGGGTCCGGGCGAAGTGCTGGTTCCTGTCGGCGGCGAGGAGCGCGCGGACCAGGCCTGCCGCCTCGTCGGGAACCTGCCCGAGGGGATAGCTTGCGAGGTCCGGACCGGGGTCTTCGGCGCTCGAGCCCTTGGCGGAGGTGGCCCAGCCACCGAGATAGATGGCCTCGATCCCGAGGCGCTTCATCACGACGGCCTGGCTGGGTGAGTAGGGCCCGAAGGTCGTGATCTGCTCGCCGCGCGAGAACAGCTCGCGGAGGCGACCGTGGAAGGCCTCGGCGGCCGTCCGGGCGACGGTGTAGTCGGGCTGGATGGTGCCCTGCTGGGCGGCCACCTGGCGGGCGGTGTGGAGGCGAACGATGCCCGCGAAGCGCGGGCCGTCCATCCACTCGCGAGCTGCCGCGACCTGGGCCTCGAAGTCGTTCGTCGCGTCCACGGCGCCGTCAGGCTCGAGTGATGCCTCGGCGGTCGAGTCCAGGGACGCGCGCGGCGTGGCCGGGGTCATCGCCGGGATCATTCGTTCTCGTGGTCCCTGAGGCAGTCAGCGGGGCACTCGCACTCGGACAGGAAGCTGTACGGGCGGGCATCCGCTGAGCCGGTGGCATCGCGATCGGGCGAGACGAGGCTCTTGAGACGCGAGAGCACGGTCGAGGCAACGCTCTGGGCTCTCGACTGCGGAAGGACAAGGGAGATGTTCATGGGACGTCCTTTTCGGTTCGGAGGTCCACCATACCGTCTCGTTGACAATCAGTCCAATCGAATATACTGTCATGACTGATCAACCAGACTGATCACCGACTGCAGCAGAGGTTTGCCGTGCTCCTCGCCCAGCTCGAAGGCTTCCTCGAGATCGCCCGGCTCGGGAACATGCGCCGTGCCGCCAATACGCTGTCGATCAGCCAGCCGGCCCTCACCGCCCGACTCCAGGCCCTGGAAGAGGAGCTTTCGGCACAGCTCTTCCACCGAACGCATACGGGGATGGCCCTGACCCCGGCCGGGCGCGCGTTCCTGCCCCACGCCGAGCGCGCGATCGAGGCGGTCCGGAGCGGGGCTTCGCTCGTCCGGGAGCTGGAGTTCGGCGTCATCGGCGAGCTCGCGCTCGCGGTTGCTCCCGCCGTCAGCGCCTACGTCCTGCCGGAGATCCTGGTCCGCTTCACGGAGCGACACCCGGAGGTCCGGCTCCGGGTGCGGACGGGGCACTCGGAGATGATCCTCGACCTGGTGGCCCGCGGCGAGGTGGAGCTCGGCATCGTCCGGCAGACCCACGACGAACGGTTCCGGAGCACGCCCCTCTACGAGGACGAGCTCGTCCTCATCGCCCGACCGGACCATCCCTTCGCCCTGGCCGGCCGGGTCGACGTCTCGGAGATCAAGCACGCCCAGCTCATCCTCTTCGATCGGACCTCGAGCTACTACGACCTCACCAACGCCCTGTTCCGTGCCGCCGGCGTCGTTCCGCGGGGCGTCACCGAGGTCGACAACATCGAGGGTGCGAAGCGAATGGTCGAGCGGGGGCTCGGTGTCGCGCTCCTCCCCGGGACGGCAGTCGCCGATGCCCTGTCCGGCGGCTCGGTGCGGGAGGTCGGACTCGGTGGGGTGGCCACGATCCGGCGGCAGATCGTGGCCGTCGAGCGGGAGGGCGCCCGCCCGACGTCGCCCTTCTCGGAGACCTTGTGGCGGCTCCTCGAGCAGATCCCGGAGCTCATCCCGCGAGCGCTGCCGGTCACGACGAGCGAGTGACCGGCGCTGGTATCGTCCGAGATACCCCTGCGGGCGGGGGCTGTATCGGGGGAGGGGCTAGCTTTGGCCCTCGCGCCGCCGGTCCTGGAACAGACGTACCGGTACGCATTCCCGTCGTCGCTCGTCGTCGACGGCGATCGGCACCGGCTCCGGCTCGCGACGTCGGGCGGTCCGGCACCGAACCCCCGCCTCTTCCGCGGGCGCCTCCTCCTGCCGGTGGTGGCGGCCGACCTGCTCCTGACGCTCGGCGACGTCGCGCGCTCGCGCTTTCACGTGCCGGCCCAGATGCTGAAGCGGATCCTGGAGCTGGCCGACCCGGTCGCGACCTGCGCCGACGACCGGCTGCGGTTCGAGGCCTTCTCGGCCTGCTGCAGCGTCTACGGCCGGGTCGACCTGACCCCGGCGGCCTACGCCGGCGACGTGCTCGGCCGGGGAACCACGAACGTCGACTTCGGGCCGGCCCTCCGGACCGCGCTGGCCGGCGTCCAGGAGGGTGGCGAACTGGGGCTGGCGATCGGTGCCTCTGAAGTCGAGATCCGGACCGACGGGGCCACGGCCGTCGAGCGCCGGGTGCCCCTGCCCTCGCGCTGGCTTCGCGGCTTCCTCGAGGTCCAGGCGATCCAGGCGGAGCTGGCTCCGCTGGCCGACCTCGACGCCACCGGCGTCCGTGCCTTCTTCCGTTCGATCCCGAAGCAGCCCTCCCCGCGGCCGGCGTGGCTCGCCCCGGACGGGAGCCGGCGTCTCCGGGTGCTGCACCATGATCCGGGCGGCGGGGCCGTCGCCGTCGCCGGGATGAGCCGGCTGCGACTGTTCCAGCGCGTCGCCAGGCATGCCACGTCCTGCCGCATCTGGGCGGTCGGTGGCGACGGCAGCACGGCCTGGCAGGTCGAGGTGCCGGGCTCCCGCCTGACGCTCGTTCTCAGCCCGGAGGTGTGGCGCGGATTCTCGGGCGAGGGCCGGGCGCTCCATCGCCTGGCGGACGCGGCACCGAACGCTGCGGTCGCGGCGGTTCGTGGCGCCCTCGGCTGGGAGCCACGCCTCGACGTCGCCGCGCTGGCCGCATCCACGGGGCGCTCGCGCGATGAGGTCGAGGGAGCCCTGGCCGCGCTGGCCGTCTCGGGCATCGTCGGCTACGACCTGGCCGAGGGCGGCTTCTTCCGGCGCGAGCTGCCGTTCGACGCCGGCGGCGCAGAGCGCCAGCAGCCACGGCTCCGGGCTGCCCGGCAGCTCGTCGAGCGGGCCGCCGTCCGCCTCGACCCTGGTGAGGGGCCGTTGATCGAGGGCTGGGTCAGCGGCGCCGGCGCGGACTATCGCGTCCGCGAGACCGCGGGCGGCTGGAGCTGCACCTGCCCGTGGTACGGCCGCCATCGCGGCGATCGCGGTCCCTGCAAGCACGTCCTGGCGGTCCAGCTCGTGGCGGCCGGTGACGCCGGCTGAGGAGCTCGAGGCGGCGCTCGAGGCGGCCTTCGCGGCGCGCGACGAGATCGCCGCCCGAGCCCTCCTCGCCGAGCTGTCGGAGGCCGAGCGAGCAGAGCTCGTTCCGGTCGCGCGCCGCCTCGTGGCCGGGGTGGCGAAGCGCGGCATCGATGGCCTCGGGAGTCTCGGACCGGCGCTCATGGCCGCCTACGGCATCCTGACCGTCACCGACATCCGCCGGCTCGGCTGGCGCTCGAACCACATCTCGGCCGGCCTCGAGGACGTCCTCCGGCGGCGCTCCCCGGAGCGGCTCGGCCCGATCGTCGAGTTCCTCCTCGACGAGGTCGGCGGTCGGGCCTGGCGAGTCGTCCGGCCACTCGTCCGGGACGGCGTCGTGGCCCGGCCCGACCGCCCCTCCTACACCATCGCCATGCTGGCCGGCACCCGCTACCGGAGCCTCGCCGAGCTCCGGGCCGACGACCCGTGGCTCCTCGACGTCGAGGTCTGGCGCCTGTTCGAGGTCGAGGGTGGCGGCGAGGACAGTCTCGCCAACCACGAGAAGTTCTTCGGCGATGGTTGGGGCACCGTGTTCCGGGAGCTGGCCGCGTCCGGTCCGGGAATGCGCGCTCGCCTCCTCGATGCCAGCCTCGACGCCCTGGGGCGCGACTTCTCGACGTACCGCGCTGGCTGGTACTCGCGCTTCCACGAGTCGCTGGCACCCACCGACGAGGAGCGGGCCGAACGCGCCGAGGCGTATCTGCGACTGCTCCGCAGCCGGGTCGGGCCCACGGTGTCGTTCACCGTCGCCGCACTGATCCGGCTCTCGCGTGCCGGCCGGCTGCCGTCGGATGCCCTGCTCGATCGCATCGGACCCGTGCTGGCCGACGGGCCCGCGGGAACCGCGATGTCCGGCCTCGACCTTGTCGCAGGGGCGGGAGCCGGATCCACGGCTGACCCGCGACGTGCCGCCATCACCGCGACGGAGGCCCTCGCCAACGCCTCCGCCGACGTGCAGCGCGCGGCCATCGCGCTCATCGGCAAGCTCGTTCTCGGGATGGACGCTGCCGTCGCGACCGCCATGGCGGCCCGCCTCGGGGGCATTGCGGCCTCACAGCGAACGTCCGCCGCCGCCCTGCTCGCCCGCCTCGGCGGCGGAGATGGCGGCGGCGGCTCGCAACATGCCGGTACGACCCGGGCGGAACCCACAGCCGATCCCGGGCCGCACTCGGTGATTCCGCCTGCACCCGGCCGACCCACGCCGCTCGATGCCGAGCGCGCCATCGAGCCGCTGGCGTCGATCGACGCCCTCGTCGACATCGCCGTGTCGGTCGTCGAGACCGGTGAGCCGGCCGACGACCTCGAGCGCGTCCTCGACGCCGTGGGCCGGTTCGGGGCCGATCGACCCAACGGGTTCGCGCGCCTGACCGCTCCCCTCGCGAAGCGGGCCCGGAAGATCCTCGCCCGGCGGGAGAGTTCACCATTCAGCGGCTTCGACCCACGGGCCGACGTGGCGGCCCTCCTCCTCGCCTGGACGACCGGCGAGGTCGTGACGGCTGGCGCCGGGTACGGCTCGACCGACCCAGGCGCAGGCGCCTTCCTCTCGGGACGGGCGCGTGAGGTCGCCGAGGCCGCGGCCGCGGGTCGGCCGTTCCGCGGCGTCTCGGCCCCGACGCACCGCGGCGGCTGGATCGATCCCGTCGTCCTGGTCGAGCGGCTGCAACTGCGCCCGCCGGCCTCGAGGCTCGATCTCGTCGCTGCGCTCCTGCGGTTGGCGCCGGACGGACGGTCCGAGGCCCTCGCCGCGGCGCGGACCCTGGATGGCGAGCCGGGGGCGGCCGTCCGCTATGCGCTGGGCGGCGACGAGCCCGTCGGGCCGACCGCCGCCTGGTGGATCGCCGCGGCTCGCGTCCGCGCGCCGGGCGAGGACGACGAGCGCGTCGAGGCAGCGCACCCCGGTCTCGGGCCGGATGCCGGGCTGTCGGCTCGGGTTGCCCTCGTCCACCGGAAGCCCACCATCCTCGGCGGAAGTCCCGCCCTCGACGTTTGGCCCGCCCCGACCGGGACCGTGTCGGCCGATCTGCCGACGGTCCTGATCCTCCGCGAGGCGTCCGTGTTCGCCTGGTCCGGCCGGTCCGAGCCCGCGATGCTCCGCTGGATGGCGACCATCCAGCCCGGCTACCGTGAGGCCTGGGCCGCGGTCGGATCCGGGCCGCTGGCCCGCAACGTCGACTGGTGGTCGGCTGAGTGGGCGAACCGCGTCTATCTCGAGCCGTTTGTCGACCCGGTGACGTCGCTCGGACCACAGGCCCGGCGGCTCGTCGGGATCGCACTCGGAGCCAGGGAGGCAGGTGAGCGTGGGCTCGCGGCCGACATCGTGCGGATGGCCCTGGCCGACGGTCGCCTGACCGCGTCCGATCTGGCCGAAGGACTGACGGCTGCAGCCGCCGTGGCGGTGGATCGACCCAACCGCTGGGCCGAATCGCTCGCGGCCGTGGCGACCGATTCGCCCGGCCACGCCGGCGCGGTCGCCGAGGCGATCGCCGGAGTCCTGCCCGCCCTCGCCGAGCGGCCGACGGCGAAGCTCGTGCCGCTGCTGCGGGCCTACGACGAGATCCTCGCCGGCGCGGGGCTGCCCCCTGGATCCGCGGGCCGAGCGACGCTTGCCACCCTTGCCAGCGCGGGCGGCCAGGCCGGCCGTCTCGCCCGCTCGATCCTGGCCCGTGCCTGACCCGCCTCCCTCCGCTCGCGGCCCAGCGGCACGGGGTCGGCTACGATTGAGGGCGCGCGGGAGTAGCTCAGTTGGCAGAGCGTCAGCCTTCCAAGCTGAATGTCGCGAGTTCGAACCTCGTCTCCCGCTCCACTCCACCCGATCGTGCCATTGGGCGAATCCGCCTCGTTCGCGTAGATTGGGGTCGTGGGATTCGGGGGCCTTCCGAGGCGCGTGCCGCTCCGGCTGGTGATGCTGGCCGTCGTGGCCGGCTGCACCACGGGCCCGCTCCCCTTCTCGGCCCCGCCGTCTGCGACGCCCGGAGCGTCCACCTCGGCCGACGCGTCGGCCACGGCCCGCACCTCGGCTCCGGCCTCGGCGACGCCTCGGAGCTCGTCGCCCCCGGGCACGAGCGGCAGCCCGGATCCCTCGGCGTCGGCCTCGACGGCCCCGTCCGCGTCGACCCCTGCGACCGCCGAGCCGACAGCCAAGCCAACGCCGAAGCCCAGCCCGAGGCCCACGCCCACGCCCGCCCCGACCCCGGTCATCACCCCGGCCCCGACGGTCAGCGGTTGGGACCCGAACAGGGTGGCTGTCGGCTTCAGCACCGTCACGACCGTCCCGGGCCGGCCGCTCGCGATCACGAACGCGGGCGACGGCAGCGGCCGCCTGTTCGTCGCCGACCAGGGCGGCAAGGTCTACATCGTGAGCGGTGGGACCGTGACCGCGACCCCGTTCCTCGACATCTCCGGCCAGGTCTCGGGCGGCGGCGAGCAGGGCCTCCTCGGGATTGCGTTCCACCCCTCCTACCCCACCGACAACCGCGTCTTCGTCGACTACACGAACACGGCCGGCGACACCGTCGTCGCCTCCTTCCGGGTGGATCCCGGAGCGCCGAACGTTGTGATCCCGGGCAGCGAGGCGCTCGTCATCGCGATCGACCAGCCCTTCGCCAACCATAACGGCGGGGCCATCAACTTCGGACCGGACGGCTACCTCTACATCGCCCTCGGTGACGGTGGCGACGGCGGTGACCCCGGCAACCGGGCCCAGAACAAGGACAGCCTGCTGGGCAAGATCCTGCGCCTCGACGTCAGCCCGGCGACCGGCTATGCGATCCCGGGTTCCAACCCGTTCGTCGGCGGGGCCGGCGCCGACGAGATCTGGCTGTACGGCCTCCGCAACCCGTTCCGATTCTCGTTCGACCGGTCAACCGGCGACCTCTGGCTCGGCGACGTCGGCCAGGGCGAGTGGGAGGAGGTCGATGTCGCCCGGGCGGGCGTCGGAGGCCTCAACTTCGGCTGGCGGATCATGGAGGGCAGCCACTGCTTCAATCCGAGCCCGGACTGCCCGACCAGCGGCCTGACCCTGCCGGTCGTCGAGTACCCGCACGTCGGCGGCCACTGCGCCGTCATCGGCGGGAACGTCTATCGCGGGTCGGCCTACCCGGCACTCCGCGGCGGCTACATCTTCAGCGACGAGTGCACCGGCTTCACCTGGGCCGTCGCCGCGGCGGCCTCCGGGCCCCAGGCGCTCGTCCTCGTCGATGACACGTCATCGGGGATCGCCGGCTACGGCGAGGACGAGTCCGGTGAGCTCTACGCGGCCGACCTCGACGGTCCGATCTATCGGGTCTCGGGCGTTCCCCGCTGAGAGTCTGGCGGGACGGCGATCTCGGCCGGCTCCGTGGCGATCTCCCGGGCGAGCCAGGCCCACAGGAGCCAGGCGCCGTACAGCCGGGGGTAGGCGAGCAGCGCCAGCCAGCCGTCGTCGAGGACCGGGCTGCGATACGGCAGCGGCGCGGCAATGAGGGCGATCGCGACGGCAAGCCAGGCGGTCCAGGCCGGACGGACCTCGCTCGAGGCCGCGCACCGGCCGAGCGCGACGGCTGCCGGAAGGAGCAGCAGCGTGAACGCGTACTCCTGGGCGACGTTGAGGGCCAGGACGCCGGCGGTCACGGCCAGGGCGGCAACGAGCTCGGGCCGGCCCCGGCGGACGACGAGGATCGTGACGACGACGACCCAGGCGCTCACCGCCAGGCCGACGCCGCGGGCGACGAGCGGCAGGTTGGCCAGCGCCCCGGGGTTCCACGTCGCGTCCGCCGCGAGGAGGTGGCGGAGGAGCCCGGCGGTCGACTGATAGGCCGTCACGGCCAGGCTCGGTCGATCGCTCGTGACGTCGTACAGGGCGCTGCCGGCAAAGGCGCTCCAGCCGCCGTTGCCGGCGAAGCCGAGGGTGAGGGCGGCCAGGGCAGCGGCGGTCGCGAGCGCGGTGACCACCGCGCTGCGAGGGCCGCGGAGCAGGAGGACGACCAGCCACGGGATCGCCGCGAGCTTCGCGGCTGCCGCAGCCCCCAGCGCAACGCCGGCCGTGACGGCGCGCGCGGCGCCGACCTCGAGCGGGGCGCCGACCTCGAGCGGGGCGCCGACCTCGATCCGTGCCTCGCCCTCGAGCGGGGGGTTGCCCTCGAGCGCGGCGCGGGCGCGGCGGCCGGCGATCGCCAGCAGGGCCGCCGCGTGGAGCGCCAGCAGCGGCACGTAGGCCTGGCCCATCCGGATGTCGGTCTGGAGGGGGGTCCAGGCGAGGGTGAGAGCGAGGAGCCCGAGGGCCAGGGGCGGGGCGCGCAGGGCCGGGATGGCGGCGAGGAGCAGCAGCCAGCTCACGACGACCAGCCCGACCTCGAGGAGCAGCCATGCGCGTCTGGCGTCCATCAGGTCGAGGCCTGCGATGGGCAGCATGACCAGAGAGGTGACCGGCGGGTTGGGCCGGTAGATCTCGCCGAGGCGGCCGTCGGTGACGGCCAGCGTCTCCCGGGCGAAGCGGGTGTCGTCGTACACGGCCGCAGTCCAACGCCCCTCGGCCACGAGGCGGGCCGCCGTGAAGTAGCCGGGAAAGCCCTCGCGGACGTTGTCGGCAGCCCAGCGCACGGGTCCGGCGACGAACGTCGACGCGGCCACGACGACGAGCGCTGCGGCCAGGACGGTCGAGCGTCCGATGCCCGCGACCGGCTCGCGGTCCGCCGACACCGCGACCGACGCCTTGGAAGTCGCGGCGCGGGCTTCGAAGCTGGCGGGCTAGCCCTTGTGCTCGAGGATCGGCCGGGCGATGTCGGGCTTGTCGACCACGAAGGCGAACATCGCCCGGTCGCCCCAGCGACCGAGGAACAGGTGGCCGTAGATGTTCACCCCGGCTTCGGCCAGGGCGCGGGCGATCCGGGCCATCCCGCCGGGCTTGTCGTCGACCTCGGCGAGGATCGATTCGCCCTCGACGTAGACGTAGCCGCCGTCGTCGAGGATCTGCTTGGTTGTCTCGTCGTCGGCGGTGGTCATGATCACGTGGCCCGAATCGCCGATCCCGCCGCCGCCGATCGCCCGCAGATCGACACCGCGGGCGGACAATTCCTCGGCCAGGACGGCCATCGCCCCGGGCTGGTTCTTCAGCTGGACGACGAACTGGTTGGCCATCGGGATCCTCCGCGGAACGGCAGGCTCGGTCGGGTGCGCCGGACGCTCATCCTACCGCCACGACGCGGGCCTGCGTCCGCGCCGCTACGATCGATCCCGTGAGCACGACCCCGCTCGACACCATTCGCGCCAGCGCAGCCGACCTGCCCGCCGCGGTGGCGGCCGCGCTCGCCGATCCACCGCCCGGCGAGGACGGGGTGCTCGGCGTCGGGGACGGGTGGCCAACGACCTCATGGGGCCGGGCGGCCGATCCGCCGCTCCTCCTCGTCCACGGGGTGACCTCCAACGCGCTGATCTGGTGGCGGATCGGGCCGGCGCTCGCTGCAGCGGGCTACCGGGTGACGGCGATCGACATGCCCGGGCACGGCCGGCAGCCGCGGACAGATGCCTGGTCGACGCGCTTCGCGGACACGGCCCAGGAGCTTGCCAAGTTCATCCGCGCGGCCGGCCTCACCGGACCCGAGGCGAGGGAAGGCGCCATTACCGCGCCCGCGCTCAGCGTCGTCGGCCACTCCTGGGGCGCGATGGTGACGGCCCACCTTCCGGCCGCCGGCCTCGCGCCGGGGAGGCTGGTCCTCATCGATCCGCCGGTCCTGACGCACGCCCGGATGGTGGCGCTGACCGAGCAGCCCACCGAGCGGACGTACGACACGCTCGAGGCCGCCACGACCGCCGTCCGCCTGGCGAATCCCGAGTGGACCGACGGTGACATCGCCGCCAAGGCGCGGGCGCTGACCGAGTTCAACCCGGACCTGGTGCTCGCGGTCCTCCGTGGCAACGGCGACTGGGACGGCGGCATGGCTGCACTGCGCCATCCGAACGCCGCCGCCGCATCGGCCTGGCTGATCCGCGGCGAATGGTCGATGGGTGGGTTCATCCCGGAAGCGAAGGTCCCGAAGATCGCGGCGCAGCTCGGCCGTGATCACGTGATCACGATCGCCGGGGCGCCGCACTCGCCCCAGCGGACCCATCCCGAGGCGACCGTGCTGGCCCTCCTGCGCGCCCTCGCCTGAACCTGCGCCGGGCTCAGGATCAGCCCGGATGGCCCTTGGCGGAGGCGACGCCGCAGGGCACGCTCCTCGTTCCGCAGGTCGGAGGTGTCGCCATGGCCGGAGCCGCCACCATCGCGCCGGTCGAGTTCGTTCGGCCGACGAGCCGTGACGCCGAGCTGAAGTCGGTTGCCGGCGTCCGCTTCATGGAGCTCCCGCCCCGACGCTGCGTCATGATCGACGGCGAGGGCCCGCCCGACCCGGCCGCCTTCGCCCCGCGGATGCCGGGCCTCTACACGACGGCCTGGTCCCTCCGATTCGCGCTGAAGAGCCGCGTGGTGACCCGGGTCGGGCCACTCGAGGGGCTGTGGTGGACGACGGACGGTACGACCGACCTCGACGCGATCTTCGGGCCCGACCGGGTGACCGGGCGCGATACCTGGCGCTGGACCCTGTTCATCGCCCTGCCGGACGAGGCAAGAGAGGGCGAGATCGAGGCTGCCGTGTCGCGCGGCCGGGCCAAGCTCGACCCGGCATTTGCGGCCGGGCTGCGTGTCGAATCCTTCGACGAGGGCCGGGTCGCCCAGGTCCTCCACCTCGGCCCATACGCCACGGAGCGGGCGACGATCGAGCGTCTCCACGCCGCGATCGCCGGGGCCGGCCTGCGGCCGCGCGGCCGCCACCACGAGATCTACCTGGGCATCCCCGGCAAGGGCGCGCCCGAGAAGCTCAAGACGATCCTGCGCCAGCCCGTCGGGTGACCGCCGCTCCGGCAGGGTTCGTCGTAGTCCGGGCGCCGATGGCGCGCCGTAGCGAGATCGCCCGGCGATACGCCTCGATGTAGGCCGGGGCCGAGCCCGTCCGCCAGTCGAAGTCGACCGCCATGCCCCGCTCGAGGAGCGATTCCCAGGTGCCGCCGCGGGCCCGGAAACGGCGGGCGAACTCGCCGCAGGCCCAGCGCAGGCCGTCGGCGGTCGGGTGGCGGAAGACGAAGCCCGTGCCCGCGCCCGGACTGTCGTGCTCGTCACGGACGGTGTCGCGGAGGCCGCCGGTGGCGTGGACGATCGGCGGCGTGCCGTAGCGCAGCGAGATCATCTGGCCCGTTCCGCAGGGCTCGAAGCGCGAGGGCATCAGGAAGCCGTCGACGCCGGCGTAGATGCGCCGAGCCATGTCCCGATCGAAGCGCTCGATGAGGACGACCCCTGCCGGCCGCGCCGCGGCCAGGGCCCGGAGGCCACCGACGAGCTCGGTCGGGCCGGAGCCCTGGACGACGAGCCGGAAGCCGTCGTCGAGGAGCGTCGGGGCCGCCTCGGCCAGGAGGTCGAACCCCTTCTGCGGGTCGAGCCGTCCGATCATCCCGAGGACCGGCCCGGCGTCGGTCGGGTCCAGCCCGACCCGGGTGAGCAGGTCGGCCCGGCACGCGGCCTTGCCAGAGCGGTCAGCGCGCGAGTAGGGCGCCGCGATGACCGGGTCCGTCGCGGGATCCCAGAGCCCGGTGTCGAGGCCGTTGACGATGCCGAAGAACAGATCGCCACGCGATCGAAGGGCGGGGTCGAGACCCATCCCGAAGGCCGGCGTCAGGGCCTCGACGGCGAAACCCGGGCTGACCGTGTTGACGAGGTCGACGCGCTCGATGGCCTCGCCGAGGAGATCGATGCCGTCGGCGTCGGGGGCCAGCACGGATGTCCACTCCGGTCCGAGCTCGCGGACCCTCGCCCGGGGCGTCCAGCCGTGGTAGGCGAGATTGTGGACGGTGAGCAGGATCGCGGGGCCGCCGACGCCTGCTGCAGCGTCCCTGTAGCGGACGGCCGGCGCGGCATGCCAGTCGTGGATGTGGAGGACGTCCGGCGGCCGCCCCTCCGCATCGAGCGCAGCCAGGGCGGCCCGGCAGAACAGCCCGAAGCGGCCGGCGTTGTCCGGGTAATCCCGGCCGGCCTCGTCGCCGTAGTAGCCGCCGGCCCGGTCGAACGAGGCTGGATGGTCGACGAGCCGGAGACGGTAGCCGTCGGCGACAACATCGATGATGCGGACGGTCGTCGCGGCCCGGCGTCCGGTCGCCCGGCCGGCCGAAATGCCCGACGCAGGATCGGCGACCTCGATCGTGTGCTCGCCGGTCACTCGGTCTGGCGGCACGGTCACCGTCCGGTAGCGGGGCAGGAAGACGTCGACCGGGAGCTCCAGGTCGGCACCCCCGATCTCGCCCAGGGCCCGGGCCAGGGCATCCACCACGTCGGCCAGGCCGCCGGTCTTGGCCCACGGTTCGCACTCGGCGGCAAGGAACGCTACGCGGATCGACACCGGGCCATGGTATCGGCCGGGCGGGCGGCGGGCGAACGCTGCGATTCGCTCGTCGGCACCGGTCTCTAAACCGGTACAATGCCGCGCGCATGGACCCCCTCGTTCGCGTCCCGGCGGCACCTCCGTCGTTCATCCGCGTGCCGCCGAGCCTGGAGGGCCTCCAGCGCCTCGCCTACAACCTGTGGTGGTCCTGGCATCCCGAAGCTCGGGCCCTGTTCGCCCGCCTCGACCCCTTCACCTGGGGCCGGACCCACAGCCCGATCCCGGTCCTGGCCAGCGCCATCCGCTGGACCGAGTTCCTCGACAGCTCCGACTACATGGCCGAGTACGCCGAGGTCATCGGCGACTTCGACCGCTACCTGGCCAACGGCCGCGACCACTGGTTCCATCGCCAGCACGCCACCGAGCTGCCCGGCCCGATCGCCTACTTCTGCGCCGAGTACGGGATCCACGAAACGCTCGGCATCTACTCCGGCGGCCTCGGCGTCCTCGCCGGCGATCACCTCAAGACGGCCAGCGACATGGCCCTGCCGCTCGTCGGCGTCGGCCTCCTCTACCGCCGCGGCTACTTCCGCCAGACGATCGATGCCGACGGCCACCAGGAGCACGCCTACCCCAACTACGACCTCAGCCGGCTGCCGATCCTGCGGGCCCTCGATCGCGAGGGTGAGCGCCTGACCGTCACCGTGGCGCTGCCCGGCCGCGACGTCCGGGCCGACGTCTGGACCGCCCAGGTCGGCCGGGTCCCGGTCCTGCTCCTGGACACCGATACGCCCGAGAACGACGAGGGCGACCGGCCGATCACCCACCAGCTGTACGTCCGGGGCCGGGAGATGCGGCTGCACCAGGAGCTCGTCCTGGGCGTCGGCGGCGTCCGGGCGATCAGGGCACTCGGCCTTGAGCCGGCCGTGTGGCATCTCAACGAGGGTCACTCCGCGTTCCTCCTCGCGGAGCGGGCCCGAGAGCTCGTCGCCGACGGCGCTCGCCTCGACGATGCCCTGGAGCGCGTCCGGCGTGACAGCGTCTTCTCGATCCACACCCCCGTCTCGGCCGGCAACGAGCGCTTCGACGCCGGCCTCGTCCGGAAGGTCGCGGGCGCCCTCCTCGATGGCGACGGGCGGCCGAACACCGGCGGCGTGCCGGTGGATCGCGTCCTCGACATCGGCCTCGGCACAGACGGCGACGCGTCGCAGTTCGACATGACCGCCTTCAGCCTCCGGCTCACGACCCGGGCCAACGCCGTCAGCAAGCTCCACGCCGTGACCGCGAATGCGACCTGGCACGAGGTCGTGGGCCACGAGATCCTCGGCGTCACGAACGGCATCCACACCCCGAGCTGGGTGGGAACGCCGCTCCGCCAGTTGCTCGGCCACTACCTGGAGGCGAACCTGGATCACCTCGACCCGGCGACCCAGAAGAGCCGCTGGTGGGAGCGGATCGAGAAGGTCCCGGCGGCCGAGCTGTGGGAGGCCCACCTCCGCCAGAAGGGCGAGCTGGCCCACTTCGCCCGGGGCCGGCTCCGATCCCAGCTCGCCCGTCACGGCGAGCCGCCGTCCGTCCTCGATCAGCTGGGGGCAGTGCTCGACCCGAACGCCCTGACGATCGGATTCGCTCGCCGCTTTGCGACCTACAAGCGGGCGGCCATGATCTTCACCGACATGGAGCGGCTGGCCCGCCTCCTCCACGACGCCGATCGGCCGGTCCAGCTCATCTTTGCCGGCAAGGCCCACCCGGCCGATCGGCCCGGCCAGCAGGTCATCCAGGAGATCTTCGCCCGCTCGAGGAGCGTGGCCATGCGCGGTCGGGTCTTCATCCTCGAGGACTACGACATGCGGATCGCCCGCTTCCTCGTCCAGGGCGTCGACGTCTGGCTCAACAACCCGCGCCGGCCGCTCGAGGCGTCCGGGACGTCGGGCATGAAGGCCGCCGCCAACGGCGTCGTCAACGTCTCGGTCCTAGATGGCTGGTGGGACGAGGGCTTCGCCGGCGACAACGGCTGGGCGATCGGCGGTCGCGAGACGAACGCGGACGAGGCGGCCCAGGACTGGGCCGACGCCCAGGACCTCTACCGGCTCCTCGAGACCGAGATCGTGCCGGCCTACTACGATCGCGACCCGACCGGCCTGCCGACGACCTGGATCGGCTGGATGCGGCGCTCGATCGCGGCCGACATCTGGCGCTTCTCGACGACCCGGATGCTCCACGAATACGCGGAGCAGATGTACCTCCCGGCCGCCGGTGTGAGCGCGGTGGCGTCCCGCCGCTGAGGTCCGGCCCCGCCGGGAACGTCACTCGCCGGCGAGGACCACGACCCCCCACGGCTCGAGGTCCAGCGACAGCCCGTCGGCCGAGATACTGCCGCCGGCGAGCCCCGGCACGTCGACCCGGGCCAGGCCGGACGCGGTCCCGGGGACGAGATCCACCCCGATCGGCCCCTCGCCGGCGTTGACCGCGACGATCGCCCGGCCTGGCCCGGCCTGCCGGGCCAGGACGACCCAGCGCTCGCCGGTGGCCAGGACGGTCGTCGTCCCGAGCCGCAAGCCGGCGTGGGCGCGGCGGGCGTGGACGAGGGCCCGCACGCAGGCCCGGGTGGCCGCGGCCTCGTCCCCGAGCGTCGCCCCGGCCGGCGGGAAGGCGCCGCGGCAGCCGGGATCGGCCGTGCCCGCCATCGCCAGCTCGTCGCCGTAGTAGATCGAGGGCGCGCCCGGCAGCGTCAGCTGGAGGACCGCGGCCAGGCGGAGGCGGCGCGCCTCGCCGCCCATGACCGTCACCGCCCGCGGCGTGTCGTGGCTGCCGATGAGGTTGAGCTGGACGGCCGCCACGTCCGGCGGGTAGACCCGCGCCAACCGTTCGAGGGCGGCGGCGAACCCCGGGCCGTCGATGGCCCGGAGCTCGCGGCTGTAGTTCGACTGGCGCTCGATGACCGCCTGGTCGATGGCGCCCGCGCCGACGAAGCCCAGGATCGCGATCCCGAGCGGGTAGTTCATCACGGCGTCGAAGCGGTCGCCCGCGACCCAGTCGGCCGCCGCCTCCCAGATCTCGCCGAGGAGATACGCCTCCGGGTTGATGGCCCGGACGCGGCGTCGGAACTCGGGCCAGAAGGTCGGGTCCTCGATGTCCTGGGGCACGTCCAGGCGCCAGCCGTCGATGCCGAAGCGGATCCAGTGCTCGGCCACGGACATGAGGTGGGCCCGGACCTCGGGGTGGTCAACGCGGAGCTTGGGCAGGCCCGGCGAGCCCCACCAGGCGCGATAGCCGCGCGGTGCCCCGTCGCCGTATGCGATCAGCCGCTCGTGGCCATCGAGGACGCCCTGGTCCAGGAAGAACCAGTCGCGGTAAGGCGATGCGGGCCCGGCCTCCAGGACGTGGTTGAACGGCCACCAGCCCCGCCCGACATGGTTGAAGACCCCGTCGAGGACGATCCGGATGCCACGTCCGTGGGCGGCGTCGAGGAGCTCGCGGAACGCCGCCTCGCCGCCGAGCAGCGGGTCGACCGCGAAGTAGTCGTAGGCGTTGTAGCGGTGGTTCGAGGCGGCCGTGAAGATCGGGTTGAGGTAGATCGCGGTGATCCCCAGGTCGACGAGCTCCTCGAGCCGCTCGGCGAGGCCCAAGAGGTCGCCACCCTTGTAGCCGTGGATCGTGGGCGGCGCGTCCCATGGCTCCAGCGGCCCCGGCTTTGGGACCCGGGCGCTGGCCGCGAATCGATCCGGAAAGACCTGGTAGAAGACCGCGTCGCGGACCCAGGCCGGCGCACCGTCCGTCATCGCACGCCCGCGCGTGGCCGCATCCGCCGGCCCGGGAGGCCAGGGGCCGCGCTGCCATACTCAGGACGATGAACCGCCGGACTCGTCACGGATTCCTCCCTCGTGGGACGCATCGCATCGCCGCGACGCTCGTTGCCGCGGTCGTGCTCGGGGCCTGCCAACAGTCTGAGGTGTCGCCCGGTCCCGTGCAGAGCGGCCCCACGACCGGGGCCGCCTCGCCGACGCTCGGGGCGGCGACCGCACCGCCATGCGAACCGGTCTCGACCCCGGAGACCGCGCGGCCGTGGTGGTCGGACGAGATCTTCTACGAGGTCTTCGTCCGGAGCTTCCAGGATTCCGACGGCGACGGGATCGGCGACCTGGCCGGCCTGACGAGCCGGCTGGACGAGCTCAACGACGGCGACGCGGCCACGACCGACGATCTCGGCGTCACCGCCCTGTGGCTCATGCCGATCGCCCAGTCGCCGAGCTACCACGGCTACGACGTCGTCGACTACCGGGCGATCGAGGCCGATTACGGCACCGCCGCCGACTTCGAGGCGTTCATCGCGGCTGCCCACGAGCGGGGCATCTCGGTGATCGTGGACCTCGTCCTCAACCACACCTCGCGGGAGCACCCCTGGTTCCAGGATTCCCTGATCCCGGGCTCCGAGCACGCCGACTGGTACCTGTGGTCGGACACCCGGCCGCCGGTCGCGAAGTCGGACGGCAGCCGCGTCTGGCACGAGGTGGACGGGCGCTTCTACTACGCCTACTTCTGGGAGGGCATGCCGGACCTCAACCTCGCGAACCCGGACGTCACCGCCGAGCTCGACGCCGTCGCCAGCTTCTGGCTCGACGAGATGGGCGTGGACGGCTTCCGGCTCGATGCCGCCAAGCACCTCATCGAGGATGGGAAGGTCCTCGAGAACACGCCGGCCGGCTTCGAATGGCTCCAGGGCTTCCGCGAGCGCCTCCACGCCGACCACCCGGATGCGCTCGTTCTCGGCGAGGTCTACGACGCGACGATCACCTCGGCCCGCTACGTCCAGGAGGGCTCGCTCGACCTGACCTTCGACTTCGGCCTCGCCAGCGCCATCATCACCTCGCTCAACTCGCGCGACGCCGGCTCGATCGTGGCGGCCCAGGCCGAGTCCGCCGAGCGCTTCCCGACCGATTCCCTCGCGACGTTCCTGACGAACCACGACCAGAACCGGATCGCGACCCAGCTTGGCGGCGATCTCGACGCACAGCGCCTGGCGGCGACCCTCCTGCTGACCGGGCCGGGCGTGCCGTTCATCTACTACGGCGAGGAGATCGGCATGACCGGCGCCAAGCCGGATGAGCAGATCCGGACGCCGATGCGCTGGGACGCCACCACGCCCGGCGCCGGCTTCACGAGCGGCACGCCGTGGGAGGGGCTCAGCGGCGACCCGGCCGGGACGGATGTCGCGACCGAAGGGGCGGATCCGGATTCGCTCCTCTCGGCCTACCGCCTCCTGACCCGCCTCCGGGCGGACCACCCGGCCCTCGCCGCAGGAGCCCTCATTCCGGTCACCGCCTCCGACCGGCACGTGGTCGCATACCTGCGCGCGACCGCCGACGAAACGGTCCTCATCGTGGCCAACGTCGGGATCGAGGCCGTCGCGAGCCCAGCCCTGAGCCTCGAGGCCGGCCCGCTCTGCGGCAACCCATCGGCCGAGGCGATCCTCGGATCGGCCTCGGTCCGGCCGCCCGAGGTCAGCTCGACCGGCGGCTTCGACGCCTACCTCCCGGTCGATCAGCTTGGGCCGCGCGAGGCGATCGTCATCGAGCTCGGGGCGCAGTGAGCGAGCTTGTGGCCAAGGCCTTCGCGCGGTGAGCCGCTTCGAGCCGCCCCCCGATCCGTCCGGCCCGCCGGACCGGCCGAAGCCGCGGGCCCTGGCCCGGCCCCCGACGGTCGAGCTGGCCGCGGCGATCCTCATCGTCGGCGGCGCGGTGAACCTCGTCGGGGCGCTCCTCGCGGCCGTCGCGGCCGGGGCCGCGGACCCGTTCCTGTGGCTGACGATCGGGCTCAACCTTGCCTCGGCCGTCGTCGGGATCCTGGTCCGGACCGGGCGGCTGTGGCTCGTGACCGTCAATTTCGCGGCGGTCCTGGGGTTCCTCGACCTCCTCGGCGCGAGCGTCAACCCGGCCGCGCTCATGCTCGGCGTGGCCGAGATCCTCGTCGTCGTGATCCTCATCCGGCACAAGCCGTGGTTCGACGAGGTTGCCGCCGCGCGGGCCGCAGGTCCCGACCGGGAGCGCGTGCGGCCCGTGCCGTGACCGGCCGGCTCAGCCCTTGACGCCGCCGACCGCCAGGCCA
>SCUO01000119.1 GCA_004297395.1 Chloroflexota bacterium | reverse complement strand
TCGGTGGCGGTTTCTTCGGTGGTGTTGCTGGTCTCGGCGGTTACACCAATACACCCCAAGGCAAGATCATCACGGCGTCCTTCATGGATTCCTTCAATCAGATGGTGCGCGCGCTGCGCAACTACACCGCGCAAAGTGTGGAAGGCGGCCTCGGCACCGGCGGTACCCTGAAAGTGAATTAGCCGGTAACTGAGACCTGCCCTCGGGAAGCTCCGTTCGCCGGAAAAGCCGGCCTTTGCCGGCGTTTCCGGTGTTACTCCTCGACTCCGGCAATCAGCGGATTGAAGATGGTGTAGAGAAACACCTTGGCGGGTAGATCGCCCAGGTGTTTCTGGATCAGGGGTTTGACGTCGCGCCAATCCAGATCGCCGGCTCCGGTACCGATCTTGGGTAGCGCCAGGCTCCGGAAATTTTCCCGCAGCGCGAGTTCCCGCAGTTGCGCCAGCGCCTGATCTACCCATTCGACCCGCGCCTTGCCGTGATGGTCGGGCGCGGCGGCGCGGATGAACAGGCTCACGACGCGCGGCCCGGCGCCGTTGCGCCACGCCCACAGGCTGCCGGGCAGGGGCGGCGCCGCGGCCCGGAACTGAGCAAAATCCTCGATAATTCCCGGGTGTTTCTGGCTGACGGCCAGCGCCACGCCTTCGGAAAAATCCTCGTCCGGCGCGATGCCCTGTACGATGGCATCGGCTTTGCTGAAGGCGATATTGCCTACCAAGGCTTCTTTGATCATGGGAGTGTCCTCACACGGATGTTTGAACTCGTGACATCAGTATGGGATGCGGTTGAATACGCACCATGATGCAAATCATGGGTTTGATTTTTGTCGACGCCGCGTATTTCGTGGCGCGGTTTGCCAATTGGTCGAGGGCCTGAAGAGTGACCGTCCCGGCGCACAGCATCCGTCTCATCCTGTCCTGCCCGGACCGGGTCGGGATCGTTGCGGGCATCAGCTCGTTTTTCGCGGCCGAAGGTGGGTTGATCACCGAAGCCAACCACTATCGCGACCCGGAATCGGAATGGTTCTTCGCGCGGCAGGTGATTTCCGCCGCCTCGCTGCCCTATGGCATCGACGAACTGCGTCGCCGTTTTGCGCCCGTGGCGGCGGAGTTCGCGCTGAACTGGCAGGCCGTCGCCACGGCCACACCCAAGCGCGTGGTGGTGATGGTGAGCCGGCAGGCGCACTGCCTGGCCGACCTGCTGTATCGCTGGCGCAGCGGCGAATTGCCCTGCGAGATCGCTGCCGTGGTTTCCAATCACGACGACTTGCGCAGTTATGTGGAATGGCACGGCATCCCCTATCACCACCTGCCGGTGGCAGCGGGTGCCCGTGCCGCCCATTTCGACAAGGTCGCGGAAGTGTTCGCGAATCTGAGCCCCGATGTGGTGGTGCTGGCGCGTTACATGCAGATCCTGCCGGGACATCTATGCCAGGACTACGCCGGCCGGCTGATCAACATTCACCACAGTTTTCTGCCCGCTTTCGCGGGCGCGCGGCCCTACCATCAGGCCGCCGAGCGCGGGGTGAAGCTGATTGGCGCCACCTGCCACTATGTCACCGAGGATCTCGACGCCGGCCCCATCATCGATCAGGACATTGCCCGCATCAGCCATCACGACAGCGTCGATGACATGGTGCGCAAGGGCAAGGACATCGAGAAGATCGTACTGGCGCGGGGACTGCGTTTTCACCTCGAAGACCGCGTCTTGATCCACGGCAATAAAACCGTGGTTTTCGAGTAGACGCCGGCGCGCGCGCTGTTGCACTATCGCGCCGCGCACGCGGGGCCCCGTCGC
>SCUO01000087.1 GCA_004297395.1 Chloroflexota bacterium | reverse complement strand
CTCGACCGTCCAGATCGTGCTCGACCTGGGCGAGGAGACGGTCGCGGTGCCCGACCTCCGGGCCAAGACCGAGAACGAGGCGCTCACCCTGATCTTCGGCGCGAAGCTGACGCCCGGAACGCGGACCGAGGAGTTCGACGATCTCATCCCGCTCGGGTCGATCATCAGCCAGGAACCCGGCGCGGGACAGATCGTGACCCAGGGCCTCGCCGTGAACTACGTCGTCTCGAAGGGCCCGGAGCCCACGCCGACCCCGTCGCCGTCACCCACGCCGTCACCGACTCCGGCGCCCACGCCACCGCCGACCGAGCCGCCGACCCCTGCGCCCACGGTTCAGATGCTTCCGGTCGGCGACTACAGTTGCATGACCCTCGCAGAGGCAACAGCCGCGATCACGGATGACGGATTCACGGTTGGTCCGACGGCCGGCCCAGCGGCAACAGGGCGCGTTGTCGCACAGCTACCCGAGTCTGGCAGCACGGCTCCGGTCGGCAGTGCCATCCGGCTGACGTTCGAGGACGCACCGGCGGCCTGCGGCGCACCTGCAGCGTCCTGATCAGAGGTCCGCGTCGGCGAAGAGCGTGCCCCGTTCAGCGGAGTGGGGCCTAGGTTCGAAGTCCGTCGCGGATTCCGGTGCCGCGGCGGGGAGCGCCGCCGTGGTCGGCCTGGCGCGCCTGGCCCGTGCCGCGCGATGCTGCTCGAGCTCCACCGGCACGAAGTCGCGCAGCCGCAGGGCCGGCGACGGCGGCGCCGGGTCGTGGTTGTCGAGGTCCTCGGCACCGCCCACAGCCGCGGCCACCGAGTCAAAGGCCCGCACGGGGCCAGGTTCCCAGCAGCCCCGGAGCTCGCTGCCCTGGAGCGGTAGCCGGCGCCGGTCCAGGCCGCAGTAACCGAGCTGGCCCGCGATCGAGCGACGGAACTGGCGGCAGGTCGAACAGGTGGTCGAAGATCGGCGGCAGACCCAGCAGCGGGCGGTCTCCGCCTGGGGCGTGCCGCAATGGGGGCACCGCCACATCGGCATGACCGGATGGTAGCTGCGCGGACGGGCCACGTCGAGCCGATACGCCCCGCGGGCGCCATGCCTGGCAGGCACCAAGACCTGCGTCCCAGGCCGGGAACCGCCCCAGAGCCACGCCCGCCCCGCGATTTCGACAGATTCCACCCGGCATGGCGCACGTCGATCGGTCGTTGACGAGCGCCATCAGCGTGAGCAGATGTCAAGGGCAAGGTCCAGACGCACGCTCGCGATTCGGGCGGGGCATCGCGGCCCGGTGACGAGTGCCAGCGGGGATGGCATCTGACGGGAAGCTCAGTCCCGACATCAGGCTGCACCTCCGGAGACGGGCCCGGCGCGCCGCCCCGCCCCGCCAGCCACGGATCCACGTCCGCCCCGCCAGCCACGGATCCACGTCCGCCCCGCCAGCCCCCGAAGCCGCTTTGCCCGTCTGCCCCTACGGGACGATCGTGATCGTCTTCTGGGTGGAGGTCGAGCCGAAGGCATCGGTCACGACGAGGACCGTCGCCAGGCCTGATCCGGTCGTGACCCCGGTCGGCAGCGTGGTCGTGAACGTGGCCCGTCCATCGCCGCCGGTGATGGCCTCCTTGGCGACCGGCGGGATTCCGGGGACCGTGAGGCTGAAGGTCACGGTCGCGCCCTCGAGCGGGATCCCGTCGGGATCGGTGACGAGGACGCTCATCTGGAGCGACACCGGGAGCGAGGCCACGGAGATCCGATACGACGAGGCCGTCAGGTTCGCGCTCAGCTCGCCGCTGCCGCGGACGACCGAAAAGATGAGCTCGCCCGGGTTGCCCGCCGGGTCCGTGCCGGAGAGCCGGATGCCGTTTGGCCCGGGCTCGAGCGGCAGCTCCACGGTGAACGTGCCATCAGTGGCCTCCGCCAGGCCGGAGATCGAGGTCCCGTTGGCCTCGTTCCGGGCAAGGATCCTGGTCCGCGGCTGGGTCGTGCCGGTGATGGCCACGCTGTCGCGGTTGACCGTCTGGCCGTCCTGCGGCGAGGCGAGCACGAACGCGGGTGGCTCCGTGTCGAGGATGAACGTCACGATCGGCGAGGCCTCGGATTCGATGCCCGCCTCGACGATCGTGGCCGAGAACGAGTTCCGGCCGGGCGTCAGGTCGACCGGGACGATGAGGCGGATCGTCGAGCCCACGGGCGCCTCCGCGATCGTGGTCGGCGGCACGCCCTCGAGGGTCAGGTAGATCCGGACCCGGACCTCCGGGTCGCCGACGTACTCGTCGGGCACCGTCACCTCGAGGTCGGCCCGCGGCTGGTTCGTATAGGGCTCGGTGGGCGAGGCGATGACCGGCGCGTCGGCGATGACGATCGGCGTCGACGACGGGGTGGGGGTGGCAGTGAGTTCATCGACGAACCCCGAGAGCGACGACCCAAGGGCGTTGACGAGGGAGCCGATGCCACCGGTCGCGGTCACGTACACGGCGCCGCCGAGGACGACCACGGCGGCCACGAGCAGGATCCTTGCCGGCAGGGGCAGGCCTCGCCGCCGGCCGGCGATGCCACGGGGCTGCTTGAGCCGGTACGCATCCGGGACCGGGACGCGGACTCGCTGCGGGGTGGGGCGGCCCGTGCTCGGAGGGCGAGGGCGGACGTGCGAGGAGCGTCCGTCGCGGCGGGTCGGCATCGCGGCCTATCGTCGCACGGATCGGAGCCGGGAATCCGCGAGCACGCCGGGTGGCGCGCCGGCGCACCGGCCGGCGGCGCGGCCGGGTGCGGAGACGGCCGGATCGAGGCGGAGCGGTGTACGCTGAGGCGGTCCGGTGTCCGCCGGACGGGAGCCGCTGCACTCGCAGGGGAGGATGGGTGGACGGGCGCGACCCGAGGTCTTCGCGATCGCCCCGCTCTGATGGCCGCCCGGCATTCGGGTTGGGCCCGATCGCGCGCGTCCCGACGATGGCGGCGCTGGGCGACCCGGGCCCGACCGGATCCGGCCTGGCTCGCCCCTCGATGGGCCCGCCGATGGCCCTGCCCGCGGCGCCGCGTCCCGGCGTGCCGGTGATCGGGACGGCCGGGTACGGTGGGCCCGCGCAGCGCGGGATGCTGCCCGGCCGACCGGGGTCCGAGATGGCCCGGGCCAGGGCGTTCGGCCTGCCGAACCTCCGCCGCAACGTCTGCCCCCACTTCTACCTGACCGGCGCGCGCGGGGCGATCCCCATCCATGCGCCGCACCTCCTGAAGGCCCTGGTGCGCCAGGATGCGACCACGTCGCGCTGCCAGCTGCGCGGCGGCGTCCATCTCGAGGGCGGCTACGTCAACGACGTCTGCCTCTCGCCGCGCTTCAACCAGTGCGTCTTCTACGAGGAAGACCTGACCGACCGTTGAGCGCCGCGCGGAGGGGCGCGGGCAACGCCGGGTACGCGGCCGCCGTGCACGCCCTCGAGGCGCGCGGCCGCTACGGCATTCGCCTGGGGCTCGGACGCACCCGGGCGCTGCTCCGGGAGCTCGATGATCCCCACCTTGCCTTCCGGGGCGCCCTGGTCGCCGGTACGAACGGCAAGGGCAGCGTCCTGGCCCTGGCCGGGAGCGCCCTCAGGGCCGCCGGGATCAGGACCGGCGAGACACCCAAGCCCCACCTCGTGACCTACCGCGAGCGGCTCGCCATCGACGGCCAGCCGGTCGACCCGGCGACGTTCGCCCGCCTCGTCGGCGAGGTCCTGCCAGCCGCCGACAGGGTTGCGCGCCGGCACGGCGAACCGACGGAGTTCGAGCTGCTCACCGCCATCGTCTTTCGATGGTTCGCCGAGCGGGGCGTGCAGGTCGCCCTCGTCGAGGTCGGCCTTGGTGGTCGCCTCGACGCCACGCATGCCTGGGACGGCGGCGTCGCCGCGATCACCAACGTCGCCCTCGATCACATGGACCGGCTGGGTCCCACGGTGACCGCCATCGCCCGCGAGAAGGCCGCGATCATCGAGCGCGGCGACCTGGCGGTGACCGGCGCGACCGGCGACGCGCTCGCGGTGGTCCGGCGGCGCGCCCGGCGCGTCGGGGCGCCGCTGCACGAGGTAGGCAGCGCCCCGCTCGTCGGCTGGGACCGCGACGGCATCGAGGTCGAGCTGCCGCGTCTCGGCCGGACGCGGCTGGGCCTCCGGGGCCGTCACCAGGCGGCAAACGTCGCGGTGGCGGATGCCGTCCTCGATGCCCTCGGCGAGGCCGGGATCGCGACGCTCGACGATGACGCCAGGAGGCGGGGCTATGCGGCGGCCAGCTGGCCGGGCCGCCTCGAGCTCCTCGCTGTCGGGGGTCGCGACGTCCTCCTCGATGGCGCCCACAACCCGGCGGGCGCGGCCGCCCTCGCGACGGCGCTCGAAGACCTCCGTCCGTTCCTGGCCGGCGGGGCCGGTCCGGATTCGCCGCCGTTGACCGTCGTCGTCGCCTCGATGGCCGACAAGGACGTCGACGGGGTGATCGGCGCGCTCATCGGGTCGAGGGCCCTGGCTGGTGCCCGGATCGTGGCCACGGCCGTGGACCAGCCCCGGGCGATGCCGGCGGACGAGCTGGCGGCTCGCTGGCGTCGACTGACCGGAGCCGCCCGAATCTCGACCGTCGAGGCGGTCCCCAACGCCATCCGGGCCCTCGATCGAGCGATCTCCGGGGCACCGGGTCCGGTCGTCGTGGCCGGCTCGCTGTACCTTGTGGGGGCCGCGCGCGGCCGGTTCGTCGACGATCCCGGGTTGCGCGATCCGGAGGACGACGCATGACCGATCAGCCGGCCCGCGACCGAGCCCTGCCCGCCGCGGGCGGCGTGCTCGACGCCCGGCCTGAGCTCGGTGGCGCGAGGAGCACACCCGCCTTCGGCCTGCCGGATGGCGCCGCGAGCGGGCTGCCGGCCGGCCTCGGGTCCACCCGCATCGGCCGCCGGACATTCGCCTGGGGCAGCCGGACGTTCGTGATGGGCATCCTGAACATCACCCCGGATTCGTTCTCGGGCGACGGCCTCCTGGCCTCGGCCGATCCGCTGCGAGCGGCGGCAGACCTGGCCGCCACGATGGCCGAAGCCGGGGCCGATTTCCTGGACGTCGGCGGCGAATCGTCGCGACCGGGGCATGCCGCCGTCTCGGTCGAGGACGAGCTCGCCCGCGTCGTCCCGGTGATCCGGGCCGTCCGGGCCGCCCTGCCGGAGATGCCGATCTCGGTCGACACGACCAAGCCGGCCGTGGCGGCTGCTGCCATCGACGCCGGGGCGGACCTGGTCAACGACGTCTGGGGCGTGGCCGACGACGACAGCCTCACCCGGCTCGCGGCCGAGCGGCGCCTGCCCATCGTCCTCATGCACAACCGGGCCGAGGCCCGTTACACGACGCTCCTGCCGGAGATCGTGGCCGACCTCCAGCGGGCCATCGAGCGGGCACTCCGGGCGGGCGTGGCCTGGGAGAACATCCTCGTGGACCCGGGCTTCGGATTCGGCAAGACGGCGGAGCACAACCTCGCTCTCCTCCGGGACCTCGCGAGCCTCGCCATCCTGGGCCGACCCATCCTGCTCGGGACGTCGCGCAAGTCGACCCTCGGACGGGTCCTCGACCTGCCGGCCGATCAGCGGCTCGAGGCGACCCTGGCCACGACGGCGCTCGCCATCGCCTCGGGCGTCGACATCGTCCGGGTCCACGACGTCCGCGAGAACGTCCGGGCCGCCCGGATCGCCGACGCCGTGGTCCGCGGCGCCTGGCCAGGCGAGGCCGACAGGCCCAGCGAGGCCGACAGGCCCAACGAGGCCGGCTGATGCCCGATCACATCGTCCTCGACGGGATGGCCTTCCAGGCCCGCCACGGCGTCCACGATCGGGAGAAGGTCACCGCCCAGCGCTTCGAGGTCGACGTCGAGCTGCATCTCGATCTCCAGCCGGCCGGTCTCGAGGACGACCTCGAACGGACGCTCGATTACGGCCGCGTCTACGACACCGTGAAGGCGATCGTCGAATCGACCACGTTCAACCTCATCGAGGCCCTGGCCGAGGCGATCGCCCACGAGCTCCTCACGGACTTCCCGGCCCTCGACGAGGTGGTCGTCCGGGTCCGCAAGCCGGAGGTCCGGCTGGGCGGGCCGCTGGACTTCGCGGGCGTCCAGGTCCAGCGCCGCAGGTCGGCCTGACCCGAGTCCCGGGCCCGACGCGGCAGGCCCCCGGTGTCAGAGGCCGGAGCGGCTCGGGCCGGCAGCGGCCTAGAGGTCGCTCGGGCGGGTCCCCAGGGTCAGCGTGATGGTCAGGGTCTGGGCCCCCCGGATGATCTCGAGATCGACGGTCTGGCCCGGGGCGAAGCTGGCCAGGGCGAGGTCGAGGGGGTGTTCCGCATCGATCACCTGGTCGTCGATCCGGGTGATGATGTCGCCCTCGCGAATGCCTGCCAGGTCGGCGGGGCCGCCGCCGATGACGGCCTCGAGCGTCCCGCCGCCGGCAAGCTGCGACGGGCTGACGAGCGCACCCTCGGCCACGGGCAGGTTCTCGTCCTCCTGGACCTGCCGGTCGATGGCGACGTAGCGAACGCCGATGTAGGGCCGCGACAGCTCCTGGCCGGCGAGGGCCTGCTGCATGATCGGCCGGGCGATATCGACCGGGATGGCGAAGCCGATCCCGTTGGAGTCCGTGGCGACCGCGGTGTTGATGCCGATGACGTCGCCGACGGCGTCGAGGAGCGGACCGCCGCTGTTGCCGGGGTTGATCGCGGCGTCGGTCTGGATGAGGTTGTTGAGGCGGTCGCCGTTCTGGACCGTCACGCTCCGGCCGGTGGCCGAGATGATCCCGCTGGTGACGGTGTTGGAGTACGTGCCGAGGGGGCTGCCGATCGCGATCGCCAGCTGCCCGACCTCGAGGTCGGCCGAGGAGCCGATCGACGCGGCGGTGAGCTCGTCGGCCTCGATCTTCACGATGGCCAGGTCCGTGAGGGTGTCGATGCCGTAGACACTGCCTTCGAACTGGCGACCATCCTTCAGCTCGACGGTCAGCGAATCGGCGATGGTGCCGTCGCTGGCGGTCACGACGTGCTTGTTGGTCAGGATCCAGCCGTCGACGTCGAAGATGACGCCGGAGCCGACGCCCGATTCGGGGATGGTGCCGCCCTGGGGATCCGTTGCCGTCCCCTCGACGAAGATCCGGACCACGGCCGGCCCGGCCTTGGCGGCGGCATCGATGACCGCCGACGATTCATCGATCGTGACCGGCTGGCGCGACCCGGCGGTCGTGATCGGATTGCCGGTCCCTCCCGGGGCGGCCGGGTCGAGGGCCCCGCTGCCCTTGAGGGCGAGCACGGTCCCGCCCGAGGCGAGCACGGCCGAGAGGAGCGACGCGACGACGATGCTGCCGGTGCCGGCCCGGCGCGCCGGGGCCGTTCCCCCCACGGGTGCCCCGACGGGGGTCGTGGCGACCACTGCGACGGGCTCGTTGGTGGTCGGCGTGCTGCCCCAGGCGGGCCGATCGTTCCAGCCTGGGGTCGCCCAGTCTGGTCGGTGCTCGACCGGCGGGCTGTAGGACGTGGCGACCGTGGCCGCGGTCTCGGGGTCGGCGGCCGGGGTGTCGGTGGCCGGGATGTCGTCGGTGGCCGCTGCCGGCGCCGCCGCTTCGGGCGTGCCCGCCACCGCCGGATCGGCGGCCGGCAGGTCCATCGGCGCGGGTGGCGGCACGGCGTCCATGTGCGCCCCGGGGTCCGCGGGTCCGCTGCCGGAGATCTGGTTGCCCGCGCCGTTGCCCGGGTGGTCGTGCTGGTCGGTCATTCGATGGGGTCGTCCTGGCTGCCTGGAGTTGATGGCGCCGGGCTGTCGCGGTGTCTCCGACGCGGAAGGTCGACCCTCATCGTGGGGCGTCCACGTTCAGGGTCGGCGCTGGGCTCGATGAAGAATCCGCCATGAACACCGGATCGGCATCGGGCTCGTCGTCGACCGGCAAGGGCCCGGCCTCGGCCGAACCGGCCCCGGTCCGTCGCGTGACGGTCGATCCGGCATCGATCCGGCGCGCACCGGAAGGCCGGGCAGCGTCCGCGGTTCGGGGACTCGACGGGAGGGTCACCGTGAAGGTGGAGCCCGACCCGAGGTGGCTCTCGACCGACACGCTCCCGCCGTGCATCTCGACGATGCTCCGGACGATCGCCAGCCCCAGGCCGCTGCCGCTGCCGCGGGCCTCGCTTGCCCGGGTCCCGCGGTAGAAGCGCTCGAAGATCCGCGGCAGCTCGTCCGGGGCGATGCCCACGCCGGTGTCGACGACCTCGATCCGGGCCCCATCGGACGTCGCGCTGACGTCGACCCGGATCCGCCCGCCCCGAGGCGTGAACTTGATCGCATTGCCGACGAGGTTCGCCACGACCTGGCCGACCCGGACCGGGTCGTGCCGGATCCGGAGCGGCCGATCGGGCAGGGCGATCGCGAGGTCCACGCCCCGGCGCCGGGCGGCCGTGCCGGCCTGCTCGACCGCCTGCTCGACGGTCGCGCGGAGGTCCTCCGGGCGGAGGTCCAGGAGGACGAGCCCCGAATCGAGCTTCGAGAGCTCCAGGAGGTTCTGGGCCAGCCAGTCGAGGCGCTCGATCTGGGCGGCACTGGCCTCGAGGAACTCGGCCCGCGCGTCGGGGTCCTCGCCGGCGTGCTCCTGGAGCAGCTCGTTGAACGTCCGGATCGCCGCGATCGGGGTCCGCAGCTCGTGCGACACGTCTGCCAGGAAGTCGCGGCTGCGGTCACGGTCGCGGCGAATGATGTCGACGCTCTCCTGGACGCGGTCCGCCATCGCGTTGAACTGGAGCGCCAGCTCGGTCAGCTCGAGCGACCCGGCCGTCGGGGCGTCGGTAGGGACGCGCCGCGCGAGGTCGCCTTCGGCCAGGCCTCGGCTGGCCTCGGTCAGGCGTCGCAGCGGGGTGGTGAAGCGGCGGGCCAGGGCCGCCGCCGCCACGATCGACACGGCGAGGGCCACGAGGCCGATGATCGCCAGGAGCCCGGTCGTCGTCGCGATCGCCGTCGCCCGGTAGGTGTACGGGTTCGACAGGGTGACCTCGACGAAGTAGTCCCCGAACGCGCTCGGAGCGCGGTAGTAGAGCGCCTCGCTCGTGATCCCCTCCCGGATCTGGCCGACCTCGGGGGCCTCCTCGAGATCGGCCCGGAACTCGCCGCCCGAGGCGGCGACGAAGGCGCTGTCGATCCTGAATCCGAGGCGGATGACCACGTCGGCCCGGGCGAGGCGGTCGGCCAGGAAGCGCTCCTGGCTCGTCTGGGTGAGCTCGACGACGATCGCCTGGTCGACCACCCCGGCCGGGCTGATGACCGGCCGGGGATCGCTCGCGCGCTCGGCCACGAGGGCCACGAACTGGGCGACGCCGGTCGCCCGGGCCTCCAGGTCCTGGCGCTGCTGCTGGTCGAAGTAGTCGCCGAGCCGGTTGAGGACGAGCGCGGTGACGAGGGTCAGGGTCAGGGCCAGGATGGCGACGAAGGCAATGGTCAGGCGGCCCTGGAAGGTGTGGGGCATGAGCTTGTGGGCGAGGCCGGGGGTGGTCGAGGCGACCGTCGCGTCGGGCGTCGTCGCCGGATCGGTCAGGGCTGCGGGCTCGCCGTCCGCCACGGGCCGGCCCGCCTAGCGCTCGGCGAAGGCGTAGCCGACGCCACGGATCGTCTGGACGAAGACCGGGCGCGAGGGGTCGTCCTCGATCTTGTCGCGGAGGTGGCTGACGTGGACGTTGATGGTCTTCTCGTCCTGGTCGAGGGCCTCGTAGTCGCGCAGCAGCTCCAGCAGCTCGGACCGGGTGTAGACGCGGCCGGGCCGGCTGGCGAGGTGGCGGAGGATCTCGAACTCGGTGGGGGTCAGGCTGATCCGCCGCTGGCCGCGCTGGACCCGTCGCCGCTCGAGGTCGATGACCAGGTCGTCATGGCGGATGACGCGGCCGCCGCCGGCATCGGCCAGGTCGCCATAGGCGCGGCGAAGGAGGGCCTTGATCCGGCTCAGGAGCTCGCGCAGCCCGAACGGCTTGGTCACGTAGTCGTCGGCGCCGAGCTCCAGGCCGATGACCTTGTCGACCTCGTCGTCACGGGCGGTGAGCATGAGGACGGGCGCCTTCGAACCGGCGGCCCGCAGCCGCCGGAGCACCTCGAAGCCATCGATGCCGGGCAGGCGGACATCGAGGACGACCAGGTCGGGCGCCTGCCCGACGGCGATCTCGAGGCCCTCCTCGCCCGACCGGGCGAGGGCGACCGTGTAGCCCTCCTGCTGGAGGGCGTACTGGATGCCGCGCGCGACGGCGTGCTCGTCTTCGACGATGAGGATCGTGGCGGCCATCGTCGGCGATCGTACACCGGGGTCCTTCGAGGGCCATGAGAGCCGGGGCCGTGGTACCGTGGGAGCCCCAGATTCTCGGAGGCTCCCGTTTCCATGGCCAGCTCGCGCCCAACTCTCGCGGCCGCGCACCGCGACGTCACCGGCAAGAAGGTGGCTCACCTGCGCAAGGCCGGCAAGCTGCCGGCCGTCGTCTACGGCCACGGCGTGGCCTCGGCCAATGTCACCGTCGACACCCACGAGTTCGAGCAGCTCCGCCGGCACGTCGGTCCGAACACGCTCATTGATCTCGCCGTCGACGGCAGCAAGCCGAACCCGGTCCTGGTGAGCGACGTCCAGACGCACCGGGTGACCCAGCGACCGCTCCACGTCGACCTCTTCCTCGTCCGGATGACCGAGGAGCTGACGGTCGAGGTGCCGCTCGTCGCGACCGGCGAATCGGAGGCCGTCAACACCCACGGCGGGACGCTCCTCCACCCGATCGAGCACGTTCGGGTCAAGGCCCTCCCCGATCACCTGCCGCAGTCCATCCAGTACGACATCAGCTCGCTGGCGACGTTCGACGACGTGATCCGGCTTCGTGAGCTCGAGATCCCGGGTGACGTCACGCTCCTCACCGATCCCGAGGAGATCGTGGCGAAGGTGATCCCGCCGCGGGTCGAGGAGGTCGAGGCCCCGGTCGTGGCCGAGGGTGCCGAGGGCGCCGAGGGTGCCGAGGCCGGCGCTGGCGCCGGCGAGGCGGGCGAGAGCGAGTCCGGTTCGGGCGAGGGGTCCGGCGAGGGCTGACCGAGGGGTTGATCCGCGTCCGATCCCTGCCGGCGGTCCGTCGATCGCCGATCAGGCCGGGACGCGACCGACCACGTAGACGATCGGCAGCCGGAGCCGGAGGTCGGCGGCCGGCAGGTCGCCGAGGCGGGCGATCAGCCGGCGGCGCAGCATCCGCCGCTCCCGCTCGACCAGCTCGTCGAACAGCGACTCCTCGGCGAAGCCCTCGAGGAAGTCGGCGTACGAGCGCGCCGTCCAGCGGTGCTCCACGACGTCGGCCCAGGCCCGCACCCGGCGAAACCCGGCCCGTCGCAGACCGGCGGCGGCCGATCCGGGGCTGGCCGGCTCGCGCCCCGGCGGGTCTGCCTCCGGCGGGTCGAAGCCGAGCTCGTCGAGGAGGTCCTCGAAGACCCGGTCGGGCGGATCGGCCTCGCCCCGATGGCGGAGCCAGGTCACGTAGCCCAACGGTGCCCCGGGCCGGAGCACGCGCCGAGCCTCGGCCAGGGCCGCACCGAGGTCCGGCACGAGCTGGAGCACGAACGAGGACATCGCCAGGTCGAAGGTCCCGTCCTCGAACGGCAATCTATCGGCGTAGGCGACGGTGGTGGCGAACCGGGATCGCGTTGACGGTGCCAGCCGTCGGTCGGCCTCGCCGTCCGCCCAGGCGGCCATCTCCGACGAGGCATCGATGCCGGTGACCCGGACGCCAGGCCAGCGCCCGAGGGCCGCCAGGGCCAGCGTGCCCGTGCCGGTCCCGATGTCCAGGAGGTGGGGAGAACCTGCCGGGAGCATCTCGTCGAGGTAGCCGAGGAGGTGGATGGCCGCCGGCTGGATGACGGGCGCCCAGTGCCGGGCATAGCCCTCGGCGATCCGGTCGTAGCGGGCGCCCTGGTCGTCGCTCATGGCTGGCCATGGTAGCGGCGAGGTCGGGCGATTCGGCCCCTCGGGACCTGACCTCGGACCGATGACGTCGAAACGCCAGTGGGCGGATCGTGATCAGGCACGAGCCGGACCGTGGTTGCTTGCCCGACCCGTGGTCGAAAGGAGCACCCATCCGTGAACAAGATCCTGGTGGCGTATGACGGCGGCGAACCGGCTCGCCGTGCCCTCGACACGGCCGCCGAGCTAGCTCGCCTGACCGGAGCGTCGATCGCGGTCGTGAGCGTCGTCCCGACCCATCCCGGGCGATTCCCGGTCGATCCCTGGGACGACACCAGCGTCCATGCCCAGGAGCTGCTCGAGGCTCGCCGGTCGCTCCGGGAGAAGGGCATCGAGGCCGACCTCATCGAGCCGACCGGCGATCCCGCCCCGACGATCGAGCGGATCGCGGAGGAGGGCGGCTACGACACCGTGGTCATCGGCTCGCGCGGGCTCAATGCCATGGGTCGGATCCTCCAGGGCAGCGTCTCCGAGCACGTCGCGACGCATGCCAAGGTGACGGTCGTCGTCGCCCGCTGACCTCGCTCCTCCTCTGACGGTGGGGCCGGAACGTCCGGTCCCACCGCCCACCCGGGCTGCCGGGCTGCCCGGGCTCCCCGGCTACACTCGGCCCATGCCCCTCGATCGACTTCCGTTCGCGCCACCCCTCGAGCCGATGCTGGCCAAGGCGTCTGCCGCCCTGCCCGATGGCGAGGGCTGGCTGTACGAGCCGAAGTGGGACGGCTTCCGAGCAATCGTCTTCCGTGACGGCGACGAGGTCCTCATCCAGTCCCGCGACCTCAAGCCCCTCGACCGGTACTTCCCCGAGCTGGCCGCCCCGCTGCGGGCGTCGCTGCCCGAGCGCTGCGTGGTCGATGGCGAGGTCGTCATCGCCGCCGACGGGGCCCTCCAGTTCGAGGCGCTCCTGCTTCGGATCCACCCGGCCGCGTCGCGGGTGAAGATGCTGGCCGAGGGATCGCCCGCTTCGTTCGTCGCCTGGGACCTCCTGGCCCTCGACGGCGACGACCTTCGCGGCGTGCCCCAGGGCGAGCGACGGGCCCGCCTCGAGGCGGCGTTCGCGGCCGTCGCGCCGCCCGTCCACCTGACGCCCGCGACGCACGACCGGGCCCTCGCTGCGGACTGGTTCGACCGGTTCGAGGGCGCCGGCCTCGACGGCGTCGTCGCGAAGCGACTCGACGCACCGTACCAGCCCGGCAAGCGGGCAATGCTCAAGATCAAGCACCAGCGCACGGCCGACTGCGTCGTGGCCGGCTTCCGGTGGCACAAGAACGGCCCCGGGACGCACGTCGGCTCGCTCCTCCTGGGACTGTTCGACGACGATGGCAAGCTCAACCACGTCGGCATCACGTCGTCATTCACCTGGGATCGCCGGGCCTCGATCCTCGAGGAGCTGGCGCCGCTGCGGGTGAACGCGGTCGAGGGCCATCCCTGGCGGGAATGGGCGGAATGGGCCGGCTGGGGCGACGCCGAGGCTTCCGGCCAGCGGCTGCCGGGGGCGACGTCGCGCTGGAACCGGGGCAAGGACCTGTCCTGGGAGCCGCTCAGGGCAGAGCGGGTGGTCGAGGTCGCCTACGACCACCTGCAGGGCTCCCGCTTCCGGCACGCGACCACCTTCGTCCGATGGCGCCTCGACAAGCGCCCGTCGGACTGCCGCTACGACCAGCTCGAGGAGACGGCGGCCTTCGAGATCGCGAGGATCTTCGGTAGCACCTGAACCCCGGGCCATCCGACGACGAGCCACCTGGCGGTGGCCTTCGGCGCAACGACGCTTCGTCCCGAACGTCTAGTTGACTGGCATGGACGATCGTCCCGACCGCATCGACCTTGGCCGCCTCGCGATCCCATCGTTCGTCGTGGTCGTCGCCGTCTTTGCGGCCATGCGCGCGCTCGCCGTGGAGCCGTGGGCGGTGCCGGCGTTCGACCTCTACGCCTACTGGCTGACCCGCGACGGCCTGGTCTACGCGACCGCCCACCAGGGTGAAACCGGGGCGTTCCTCTACGCGCCCGTCTTTGCCCAGCTCATCTCGCCCCTGACCGCGCTCCCGTGGCCCATCTTCGCGGGCCTGTGGACGGCCCTGATGGCGGCCCCGCTGGCCTGGCTCGCCGGCCGCTATGCGCTGGCCGTCGTGTTGATCCCCGCAGCCGCCATCTGTGTGGCGAGCGGCCAGCTCGACCTGGTATTCGCGGCGGTCATCCTGCTCGGCCTGCGCTGGCCGGCCCTGTGGGCCCTGCCGATCCTGACAAAGGTCACGCCGGGCATCGGGCTCCTGTGGTTCCTGGTCCGGGGCGAATGGAAGGCTCTCGGGATCGCCGCTGTGGCCACGGCCGGCGTGGCCGCCGTCTCCGCGGCCGTGGATCCCGTGGCCTGGGCCGGCTGGATCGGGATGCTCGCCCGGATGGACTTTCCCGAGCTCGGAGGGGGCCTGTGGTTCCTGCCGCTGCCGCTCGGGTTCCGGCTGTTCGTCGCCGCGGCGCTCATCGCCTGGGGCGCCGCCACCGATCGTCGCTGGGTGCTGCCCGTCGGCGTCTGCCTGTCGCTCCCGACCGTCTGGCTCAACTCGCCGACGATCCTGGTGGCCATCCTGCCGCTGGCCGCCGCCGGCGCCCGAACGCCGGCCGGGGCGTGGGTGCGTCGCGCCGTCCCGAGCCTTCCGGGCGTCCCCTTCCAGCTCCAGCGGCGCGAGCTGGAGCGGCAGCTGGAGCGCTGGCGGCGGCGCCTCGCGACCTGAGCCGCGAAACGCCGACTAGCCGGACCGCTTCCGGGGCGCGCGCTCGAGCTGGCCGCTCTGGTCGGGCCACTCGTAGCCCGCCCACGGGTCGTAGTCGACCTCGAGGGCCTCCTGCTCCGGGCGATCCGCCTCGGGGACGTGGGTGAGATTCACCCGGACCCGGTACCACAGCGAGGATCGGCCTCGCATCCCATCGACCAGGACGTCAGCCTCCTCGAGTGCGCCGGCGGCGTCCGGATGCCGGCCCTTCCAGCGCTCGAGGCCCTCGAGTGCCTCGGCCTTCGTCTTCGCCCGGCTGATCTCGATGACCGGCATGGTCGACCGGCGGCGGCCGGTCGGCGTGGGCTTCGACGGGATCGGCGAGCCGGCGACCTTCGCCGCCGCCCGACGCTCGGCCTCGGCAGCGAATCGACGCTCCATCGCGGCCCGGTTCTTCTCGCGCTCCGCCTCGGCCTCGGGGGTGTCGTAGTCCGCGGCCGCGCGACGCTGCTTCGACGGCTGGACGCGGGGCGGCTCGCCCTCCTGCTTGCGGTAGTTCGGTGGCCACGGCGCGTCACCCAGCCCCTCCGCCTCGTCCCGGCGGGACAGCTCGAGCAGGGCGTCCAGGGAGCCGACGGCCTCGTCGATCCCCGCCCCGGGGTCGCCGATCTCGGCGAAGCGCCGCGGCACCGTGGCGATCGTGAAGGCCTCGGCCTCGCAGGTCGGAACCTCCGCCCAGGCCAGCGGCGCGGAGACCCGCGCGTCCGGCAGCGGCCGCACGGAATAGGCCGAGGCGACCGTCCGGTCCTTGGCGTTCTGGTTGTAGTCGAGGAAGACGCCGTGGCGCTCCTCCTTCCACCACTTCGAGGTGGCGATGGCGGGCGCCCGCCGTTCGACGTCGCGGGCCAGCGCCAGGGCGGCCCGGCGGACCTCCGGGTAGGTCCAGCGACGCTCGATCCGGACATTGATGTGGATCCCCCGCGAGCCCGACGTCTTGGGCCAGCCGACGAGGCCGACCGCCTCGAGGGCCTCCTTCGCGACCATCGCGACATCCCGGATCTGGGGCCACTCGACGCCCGGGACCGGGTCGAGGTCCACTCGCAGCTCATCGGGGTGGTCGAGGTCGTCGGATCGGACCGGGTGGGGATTGAGGTCGATGCAGCCGAGGTTCACGATCCAGGCCAGCCCGGCGGCGTCGTCGAGGACGATCTCGTCGGCGGTCCGGCCGGACGGGAACGACAGCGTCGCGACACGGAGCCAGGGCGGACGATTGTCGGGCGCGCGCTTCTGGAAGAAGGCCTCGCCCTCGGCCCCGTTGACGAAGCGCTTGAGGGCCATTGGCCGGTCCCGGACTCCGCGCAGGGCACCGTCTGCGACGGCCAGGTAGTACTCGACCAGGTCGCGCTTCGTGACGCCGATCTTTGGGAAGAAGACCTTGTCGGGGTTGGTGATCGAGACCTCGCGGCCGGCGACCGTGATGACCTCCGGTTGGGGCGCCATGCGTGAGACGATACCGCCTCGGCGCCGGCGGAGGCCGCGAGTCTGTCGATTTCGAGGCCGGCTGTTCGTCGTTCGATCAGGGCGGCGCCGTCGCCTCGACAGCGGAGACAAGGCATGCAGTACCTCCTCCTGATCTACACCGCCGAGCCCTCGCCGGACGACCCGCCACCGCCGGCCGAGGAGCTCGCGGCCCAGATGGCGGCCTACAACGCCTTCACCCAGGAGACTCGCGACCGCCACCAGTTCCTGGCCGGCGAGGCCCTCGACGAGACATCGACCGCGACGTCGGTGCGCGTCCGGGACGGGAAGACGATCGTCACCGACGGCCCGTTCGCCGAGACGAAGGAAGCCCTCGGCGGCTTCTACCTGCTCGACTGCAGGGACCTCGACGAGGCGATCGAGATGGCCGCCAAGATCCCGGCCGCGAAGCGCGGCACGATCGAGGTCCGGCCGATCTGGGACTACGACATCGGGGCCCAGGCGGGGAGCTGAGGCAGCTGACCGGGGACGCCGTCCCGCCGGCCACCGCGGGGGCCGATGCCGTCGAGCGCCTGTTCCGGGAGGAGTCGGGTCGGGTCCTCGCGACCCTCATCCGGACGCTCGGTGACTTCGACCTCGCCGAGGAGGCGGTCCAGGACGCATTCGTGACCGCCCTGGAGCGCTGGCCGCACGATGGCCCGCCGGCAAACCCCGGGGCCTGGATCACCACGACGGCTCGAAACCGCGCCATCGACCGGCTGCGCCGGGCCCGCCGGCTGGTCGAGAAGACCGAGCAGCTCGGCCGCGAGCGGCTCGTCGAGGAGGAGCTGGCGGGGGTCGATCCGGGAGCGTGGGAAGGAGACGACGAGGACGCCATGCCGATCGAGGACGATCGACTCCGGCTCATCTTCACCTGCTGCCATCCGGCCCTGCCCATGGACGCCCGGGTGGCCCTCACGCTGCGGACCCTGGGCGGCCTCCAGACGCCCGAGATCGCCAGGGCCTTCCTCGTCCCCGAACCCACCATGGCCCAGCGCCTCGTCCGCGCCAAGCGGAAGATCCGCGACGCCGGGATCCCGTACAGCGTCCCGCCCGACCACCTCCTGCCGGAACGACTCGACGGGGTCCTCCAGGTCATCTACCTCGTCTTCAACGAGGGCTATGGCGCGTCGTCCGGCGAGACCCTGGTCCGGCGGGAGCTGTGTGCCGAGGCCATCCGCCTCGGCCGGGTCCTCGCGTCGCTGATGCCGGACGAGCCAGAGGTCCTGGGGCTCCTGGCGCTGATGCTCCTTCACGACGCCCGGCGCGAGGCTCGCGTCGGTCCGGACGGCGAGCTCGTCCTGCTCGACGACCAGGATCGCTCGCGCTGGGATGGGCCGCGGATCCTCGAGGGCGCGGCGCTCGTGGAGCGGGCGCTCCGGATGCGTGATCCGGGGCCCTACCAGCTCCAGGCGGCGATCGCCGCCCTCCACGACCGGGCCGCGACACCGGACGCGACGGACTGGCGCCAGATCGCCGCGCTCTACGCCGAGCTGGAGCGCCGCTCGCCGTCGCCGGTCGTGGCCCTCAACCGGGCCGTTGCCGAGGCGATGGTCGACGGCCCCGAGGCGGGCCTCGCCGGGGTCGAGGAGATCGCCGCGAGCGGCGCTCTCGACGGCTATCCGTATCTCCACGCCGCGCGGGCGGACCTGCTCCGGCGGTTGGGGCGGTTCGAGGACGCGCGCGCGGCCTACGAACGGGCCCATGGCCTGACCGCCAATGCCGCCGAGCGGCGGTTCCTGCGGCGGCGCCTGGCCGAGGTGGGAGCGACGAGGCGGGATGACGAGGCGGGATGACCAGGCGGAGTGACGAGGCTCGTTGACGCGGCCGGCCTGCGCGCCGGGTGCGATCGCCGCGCCGCGCTCAGCGGCGCGGCATCGAACCGGCACGCACCAGCTTGAGGGCCCGCATCGGACAGCAGTCGACAGCCCGCTGGACCTCGTGCCGCCGGTCGTTCGGGATCGGGCCCGGATGGACCAAGGGGTAGCGCCAGTCATCGAGGCCGATGATGTCGGGCACGAGGTCGCCACACAGCCCGTACCCGTCGCACCGAATCCAGTCGATGACCAGGTCCCACCCTAGATCAGCTGACATCGACACTCGCCTCGTCGGCGGAGCACCTTCCGAGGCGGGCGTGGCGCTCGAACTCGGAGCCGAAGACCCGCACGGCACTGGCCATGAATGCGGCGGCGCCGTCGGGCTGGCGACAGGCTCCACGACCCGTGACCAGGCTGGTCCAGCGCTCGAGGTCGTCGATCGCGGCCGCGTCCGACCTGCCGGCGGCGAGCCGGGCCGCGGTATCGGCGATCGACCGGAGGCCGTGCAGGCAGGGGCCGCACTGGCCGGCACTCGATTCCGCCATGAACGCCATGATCTCGGCCGTAGCCGCGACACCACAGGCGCCGGCCGGATGCACGCTGACCATCCCGCACCCGAACGTCAGGCCGCGGGCCCGCATCGCCTGGGGGTCGAGACCCATGGCCCAGCCCTCGTCGCCGCTGATCCAGGCCCCGAAGTAGCCGCCGACGAGGACCGCGCCGACCGAGTCGCGCCGGCCGCCGGCCGCCTCGACCAGCTCGCCGATGGTCGTCCCGAGCTCGATCTCGCGCACGCCGGGTGCGCTGACAGCGCCCGAGACGGTGACGAGCGCCGTGCCTGGCGTCTCGCGTCGGCCGACCGACCGGAACCAGCCCGCCCCGAACCGGGCGATGAGCGCGGCGTAGGCGAGGGACTCCACGTTCTGGACGAGGGTCGGCCGGCCGCGGACCCCTGCCTCGCTCGGTCGCGGTGGCGTGGCGGTCGGCCGGGCGTCGCCGGAGTTGATGAAATGCACCGCTGCGGTGGCCTCACCGGACACGTAACCGATGGGCGCGGCAACGGTGCGGATCGAGACCAAAACCGTCGACGACCGGGCCTCGATCGCGGCGGCCATCGCGGCCCGGGCTCGGCCGTGCTCCTCACCCACGTAGACCACGATCGAGTCAGCGCCCACGGCGTTCGCGGCAAGGACGGCGCCGTCGAGGACCAGGTGGGGCCGGTAGGTCATGAGGACGCGGTCCTTGGAGCTCCGCGGCTCGCCCTCGGCGCCGTTGACGACGACGACCGCCGGGCCTCGTGGGCCCTCGGTCAGGGCTCTCCACTTGCGGCCGACCGGGAACCCGCCGCCACCGCGACCGAGCAGGCCGCTCAACTCCAGCTCCGTGACCATGTCCTCCGGTCCGATCGCGGGCGTCTGGCCGAGCCTGGCCAGGTGGTCGCCGTACGATTCCGGTCCGCCACGCGGCGGCGGACCGGCGAGCAGGCGCGGACCGCCGGGCAGGATCCCCACGGACGCTTGAGGCGATGCGGACCCCGCAGGTTTCAGAGGCGCCAACAGCAACGGCCCGGCGGTTGCCCGCCGGGCCGTCGCAGGGAACGTCCTGGCGGTGGAGGAGGAACCGCCGTGGCGTCGGGTCGGGCGGCGACCGGAGGCCGCCGCCCGCTATGTGAGGTGCTCAGCTCGCGCTGTCGGACGCGGTATCGTCCTCGGTCGCGTCGTTGAACCTGGGCCCATGGCCCGGGCCCCCGCGACCCCGGAACTCACCGGGATCGCCCGCATGGACCTCGGTCGCCGTCAGCGAGCCGTCGCTGTTCTCGGTGCCCTCGGCGAAGAGGACCATCCCGACCTCGACGTCGGCGAGGGTCGCCGCGTCGCCCGAGACGGTGTACGTCGTGCTCGAGGTGACCGTGATCGTGGCCTCGGTCCCATCGCGCCGCTCGACCGTGATGGTCGAGCCCGAGATGGCCGTGACGGCGCCGCCGGCGTGCGGCGGGATGACCGCGATCGCGTCGATCGTCCAGGTTCCGTCGTCCTCGAGCGTCTGCTCGAAGCGGATCTGGTCGCCGACCGCGAGGTCGGCCTGGGCGATCGTGTCGCCACTCTCGGAATACGTGGTGTCGCCGTCGACGGTGATCGTCCGGGTCCAGCCGTCGGCCGTCTCGAGCGAGATGCTCGAGCCGGAGATCGCGGTGATCGTGATGCCACCCGGTCCGAAGCCGCCGCGGCCGCCGAAGCCGGGACCACCGTTGGCGTAGACCAGGGCGTCGTTCGGCGTGGCGGTGTCATAGGCGGCAAGCGTCCCGGCCGGCGTCGCGCTCGACCCGAAGACCAGGATGCCGACGGCTACGAGGGCCGCCGCGGCGGCACCGAGGAGGCCGATCCTCGCGATGGGCGCGGGCCCGGTCCGCTCGACCGGGACGCTGGGTGTGTCGTCCATGGTGTGTCTCCGTCGTTGTTCGGCCGCCGGAGCTCTGGTCCGGCGGTCCGTTGGAGACAACCTTCGAGGCCGTCGATGACAGGATCCTGAGAGGTGGCCTCAGCCGCGGTCGAGATCCTTCGGCGCCTCTCGCACCAGCCCGATCTGGTTGCCGTCCGGGTCGGTCACGAACGCCAGCCACAGGTCGTGCCCATCGCTCCGGTAGCCGATCTCGGGCCGCTCCCGGACAACGGCACCGCGCGACTCCAGGAGCGCGAGGGCTGCCGAGGCGTCGTCTACCCGGAAGTAGACGGTGGCCCGACCCTGGACGTCGGCCCCGGGGACGGTCGCGAGGTAGGGGCGGACTCCAGCGGCGGCGCCCGGGAGGCCAAGCCTCCCGGGCGCCGCCCTGACCTGTGGGGACCCTAGCGGCCCCGTGGGTGGGCCTCCTCGGCCTCTTCCTCGGCCTGGTCGCCGGCGCCGGCGCCGGCGCCGGCCCCGACCGCGCCGCCCACGACCGCGCCGGGCGGGCCGGCCACGGCACCACCGATCGCCGCCCCGGCCAGACCGCCACCAGCGCCGCCGACGGCGGAACCGGCCTCCTCGTCGCCCTCGGCTGCCTCACCGGCCGCCGCGCCGCCGGCCGCACCGATCGCGCCGCCGACCACGGCGCCGGGAGGTCCGCCCACGGCCATTCCGACCGCCGCGCCGCCGAGCGCCCCGACGCCGGCACCCATCGCTTCCGCGCCACCCTCCTCGTTGTCGATGGCCACCCCGTCGCCGGGCCTGCGGTCCATCAGCCGGTCACCGTCCCGATCCACGTCGGTGTCGGTCGGTCGTCCGTCCGTCCGCTCGCCCGGCAGGTCGTAGCCGGGCTCGCGACGCCGCTCGACCATCGGATCGTCGTCAGTGCGTCGAATCGTCGGATCCATCTGAAGCCTCCTGTCGATCTAGTCGGATCGGATTCGAGCATCGCCTCGGATCGTCCCTCGGGCGAGTCCGTGCGCGGCCGGATCACTTGCAGATGTATGTCGCGCGAGGACCGGCCCGCGGGCGATGGCTACGATGGCTCAGCGATGTCCCGTGACTCCGACCTCCTCGAGCGCGATGATTCGGTCCTCGTCGTCGTCGACCTGCAGCCGGGTTTCCTCGTGGCAATCGACGAGGCCGCACGGGCAGTGGCCGCGGAGGCGGCGGCACGTGCCACCTGGCTCGTCGGCGTCGCCTCGGTCCTCGGCGTGCCGGTGGTCGTGACCGAGGAGGACCCGGCGCGCAACGGGCCTACAGACCGCACGGCCCTGGAGCGGGCCGGCCCGGCCGTGCCGGTCCTGGAGAAGCGCGTCTTCGGCCTGGCGGACCAGCCGGACATCCTCGCCTCCGCCGAGGCCACGGGTCGCCGGACGGCTGTCCTCGTCGGGACGGAGACCGACGTCTGTGTCGCCCAGTCGGCGCTCGGCCTCCTGGGGCGCGGCTTCCGCGTCGCGGTCGTCACCGACGCGACGTTCTCGCCCGGCGAGATGCATGCTCACGGGCTGCACCGGATGCGCCAGGCCGGCGTCCTCGAGGTACACGCGAAGGGCGTCTACTACGAATGGGTCCGGACGCTGGCCGAGGCTCGCCGGTTCGAGGCGGCCAACCCGGACCTCGCCGAGCCGCCCGGCTTCTCGCTGTAGGCCATGATGTCGCCGGAGCTCATCCTCGACCTCGTCGCGAAGGCAGCCGTCGTGGATCCAGGACCTCGTCATGTCGCTGTCCGGGGCGGCCCTGGCCGCGGTCGTCGCGGCCACGATCCTGTGGCCTGCGGCCGGGACGCCGGCGACGCTCTTGGGCTGGCGCTGAGATCTGGGCTACCGTTTGTCGGACATGACCGTCGATGCCGACCGCGTTGCCCTGGAGGCGGCCCTCGAGGGCCTGGGTGAGCATGAGCTCTTCGCGTGCGACCCGGCGCTCGCCGACACCGCCGCCTTCTGCGCCGCCTACGGCTTCGCCCTCGAGGACAGCGCCAACACGATCATCGTCGTCGGGAAGTCGAACCCGCCGGTCTACGCCGCGTGCGTCGTCCTGGCGACCCACCGCCTCGACGTGAACCACGCGGTCCGGGACCGGCTCCGGACACGCAAGGCCTCGTTCGCCTCCCCCGACGAGACCCGCGAGCTGACGGGCCACGAGATCGGCGGCGTGACCGCCTTCGGGCTGCCCTCGGGGCTGCCGCTGCTCATCGACGCGGCGGTCATGGACCGGCCCCGGATCGTGCTCGGTGGCGGCAGCCGGAGTTGGAAGGTCATCGCCCCGTCGTCGATCCTCCTCGGTCTGCCCGGCGCCGAGGTCGTCGAGGGCCTCGCAAACCCCGCCCCGCCACGGGTCGGCGAGCCCGCGGCCTGACCCGTCGAGCCCGCCGGCTGGCCCAGACACACGAAGAGCGCCCCCGGCGCCGGAGGCGCGGGGGGCGCGGAGGCACGCGGGCTGGCGGGGAGCTCAGCCGCCCTTCCTGTCGGACCTGCTGGCGTACTTCTCGAGCTCCTTCTCGCTGAGGTCCGTCTTGGTCTTCTTGCCCTCGCGCTTGCGCTGGAGCTCGGCGCCCATGAACTTGCGCTGCTTCTCGGTTTTGGCCGGCATCGTGAACGCCTCCTCGAGCGGTCAGGTGGGCTCGACGATCGGGGCGCTGGGCAGATTTACGTCAATGTTCGTGTCGCCGCCGGACTGGGTGCCCGCACCCGGCCCGAAGAGGAACCACCAGCCGACGACGACGAGGAGCAGGACGACGATCAGCGCCACGATCGCGGTATTGCCGCTCCCGCCGCCGTCGACGACCACCGTGCTGCGGTCTGTCATGGAATCAACCTCAGGTTCCGGCGCGTCATGGCGACACGCCTGCGGCCACCTTGGAGCCGCGGAGGTCGCGGCCGCGATGTCTGTCGACGGGCGGGGCTAACGACCCGCTTGCAGGCCGCCCGCCCTGGAACCGGCCATCGGCTACCGTTGGCGGGCGAACCGCCCGTGATCCCACCCAATCGCCATGCCCGTGAGGTGATCCGATGTTGGCGCTCAGTCCATTCACGTTCGGGACCCGGGTTCCGGGTCCGCTCGCCGCGGCTCGGACATTGGTCGAATCCGCCCTCCGGGCAGAGGGCTTTGGTGTCATCACCGAGATCGACGTCCAGGCAACGCTGGAGGCGAAGCTCGGAATCGAGCGGTCACCATTCGTGATCCTCGGGGCCTGCAACCCGGCGCTGGCGCACCGTGCCCTCGACGCCGACGAGTCCATCGGCGCCCTGCTGCCCTGCAACGTCGTCCTGCGCGAGGCGGGCGATGACACCATCATCGAGGCCATGGATCCGATGGCGGTGCTCGGGTTGGTCGACGACCCGGCGATCCGGCCGGTGGCAATCGAGGCGCGGCAGCGGCTCGAGCGAGTGATCGCTGGTCTCGTGCCGCGGACCTGAACGACCTCGAGCGACTGCCAGGAATCCGCCCGGACGCTTGCCCGGAGCGGATTCCTCTCCTCGCGGTGGGTGGAGCGTAGTCGACAGGCCAGGCGTCAGGCCACGACCGCCGCAAGCTCGCCGACGACGAAGCCCAGCCGACCAGTCCGGTCGTCGGTCAGGTGTCCCAGGTCGGCGACATTCGCCGCAACCCACGTGCCGGCCGCGGCCGTTGCCGCCTCCGCCGCTCCGGCGGATGTCCAGATGCTGATCGAGGCGTTGGTCCCATCGCCAAGGTCGGCGAACGTGTAGGCAACGAACCCTGGCGACGCGCGGAAGACATCGGCCAGGCCCCCGGGTGCCTGGAGGAGCCGGCACATGTCTTCGAACGTGCCTGCGGTCTGCTTGTACGTGGCGATCCGGATGTGCTGCATGCTCGATGCTCCCTCTTGTCTCCCCGCGGGTCTCGCGAGATCGAGGAGACCGTACGGGCGAGCACCACCAGGCCGGAATGCCCCTCACGGTGAGATTCACCTTACCCCCGGGTAAGATCCGGCGGAGGAGGGCCCGCTTGTGGAAGGGCGCGCGTCGCCGACTGCGCCGATGCCGGACCTGACGCGTCGGGAGCGCGACGTGCTCGTCGCGCTGTGCCGTCCATTGGCGTCAGACCGGCCCGTCGCGCTGCCGGCGACCGTCA
>SCUO01000142.1 GCA_004297395.1 Chloroflexota bacterium | reverse complement strand
GGGCCGGCATTGTGGCATCAAGTCGGAACCGGCAAAACCCGGCGGCGGTGGGTGGCCGCAGGCTTCAGATCTGCAACAGTTCCTCGGGAGGCTGTTCACAGGCGAGTTTTTTGCCGAGCAGCACGCCGATGGGTTCGAGCAGAAACGCATCGTCTTCGCAGGCAAAACTGATCGAGGTGCCGGTTTTGCCGGCACGACCGGTGCGCCCGATGCGATGGACATAGTCCTCGGGCTCTTCCGGCAATGTGTAGTTGATGACGTGGCTGATGCCGTCGACATGGAGGCCGCGCCCGGCCACGTCGGTGGCGACCAGCACCTTGAGCTTGCCGCTTTTGAACGCATCGAGCGTGCGCACGCGCTGGTTCTGGGCGACCTCGCCGGACAGCAGTCCCGCCTCGATCCCCGCGGCGCGCAGGCGCTCCTGGAGCTTGCGGCACTGATCGCGGCGGTTGGCGAAGACGATGGCGCTCTCCACTCCGGGGTCGCCGAGCAGATTGCGCAGCAGCGCGAACTTCTTGCGGGTTTCGGTAATGTATACCTTCTGGTCCACCGACTCGGCCGCCACCCGCTCGGGCTCGATCTCCACGAACACGGGGCGCTCGGTCCACTGCTCCGCCAGGCGATGGACGTCGTCGGTGAAGGTGGCGGAAAACATCAGGGTCTGGCGGTGCTCGGCCTTGTTGGGGGTCAGGCGGACGATGCGCCGCACCTGGGGAATGAAGCCCATGTCCAGCATGCGGTCGGCCTCGTCGATCACCAGAATCTCGGCCTGATCGAGGTAGACGTCGCGGCTGTTGCAGAAATCGAGCAGGCGCCCGGGCGTTGCCACCAGGATGTCGCAGTGGCGCTGGTGCAGATGCTGGCGCTGCTTGTCGTAATCCATGCCGCCGACCAGCGTGTGAACCTCGAGATCGGTGTATTTGCACAGATCCTTGGCGTCCTGGGCGATCTGCATCACCAGCTCCCGCGTCGGGGCGATCACCAGCGAGCGCGCCTCGCCGGCAAAACGTTCACCTTCGACCGGGTTATCCAGCAGGTCGGTGATGATGGTGATCAGGAAAGCCGCAGTTTTGCCGGTACCGGTCTGGGCTTTGCCCACCACATCATGGCCGCGCAACGCAAAAGGCAGCGCGCGCGCCTGGATCGGCGAACAGTAGCGAAACCCCAGATCGGCGATGGCGTGCAGCAAAACCGGCGCAAGGTCCAGATCCTGAAACCGCACCATGCCCGGCTGAGGCTCAACCAGGAACTGGTCCGGACTCCAATCCACCGTCGCGGCGGCGGCGGCCTGGTCCGCGCGATTGCCGCGCCCACGGGGGCGGCGGCCGGATCCGGTGGCCGCCGGACTCGCTTGCTGGGGATCATT
>SCUO01000123.1 GCA_004297395.1 Chloroflexota bacterium | reverse complement strand
CACAGCACATTACCACCGCCTGGGGCCGCGACTATTCCGACGTAACGCCCCTGCGCGGCGTCATCTTCGACGGCGGCGACTGCCAGAAGATGACGGTCGGGGTGGATGTGGAGCGTTTGTAGGCGACCAGTACGGAGACAGTTCGCAATCACAACAACAAAACCGCAACAAAACAAAAAACCACGGCCTGGAGGTCACCATGAAACTTTCCCAACCCCGTATTCCACCCCTGGCCGAGAGCGAATGGAGCGAGGCGCAGCGCAAGGTGCTGGGGCCGGTCAAGGCCGGGCAGCCCTTTTACAATGTGCTGGGAACCCTGGCGCGGCACTGGGACGCGGCGCAGAAATTCACGGTCTGGGCCTATCACGTGATGGGCGAGACGTCGCGCATCGCGCCGCGCGAGCGCGAAATCCTCATTCTGCGCGTGGGCTGGTTGTGCCAGGCCGAGTACGAATGGGGCCAGCATGTGATCTTCGCGCGCGAAGCGGGCCTCACGGATGCCGAGATCGCGCGCATCAAGGCGGGGCCGGATGCGCCGGGCTGGACGCCGTTTGAAGCGGCACTGCTGCGCGCGACCGACGAACTGCACCACGACTCCTGCATCGGCGACGCGACCTGGAAAGCGCTCGCCGAGCGTTACGACAATCTGCAAATGATGGATGTGGTGTTCGCGGTGGGTCAGTACCACCTGGTGTCGATGGCGCTGAACTCGTTCGGCGTGCAGCTCGACGCGGGCATCAAAGGGTTCTGAGCCCCGTGTCGCCAGCCGAGAGCTGAGAGCCTAGAGCGAGCCGGGTCAGGTCGGGACCGGCTCGCTGACCAGCACGCCGTCCGCGGTGAGTTCGGCGATGCGTTCCGCCGCGAGGCCGAGCAAGCCACCCAGGATTGCGCCATTGTGCTCGCCCAGATAGGGCGCCTGCAGGTCGAGGTCGTTGGCGAAGGCCGAAAACCGCAGCGGCATGCCGGGCATTTCGAAGCTGCCGGCGCCGCGGTCGGTGATGGTGCGCACCGTACCGCGGTATTTCATGTGGGGATGGTTCATCACCTGCTGGATGGAGAGGATCGGTGCCACCGGTACATGGTGCTCGCCGAGCAGACGGATGGTGGCCGCGTCGCTCTCCTGGGCTTGCAGCCAGTCCTCGATCAGTGCCTTGAGTTCTTCGTGGTGGGCGACCCGGGCCGGATCGTCGATGTAGCGCGGATCGGTGATGAGTTCGGGCCGGCCGATGGCGTTACAGAAGTCCTTCCAGCGGCCGAGGATGGCGATCAGGATCAGATAGCCGTCCTTGCTCTTGTACACCCCGAGCGGCGCCACCGCGGAATGGTAGCGGCCGGGCAGGTAGGGGTTGATCGCGCCCTGGCTGGCGCTGATGGCGCCGACGTTCATTTCGTGGCTGTGGAAATAGCAGTCGAGCAGTGAGATATCGAGATACTGTCCGCCCTCGCCCGAGGTGGCGCGGTGATAGAGCGCGCCATTGATGGCGGCGAGCGCGTG
>SCUO01000086.1 GCA_004297395.1 Chloroflexota bacterium | reverse complement strand
GCTTCCCATCCGATACCCTGACCTCGCGGAGGAGATGGCGCGGCAGCGCGTCATGAACTTCGAGATGGAGGCATCGGCACTGCTCGTGCTCGCGGGCCTGGCGCGTTGCCGCGCGGGGGCTGTGTGCACGGTGTTCGCGCAACGCACCACCGGCGACTTCGTCGTCGGGGCTGCGAAGGATGCGGCGGAAGCAGCGTGCGTGGAGACGGGGCTGGAAAGCCTCCTGATCCTCGCCGACATCGACCGTCGCAAAGTCGAGGCCGGCACGGAGCACTGGCGACCGTCGCTCGGCATCTAGTCAGTTCGCGACTCCGGGCGCTTGCCCGGGGCGCAGGGAGCCCGAGGAGGAGCTGTACCGATGGCACAGGCCTACTGCGTCAAGGACAAGATGAAGGTCGAAGTCCAGAACCCGGTTCAGATCACCATGAAGAACGGCAAGCCGGCGCTCTCGGGCACCTGTCCGAAGTGCGGCACGAAGGTGTTCAAGATCGGGGGCTGACGTCCCGCAACCGCGACGCTTGAACCCCCCGTCGGGCGACCGCCGGGGGGTTCGTCATTCCCGTACGGTGCCGAGTCCGGTGTCCGTTGCCGGCAGTACGCCCGGCTCGAGCGTCCCGGACTGCCAGACAGGGATTCGTGGATGGCGAGGCGTCATTAGTGCCGGCACCGGCTGCGGTGCAGGAATCCCGGGCTGCCCGACAGCGGCACGCGTCCGGCGAGGGTGTGCCGCGCCGTACCGCCCGGCGAGGTTCTGCCACGCCGCGCCGCCCGGCGACGCGACGACCGTATCCTCACCCCATGGTCCCATCGGCTGATCCCGTCCTCGCCCTCGACCTTGGTGCCAGCCGGATCCGGGCGGCCGTGGTGACTGCCGACGGTCGGATCGTGGTCCGACGGGAACGCCCCACGCCCGGGGCCGACGGGCCGGAGGCGGTGATCGAGGCCTGCATCGGGCTGCTCCGCGCCGTGCTCGACGACGTCGGCCTGGCGACTGCCGGAACGATCCACGGGATCGGCCTGGCGGCGCCGGGCCCGGTGGACCCACGCACGGGGACCCTCGTCGAGCCGCCCAACGTGGGTCCGGGCTTCCGCGACGTGCCCTTCGCCGCCCCGATCGGGGCCGCCCTGGGCCTGCCCGCCGCGCTCGAGCGAGACACCCACGTCGCCGCCCTGGCCGAGCTCGCGTTCGGCGCGGCCCGCGGCTGCCGGGACTTCCTCTACGTCACCGTGTCCACCGGGTTCGGCGGCGCGATCGTCATCGGCGGCTCGCTCTATGGCGGGCCCGACGGGGTCGCCGGCGAGTTCGGCCACTTGACCGTGGATCTGGACGGGCCTGCCTGCGCCTGCGGTGGCCGTGGCCACATCGAGGCGCTCTGTTCCGGCAGCGGGATTGCCCGCCTGGCCACTGATGCCGCGGTCGCGGGCCGCTCAGCCGTGCTGGCCGCGCGGCTTGCAGACCGCGCCCCCGGCGGGCTCGAGGGTCGCGACGTCCGAGCGGCGGCCGAGGCGGGGGACGTCGAGGCGAGGGCGATCATGGATCGCGCCCGTCTGGCGTTCGCCGCATTCACGGTCGGCCTGGTGGATGTCTTCGCTCCGGAGCGGATCGTCGTCGGCGGCGGGCTCGCCGCCGCGGAGGGCGAGCGACTCCTCGGTCCGGCCCGGAATGCGGTCCGCGAGACCGCCTTCCGGATCCCCGGCGCACGCGTCGAGATCGTCCCGGCCGCGCTCGGCGACGACGTCGGCCTGGTCGGTGCGGTGCCGCTCCTAGCGCTCCGCCGTTCCGGCGCAAGTGCCGACTGACCCCGAATCGGCACCCGTCCGCAACACGCCCGACGCCAACCGTCGGGAGGGAGCCGCGAGGGCCCTCTGCTAGACTCGGGGCGTACCAACACCGTGTTCAACTCGGGTTCGCCCGGCCGCCATGGCGGCGCGCAGGGGCCCGATGGGAGGTTCCCGAACCATGTCTGTTCGCGTCGGGATCAACGGCTTCGGCCGTATCGGCCGGCAATCCCTCAAGGCCATCCTGGAGCGGGCCCCGGACGTCGAGGTCGTGGCCGTCAACGACCTCGTCGAGACGAGCCTCAATGCGCTCCTCTTCAAGCACGATTCGACGTACGGCGCGTTCCCCGGGACCGTCGAGCACACAGACGACTCGCTGATCATCGACGGCCGCGAGATCACGGTCCTCAAGGAGAAGGATCCCGCGGCCCTGCCGTGGGGCGACCTGGGCGTCGACGTCGTGCTCGAGTCGACCGGCATCTTCACGACCGCCGAGAAGGCCCGGGCCCACCTGGATGCGGGCGCCCGCAAGGTCGTCATCAGCGCCCCGGCCAAGGGCGAGGACATCACGATCGTCCTCGGCGTGAACGACGACAGGTACGACCCGGCCAGCCACCACATCATCAGCAACGCCAGCTGCACGACGAACTGCCTGGCCCCGGCGGCCAAGGTCGTCCACGACCTCGTCGGCATCGAGCGTGGGCTGATGAACACGATCCACAGCTACACCAACGACCAGCGGATCCTCGATGTCGCCCACAAGGACCCGCGTCGGGCTCGGGCCGCCGGCCTGAATATCATCCCCACGACGACCGGCGCGGCGAAGGCCCTGGCCCTCGTCATCCCGGACCTCAAGGGCAGGTTCGACGGCTTCAGCCTGCGCGTGCCGACGCCCACGGTGAGCGTCGTCGACTTCACCGCCACGGTGGGGCGCGAGACGACCGTCGAGGAGCTCAACGCGGCCTTCCGGACCGCGGCCGCCGGGCCGATGAAGGGCATCCTCGGCGTTTCCGACGAGCCCCTCGTGTCGTCCGACTTCCGGGGCGACGCCCGCTCCTCGATCATCGACGCGGCGAGCACGATGGTCCTCGGCGGGACGATGGTGAAGGTCATCGCCTGGTACGACAACGAGTGGGGCTACAGCTGCCGCTGCGCCGACCTCATCGCGATGATCGCGGCCAGGCTGCCGGCAGGGGCCGCCGCCTGACGGCGGAGCTTCCAACCCCTCGCGCCCCGCACATGAGACAGACAGGACCCACATGGACAAGCTGACGATCCGCGACGTCGATGTCGCCGGCAAGCGCGTCTTCGTGCGCGTGGATTTCAACGTTCCCCTCGAGGACGGCAAGGTCACCGATGATTCCCGGATCCGGGCGGCCCTGCCCACGATCCGGCATCTCCTTGGCCAGGGCGCCAGGGTCATCCTCGCCAGTCACCTCGGAAGGCCCGACGGCAAGGTCCAGGACGGCCTGCGGCTGCGACCCGTCGCCGAGCGCTTGACCCAGCTCCTGGGCCGGAACGTCCCGGTCACCGGCGACGCCCTCGGCATCGGCACGGTCGATGCCGTGAAGCGGCTCCGGCCCGGCGAGGTCCTGCTCCTCGAGAACCTGCGCTTCCACGCCGCCGAGGAGAAGAACGACCCCAAGTTCGCCGAGCAGCTCGCGGCCTACGCCGACATCTACGTCAACGACGCCTTCGGCACGGCCCACCGGGCCCACGCCTCGACCGTCGGCATCGCCACGCTCCTGCCGTCGTACGCCGGCTTCCTCATGGAGGCCGAGATCGCCCAGCTCTCGAACCTGGTGGAATCGCCGGCCCGGCCGTACGCCGCGATCGTCGGCGGGGCCAAGGTCTCGGGCAAGCTCAAGGTCCTCGACAACCTCGTCGGCAAGGTCGACATCCTCGTCCTCGGCGGCGGGATGGCGAACACGTTCCTGCTGGCCCAGGGCAAGGCGGTCGGCAAGAGCCTCGCCGAGCACGACATGATCGACGAGGCCCGGCGGGTCCTGGCGAGCGCCGAGGCCAAGGGCGTCAAGGTCATCCTGCCGGTCGACGTCATCGTCGCCAAGGAGGTCACCCGCGGGACCGAGTACAAGACCCTGTCGGCCGAGAAGATCCCCGCCTCGTGGCACATCGTCGACGTCGGCAAGGCCACCCTCGAGCTCATGGAGGAGGCGCTCGCCGACGCGATGACGGTCTTCTGGAACGGCCCCCTGGGGGTCTTCGAGATCCCGTCCTTCGCCCACGGGACGAAGGAGATCGCCCGTTTCCTGGCCGATCGGTGTGATGCCGGCGCGACCGTCGTGGTCGGTGGCGGCGACAGCGTCGCCGCGATCCAGCAGCAGGGCCTGGCGTCCCGGTTCACCCACATCTCTACCGGCGGCGGCGCCAGCCTCGAGTTCCTCGAGGGCCGTGAGCTGCCGGGCGTGGCCATCCTCCGGGACCGCGCCGCAGAGCGCGCCCCGGAAGGAGCGCCGGCATGAGCGTCGACACCTCGATCACCTTCGTCGATGCCCGCGAGATCCTCGATTCGCGGGGCAACCCCACGATCGAGGTCGACGTCGTCCTGGCCGAGGGCTCCATCGGCCGGGCGGCCATCCCGTCGGGCGCCTCGACCGGCGCCCACGAGGCCGTCGAGCTCCGCGACGGAGACAAGGACCGCTTCGGCGGCAAGGGCGTTCGGAAGGCCGTCAGCAACGTGGTCGAGGAGATCGGCCCGGCCGTCCTCGGCCTCGATGCCGCCGACCAGGCCGGCCTGGACAGCGTCCTCATCGATCTCGATGGGACACCGAACAAGGGCCGACTCGGGGCCAACGCGATCCTCGGCGTGTCCCTGGCGGCCGCCCACGCCTCGGCCGCGGCCCTCGACCTGCCGCTGTACCGCTATCTCGGCGGGGTCGGAGCGCGAACGTTGCCTGTCCCGATGTTCAACATCCTCAACGGCGGCAAGCACGCCCAGGATTCCACGGACTTCCAGGAGTTCATGGTCATGCCGGTGGGCATCGGGACCTTCTCGGAGGCGCTCCGGGCGGGCTCCGAGATCTTCGCGGCGCTCCGGACGCTCCTCCACGACGAGGGCCATGCGACCGGCCAGGGCGACGAGGGCGGCTTCGCGCCGTCGCTCGGATCCAACCAGGCCGCGGTCGAGGTCATCCTGCGGGCGATCGAGGCCGCCGGCTACCGACCCGGCGAGGACGTCGCCATCGCCCTCGACCCGGCGTCGACCGAGCTCGTCGAGCCCGGGAGCGGCACCGACGGGGCGCCGACCCGCTACGTCCTGGCCAAGGAGGGCCGGACGCTCGATTCTGGCGAGCTCATCGACCTCTGGGCCGACTGGGCGTCGCGCTATCCGATCGTCTCGCTCGAGGACGGCCTGGCCGAGGACGACTGGACGGGTTGGGCCGCCCTGGCGGCTCGTCTCGGCGATCGCATCCAGATCGTCGGCGACGACCTGCTCGTCACGAACCCCGAGCGGATCCGCCGCGGGATCCGCGAGCGATCCGCGAACTCGGTGCTCATCAAGCTCAACCAGATCGGGACCCTGACCGAGACGGTCCAGGCGATCGAGACGGCCCGGCGGGCCGGCTGGACGGCCGTCGTGTCGCATCGCTCGGGCGAGACCGAGGACACCACGATCGCCGACCTCGTCGTCGGGATGGGGACCGGGCAGATCAAGACCGGCGCCCCCTCGCGCTCCGAGCGGGTCGCCAAGTACAACCGGCTGCTCCGGATCGAGGAGGAGCTGGGCGGGGCCGCCGTCTACGCCGGACGGGCCGCCCTCGCCGGCGGCGCTTCGGCCGGGTGAGCCCCGACGCAGCGGGGGTCCCCGGTCGCGGCCTCGGCCGGTTCGTCGACCGGGGGGCGGTCACCGCCGCCTTCGTCGGGATCGGCATGGCCGTCACGATCGGGGTCAGCTTCCTGCTGGTCATCCCGATCGAGCCGATCTACTGGTACCTGTCAATTCCCTCGGGGCTGCTCATCGGCTACTACGCCGACGCGCGCTCCGGACGCGGCCGCGGGGCGTGGGGTCGGATCATGGCCAACGCCACGTTCGCCGGGCTCGTGACGGGCCTGACCCTGGCCGCGCTGCTGCTCGGCGTGAAGGCCCTTTTCTTCGCCGCCGACGACGGCTATCGCGATCCTGGCCTGGGTGGCCGGCTCGAGTGCTCCACGGGGGCCGACTGCGTCTACCAGCGGTATCTCGAGGAGCAGCCCGATGAGCTGGCCTCGGCCGGGGTCACCGACGCGGCCTCGTTCTCGACGTTCTACTGGGCCCAGCAATGGTCCACCGCGGGCCTGCTGCTCCTGTTGTCGACGGGGTTTGGCGTTGCCGGCGGCGTCCTCTATGGGATCACCCGGCCGAAACCGGGCTGAACCGCAGGAACGCCCGGGCCGAACCGACCCGAACCGCAGGAAAACGCCCCGGCCGATGGCCGGGGCGTCGTGATGTCGAGACGGCTCGCCGGTCTGGCCGGCTGACGGGTCAGGCCTTCGCGGCCTTCTTCGCTGGGGCCTTCTTCGCGGCGGGGGCCTTGGCCGCGGCCTTCGTCGAGGCGGCCTTCGCAGCCGTGGCCTTGGGCGCCGACTTGGCGGCTGCCTTCGGTGCGGCCTTGGTTGCCGTCTTCGTGGCAGCCTTCGCCACCGGTGTCTTCGCCGCCGGGGACTTCGCCGCTGCGGCTGCCGCCGCCTCGGCGCGGGCCGACTTGCTCAGCGCCGCGCGAGCCTTGCCGGCCGCGGTCTGGGCGCCCTTGGCCTTGTCCGCCTTCGACGCGGCGATGCGGGCCTTGGCGGCCTTCTGGGCCGCGGCCTTGCCGATCGTCTTTGCGACGTGCGAGCCGGCCGCACCGGCGCCGACGCCCGCGGCGTTGACCTTCCGGACGAGGCGGGACTTGCGACGCGCGGCCGCGTTCGGGTGGATGGCGCCGACCTTGGCCGCGCGGTCGAGGGCGCTGATCGCCTCGATCAGGGCGACCTGCGGATCGACGTCGGCCGACGGTGCGGTGGCCGCGGTGAGGGCAGTCTTCACGAGTGTCTTCGCGGTGGCGCGACGGGGGCCGAGGATCGCGTGCCGCCGCTCGGACGATCGGACGCGCTTCAGGCCCGACGGCGAGCGGGCGCCCGTCCATTTCCGGGGCGTCTTGGCCAAGGTGCGAACCTCACGATGCAGAGTTCGAATGTCGACAGGCGCGGGCGCGAGGCGCCGGGCGCGGACGAGGATGGTAGCAGAGCGTCGCGGACTCGGCCGCCGCGGTGCTGCCGCCAGCCACTTCCGCACGTTCGCGGGCTTCCCGTCAGACTTCCCGGGTGATTGCGATCGTCGGCGGCCTCGTCACCGCCGTCCTCTGGGCCACCACCCTGCTTGGCTCGTCCCGCAGCGCCCGCGTCATCGGGTCGTGGTCGACGCTCAGCTGGGTCATGCTCGTCGGGCTGGTGGTGGCCGTCCCGCTCGTGCTCGTGGCCCCGCCGGTCACGCTCGGCGCGCCCGAGATCCTCCTCCTGAGCACCGCGGGGATCGCCAACGCGGGCGGGTTGCTCCTCGTCTACACAGCCCTGCGACGGGGCAAGGTCGGGGTCGTCGGGCCGATCGTCTCGACCGAGGGCGCGATCGGCGCGGTCCTGGCGATCGCGGCCGGCGAAGTCGTCGGCGGACCGGTCCTGGCGATCCTCGCCCTCATCGCCGTCGGCGTCGTCCTGGCAGCGATCGAGCGCGCCACGCCGACCGCCGAGACCGACCCTGCCCCGGTCAGCGCGACGGTGACGGCGCTCCTTGCACTCGGCGGGGCGCTCCTGTTCGGCATCAACCTGTTCGCCACGAGCCTGATCGCCGCCGACCTGCCCCTCGCCTGGACGCTCCTGCCGGCCCGTGTCGCCGGCGTCCTCGCGGTGACCGTCCCGCTGGCGCTCGCCCGCCGCCTGCGGATGACCCGCCCGGTGGTGCCCTTCGTCATCCTCGTCGGCGTGGCCGAGGTTGCCGGCACCGGGACGTTCGCCCTTGGCTCGCGCGACAGCGCGGCCATCGCCGCCGTCCTCGCCTCGCAATTCGCCGGAATCGCCGCCATCGTGGCGTGGCTCCTCTTCGGCGAGCGCCTCGGCCGGGTCCAGGTCGCCGGCGTCGCGATCATCGCCATGGGTGTCGCGACGCTGGCCCTCCTCCGGGCCTGAGGCCGGCGCGAGGTCCTGCGAGAGGTCCTGCGCGGCGCCCGCCCGCTGCCCCTGGCGCGTGTTCGGCGGGTCCCGAGCCCGAGCGGGCCCCGCTCGTATCATCCGCGCCATGGACCTGGAGACCGCCACGGCGCTGCTCGTCTCCGCCGAGGAGGACCGGCGGGCGCTTCGCGGCAGGGATGCCGACGCCGCGCACGCCCGCGTCGAAGGGCGATATCCGGACCTGCGGGCCGCATTCGAGCTCTTTCTCGACCGCGGTCGCGCCGAGGAGGCCTGTCGTCTCACCATCGCCCTGGTCCAGTTCTGGATGGCCTCCAAGCGCATGCCCGAGGGCGACGACTGGCTCCGGCGGGCGACCGCGCTGCCAGGGGCAAGCGAGGCGACGCGCGCGATGGCCGTCTTCCAGCATGGCTACCTGCTGTTCTGGGGCGGGGACTACGAGCGCTCCGCCGAGCTCTCGAACCGTGCCGTCAACCTCGGCCGGGCCGCGAATGCGCCGACGGTTGTCTCCCTCTCGCTGGGCGTCCTCGCAAGGATCGCCCTGAACACCGACGTCGAGGAGGCCAAGCGGCTCCTTCGAGAGGCGATCGCCGTCACCGAGGGGACCGACGACGTGCAGGGCCGCTCGAGCGCCATGCACGTCCTGGGCGTCGCCTACCAGATGAGCGGCGAGTTCGAGGCGGCCAGGGCGGTCATGAGCGACCGCATCGCCCTGGGTCGCCAGACGGACAACGAGTACCTCGTCGCCATCGAGTCGGCCAACCTCGGCATGGTCGAGCGGCAGCTCGGCAACCTGGAGCGAGCGGAAGAGCTGTCGCTCGAGGCGCTGGCGATCGTGGATCGCCTCCAGGACGCGATCATGATCCCGTGGCTCGTCAACGGACTCGCGGCCGTGACCGCCGCCAGGGGCGACCTCGATCGGGCCGCCGTGCTCAACGGGTTCGCCGAGGCCGGGATCGAGGCCGCCGGCGGCAAGTGGCCGCCGGACGAGCGCCAGCAGTACGAGGGAACGCTGGCGACCCTACGGGCGGGGATGACGATGGCGGCCATGGACCGAGCTCGCGCCCGCGGCGCGACGATGTCGACCCCGGAGGGCCTCGCCTTCGCCCTCCAGCCCACGCCGCCGCGCGGCACCCCCGCCTGATGGTGACGAACCCCCAGGACCGCCTCCGCAACTTCTCGATCATTGCCCACATCGATCATGGGAAGTCGACGCTCGCGGATCGGCTCTTGGAGGCGACGCACGCCATCGATCCCCGCCAGATGACGAGCCAGGTCCTCGATTCGATGGACCTGGAGCGGGAGAAGGGCATCACGATCAAGGCCCGGGCCGTCCGCCTCGAGTACACCGCAGACGACGGCCTCCTGTACGGCCTCAACCTCATCGACACCCCCGGCCACGTCGACTTCAGCTACGAGGTCAGCCGCAGCCTGCAGGCCTGCGAGGGGGCGATCCTCGTGGTCGACGCGGCCCAGGGCATCGAGGCCCAGACCCTCGCCAACGTCCACCTCGCCCTCCGCGAGGGCCTGACGATCATCCCGGTCCTCAACAAGATCGACCTGCCCTCGGCCCAGCCCGAGGTCGTCATGGAGGAGCTCGAGAGCGTCCTCGCGATCCCCCGCGAGGAGGTCATCCTGGCCTCGGCCAAGGAGGGCACCGGGATCGCCGAGATTCTCGAAGCCATCGTTAGCCGGATCCCGCCGCCGAAGGGCGATCCGGCGGCACCCCTGAAAGCCCTCGTCTTCGATTCCCACTACGACCCCTACAAGGGCGTCATCGTCCACGTCCGCCTGGCCCAGGGCACGCTCCACGCCCACGACCGGATCCGGGTCATGGCCTCGGGCGCCGAGGCGGAGCTCCTGGAGCTCGGCTTCTTCCGGCCCCAGCTCGTGCCGGTCAAGGCGATGCGGGCCGGCGAGGTCGGCTACGTGGCGACCGGCCTGAAGAACGTCCGCGAGGCCCAGGTCGGCGACACGATCACGACGGTCGCGGCGCCCGCGGCGGAGCCCGTGCCGGGCTACCAGGAGGCGAAGAGCCTCGTCTTCGCGGGCATCTACCCGGTCTCGGGCGAGGACTACCCGCTCCTCCGCGACGCCATCGAGAAGCTCCACCTCAACGACGCGTCGTTCACCTACGAGCCGGAGAGCTCGGTGGCGCTCGGCTTCGGGTTCCGCTGCGGGTTCCTGGGGCTCCTCCACATGGAGATCGTCCAGGAGCGCCTGGAGCGGGAGTTCGACCTCGACCTCATCGCCTCGGCGCCGTCGGTCGAGTACCAGGTGGTGCTCACCAACGGCCGCGGAATCGTCGAGGTCGACAACCCGGCCCACCTCCCCGCGATCATCGACATCGAGGAGATCCGGGAGCCCTGGGTCCGGCTCTCGGTCGTCACCCCGTCGACCTACATCGGGCCGCTCATGGAGCTGTCGACGAACCGCCGGGGGAGCTTCGTGGACCTCGAGTACATCGATCCCGTGCGCGTCCTCATGCGCTTCGAGCTGCCGCTGGCCGAGCTCATCGTCGACTATTACGACCAGCTCAAGACGCGCACCGCCGGCTACGCCTCGATGGACTACGAGGAGATTGGCTACCGGGCCGCGAACCTCGTCAAGCTCGACGTCCTCGTGGCCGGCGAGCCGGTCGATTCGCTGTCGATGATCGTCCACCGCGAGAAGTCGGTCTCGATCGGGCGGACCCTCGCCGAGCGCCTCAAGCAGCTCATCCCGCGCCAGATGTTCGAGGTCCCGATCCAGGCGTCGATCGGCTCCAATGTCGTGGCCCGCGAGACCGTCCGGGCCCTCCGCAAGAACGTCCTGGCCAAGTGCTACGGTGGCGACATCACGCGAAAGCGGAAGTTGCTCGAGAAGCAGAAGGAGGGGAAGCGCCGGATGAAGCGGGTCGGCTCGGTCGAGATCCCGCAGGAGGCCTTCCTCGCCATGCTCCGGACCGACGAGGCCTAGGGTCCGATGGACGACGGCGCGATCCACACGTTCCGGACGTTCATCGCCTTCGGGTTGACGCTCCTCCTCGTCATGCTCCGCCTGGAGGCCGCCCACTTCGGGGCGGCCGAATACGACGAGCCGTCCGGCGGCCGGCCGCCCTCGGTCTGGCGGCGCCTGGCCTGGTACCTCGTGGGGATCGGCGGCGTCATCGCCATCCTGTGGGTCCATCCATCGCCTGGCCTCCAGCTCTTCCTGAGCCCGGGCGACGCGGGGATCCAGCTCGGCTTGCTGCTGGGGGCCGCGGGGGCGGCGTCCGCGGTCGGGCTCGCCTGGTGGCGCTACCACCACGTCCGGCTGCCCGATGTCACCGCCTATCCAGGGGCCCTCGTCAACGAGATCGCGACCGCGTTCGTCGACGAGGCCGTCTTCCGCGGCGCGCTCCTCGGCTTCATGGTCGTGGTCGGCGTCGATGCCAACCTCGCCATCCTCGCCCAGGCCCTCACCTACACCCTCGCCACGCGGCTCGGCGCGCCGGGCCGGAACCGGTCGATGTTCGTGTTGAGCCTCGTCATCGGGCTGGTCGCGGGCTGGGCGACCGTCGTGACCGGCGGCATCGCGGCCGCATTCCTTGGCCATGCCGTGACCCGCGTCGCCGTCTTCCTCACGACCGGCCACGCCGGCCAGCCGGCCCCGCGCGGGACCGAGATCGAGGAGGTCGAGCGGCGCCGACGGGCTCCGGAGGGCTGGCGGGTCGTCACGGGCCGGGAGACAGGCCGGGAGATGGGCCGGGAGACGGGCCGCGAGCGCTGAGCGCGGATCCGGCGCGACCCCCGGCTCCGGCCGTGACGTGCCCCTGCCCGTGCCTGGACCGCCCGAAGCGCTCTACATCCACGTCCCGTTCTGCATCTCGCTCTGCCCCTATTGCGACTTCGTCGTCGTTGCCGGCGCGGAGGCGCGCGGTCCCGCCAGCCGGATCCCCGGGTACGTGGCTGCGGTCCGGCGTGAGCTCGAGCTGCGAGCCGACACCCTCGATGCCCGCTGGGGAGCCGTGGGCAGCCCGACCAGGCCGCGCCTCGGCTCGCTGTATCTCGGCGGGGGCACGCCGTCGATCCTGCCGCCGGATGCGATCGCCGGGCTCATCCGCCTCGTGGAGCTGCGCTATGGCCTGGCCGACCGGGCTGAGGTCAGCCTAGAGGCCAACCCCGGTCCGGACGATCGGGGCGACCCGGCAGCCCTCGTTGCGGCCGGGATCACCCGGCTGTCGTACGGGGCCCAGGCCCTCGACGACGCCACGCTCAAGAGCCTCGGCCGGCGTCATCGGGCGGCGGACGTCGTGGAAGCCGTGGCGGAGGCGCGCGAGGCCGGGATCGAGTCCCTCAACCTGGACCTCCTGTACGACGTCCCGGGTACCTCGGTCGAGGGCTGGATGACGACCCTCGACTGGGCCCTCGAGCTCGAGCCCGACCATCTCTCGCTCTACGCCCTGACCCTCGACGATCCCGACGCCGAAGGCCTCACCGGCCCGCTCGGCGACCATCTCCCGACGACGCGCGGGGCCCGGCGCTGGCGCGACACAGCCCGGGCGGGCCAGGACGAGGACCGGGCGGCGGCGATGTACCACCACGCCGTCCATCGGCTGGCCGAGGTGGGCTTCGAAGCCTACGAGATCTCGAACTGGGCGCGCCCGGGGCACGAGAGCCGGCACAACCTGGCGTACTGGGAGCGGCGCCCGTACGAGGCGGTCGGACCCGGGGCGCACGCCTTCGACGGGGCTGTACGACGCTGGACCGCGGCCCGGCTGGACACGTACAGCAACGCGCTCACCCCGGCCGACGGCTCCCCGGGCCGGCTCCCGCCGGGCGGCGAGGAGGCGCTCGATGCCGCCTCGGCCGCGGCCGAGCGGGTCATCCTGGGCCTCCGCACCTCGAGCGGGCTCCCGGCCGAGGCCATGGCCGAACCACCGCTGGCCGAGCATATCGGCTGGGCCCTCGCGGCCGAGCTCATCGACGTCACGGCGGACGATCGCATCGTCCTCACGACACGAGGCCGGCTGCTCTCGAACGAGCTCTTCGCCCGGCTCGTCTGACCGGCCGGGTAGGGCAGGCCCGGCGGCGCTAGGATCGTTGGTCGATGGGGACCGGAGTCGTCAGCGGCGCGCCCTCGATCCCGGCGGCGACCGGGCGTGAGCGGGTCGCGCTCGCCCTGCTGGCTGCGATCGGGCTGGGCACGTCCATCTCGAGCCTGGTCCTCGACGTGGCTACGGCGGACCGACCCGCGGGGATCACGAGCTCGTTCGTCACCGAGATCGGCGCAGCGGCCTTCACCCTCACCCTCGTCGCCCTCGGCATCGTCCTGCGGGCGCGTCGCCCTGATCACCAGATCGGCTGGCTGTTCCTCGTCTTCGGCGCCGCAGCCGGCTCGTCGCAGCTGACCTGGGCGACGATGCTCGTGACCAGCCTGCCGGGCGGCGACCACCGGCTCGGCCAGGTCGTGTCGTGGATCGGGGCGAGCATCACGATCCCGGTCTGGACGTACCTCCTGACCTCGCTCATCGTCCGCTTCCCCACCGGCCGCGCGGGAAGCCGGGCCGAAGCCTCGATCCTGCGCTGGGGGCTTGTCACGAGCGGCGTGTGCGCCTGCGTCATGGCGGTCCGGCCGGGGGCTCTCCTCGTCTACCCGGCCTTCACCAGCCCGTTCGCGGTTCCGGCCCCGCTCATCGGGCCGCTGACGGTGGCGAGCGGCCTCAGCGCGGCCCTGGCTCTCGTGCCCGGGGCCGTCGCCGCCAGAGCGATGATTCGCCGGTACCGTGGCGCGGCCAGGCTGGAGCGGGTCCAGCTCCGCTGGTTCGCGTACGGCGCCGCCGTGCTCGTCATGGCGAGCATCGTCTACGTCGCCATCGAGCTCACCGTGGCCCGGGACCAGCCCTTGCTTCGCGAGGTCGGCTATGGCCTGTTCATCTTCTCGGCCCTGAGCCTGCCGATCGCGGTCTTCCGCGCGATCACGACCCACAACCTGTACGCCATCGACCGGATCATCGGGCGGACCGTCGCCTACGGGACGCTGACCGCGATCCTGGCCGGCCTGTACGCGGCATCGCTCAGGCTCTTCAACGCCCTCTTCGTCGAGACGACCGGCGAGAGCTCCGAGGCCGCGCTCGTCCTGACGACGCTGGTGCTGGCGACGACCTTCACGCCGATCAAGTCGCGTCTCGAGAAGGCGGCTGCGCAACGGTTCCCGGTCGAGGCCCCGAACCCGTCCGCCGCCCAGGCAGGACCTGCCGCCGCCGAGACGGGACCTGCCGCCGCCGCGGCGGCGAGCGCCGAGGTTGAGGGCGCCGCGTTCGACGCCCGGATCGAGGCCATCGCCCGCCGGGTCGCCCGCGAGGTCGTCGCGGAGGCTCGCCGACCGCCATCCGGGCGTTGACGCTGCCGCACCCGGCTGCTACCATCCAACCCATCGTTAGCACTCTGGCATGGAGAGTGCTAACCATCCGATCCAGAACGCAGGAGTCAGGCCTTGGTGCGACGGATCCGCCGCTCCATCGGCCCCCTGGACCTCCGGGCACAGGCGATCCTTCGGGCCGTCATCGAGGAATACGTCACCACGGCGGCGCCGGTCGGGAGCCACGCGCTCGTCGACCGGTACCACCTCGGCGTGTCCAGCGCGACCGTCCGCAACATCCTCGCCGAGCTCGAGCTCGGCGGCCTCCTGACCCATCCGCACACCTCGGCCGGCCGGATCCCGACCGACGAGGGCTACCGCTGGTACGTCGAATCGATCATCGAGTCGACGCCCGTGCCGGAGGTGGAGCAGCTCATGATCCGGCACCAGTTCGGGCAGGTCGAATACGCCAGCGAGCACTGGTTCCGCCTGGCGGCATCCACGATCGCCTCGATCACCCGCGCCGCCGGCCTGGCGACACCGGCCAAGCCCGCGGCCGCGCACGTCCGGCGGATGGACCTCGTCTCGATCAACGACCGCCTGGCCAGCCTCGTCCTGGTGCTCCGCGAGGGCGCCCTCAAGCAGGCCCTCGTGACCCTCGACGCGAGCACGGACCAGGAGACCCTGTCGTCGGCGGCCGGGCTGCTCAACGACCTGGTCGACGGCCGGACCGCCGACCACATCGAACGGGCCCTCGCGGCGGTCCCGGACGATCATCCCCAGGCCGAGCTCGTCCGCCGCGTCGGTGAGCGCATCGTGCGGACCCTCCGCGAGTACGACGGCGAGGCCGTCGAGGAGGTCTTCAGCGACGGTCTCCTCAACGTCATGGGCGCGCCCGAGTTTGCCCAGAGCGACAAGCTCCGACGGGTCTTCTCGGCCCTCGAGAACCGGACGTACCTCGGTGCGCTCGTCGGATCGGTCGCGGCCGGCGGCCGGATCAGGGTCTTCATCGGCCACGAGAACGCGGCCGCGGACATGCAGGAGGTCGCCCTCGTCCTCGCCCCGTACGGCCGGCCGGGCCGCGCCGTCGGCGTCGTCGGCGTCCTCGGCCCCACCCGCCTGGCCTATCCCCAGGCCATCGGCACGGTTCGCTTCGTCTCCGGGCTCATGAACGAGCTCGTCGACCACCTCTACGCCTGAGTCCCCGATGCCTCATCACCACGAACCCCTCGACCGCCGCACCCGCGCGCAGCAGCGCGCCGACGAGATCGACATCTCGCCGACGAAGCTGCTCGCCGACATCGAGCGCCTGACGGCCGAGCGCGACGCCGCCGCCCTCGAGAAGGACGAGTTCCTGGCCGCGCTGCAGCGGGAGCGGGCCGAGTTCCAGAACTTCAAGCGCCGGACGGCGGAGGAGCGCCAGGCCATGCTCGGCCTGGCAGCCGAGGGCCTCATCAGCAAGGTCCTCGCCCTGGCCGACGACTTCGACCGGGCGATCGAGGCACGGCCATCGACGATCGTCGACGACCCCTGGGTCGAGGGCATCGCCGCCATCGACCGCAAGCTCCGCCAGCTCCTCGAGAGCGAGGGCGTGTCGGCCATCGAGGCAACGCCCGGCATGCCCTTCGACCCGCGCGAGCACGAGGCCGTGGCCAGCGTGCCCGGCACCGAGCATCCAGACGGCGCGATCGTCGGTGAGCTCCGACGCGGCTACCGCCTCCGCGACCGCGTCCTGCGGCCGGCGATGGTGGCCGTCGCCGCGCACGACACCGCGACGCCGCCCGGCGGCCCCGACACCTCCACCGACCAGCCCATCCACTGACCTCGACCTACCCGACCACCGACAGGAGCCATCACGTGGGAAAGATCATCGGCATCGACCTCGGCACGACCAACTCGGTCGTGGCCGTCATGGAGGGCGGCGAGCCCACCGTCATCGCCTC
>SCUO01000085.1 GCA_004297395.1 Chloroflexota bacterium | reverse complement strand
TACGGCACGAACAACGAGTTCGGGTTCGACTACCTCCGCGACAACATGGTCACGGAGCTCGACCAGCGGGTCCAGCGGGAGCGCTTCTTCGCCATCGTCGACGAGGTCGACAACATCCTCATCGACGAGGCCAGGACCCCGCTCATCATCAGCGGCCAGGCCGAGGAATCGGCCGACCTGTACTACCAGTTCGCCCGCCTCGTGCCGCGCCTGACCGAGCGACCCGAGGGCGCGGAGGAGGGCGGCGACTACTTCGTCGACCTCAAGGACCGGGCGGTCTCGCCGACCGAGGACGGCGTCGACAAGATGGAGAAGCTCCTCGGCGTCGACAACCTGTACGACGCCGACCCGCGGCTGGCCCGCCATTTCGAGCAGGCCCTCCGGGCCCACGGCCTCTACAAGCGGGACCGCGATTACATCGTCAAGGACGGCGAGATCGTCATCGTCGACGAGTTCACCGGCCGCCAGATGCCGGGCCGGCGCTGGAGCGAGGGCCTCCACCAGGCCATCGAGGCAAAGGAGGGCCTCCGCGTCCAGCGGGAGTCGGTGACCCTCGCCACGATCACCTTCCAGAACTACTTCCGGCTGTACGACAAGCTGGCCGGCATGACCGGCACGGCGATGACCGAGGCCGAGGAGTTCCACAAGATCTACAAGCTCGAGGTCGTGGCCATCCCGACCCACCGGCCGATGGTTCGCGACGACGAGACGGACCTCGTGTACCGGAGCGAGAACGCCAAGTTCAACGCGGTGATCGAGGAGATCGCCGAGATGCAGGAGCTCGGCCGGCCGGTCCTCGTGGGCACGGTCTCGGTCGAAAAGTCCGAGCGACTGGGCCAGATGCTCACCCGCCAGGGGATCAAGCACGAGGTCCTCAACGCCAAGTTCCACGAGAAGGAATCGCAGGTCGTCGCCCAGGCGGGGCGCACCGGGGCCGTGACGATTGCCACGAACATGGCCGGCCGGGGCACGGACATCCAGCTCGGTGGCAACCCGGCCGGCCTCGCCTCGGACATCCTCCACCGCCGGGGCCTCAACCCGGCCGAGGTCGACAAGCCGACCTACGAGGCCGCGCTGGCCGAGGCCAGGAAGATCTGCGACGAGGACCACGTCCGGGTGGTCGAGGCCGGCGGGCTCCACATCATCGGCACCGAACGCCACGACAGCCGCCGCATCGACAACCAGCTCCGCGGCCGGGCCGGCCGCCAGGGCGACCCGGGCTCGTCGCGCTTCTACCTGTCCCTCGAGGACGAGCTGATGAAGCGGTTCGCCTCGGACCGCGTGACCGGCCTGATGGAGCGCCTGGGCCTCGATGACGACACCTACATCGAATCGGGCATCGTCGGCAAGACCATCGAGAGCGCCCAGTCACGGGTCGAGGGCTACAACTTCGACATCCGCAAGCGGGTCGTCGAGTTCGACGACGTCATCAACAAGCAGCGCGAGACGATCTACGCCGAGCGCGACAAGGTCCTTCGCAACGAGGACCTGACCGAGACGGTCCGGGCCTTCCTGGAGGACGAGATCGACGTCCTCGCCGACACCCACCTGGGCGGCGGATCCTCGAACGAGTGGGCCATGGATGCCTTCCTCGAGGCCCTCCACCGGATGGGCTTCACCCTCGACGAGGTGCGGGAGGACGAGCTCTTCGACCTCCACACCCGCGAATCGGTGGCCGAGCACCTCAAGGACGTCGCGAGCCGCAAGCTGGACGCCAAGGAGGCCGCGATCGGCGCGGAGTGGACCCTCATCGAGCGCTACGTGATGCTCCGGACGATCGATTCGCTGTGGGTCGAGCACCTCACCGAGCTCGACGACATGCGCCGTGGCATCGGCCTCCGCGGCTATGCCCAGCAGGACCCCCTCAACGAGTTCCGGAAGGAGGCGTTCAACCTCTATGAGGAGCTGAGCGCCTTCATCCGCCACCAGGTCGCGAGCACGATCTTCCGGGTGACGCTGACCCGGGCTCCGGCCGCCCCGCCGCCGCCGGCCGGCGTCTTTCCGATGGCCGGCCCGGGTCAACCGGCCGCGCCGGGCGCGGCACCGGGGGTCGGGGCGACCGGGGCGACCGGGGGGGCCGGAGGGGTCGCGAGCCGGCGGGTCACGGCCGGGGGCGATGTCCCCGGGCGGGCCGCGCTAGCCAATCGGGCGGCGGGCCAGGGGCCGTCGGGCGGCGGGATCCTGCGCGGCGCCGGCGGCGCCGGCGGTGCCGGCGCGTCCGCCCCGGGCCAGCAGGCCCGACCGGGCTACACCCCGACCGGCCAGAAGATCGGCCGCAACGATCCGTGCTGGTGCGGCTCGGGGGCGAAGTACAAGAAGTGCCACGGCCGCTGACGCGGCCCCGCGGCTGCGGCTGAGCCCGGCCGCCCCCGAGTCCGATGCGTCACCTCGCCCGCCTGGGGCTCGCCGCGATCGTGGGGACCGCCCTCCTCGCGGGGTTCACGACCTACCGGATCTGGGACCAGGGCGGCCGCGACGAGGTTCGGGCCGCGGATGCGATCGTGGTCCTCGGCGCCGCCCAGTACAACGGCACGCCGTCACGGATCTTCGAGGCCCGCCTGGCGCACGCCGTCGACCTGTGGCAGGCCGGCGTGGCCCCGGTCCTCGTCGTGACCGGCGGCAAGGCCGAGGGCGACCTGACCACCGAGGCGGCGGCCGGCCGGGCCTACGCCCTCGCCCGGGGTGTTCCCGAGGCCGCGATCATGGCCGAGGACGAGGGCCGGACGACACTCGAATCCCTCGAGAACGTGGCGATCCTGATGCGCGCCGCCGGGTTGGAGAGCGCCGTCTTCGTGAGTGATCGGACGCACCTCCTGCGCGTCCTCCGGATCGCCACGGACGAGGGCCTCGTGGCCTGGGGCTCGGCCACGACGACGAGCCCGATCGACGCCAGCCTGGCCTGGCAGGTGGAGGCCACGGTCCACGAGCTTGGCGCGCTCGGCGTGTACTTCTTCGGTGGTGGCCAGCTGGTCACCGAAGAGGGCGCCGCACCCGGCGGCTGAGCCGGCGGCTGAGCCGGCGACGCCCACGCCGCGACCCCGGACCGCCGATGCCAGGCCGCGGACCAGATTCCGACACGAATCTCGCGGAATCTCCAACCTGACCCCTTGGCGATCCGCACTCCCGCACCTATACTTCGCGGCAACTTCCCGAGCACGGGACGTGACGTCCCACCGGCAGCCCCCCGCGCCCAGACCACCGTGCCCATGGTGTGAAGTGAGGGATTTGTGAAGCAGGCCGAGGAAGCGAGCTTCGTTGACCTGATCGCCTGTGAGCGAGATTGCCGGACCTGCAGCTATGCCGCCGCCCTCGATTGCGACGGCAACTGCGGTGTCTGTCCCCACAACGGCTACTGCCCCTGCGTGAACCCCGTCGTCGCCCGGAGCAAGTCGGCCCTCCGACTCATCGAGCTCCGTCCGATCCTGCTCCAGGATCTCCAGGTCCGGAACTGATGGACGCCGCGGGCGTCCGGGACCTGGCGGAGCGGATCCGGTCGACATCGGGGCGTCTTTGACCTCCCCGTACGCGAGGCCCGTGTCGCCGAGCTCGAGGCGCTGACCCAGGAGCCTGGATTCTGGGACGACCAGCGGTCCGCCCAGAAGGTCCTGCGCGAGGCCGACGGCCTTCGCACCGAGATCGACCTGTGGCGGGGCCTCCTGGCCCGGACGGGCGACCTCGAGACGATGGTCGAGCTCGTCGCCGAATCCGACGATCCCGAGCTCACCGCCGAGCTCGACCGCGAGGCCACGGCCCTCGAGATCGACTTCTCGCGCGAGCGCACCGCCCTGCTCTTCTCCGGCGAGTACGACGACCGCAATGCTCTCCTGACGATCAGCGCCGGGGCCGGCGGCACCGAGGCCACCGACTGGGCCGAGATGCTCCTCCGGATGTACCTCCGCTGGGCCGAGCGCCACCGCTTCCGGACCGAGGTCCTCGACCAGCAGGAAGGCGAGCAGGCGGGCCTGAAGAGCGTGACCGTCGCCGTCGACGGGCGCCGCGCCTACGGCTGGCTGCGGGCCGAGCGGGGCGTCCACCGACTCGTGCGGATCAGCCCCTACGATGCCCAGAAGCGGCGCCAGACGACCTTCGCCCTCGTCGAGGTCCTGCCCGAGGTCGAGGACGCAGCCGAGATCGAGCTCGACTGGGATGAGATCCGGGTCGACACCTTCCGATCCCAGGGTGCCGGCGGCCAGCACGTCAACAAGACCGATTCGGCGGTCCGGCTGACCCACCTCCCAACCGGGATCGTGGCCCAGAGCCAGAACGAGCGGAGCCAGACCCAGAACAAGGAGACCGCCATCAAGGTCCTCACGGCCCGGCTCCTGGAGCGGGCCCTCGAGGAGCGCGAGGCCGAGACCCGGAAGCTCCGCGGGGAGCACGTCGAGGCCGGCTGGGGCAACCAGATCCGGAGCTACGTCCTCCATCCCTACCAGATGGTCAAGGACCTCCGCACGTCGTACGAGACCTCGAACACCGGCGCCGTCCTCGACGGCGATCTCGACGCCTTCATGGCCGCCGAGCTCGAGCGCCTGGCCACCGGCGCCCTGCCGTCCGCCGCCGACGACGACGAGTGACCGGCTCCGACGCCGCGGTGCTTCCCGCGGTCCGGTACCGGGCTGCGACCGAGGCAGACCTGCCGGCCTGCGAGGCGACCTGGCGCGATGCCCTCAACGACTACCTCGTCCCGATGGGCCAGTACGAGATCCCGGCCGACAACCCGTCGCTGCGGCAGCTCCACGCCCACGCCCTGGCCACCGACCCGGACCTGTTCTGGGTCGCGACGCGACCCGACAGCAGCCGAGCGGCGGCGCGCGCGGCCGATGGCGCCAAAGCCGGTGATCGCGTCATCGGCTTCGGGTCGGCCGTTCGACGTGAGCACGTCTGGTTCCTCTCGATGCTGTTCGTCCGGCCGGGCGAGCAGGCAGCCGGCATGGGCCGCGAGCTGCTCCGACGAATACTCCCGAGCGACGGCGACGACGCGACCCTGGCCACCGCCACCGACGCCGCCCAGCCGATCTCGAACGGTCTCTATACGTCGCTCGGGATCGCGCCGCGGATGCCGATGTTCAACCTCGTCGGCCGACCGACGCGGCCGGAGGCGCTGGCGCCCCTGCCGCCGGGGGTCTTCGCCGAACGGCTGGACGGGCAGGAGCGCGAGGGCGGGCGGGATCCGGCCATCCAGGCAGCCTTCGACGACCTCGATGCCGAGACCCTCGGTGTCCCGCACCCCCAGGATCATGCGTTCGTCCTCCGGCAGGGCCGGATCGGCTTCGCCTTCCGCGACGGGCAGGGCGCCCTGCTCGGCTATGGCTACACCTCGGAGGTCGGGCGGATGGGTCCGATCGCAACCCGCGACCCCGGCCTCCACGCCCCGATCATCGCCCACCTCCTGGCCGCGGTGGAACCCCGCGGCGCGTCGGCGGTCTGGGTCCCGGGGCCGGCGGGCGAAACGATGCAGATGCTGGTCCAGGCCGGGCTCCGGATGGAAGGCTTCCCGGTCCTCGAGTGCTGGTCGAAGCCGTTCGCCGACTTCAGCCGCTACCTGCCGATCTCGCCCGGCCTGCTCTGACCGACCCCCGGTACGTCGACCTCGCGGTGGACGTGCGCCGGGAGGGCGCCCCGTCGGCCAACCACGGCCGAGGTTGGCGCGGCTCGGCGGACCGGTGTAGCCTCGGCGGTGACGATGGCTCCAAGCACCGTGCCCGCGGTCGGAGTCCAGCACCGCCTCCGGATCGGCGATCCGGGGCAGCTCGAACCGCGGAGCCTACCTTGACCCTCGAAGCCGTCACCGACCGCCCGGCCGACGCCCTGCCAGTGGCGCGCCTCGGCGAGCCGGGGTCGTGGGGCGCGACGGAACGCCGCGACCTGCTCGTCCTCAACGACGTCACGAAGCGCTACCCGAACGGCCGTGAGGCCCTCCGCGACGTCGACCTCGTGGTCCCGGAGGGCGATTTCGTCTTCCTCGTGGGGCCGTCGGGGGCCGGCAAGTCGACCCTCATGAAGCTGATCATCCGGGACGAGCTGGCGACGAGCGGCGAGGTCATCCTGGACGGCGAAAACCTGGCCCGCCTGCCCCGGCGCAAGGTGCCCCACGTCCGGCGCAAGATCGGGACGGTCTTCCAGGACTTCAAGCTCCTGCCGACCAAGACGGTCCGCGAGAACGTCGCCTTCGCTCTCGAGGTGACCGGCACGCCCCGCGGCCGGATCGGACCGGCCGTGGAGCGGGCCCTTCGGCACGTCGGCCTGACCGGCCAGGCGGCCCAGTTCCCGCGGCAGCTCTCGGGCGGCGAGCAGCAGCGCACGGCGATCGCCCGGGCCCTCGTCCACGACCCCCGCCTGGTCATCGCCGACGAGCCGACCGGGAACCTCGACCCGCTCATCAGCTGGGAGATCATCCAGCTGCTGCTCCGGATCAACGAGCTCGGGGTGACCGTGCTCATGGCCACCCATGACGCCGACGTCGTGACCGCCCTCCGAAAGCGGGTCGTGGCCCTCGAGGAGGGCCGGATCATCCGCGACGAGATCGGCGGCGGCTATCACCGCCGTGGCTGAACCTCGCGGTCGCGCATGATCGGGTTCCTCGCCTTCAGCCTGTCCCGTGCCTGGCAGGGTTTCTGGCGGAATGTCGCCATGAGCCTCGCCGCGACGGCGACGATGACCCTCATGCTCCTGCTCCTGGCCGGCTTCTTCATTGTCCAGAACGGGCTCCTCGCCGCGCTCACCTTCGTGGAGCAGAAGGTCGAGGTCGAAGCCGATCTCAGGCCGACGGCGCTCGACGCGGACGTCGATGCGCTCGAGCTTCGCATCGAGGCCCTGCCGGAGGTCCTCGAGGTGGACTATGTCTCGAAGGAGGAGGCGCTGCGCCGGTTCCGCGAGGCCCGGGCCGCCCAGGGCGAGGAGGATCTCACCCGGTACCTCGACTCGAACCCCCTCCATGCCAGCCTCCAGGTGAAGCTCCGCGATCCGGCCGACTTCGGGACGGTCATGGACGCGCTCCGGGCCGATCCCGCGGTGGAGCGGGTGAAGAACATCACCGACCTCGTCGGACGGGTCGTGACGGTCACCGACTTCCTGCGCACGGCCGGGCTGGCGATCCTGGCAGTGATCGGGGCGATCGTCCTGTTCATCATCATCAACACGATCCGGCTGGCCGTCGTCGGGCGGGCCGAGGAGATCGAGGTCATGCGCCTCGTCGGCGCCTCCGACGCCTTCATCCGCTGGCCGTTCGTGTTCGAGGGCGCGCTCGTCGGTCTGCTCGGGGCGACCCTGACGCTGGCGACGATCGCGGCCGTCGCCGACCCCCTTGGCGCCTTCATGTACGACTTCTTCCGGGTCCTCCCGATCCGGGTCGGTGCGATCGCCCGCGACGTCAGCCTGCTGGTGCTCGGCGCCGGGCTGGGGCTCGGGGTGGTCGGGGCCTGGATCTCCGTCCGGACCTACCTCATCCGCTGAGAGGGGCGCCCGCCAGCCCGGCGCAACCGGGGGGGACCACCGGCAAGCGGTCGGACCGCCCGCCGGGCCCGTCCTGATGAAGGTCCGGCGAGGGATCGCTTCGATTTCCGCCACCTTCGATCCATCGGCGGATGCCCGGGCGTACGATCGGCGAGGCCCATGTAGGCTTGCCGCCGCGCGCAACGTCCGGGGAACCTCGATCGGTCCCCGATGCGCCGCCGTTCGAACGAGGACCACGTCGCGATGCTCCCCGAGGATCCCGCCCGCCCGCCCGATGCGCCGTCAGAGGCGCCGTCGGAGGCATCGGCCCCGCCACCGCCGGCTGCCACGCCGCTGCCGGGCGCCGCGTCGCCGACCCCCGAGCTCCAGCCGACCGGCCTGCTGGCCGGCGACGTCCCGATCCCCGTGCCGGTGCCGGTCAATCCGGCCGGCGCTCGCCGTGGTGGCTGGGTCCTGGGTATCGCCGTCGCCCTCGTCGCCGTCCTGGGTGGCGGCGCGCTGTTCATGTCCGGCTTCGTCCTCGGCCAGCGGACCGAGCTCGAGCCCGGCACTCCCGGCTCGGAGGCCGAGGCCTTCAAGCCCTTCTGGGATGCCTATCGCGCGATCCGCGACCGCTACGCCCTCGAGCCGGTCGATCGCAAGGAGATCATCGAAGGCGCGATCCGGGGCATGGTCGAGGCGATCGGCGATCCCTACTCGACCTACCTCTCGTCGGAGGACTTCCGGCAGACCCTCCAGGACATCAACGGCGAGTTCGAGGGCATCGGCGCCGAGATCGGGACGGTCAATGCCGCCGGCGAGACGGTCGACTGCGCCGAGTTCGGGCCGGACTGCCGCCTCGTGATCGTCGCGCCCCTCGAGGGCTCGCCGGCCGAGAAGGGCGATCTTCGGCCGGGCGACGTGGTCGTCGAGGTCGACGGCTCGACGCTCGACGGCCTGACCCCGGACGAGGCCCGCGACCGGATCCGCGGCGAAAAGGGGACGATCGTCGTCCTCCGGATCGAGCGCCAGGGCGTCGAGCCGTTCGATGTCGAGATCACCCGCGACACGATCCACCAGCGCGAGGTCATCACCGAGGACCTCGCCGACGGCGAGGTCGGCTACGTCCGGCTCACCGGCTTCTCCGACAACGGCGCCACGAAGTTCGTCGAGGCGGTCGAGGCGGCGGTCCAGAAGGGCCAGACGAAGCTGATCGTGGACCTCCGCGGCAATCCCGGCGGCTTCGTGACGGCCGCCCGGAAGGTGGCCAGCCTGTTCATCGCCGAGGGCCCGATCTTCTGGGAGGTGGATGCCCAGGGCACGGAGACCGAGACACTCCGCGACGACGAGGTCACCGCGATCGACGCGGACATCGAGGTCGTTCTGCTCATCGACCGGGGCAGCGCCTCGGCCAGCGAGATCGTGGCCGGCGCCCTCCAGGACAGCGGCCGGGCGACGCTCATCGGCGAGACGTCGTACGGCAAGGGCACGGTCCAGCAATGGATCGACTTCGAGAACGACAACGGCGGTCTGAAGCTGACCGTCGCGAAGTGGCTGACGCCCGACAAGCACTGGATCCACAACGTCGGGGTCGTCCCGGACATCGTGGTCGAGATCCCGGCTGACACGCCGGCCGGCGAGGATCCGGCGCTCGACCGGGCGGTGGAGTTCCTGACCGAGTCGTCGGCGAGCCTGGGCTCGCTGCAGCTGGCCGCCTGAGCCTGTTGCCAGACGGCCCGCCATCCAGTAGGGTTCCCCCGAACGAAAGGAGGTGATGTGCAGTGTCAGAACACAGTCGCTGCACCACCTCGCCGGAGATGACCGTCTAGCCGGTCTTCCGAGCGGGTGGGAAGCCGCAAACGAACGCCGGTCCGCGAGGGCCGGCGTTCGTGCGTGCCGAGGCCCACTGACGCTGGCGCGGCGCTCCGCACGCGCCAACACGACACCCGACCCCCGACGCCACCCCGACTGGAGCCTGAACCATGGGCGAGGAAAAGACCGTCGCCCTCAACCGGAGGGCCCGCCACGAGTTCTCGATCGACGACACGATCGAGGCTGGCATCGTGCTGTCCGGGACGGAGATCAAGGCCCTCCGGGCGGGCAAGGCCAACCTGGCCGATGCCTACGCCCGGATCGAGCGCGGCGAGGCGTGGCTGGTGGGGGCGCACATCGCGCCCTGGTCGACCTCGAGCATCCGTGACAATCACGAGCCGAAGCGGGACCGCAAGCTCCTCCTCCACCGCTCCGAGATCGACCAGCTCCTCGGCAAGACGAGGGCGAAGGGCCTCACCCTCATTCCCTTGCGGCTGTACATCAGCCAGCGCGGGCGGGCGAAGATCGAGCTGGGCCTCGGCAAGGGCAAGCAGCTCCACGATCGGCGGCGGGACATCGCCGAACGCGACGCCCGGCGACAGATGGAGCGCGACGTCGCCGAGGCCCGCCGCGGCTGATGGCCCCGCGCTGACCGCCGGCCCGGAGCGGCGACCCGTCAGCGCAGGAAGTAGCGGCGGCTGAGCGGGACCTCCGTGGCGGGCTCGGCGGCCACCGGCACCCCGCCGAGCGTCACCCGGCCGTCGACCGGATCCACTTCGATGCCCGCGGTCGCCCGGTTCCAGCCCAGGGATGACCGTGTCATGCCGCGGCAGCCGGCCACGGCGACGAAGTCCCGCCCGCTGTCCAGGCAACGCCGCAGACGCTCCGAGTCCGCCGACGCCGACACGAACGTCACCGCGACGCTCGGCGCCGCATGCGACAGGCCCGCGAAGTCGCGGGCGTAGCGGGTCGGCTCGGCGCGCTCCACTGTCGCATTGCCCTCGCCGAGCGGTCCCCAGGCGTAATGGCCGGCCTTCAGTACGTACTCGGGCTTCGCGCCGAAGAAGGCCGGCTTCCAGAGCACGATGTCGGCGATCCGGCCGGGGGCCAGCGTCCCGACATGCTCCGAGATGCCGTGGGTGATGGCCGGCTCGAGGCTGACCTTGGCCAGGTATCGCAGGACCCGCTCGTTATCGTCGTCGACATCCGGGTCCGGCGCGAGCCCCGCGGCTGTGGCCACCCCCGCCCCGGCCTCGGACGCCCGCCAGGCCTTCATGACGTGGGCCAGCTGGAACGTCCGCCGGACCGTCTCCATGATCCGGCCCATGCCCTGGGAATCGGAGTTCACGATCGCGATCGCGCCGAGCTCGTGGAGCGGACCCTCGGCGGCCATCGTGGCCGGGTGGAGGCGCTCCAGGACGAGGGCCACGTCCTCGGGCACGGCCCACGACGTCCCGTGGTTGAGCATCGTCATCGCCACCGTCTCGTCAGCCGCCGATACGCCCCACGGGATCGTCGGCGTCGTCGATGAGCAGATGACGTTGGCCTCGCGGACAAGGCCGATGACATCCGGCACGTGCCCACCCCCGGAGCCCTCGACGTGGTAGGCGTGAACCGTCCGGCCGGCGATCGCGGCCACCGTGTCCTCGAGCTCGGCGGTCTCGTGCAACCCGTCGGTGTGGAGGCTCACGGACACGTCGAAACGCTCAGCGAAGCTGAGCGCGTGGTCGATGAGCTCGGGCGAGGCGCCGTAGTCCTCGTGGATCTTGAATCCGACCGCGCCGGCTTCGAGCAGCGGCTCCAGGGCCGTGTCGTCGGCCGCCCGGGCGTTCGCCTGGAGCCCGATGTTGAGGGGCCAGCCCTCGAGGCCCCGGAGGACCCGCTCCATGGCCGCCGGCGGCTCGTTGAAGCCGGCCGTGACGAGCGTCGTGACGCCACCTGAGAGGGCCGCTGGCAGGAGGTTCGGGCTGATCGTGTGGACGTGGGAATCGATGGCGCCGGGCGTGGCGATGAGGCCGTAGGCGGTGATCGGCACGGTGTGCGGCCCGATCGGCAGGTCGATGCCCTCGGAGATGCCGGGGTTGCCGGCCCGCCCGATTCCGACGACCCGGCCGTCCTTGATCCCGATGTCGGCCTTGACGATCCCGGCCATCGGATCGATGACGAGTGCGCCCACGACGACGGCATCGAGCTCGGAAGGGCCCGCCTTCGTCCCCTGGGCCATGCCGAGCCGGAAGTCCTTGGCATAGCCCCAGACCGGCTCGTCACCCTGGGCCTGGCGGTCCTCGCTGACACGGACCCGGAGCGACGTGTCGCCGAGCCGGACGAGATCGCCGGTCGTCGGCCCGAAGCGGGCGAGCCGCTCGGCGCGGGAGAGGCGGGTCATGGCTGCGTCACTGGCGCGGCTCGCTCGCCCCGGCGGCGTACCGGACGAGCATGACGGTCCGCGTCTCGCCCGGCGCCCAGCGCTCCGAGGCACCGGCCGGCAGGTCCAGGCGGAACCCCGTGGCCGCCTCGCGATCGAAGACCAGGCGGGCGTTGACGCGGTGGAACGGGAAGTGCGACGAGACGCGGATGACCCGCTTCGAGGTGCTCCGGACCTCGAGCTCCCGCCGCTCGAGGCCGGCCGCAGGATCCTCGAGGTCCGTCCCGGCCAGCGTCACCGTCCCGGGGCCGTCCGGCTCGGAACCACCCGCCCCCAACGGATCGAGGAGCACGACCAGGCGCGTCCCGTCGCCGAGGAGCACCTCCAGCCGGACCTCGTCGACAAGCGCGGCAACGCCCGGGAGCACGTCGGCCGGCGCGACGGCCGCACGCCCGGCGGCCTCGACCTCGGCGAAGCTCGCCCCGCCTCGGGCGGCCTCGAGCATCGCGTCGCAGATGAGCGCGATCGCCTCGGGGGCGTTGAGCGGGAGCCCGCGCTCGCGGTGCCGGCGGGCGAGCTCGGCCGCGCTGAAGATGAGGAGCCGGTCCTCCTCCCAGGCCGTCAGGCGCATCGGTCAGTCGAAGTCGAAGATCGTGTTGCCCTGGTAGAACAGGAGCACGTAGCCGCACGTCAGGCAGACCAGCATGTCCACCCGGTGGGCCGTGATGCCCCACTCGGAATCGACCTTGCCGGCCTCGCGCCGGTACTCGTCGTGACCGCAGATCGGGCAGCGGGGACGTCCGCCGGTCGGGGTCGAAGGCTGCTCGTCCATGGATCCGCCTCGGGCGCGTGTTCGACCCGCAGATCGTACTCGCTCCCATAGACTGACCGGCCATGCGCCTGCTCGGCTCGCTCCGGATCCGGCCGTTCGCGACCCTGTGGGGCGGCCAGACGGTCTCGCGCTTCGGCGACGCGGTCCACCAGATCGCCCTGGCCTGGCTCGTCCTCGAGCTGACCGGCTCGGCGGCCGCGATGGGCGCCGTCCTGGCCGCCCACGTCCTGCCGTTCATCGCGTTCTCGCTGGTCGGCGGCGTGGTCGTGGACCGCGTGCCGCGGCTCCGGGTGATGCTCGCCTCCGATCTTGCCCGGATGGTGATCGTGGCCGTCATCGCCGGCCTCGTCATCCTCGAGCGGGTCGAGTTCTGGCACCTCATCGTGCTCGCCGCGATGTTCGGGGCCGTCGAGGCGTTCTTCTATCCGGCCTACTGGGCCGCGGTCCCCGAGCTGGTGCCCACGGACCTGCGTCCCAGCGCCAACAGCCTCCACCAGTTGAGCCGCCGCTTCGCGCGCCTCCTCGGTCCGGCCCTCGGCGCCGTCCTCGTGGCCGGCGGCGGAACCGGCTTTGCCTTCGTCCTCGATTCGGTGTCCTACCTCGTGTCTGCGGTCCTGGTGGTCCTGGCGATGCGCGTCCGGGCTCGCACCATGGAGCCGGCCGCGTTGGGCGACGCGCTCGCGGCGGCGGCGTCGGATACGGCGGCGCCGGGCGATCCGGTCACGCCGGGCGTGCTCATAGCCCCCGGGGCCGCGATGGCACCGGTGGCGGGCGGCATCCGGGCGACGACGCGCTCGGCCCTGACCGACCTCCGCGAGGGCCTGGCCACGGTGACCGGGGAGCCCTGGATCTGGATCGCGATCGTCGCCGCGGGGGTGACCGGCGTCACGCTCGCCGGCCCGCTCGAGGCCGGCCTGCCGCTGCTCGTGAGCGAGCATCTCGGCGGCGGCGTCGCGGTGCTGGGACTGATCCAGACGATGATCTCGGTCGGCGCAATCGGGGCGGCGGTCATCCTCGGCTCGCAGGCCCGGCTCCGCCGCCGAGGGCCGGTCCTGTACGGCGCCTGGATCACGTTCGCGATCTGCGTGGCATTGGCCGGGCTGCCGGTGGGCATCCCGGGGGTCGCGCTGCTGGGTGTCGTCATCGGCGCCTGCGGCGCGACGGTCGGCCTCGTCTGGATCAATACGCTCCAGGATCTCGTGCCGGCAGAGCAGCTCGGTAGGGTCTCGTCCATCGATGCCCTCGGTTCGACCGCCCTCGAACCGATCGGCCTGGTCGTGGCCGGCGTGGCTGCCGACGCCTGGGGACCGGCGACGGTCTTCACGATCGGCGGCCTGACGTCGGCGGCGATCCTGTCGCTGGCCCTCCTGAGCCCCTCGGTCCGGCGCCTCGACTGATGCCCGTTCGACCGGTTGGCCGATCTCGAACCCTGGGCTAGACTGGGCAGGGACGCCTGAGCGCGTCTCGATCCTGTGGGGATGCGTGGTTTCGACAGGGTCCGGAAGACCGTGAACGCGAGCCGAGGTGCCGTCAGGCCTCGTTAAACAGGCGGCAAATCGAAGTACCTGCCAACAAGCAGTCGACTCTCGCCCTCGCCGCTTAGGCGGTAAGGTGAGCGTGGAAGCAACCTCGGTCCCGCGGGTTGTGGAAGCGTCATGCAGCGGGGCTGCAGCCCGGATGAGCGTCGCGTAGTCCGGAGTCAAGCTCGATCTAGAGGCACGTGACTGGATCACCAGGGAGGGTGCCGATCCTCGCCCGGCTGGTCGACGAAAACGATCGGACACGCTCGTAGTGGTCGCGGCCGAAGGGCTCTGGACGGGGAGTTCGACTCTCCCCCATCTCCACCAACTTCCAGCCATTTGACCTCTTGCGCTCGGCGCCGCGAGCGGTACCATGTCTGGCATGGTACATGGCGACACACGGAACCCCCTGACCGAGCTACGGCGCGGCGTGCTCGAGCACTGCGTCCTCGCCGTCGTCCGTGACCGGGAGTCGTACGCCTTCGACATCGTCCGTGCCCTCGCCTCGGCCGGCGAGCTTGTGACGAGTGAGGGCACGATCTACCCGCTCCTGTCGCGCCTCCGCCGCGACCACCTCGTGACGACGACTTGGCGGGAATCCGACGCCGGCCCACCGCGCCGCTACTACCTGATCACCGACGAGGGTCGCCGGGCGCTCGATGCGTTCGCCGGCGACTGGACCCGCTTCCGCGACGCGGTGGATGCGCTGCTGGGCGGGGGAGCCAGGAGAGGAGATCCCGATGGACGGTGACGAGCTCGTCCGTGACTACATGGGGCGCCTGGAGGCGGCCTCGTGGCCACTCCCGCCGGGCCGGCGCACCGAGCTCGCGGGCGAGGTCCGCGAGCACATCGAGACGGCCCTCGCCGAGGCTGGTCGACGGGATCCCGTCGCCGTCCACAACGTCCTCGAGCGCCTCGGGCGGCCCGAGGAGATCGTCGCGACCGAGGCCGAGGGCGACCCCGCGCCTCCGAGCTGGGTCGCCGCTCGTAGCGGAGAGCTGACGGTCGCTACACGGAGCTGGGGCGCCGTCGAGATCGCCGCGATCCTGTTGCTCACGGTCGGCGCCATCGCCCTGCCGCTTTTCGGCCCGGCCATCGGGCTCGTCCTCGTCTGGCTCTCGACGAGGTGGACGACCCGCGACAAGCTCGTGGCGACGCTGATCGTCGTGGTGATCTTCCTCCTGCCGATCATCCTGCTCTACGGCCTCGGCGCCCAGGTCACATCCGGCTGATCAACCCACAGGAGATTCCGCCTTGGACCTCGATTTCGTTCGCGTGCTGATCCCCCTGGCGAGCATCGCCGCCGCCATCTTCCTGTTCGTGGTGCTGGCCCGCCGCCGGCGCTGATCTCGCGCCGCCGACCGATGCGATTCGGCGGCCCGTCGGTCGTGCCCACTGGCGCCGGCGAGATCACACGGCCGGTGCCTCCGCTGCTGCGGCGGGACGCGATGGCACGGCGGCACCTCTCTCAGGTCCATCTCAGGCAGCAAGGATTGACTTGGGGTCGAGAACGAATCCCCAGGAGCCACCGAGATGGACCAGCCGCTTCCCGATCCCAACGCGAACCCCGGACTCGAGACACCCTCCAGGCCCGGACCCGAGCCTGCCACCGACACTCCGGCAGCCGGGTCGCAAGCTCCGCGCCGCGGGGCACGCTTCGCGTCGATCCTCGCCGCAGCGCTCCTGTCGGCGACGCTGGCCTCCGCGGCCACGCTGGTCGTCATCCGCGAGGCCCTGCCCGCGGCGACGTCGACCCCGGACGCGGCGACCACCGCCGCCTCGACCACGATCACCCAGGCCGTCGAAGTCATCGACCTGACCGATGTCGTCGCGGCGGCCCGGGAATCGGTGGTGACGATCACCGCGAACGGCATCTCGACCCAGGGCTTCTCGCCGTTTGGGCAGGCCACCCGGGGGATCGGCTCCGGCGTGCTCCTCACCCCGACCGGCTACATCCTCACCAACCGTCACGTTGTCGAGGACAGCACCAGCCTCTCGGTCGAGCTCGCCGACGGGCGGACGTTTGATGCCACGATCGTGCGCGAGTCGAGCGACACGGACCTGGCCCTCATCAAGATCGAGGCGACCGGCCTGCCGGCGGCCTCGATCGGGAGCTCGGGCTCGCTCGAGGTCGGCCAGACAGCGCTCGCCATCGGCAGCCCGCTCGGGACCTACACCGAGACGGTCACCCAGGGCATCGTCTCGGGCCTCGGCCGCGAGGTCACCGTGACCGACCAGCTGACCCGGCGCCAGACGACCCTGACCGACCTCATCCAGACAGACGCCGCGATCAACGCCGGCAACAGCGGCGGGCCGCTGCTCGATGCCGCCGGCAACGTCATCGGCATCAACACGGCCGTGTCATCGAACGCCGAGGGCATCGGCTTCGCGATCCCGATCGACGCCGCGGCCGAGCTCGTCGCGGTCGCCACCGCCGCCACGGCCAGCACGTAGGCACCCCGCAGCGATCCGCCACCTCGATCGTCCTGGCTCATCAGGATGGCGACAGACGGACATGACCCGTCACGATTCCCGACGAATCGGGGTCGGCGGAGCGTGGATGGGCGCCGCTTGATGAACCACGCCCATCTGATGGCAGGGCTCTCGCGGTTACGGAGCATCGCAAATGACGGCTGGCGCCGTGGAGGGGCGGCCCGGGCGGCAGGGCGCTCTCCGGCGGCCGCGTATCCTGAGCCGGTGGACACGCTCGCTGAATCGCCGCTCGCCGCGCTGGATCGGGCCGGCTACCGGCTGACCGGCCCGCGCCGGGCGGTCGCCGAGCTCATCGCCTCCCGGCAGGGTCACTTCACCGCCGCCGACCTCGTCGAGGACGCGGTCGGCCAGCGCCTCGACATGAGCCGGGCGACGATCTTCCGGACGCTCGACGTCCTCGAGGGGATCGGGGCGATCGAGCGGATCGACCTGCCGACCGGCGACCACGCCTACATCTCGTGCGAGCCGGCCGCCCATCACCACCACGTCGTCTGCGAGCGCTGCGGCCGGGCCAACGACGTCGACGATGCCGGCCTGGCCGCGGTCGTAGAGCGGATCGGGCGCGAGACGGGCTATCGGATCGGCGCCCACCGCCTCGAGCTCTTCGGGCTCTGCCCCACCTGCCAGGGGGAGCTGGGGACGGCCGGCGACTGAGGCGGGCGCGACCCGGCGACTGCGGCGGGCGCGACCCGCGATGGACCGCCGCCTGCGTCAGCCTGGGGCGGGGGTCGTCTCGGGCGGCGGCGTGGGCTCCGGCGGCGGGGTCGGGGCGGGCGCGGCGGCGCCGATCTGGACGATCCCCGTGATCCTGGCGTAGTGCGAGTAGTACGTCTCCTGGTGGATGACGTTGCCGGCGGCATCCTTGACCGTCCGCGTCACCCAGACGTCCTTGCCGTCGACCGGGTACTCGATCCGCTCGCGCACGCCGGGCGGCAGCGAGGTCGTGTACTGCGTCGAATCCGACGCCGGCTTGACGTTCTTGACGATCGGCTTGGAGAAGCTGACGGTCCGACCGCTCGGCACCGACCACAGCTCGAACTTGACGTAGCCCTTGCTGCCGACGTTCCAGCCGATCCCGCGGATGAGGATGGGGTTGGCGGTGTCGTTCCTGAAGGACATCGTCTGGACGGATCCGGAGCTGCTCTGGAAGACGGTCGCGTCGAGGCCGAGCGGGTAGCGGTCGATGTAGTAGTAGTGGTTGCGCCTGGCGCCCATCTCGAGGCCGGCCTTGGCGGCGGCGTTGAACAGGGTGGTGGAGCACGAGCAGATCCCGCCGGCCAGGGCGCCCTGGGGCTCGGTCTTGCCGTTGATGATCGCGCCGCCGTCCTTGTAGCCGCGCTCGCGGGTCACCGGCCCGATCGCCTCCCAGAAGTCGAACCACTCGCCGGGCAGCACCACGTAGCCATCGATGTCGCGGGCCGGGATCCAGATGTTGGCCCCCTGGCCGTTCTTGATCCCGATCGGGAAGTACGTGGTGTGCTCCGAGACCTTGCGCATGAGCGGCGCGGTCTCGGTGGCCTCGGAGGTGGTGAGGTCCGGCTCGACGATGGTGGTGCTCACCGGGACCTGGCCCACGGTGAGGCCCCGGGCACGCTGCTGGATGGCCTCGGCCAGGGTCGCCATGGTCCCGGGGACGTCGATGGCTCGCCCGGCCTTCGCCTCGGTGACGCCGACGACGGCATTGCCGTTGCCGAACAGGAACGAGGCGTCGACCGGCGCCCGGGCGACGTCGTCGGCGATCTCGTTGAGGCCGGCCTCCAGGCCGTCCTCGGCCAGGACCGGGCCGAAGCCGCCATCGGGCGTCGAGGCGAACGTGATCCAGCCGCGGATCGTCGCCCCGGGGATCGTCCAGCTGTCCGTGCCGTCGACGAGCGTCACGTCGACGGCGATCAGGGCCGCGGCGTCGCGCGCGGCCCCGGCCTCATCGGTGGTCACGGCGGGCTCGACGACCTCGAGCGGTTCCGCCACCCGGGTGCCAGCCGGGCTGGCGGGGTCATCCAGGAGCGCGGTTGCGGCGAGCACGACGGCATCGATGTCGGTCGAGCGCCCGGGTACGCCGGCCTCGACGACGAAGTCCTCGCCGGCCAGGGTGACCGTGGCATCCACCGGATCGAGATCGACGGACCTGGCGAACGCCTGGACCTCGCGCCGCAGCGCGGCCGGCTCGAAGGTGGCCTGCGGGTTCACCTGGACGCCGCGGACCATGTTCCGGATGTTCGAAGCGATCCGCTCGAGGGTCTCGCCGCTCCGGCCGATCGTCATCGCCTCGTCCACCACCGCGTCGACGTCGAGGCGCCGGCCGACCGAGGCGTACGTCACCGTGCGGCTGGTGCCGGCACCGGCGAGCACGAGCTCACCCTCGCCGAGCGAGGCGTACGCGTCATTGAGCCTGGCTCGCGCCTCGGCCGGGGTCAGCCCGGACAGGTCCACCGATCCGACGTGAATCCCGGGCAGGATCCGGCCGTTGTTCGACGACTCGAAGGCCGCCAGGGCCCCGGCCGAGATGGCGAGGACACCAAGGATGCCGAAGGTGAACGCAGCGAGGAACCGCCGGACAGTGGGCCGGCCGAGTCGGAATCGGCGCCCGGCGACGGCCGTCGCGCCCGATGCAGGTTCGTCCGACGCCGGGTCGGCGACAGATTCGTCCGACGCGGGTTCGGCGGCGGCTGGTGCGGGCTGGTCGTTCAACTGGTCCATCCGAGGCTCATCCTAGCAGCGGCCCAGGGTTCGGCCGCAGGTCGAACCCTGAACGGTTCGGCCTGGGGCCCAGGGTTCGGCCGCAGGTCGAACCCTGAAAGCGTCGGCCGAAGGCCGAGGCTCGCCGACGCTCCGGGTTGACGCCCGCCGTGCCGCCAGCGTGACGGACTCGAGGCGCGCCGACACCTGACCCGATCGTCCGGGGCCCGGTCGCGGGGTTCCGGAAGGACCTCGGCGGTCAGGACGGACGCGGCAGGACGACGATCCGTCGATTCGGCTCCTCGCCGATCGACTGAGTCACGACGTCGGGGTTGCCTCGGAGGGCGAGGTGGACCCAGCGCCGCTCCAGGGCCGGCATCGGCTCCAGCTGGAGCATCTTGCCGGTCTCGACGACGCGCCGGGCCGCGCGCTCCGCGATCTCTCGCAGCTGGCGCTCGCGCCGGCCGCGGTAGTCCTCGACGTCGACCAGGACCCGGGTCCAGCCGCCCATCTCCTTCGAG
>SCUO01000084.1 GCA_004297395.1 Chloroflexota bacterium | reverse complement strand
GGTTGTAGTAGCGGACCGAGCCGGGCAGCCAGTAGGCCGCGAGGGCGGCCACGACGAGCCCGGCGAGGATGACGAACGCGGGGAGGAGGTCGAGCCAGTGGCGTGCCGAGGCGGCCGTCCCGGGCGCGGTCCGACCCTGTGCTACGCTGCCCTCCACCTCACCGCTCGAGCACGAGGACGGCCCCGTTGACAGGCCCCGTGTCGGGTGAGCCCGTTCGGGGCGGGAGCACGGCGCGGACCGCGACGCGGGACGACGTCGGCGGCATCCTCCTCCTCCTCGCGCTGGCGCTCACCTTCCGCGCCATCATCGCATACCTCCTGCCCGGGTCCGGCTTCCAGGTCGACCTCGACGCGTTCCGATTCTGGGCCGGCGACCTGTTCCGGGAAGGCCTCGGCGGGTTCTACGAGCGGCCGTTCTTCCATGACTACACGCCCGGGTACCTCTACGTCCTGTGGCTCGTCGGGGCGGTCGGCTCGATCTTCGGCGGCATCGGCGACCTCATCAAGGTCCCGCCGATGCTGGCCGACCTGGCGCTCGCCTACCTCGCCTGGTCGATGGCCCTCGAGCTCGGCGCCGGGCGCCGGGCCGCGCGGCTCGCCGCGGTCCTCGTGGCGGTCAACCCCGTCACCTGGTTCGACAGCGTCGTCTGGGGCCAGGTCGATTCCGTCGGCCTCGTCTTCCTGCTCCTGGGCATGCGGGAGCTGTGGCGCGACCGTCCGGAGCGGGCCGCGGTCCTGACCGTCGTCGGGGCGATGATCAAGCCCCAGCTGGGGATCCTCGTCCCGATCGTCGCCGCCGTGACGATCCGGCGGGCCCTGTGGCCGGCCGGCGGCCACGGCGACGAGGACGCCCCCGAGCGGCGCCGGACGACGACCGACTGGGAGTGGCGGACGCGCGGGTCGATCCGGATCCTCACGACCGGCCTCGCCGGCCTCCTGCCGTCGATCCTCCTGTCGCTGCCGTTCGGGCTGTCCTGGCCGGTCGGGCTCGTCGAGCAGATCTTCAAGACCGCCGGCGGCTACCCGTACGTCTCGGTCAATGCCTGGAACCCGTGGGCCCTCGTCACGCTCAACGGCACCGGCGTTGCCGAGAACCGGGGCTGGGTCTGCGACATGGTCGTGACCGAGGGCGCGCGCTGCAGCCAGGCGTTCACGATCGGCGCGATCCCGGCGGTCATCGTCGGGACGGTCCTGACGCTCGCCGTCTTCATCGCCGTCAGCGTCCTCGTGGCCCGGCGGCCCGACCGCCGGACGATCCTCGTGGGCCTGGCCGTCCTGGCTCTCGCCTTCTTCGTCGTCCCGACGCGGGTCCACGAGCGCTACCTGTTCCCGTTCGTCGCGCTCGGCGCGATCCTGGCCGCGGTCTCGGTCCGCTGGCTGATCGCCTACCTGGCCTCGAGCGCGGCGACGTTCGCGAACATGTACTTCGTCCTGACGACCCTCTACCCGAACAACCCGAGCATCGACGACTGGCTCGGCATCGGGCCGGGGATCGGCTCGTGGACCGGCGTCGCGATCGCCGCCGCGATCCAGGCCGGCGTCTTCGTGTTCGCCTTCTCCGAGCTCCGCCGCTCGGCATCGTGGCGCCTCGCCCGCGAGATCGAGGCGGGCGCGAGCGCAGCCGTTGACGATGACCTGGCGCCGCCGGTGGCCGCTCGTTCCGGGGACCCCGTGCCCCGCGATCCGGGCAACGCGACCGTCTCCGGGGCCGGCTTCGGGGCCGTCTTGGCGGCCGCCTCGGCGGCGGGCCTGGCCTCGCCGGCTGCGCCGGCTCCGCCCGGGTCAGTCCGCCCGGCCTGGGATGCTCGGCCATCGTCGGGCGAGATCGGCCTCTTCGGCTGGCTCCGGGACCGCATCGGCGAGCGGCCGATCCGCCCCGACCGAACCGCCGGCCTGGAGCACGAGGGCGGCGGCCGGCTCGACCGGCTCGACGTCTGGCTCATCGTCGTCCTCGCGGCCGTGCTCCTGACCGGTCGGATCTGGCGGCTCGGCGAGCCGTACCAGATGCACTTCGACGAGGTCTACCACCCGAGGACCGCGACCGAGTTCCTCCAGTTCTGGCGCTACGGGATCTCGCACCACGTCTACGAGTGGACCCACCCGCACCTCGCGAAGTACGGGATGGCCCTCGGGATCGTCGCCTGGGGCGAGGACCGGACGGATGAGACGAGCGACCTGGGCGTCGCGATCCGGGCCGCCGTCCTGGAGCCGCGCTGGGACGACGCCCGCTCGAACAGCCGCGTCGCCGGCGATCGGCTGTGGATCGCGACCGGCGAGGAGCTGCGAGCCTACGACCTCGCGACCCGCCGACTGGAGCTCGCCCTGCCGATCCCCGGCGCGGTCGCGGTCTCGCTCGACAAGGTGACCCACCGGGTCGC
>SCUO01000083.1 GCA_004297395.1 Chloroflexota bacterium | reverse complement strand
AGCCGGGCGCCCAGGAAGCCCTCGAGCGCGGGCACGCCCGGCTCGTACACGGTGAGCCCCCGATCGGAGACGTACGTGTAGCGGCGCAGCCGCTCGACATCGATGCCCACCCGGACCCCGGTGAAGAACGCGTCGCGCCGGACGTAGTCGAGGTTGTCGACCGTGAAGACGCCGGACAGGAGCGGCTGGAGGACCCGGACCCAGGCCGGCATCGAGGGGTCGGCGAGGGCCGGCTTCGAGACCAGGAACGAGACCCACCGTGGGTCGATCGCCTCGCCGGCGGCAAAGGAATCGCGTTCGGGGACCGCGCCCGGGGCCCGACGCAGCCCGCCGATCAACGGCCCCAGCTCGCGCTCGATGATGAGCTGGCTGAGATCCTCGTGGGACAGGGCCTTGCCGGCCGGGCGCCGGGCGTCAATCGGGGCCCGGAAGCCGGCCAGGACGTGGTCGTCGAAGAAATGGGCGAACGGGCCGTGGCCCACGTCGTGGAGGAGCCCTGCCACCCGGAGCGTCTCGACGACAAGCCCCTCCGAGGGCACGGGCTCACCGGGAGCCAGGCTCCCCAGGGCCGAGCCGAGTGACGGATAGAGCGAGCGGCCCCACAGCCCGGCCTCGTGCATGACGCCCAGGCCGTGGGTGAAGCGGGAGTGCTCGGCGGTCGGGAACACCCAGCGGGCGCTCTGGAGCTGGCTGATCCGGCGGAGGCGCTGGAGCCAGGCGGTATCGAGGAGATCGTCCTCGGCCACGTCCTCGGGCGCCAGCCCGGCTTCGGCGGCCTCGTCCGGCCCCAGCCGCTTCGTCAGCTCGACGTAGCCGTGGATCGGGTCGCTGATGAGGTTGACCGCCGAGAAGGGATGGCGCGCCACGCCGCTCAGGATAGGCGGGCGAGGGCGCGGCGATGGGTCGCGGCGACGTCCTCGACCAGGGCCGCCGGTTCGAGGACCTCGACCTCGTCGCCCCACGACAGGACCCACAGCCGGACCTCGATCGTCCCGCTGACCGTGGCCCGCCACAGGAGGGAGCCATCCGCCGCCCGCTCGTGCCGCTGGGTCGGGTGCCAGATCGTCTCGGCGACTCGATCCGCGACGCCGGGCACGAAGCGCAGCACGACCTCCACCGCGGGCTGGTCGGCGATGATGTCCCAGGCTTGGCGGAGGAGCATCTCGACCGATCCGGGCTCGGGCGGCTCGAACCGCCGCGGGGTCACCGTCACCGCCCGGATCCGCTCGATCTTGAACGTCCGGAGGCCGGCGCGGCCCTCGTCCCAGCCGATGAGGTAGAGGGCGTGGGTCTGGGTCGAGGGCTCGATGAGGTAGGGCCGGACGGTCCGCCGCTCGCCCTTCCGGCCGCGACCCTCGTAGCCGGCGGGGAGGTAGTCGATCTCCACGATCCGGCGCTCCGCCCAGGCCCGGGTCAGGGCGTGGACATGGTCGATGAAGGCCGGGTCGCGGCGGGCCCGCTGGAGGACATCGAGCGAGCGCTCGACGTGCTCGCTGAGCGGCGCCGGCAGGCCCTCGGCCAGCTTCTCGAAGGCCGATGCCAGGTCCGGGTCGTACTTGTCGGCGTAGCGGACCATGAGCCGGGCGGCGAGGACGACGGCCATCGCCTCCGAGGTCGTCAGCTTGAGCGGCGGCAGGAAGGCGCTGTCGAGGATGCCCCAGCGGCCGCCGTCCGCCCAAGTCGGCATGCCGAGCTCGCCCCCCAGGGCAACGAGGTCGCGGTAGGCCGTCCGGCGCGAGATTCCGACCCGCTCGGCGATGTCCTCGACCCGGATGCCGTCGGGATGGGCCCGCAGGACGTTGGCGACACGGAGCAGCCGCGCCCCGCGATCGCGCTTCGCGCTGGAGCCACCCTCGTCGTCGAATTCGGCCATGCAGCCTCCCGCCGGGAGGATACCCGTGGCCCGGCACTCGCCACCGGCCGGTCGCGGCGAAGGCGCCGCGAGCACCGGGCGCGAGCGCACGCAAACGTGCGTGAGCGCACGGCGGCGCAGCGGCAACGCACGCCCCGGCCGGCCGGGCGCCATAAGTACCGGGTGGACCCGGACCGCCGGGTCATCGCCGTCCCGGGACGATGGTCCGACCATGACCCCACTGGACCGACCGGGACGTCCCCGGCGGCAACGGCGACAGTCGACAGGCAGCGTCCGATGGCCACAGCCGACCGGGATCACGGCTCACCGACGAGATCGACCTACCGGGAGCTCCTGGTTCGTGGCTTCACGCCCGGCGAGGCGGCCAACCTCACCGCCTACCTGTCCGGCATCGAGGTCGGGCCGGGACGCCCCTGGCGCCTGGCCGACATCGACCGCCTCCTCTTCCTCCGCGAGCTCTGCCGGACCGGCCGCCTTGGCGCCGACGACGGCATCGTCGTGTCGCAGCTTCCCCTCCCCGCATCCCCGGCACCCGCCCCGGCCTGACCCAGACCACCACCTTCGCCGGCCTGCGGCCCTCCTCCGCCGACCGGCAGCCAATACCGAAGCGGCGCCCTCCTCCTCCGGGCGCCGCTTCGGATTCCGGGCCGGATTCGCGGCTCGTCGCTACGATCGCGTGCCATGGATCGGCCCGTCATCAGCTTCCTCACCGATTTCGGGGCAGACCTCGCTCCGGCAATCTGCCGCGGGGTGATGCTCTCGATCGCCCCGGACGCCCAGATCATCGACATCAGCCACGGCGTCCGGAAGTTCGCGATCCTCGACGGCGCCTACCTGCTGTGGTCGGCCGTGCCGTGGCTGCCGGTCGGGGTCCACCTTGCGGTCGTCGATCCGGGCGTCGGGACCGACCGCCTGCCGATCGCCATCCGGGCGGCCCGGGGCGACGTCCTCGTCGGTCCCGACAACGGCGTGCTGCGGCCTGCCGCCGCCGCGCTCGGTGGGGTCGCCGAAGCGCGCGTCCTCGAGAACCGCGCCCTGATGCTGCCGCGGTCGAGCTCCACCTTCCACGGCCGCGACGTCTTCGCCCCGGTGGCGGCCCACCTCGCCCTTGGCCGTGACGTTGGCGAGGTCGGCCCGACGGTCCCGCTCGAATCGCTCGTCGACCTGGCCTTCCCGTCGCCCGTGATCGCCGGCGGCAGCCTCGAGACCACGATCGCGTACGTCGATTCGTTCGGCAACCTGCGCCTCTTCGCCACCCCGGCGGACCTGGTCACGGCGTTCGGCGAAATGGCATTCGGGTCGGAGCTGAGGGTCGAGCTGCCGACCGGGTCCGGCGGCGCGGGGTTCGCCGAGCCGGCTGCCTGGGCGCGGACGTTCGGCGACCAGCCGGCGGGCTCGCTCCTCGTCTACGGCGACTCGTCCGGGATGCTCGCGATCGCCGAGAACCAGGGCAGTGCCGCAGGTCGGACCGGCGCCGAGACCGGACTGCGTGTTCGGCTACACTCCGCCCGTCCCAGAGCAGGAGGATGACGATGCGTGCCCGGACTCCCTTGACCCTTCTCCCCGCCCTCGCCCTCGTCTTGGCTGCCTGCGGCGGTGGCGCGACGGCAACCCCAAGCGGCACGCCGGCAGCGTCGGCGACCCCGGAGGTAACAGCCGCGGCGACGCCCGACGCGTGCGCCCCCGAGAACCTCGAGACGATGACCGCGGGAACGCTCACGATCGGGGCCGACAACCCGGCCTTCCCGCCCTACTTCCAGCCATCAGACCCCGCCGTCGAGGGCTCGGTCTGGGAGTTCGGCGAACCGACCAATGGCGATGGCCTCGAGGCGGCGACGGCCTATGCCGTGGCCGAGCAGCTGGGATTCGCGGCCGACCAGGTCACGTGGGTCCCGGTTCCGTTCAACAACGCCGTCCAGCCCGGACCGAAGGACTTCGACCTGTACCTGACCCAGGTCTCGTACAGCGCGGAACGGGCCGAGGCCGTCGATCTCTCGGATGGCTACTTCGATCTGAACCAGGCCGTGGTGAGCCTCAAGGACAACCCCATCGCCGACGTCACGACCGTGGCCGGCCTGAAGGACTTCAAGCTGGGCGCTCCCACCGGCACGACGAGCTACCAGTACATCGTCGACAACATCCAGCCGACCGAGGACCCGGCCGTCTACGACACGCTCGATGCGGCTCTCCAGGCCCTCACTGCGACACAGGTCGACGGCATCGTGGTCGACCTGCCGACAGCCTTCTTCATGACGGCCGTCCAGCTCGAGGATCTCGGGACGATCGTCGGCTCGCTGCCGACGGCCGGCGAGGTTGAGCACTTCAGCATCCTTCTCAACCTCGACAGCCCGTTGACGTCATGCGTGAACGGCGCGCTGGCGACGCTCAAGGAGAACGGCACGCTCGCCGCGATCGTCGACGAGTGGATCACGGGCCAGGGAGCGCCGGCACTCCAGTAGGCATCGGGCCGCAGCCCGGCATGACCGGAGTCCGGGCCCCGCGCCGGCGGGTCGGCCGGATGTCCGGCGGCCGAGCCGTGCTCATCGCGTTGGTGAGCACGATCGTCTTCTTCGGCGTGATCGGCTGGGTGGTGGTCAACTCGCCGGGCTGGCCGGCCGTCCAGCGCTCGTTCCTGGACCCCGCCGAATTCCGCGACGCCCTGCCGGATTCGATCGCCCGCTTCCGGATCAACGTCCAGCTCTTCCTGATCGCCGAAGTCCTCATCCTCGTCGTCGGGCTGCTGCTGGCCGTCCTGCGCAGCCTCCCCGGCCCCGTCTTCTTCCCGATCCGGGCGCTGGCGGTCGCCTACGTCGACATCTTCCGGGCGCTCCCGGGGATCCTGGTGATCTTCGTCCTCGGCTTCGGCGTCCCCGCCCTCCGGATCCCGGGCGTGCCGAAGGACCCTTTCTTCTGGGCTGTCGTCGCGCTCACCCTCGTCTATTCCGCCTACGTCTCCGAGGTCTACCGCGCGGGCATCGAATCGGTCCACCCGAGCCAGGAGGCCGCCGCGCGATCCCTCGGCCTCAGCCGGTTCCAGGCCCTGCGCTTCGTCATCCTGCCGCAGGCGGTCCGGCGGGTCGTGCCGCCGCTCCTGAATGACTTCATCGGCCTCCAGAAGGACACGGTCCTTGTCTCCTTCATCGGCGTGGTCGAGGTCTTCCGAACCGCCCAGAACAAGCAGGCGGCGCACTTCAACTGGACGCCCTACCTGGCGACCGCCCTGATCTTCATCCTCGTGACCATCCCGCTGGCCCGCCTGACGGACTGGTTGATCGCCCGCGACCGACGCACGCAGGCTCGCGGGGGCGTTCGATGAGCGCGCCGGTCGCGCTCCGGATCGAGGGCGTCCACAAGTCGTTCGGGAAGCTCGAGGTCCTCAAGGGGGTCGATCTCGAGGTCGGCGAGCACGAGGTGGTCTGCCTCATCGGGGCTTCCGGCTCGGGCAAGTCGACCCTGCTGCGGTGCATCAACCTCCTCGAACCGATCGACGCCGGGCGGATCATCGTCGAGGGCGAGGAGATCACCGCCCCGGCTGCTGACGTCGACGCGATCCGGCGCCGGATCGGGATCGTCTTCCAGGCCTTCAACCTGTTCCCCCACATGTCGGTCCTGGCGAACATCACGCTCGCCCCGATCCGGGTGCTGCGGCGCCCCCGCGCCAGGGCCGAGGCCGATGCGTCGGAGCTGTTGGAGCGGTTCGGCCTGGCCGACAAGCGCGACGACTTCCCGGACCGCCTCTCGGGCGGCCAGCAGCAGCGGCTGGCGATCATTCGGGCGCTGGCCATGGAGCCGGACCTGCTCCTCCTCGACGAGGTCACGAGCGCCCTCGACCCGGAGCTCGTGGCCGAGGTCCTCGAGATCATCCGGGAGCTGGCCGGGCAGGGCATGACCATGGTCATCGCGACCCACGAGATGGGCTTCGCCCGGGAGATCGCCGACCGGGTCTGCTTCCTCGACGCCGGGGTCATCCTGGAACAGGGGCCGCCGGACCGGATCTTCGGATCGCCGACGGAGCCCCGGACGCGCCAGTTCCTCGCCCGGATCGTGGCCGCCGGTCGCCTGTGACCAGGTGATGACGACGACCGCGACGCCGTTGCCGTCTTCTGAGCGCTTTGCCAAGGGCTGGCCGCCGCCGGCTGACCCCCAGGGCTGAGGCGAGGACACGCGTCGGCCGTCCCTCCCCCTGGGCCCTGGCCGGACGATTCCGGTGCCACCATCAAATCGGCGGCTGCGAGCCGGACAAGTGTCCACCGTTGGCAAGCGACGAGCTCGTCGATGACCGTGTGGAACGTGGACAGGGGGCAAGACTCGCCCGACGGCCTGCCTATTGGCCTCATACCCCGGGATTTGACGCTGCCAGCGTCGCGCAAGGGGTGAAGGCGACAGGTCGCCTGGCGGGCAGAGCTGACGTCCACGGAGACGGACGCCGATCAGGTCCCCTGCATCCCGGCCAGGGTGACGGGCGTCAGGCCGCGCGACTGGAGTCCGGCGATCAGGTCAGGCAGCGCCTCCAGGGTGTGCCAGCCGCCCAGGTGCATCAGGACGATCGAGCCGCCCTGGGCCCGGGAGATGACCTTCGTGACGATGTCGTCGGCCGTCGGCCCACCGTCGGCGGTCGACTTCCAGTCGAGCGTGTCGACGTCCCACATGACGATCCGTGACCAGCCGGCCGCGCCGACCCCCACCCGGACGTCGTAGGTCCAGGCGCCGTACGGCGGCCGGAACCACGGCGTCGTCGGCGTGCCGATGAGGTCGCGGATGGCGTCGTCGGTCGAGCGCAGCTGGCTCGCCATCTGGGCCGCGCCGAGGGTCGTGAAGTCGGGGTGGTCCCAGGAGTGGTTGCCGATGACGAACAGGTCGGGCCGGGTCGCGGCCAGCTCCAGCGCCGCCCGGCCCTGGGGCGTCGTCGTTCCCGACGCCCCGGTCGGGAAGAGGGTCGCGTAGACGTCGTGGTCGATCAGCCAGGTCACGATGTCCACCGCGGGATCCAGGCGCCCGCCCATGTCGAAGGTCAGGGCGACCTGGCCGGTGCCGCGGGTGCCGTGGCTGACGACCGTCGCTGCACCACCGGCGACCGGCGACGACCCGGGCGAGGCAGTCGGACCGAGGGTGGGGGCCGGAGTGGGCGGCCCGGGGCTGGGCGTCGGCGGGTTCGCGTCATCCACCGTCTGGCCCGGGATGAGGACGAGGACCCAGCCGGGCTCGATGTGGTTGGGATCGTAGCCGGCCGACTGCGGGTCGAGGTTCGGGTAGGTGCCCCGGTTCCACCAGGCCAGGCTGCGGGCCGTGGTCGCGAACTGGTCGGCGATCGAGTTGAGGCTGTCGCCGGCCCGGACGGTGTAGCTGGTGAAGGTGGGGAGTGGCGTCGGCGTCGGCCGGACGAATGTCGGGGAGGGGACCGACGTGGGCGAGCCGCTCGGCGTCGAATCGGCCGTGGCCGTCGGGCCCGCGGACCCACCCGGCGTCGGCGACGAGCCGGGCGGTAGGAGCCCCGGGACGACGAGGATGACGCCGACGAGCGCGAGCAGGAGGACCGCGAGCGAGGCCGCCAGCGCCGGCGACCCGATCGGGCTTCGAGGGGGTGGCGCCGTCGTCGGCGGGTCAGCGAGGTCGAGGTCGAGGTCGCGATCGTCCATGGCCCATCTCAGACGACTGCTCGATGGTCGACGTTACGAGCGGGCCCCGCACGCTCGTCCCGATCACGTCAGGCCTGGGCCGGGGTGGCTGCGACGATCGGCGTGAAGTCGATCGGCGTCGGCACCTGGAGGGTGAACTCGCCGGCCAGGACATCGCCCTCGGCCGCCGCGGCCACGCGCCCGCCGCCGCCGCGCTTGGCGATGAAGCAGGCCCGGTCGGCGGCGAGGAGGATCTCGTCGGGGGTCGTGCCGTTGGTCGGGTATGTCGCCACGCCGGCCGAGGCATCCAGCTTGAGGCCGGCAGCGTGGAGCCCGGAGCCGGGACCGACGAGTGACGAGATCGCGCACCGGATGCGCTCGGCGACCGGACCCGCGTGGGCCGCGTCCGTGCCGGTCAGAACGACCGCGAACTCGTCGCCGCCATAGCGGAACACGGCGTCCGTGTCGCGGCTGGCGCCGCTGATGGCGACGGCGATCTGCTTCAACAGGTCGTTGCCGGCGGCGTGGCCGAAGGTGTCGTTGACGAGCTTGAACCGGTCGAGGTCGATCATCAGGACGCTGAACGGCTCGCCGGCCTCGACCGCCAGTGCCAGGCGCTCGCGGAAGCTGCCGTGATTCAGGAGGCCGGTCAGGTCGTCGGTCTGGGCGCGCCGGGCCAGGGCCCCGTGGGCCTGGGCATTCTGGAGCGCGATCGAGACCTGGGCGGCGAACAGCTTGACGAGGTCGAACTCGCCGTCCTCGAAGGTCCGGCCCTCGCCGATTCGCTCGAGGGTCAGGACCCCGATCGCCCGGTCGCGACCCCGGAGCGGCACCGCGATGAGGCTCCCGTGAACAGGCTGGCCATGGAAATGGAGCACTCGCGGGTCGTCGAACTGGTCAGCAACGAGGACCGGCTCGTTATGCTCCACGACCCACGTCGCAAGGCCTTCCTCGCCGGGCTCCCAGGGCTCCATGTAGTAGGCCGCGTCGGCGCCCTTGGCGATGACCGGGGCAAGCACGCCGCGGGCGGCGTCGAACAGCTCGATCGCGACGTTGTCCCAGCCGACGAGCTCGCCCAGCCGGTCGGCCACGGCCTCCAGGATCGAGTGGACATCCAGGTTGGTGAGGATCGATTCGGTGATCTGGAGGAGGTCGCGCTGGCTCCGGACCTGGCGCTCGAGGGCGGTCGACTGGCGCCGGAGCCGATCCGTCGCGTCGGCGTTGGCCATCGCCTGGGCGGCGAAGCTGGCATAGATCTCGAGCAGCCGCAGGTCATCGTCGCGGAACTGGTTGAGGCCCAGCTTCGCCAGGACGAGCACGCCGAGGACCTCGTCCTCGAAGAGCATCGGGGCCAGGAGCATCGATTCGTCGAGGTCGTCGTCCGTACCCGGGATCGTGCTCGCCCGGGGATCCGCCGCTGCGTCGTGGAGGACCTGGGCGACGCGGTGCTGGGCAACCCAGCCGGTGATCCCGCTCCCGACCTTGACCCGGAGCCGCTCCGGCGTCTCGTCGACGTACTCGCCGACCCGGCCGCGCATGGCCACCGGGAGGAGGTCGTCACCCTCGAGCCGGTAGACCCGGACGTTGTGGTAGTCGATGAGCTCGTTCAGCTCCGTCGCGATGGCCGTGCCGATCTCCTCGACCGAGGACAGCCGGCTCAGGCGGGTACCCAGCTGTTGGATCGACTGGAGCTGCGCGGCCCAGCTCGACAGCTGGGCGTAGGTCCGTGCCGTCCGGATCGCGACCGACGCCTGGGTGGCCAGGGTCTGCATGGTCTCGAGCTCGTCCGTCGACCACTGGTGGGCCTGGTCGTGGTAGACGTTGAGGCTGCCCAGCGGCGGCCGGTCGGGGCCATCGAACAGGGGTGCGATGCACAGCGTATCGAAGCCCTCCTGGACCACGGCCGCGCGGATCTCGGCCGCTCGCGGGTCGTCCCGGAAGTTGACCGAGAAGACCGGTTCCCCGGCGGCGAGGGCGGCGACGACGAGCGACCTCGAGGTCGGCGCCGCGATCGCGGCGAGGTACTCCGGCGACAGGCCGCGCGATGCCGCCGCCCGGCGGCTGCCGTCCGGCTGGTAGACGAGGACGGACGCACGATCGCCGCCCAGCAGGACGAGGGCGTGATCGACGAGACCGGCGAGGATCTGGTCGAGGTCGAGGCGGCTGCCGATGTCGGCGCCGACCCGGCGCAGGGCCTCGGCGCGATGGAGGTCGTGGGCCAGCTCGGTCGCGTCGTTGGCCCCGTCGATGAGCGCGCCGAGTGCCGCGGCCGCCGCGGCGATGAGCTCGAGCGCCTCGAGCGGCGCGTCGATCGCGGGATCGGCCCCCGCCGGCACCGCCAGGAGGACGCCCCACGGCTGGCCCCGGCCTGGGATCCGGGCCGCGATCTCGCGGCCCGGCCCCTCGCGGCCTCCGGCCATGGCCCGGGGGTCGGCCGTGGCGACGCCGCCCGAGGCGGCCAGTGCGGCGGCGAGAATGCCGTGGCCGCGGGGTCGCTCGGCGAGCCTCAGATCCGCCGGGCCCGAGACGGCCACGGGCACGAGCCGGTCATCGCGAAGCTGCCACGCGGATACCTGGCGGAAGCCACCACCCTCCCGGACGACCCGCGTCGCCGCGCCAAGCAGGGTCTCCGGTTCGACCGGCTCGCGGACGAGCGAGGCGCCGATCCGGGCGAGGTTGGTCATGACCTCCAGGCCTGGCCGATGCGCGCTCGTATGGGCCGGCGAAGCCGAGGATGGCGCCGCGGTTCCTCGCTGTGCCGCCGCCCGCACGGCGCCGTTCGAGGTTGCCGAGGCTGGCAGCTCCGGCGCTCCGATCCGATGCCTGGCCCGGCGGAGGTGGGTGCCGGCTCGCGGCTCCGGCTCGGCGGCCGGCCCTTCCGCGGCATTGGCCAGGAAGCGCTGCAGGTCGCCCAGACGGTAGCGTCGGTCGCCACGGGGGTTGATCCGGTAGTAGCGCAGCCGTCCGGCATCGCTCCAGGCCCGGATCGTATTCGGATGGACGCCCAGGACATGCGCCGCCCGCGCGACGGTCAGCGTCGCGTCAACAGGTCGAGGATGGAGCTGGGCGGACAACGGCACCGGTTCCCCCCGGGAAGATTTGTGAAGTTGCCCGACACTCTACGAACCCCACAGATCTTGACAATAGGCCGAAGGTCCCGGTGGCTCCAATTGGGCCAGGTGGCCGCTTCGGTCGGCCGGGGCGGGCTTCACGGCCGGCGGCCGCGGGCCGGTCAGCGGCGGCGCGGCGGGACCGGAGGGACGGGCGGGCGACGATCCGTCGTCAGGCGGACCCAGGCGAGGGTCACCACGATGGCCAGCGCGGCGATGCCGATCATCGCCACGAACGCGGGCCCCAGGGCGCCTACGAAGCCCGGACCCTCGCCGGGGCTGCGGGTGTCCGAGCCGGTCACGTTCGAGGGCGCGGGCGACGCGGCCAGGACGTCGCCGGGCAACACGAAGAGGGCCAGCCCGACGACGAGGAGCCCGACCGCCAGGAGCAGGAGCGACGCCGCGACTCGCCGCCTCGTCGACGAGCCGGCTCCCAGGATCCGGATCGCCTCGTCGGGCTCGAGGGTGGTCAGCACCAGTGGCCGCCCGCGGCCGGGCCCCAGGCGCGGCCGGCCGGCCGGGTCGACCGCGGGGACGCCCAGCGCGATGGCGTGCTCGACGCTCGAGACGAGCTCGACGACGAGCCGGGCGGGCCGATCGTCGGGCACATCGTCCGGGATGCGCTCGCCCAGGTCGCCGACGACCCCGACGCTCTCGCGCGGGATGACCACGAGCCCCTCGGCGATCGCTTCGCCATCGATGGCGATGCCGTCCAGGCCCTCCCGGACCTCGAACGGGACGACCTCGCGAGCGACCTCGAGGTCGCGCCAGCCACCCTCCTCGAGGACCTGGATCCGGGTGTGCCGGAGGACAAGCGGCCGGTGGTCGGCGTCCTCGAACTCGGCCTCGGAGTCGATCCGGCCATCGATCCGGACGTACGGCGCCCCGCCCGCCCGGCCCAGCGCGATCGCCTCCGCGACGCTGACCCGTGGCGCCGCCCTGAGCAGGCGGCCGACCCGCTGACGCGGCCCGAGCGAGCCGAGGATCGCGGCCGCCGCGATGAGGGCAGCAGCGCCGGCGGCCAGGGCAAGGAGGACATCCACGGCCGGGATGATCGCATGCGGGAGCCAGGTGCCCGCCTGCGGCGGGCACAGAAAGGCCCGGAGGAACCTACCCGACACGTGGGCGTTGATGCGATCGCGGCCGTTAGTGTCGCTCAGCCCCTCCGGGCTGGGGACAACGCTAGGGGTGTCGGGTAGCCCCGTCAATCGTGTCTGTCCACGACTTTGACCCCGGGCCCCATGGTTATCCACCCGGCGTCCACAGCCCGCACCGCCCGGCGTCGGTGCCTCGACTCAGCCCGTCGGGCGGCCCGTGGCCGGGTCGAGCGCGTTGAGCTGGCCCGAGTAGCTGGTCAGGACGAGGCGGCCGCCGACGAGCTCCGCGCCGGTCACGACATCCGAGTGGGCAATCCGCCAGGCCACGCTACCGTCGGCCTCGATGGCGAACGTCTCGAGCTCGCTCTGGACGAGAACGTGGCGGAGCCGTGGCGAGGCCATCACCACGAGGATCGGCGTGGCGGATCGATGGCTCCACCGGAGGGCGCCGTCGCCGGCCTCCAGCCCGAAGGCGTGGAAGCCGTACTTCACGACGAGCAGCGACTCCGTATCCCAGTAGACGGCGGCCGGCTCGTCGTGGACGGTCGAGGCGAACCGGGCCGACCAGGCGCCCCGCGGCCCATCGACCCGGAGCTCCGCCCGACAGCGGGCATCGGGGTCCTCGGCGGACAACGGGCCGTGATCGATGAGCGTGCCGCCGGCCTCGGACAGGGCGAAGACCGCCGCAGCCTGGCCGCTCCCGGCCCAGCGCCAGCGAGCCCGGAGGCCGCCCGGGTAGGCGACGGTCGCGTCGCGCGGCTCCGCGCTCACGAGGTCGCGCGTGGCGCGGTGGTCACGACCGCGCGCTCATGACCACCCGCTCACGACGTGGCCTGGATGTCCGCCTGGCGGCGCTCCTCGGCGATCGGGGCCACGTTGGCGTCGGCCAGCATTCGCAGGGTCGCCGGCGCGACGGGGAAGACAGCGTTCGGCAGGCCGGCCGCCGCCCACACGGTCGGGAAGCGCCCGAGGTCGGGGTCCATCACCACCCGGACGCGACGCGAGTGGCCGAAGGGCGGGATCCCGCCGATGACGAAGCCGGTCAGGTCGTTGGCCTCGCGGGCGTTCGCCCGCCGGACGTCGGACCGGCCGAGGACGGCCGCCAGGCGGCCGAGATCGACCCGGTTCGGGCCGGACACCAGGCACAGGATGGGCTCGGGCTCGGCCTCCTCGTCGGGCAGCACGAAGACGAGCGACTTCACGATCTGACCCAGCTCGGCCTGGACGGCCCGGGCGGCTTCCTCGGCAGTGTGGGTCGATTCGTCGAAGACGGTCACCTCGAGCTCGACGCCCTTGCGCCGCGCCGCCTCGAGGACGCGCCGAACCGCGGGGTGATCGATCGTGGGTGGCACGAGCCCGAGTCTAGCATCCGACCAGCCCTCGACCGCCTCCGATCGCCGGGGGCGCTAGCATCGAGCGTCCATGGACGCGATCGTCTTCGACTGGGACGGCACGCTCGTCGACACGTTGCCGGCGATCACCCGGGCGAACGCCGCCGTGCTCGAGTCGTACGGCCTGGCCTTCGACCCCGATGCCTACCGCGCCGCCTACAGCCCCGACTGGCAGGAGATGTACGTCCGCCTGGGGATCGACCGGGTGCGCATGGCCGAGGCCGGTGACCGCTGGCTCCGGGCGTACGCGATCGAGGTGGACGGGGCGAGGCCGATGGCGCGGGCCGCGGAGGCCCTCGAGCGGTTGGCCGACGCGGGCGTGGCGATGGGCCTGGTCACCGCCGGCGACCGGTCCGTCGTCGAGGAGCAGCTCGTCACCACCGGCCTCGGGCGGTTCCTGCCGGTCCGCGTCTGCGGCGGCGACCTGCCGGTCATGAAACCCCATCCGGCGCCCCTTCGGAAGGCGCTGGCCGAGCTCGGCCTGGCGGGCGTGCCGGAGCGGACGGCCTACATCGGCGATGCCCAGGACGACATGCGGATGGCCCGGACGGTTGGCGCGCGCGGGGTCGGGATCGTGTCGATGCTGGGGACCCGCGAGGACCTCCTCGCGGCCGGCGCGTCCGACGTCGTCGAATCGGTGGCCCATTGGGTCGACGCGTTCCTGGACGCGCGATGATCGCGCGCCGATCGCTCGTCCTGGCCGACGGTGCCGCCCCGACGCGGGCTGGCCTGGATGCCGCCTGGCCGGGCTGGGCCGAGGGCATCGATCTCGTCGTCGCGGCCGACGGTGGGGCGCGCCTCGCCGGGCCGCTCGGCCTCTCGATCGATCGCTGGGTCGGCGACGGGGATTCGCTCGGTCCCGAGGGCGTCGAGGCGCTGCGCGTCGCGGGTGTTCCGGTCGAACTGGCCTCGACGGACAAGGAGGAGACCGACACGGAGCTCGGGCTGCTGGCGGCGATCGCCATCGGAGCGGCGGCGGTCACGATCCTCGGTGCCTTGGGCGGGCCCCGGGTGGACCATGAGCTGGCCAACGTCCAGCTGCTCGCCCATCCCGCCGCCGCGGGCGTTCCGGTCGAGCTTCTCCACGACGGGATCCGGATCCGGCTCCTCTCGGCGCCGGCGGCGACGATGGCAGCGGAGGCTGCGTCGGTCCGTCTCGAGCTGGCCGGCCGGACCGGTGACGTCGTCTCGCTCATCCCGCTGGTCGATGCCGCCGGTGTCACGACGAGCGGCCTTCGCTACCCGCTGTCCGACGCCGTTCTCCGGGTCGGCCCGGCCCGCGGCGTATCGAACGTCCGGGACCAATCCGACGCCTGGGTCCGGATCCGGTCCGGCAGGCTTCTCGTGGCCGAGGTCCCTGCTACGCTGCCGGAATGACCGTGCCGGAGCCGGGGGCGCTCGCCCCGGAGATCGCCCTGCCCGACGATTCGGGCACGATCCACCGGCTCGCCGACCAGCGCGGCCGCTGGACGATCGTGTACTTCTACCCGGCCGACGACACGCCCGGCTGCACGACCGAGGCCTGCCAGTTCCGTGACCTGCACAGCGATGTCACGGACACCGGCGCCGATGTCTGGGGCATCAGCCCGGACGGCGCCACGAGCCATCGCCGCTTCCGCGAGAAGTTCGACCTGCCGTTCACTCTGCTGTCGGACGAGGACCATGCCGTCGCCGATCGGTACGGGGCGTGGCAGCTCAAGACGAACTACGGCCGGGAGTACATGGGCATCGTCCGCTCGACGTTCCTCGTCGACCCCGACGGCCGGCTGGTCCGGACGTGGCCGAAGGTGAAGGCCGATGGCCACGCGGCCGAGGTCCTCGCCGCCTTGGCGGCGGCGCGCGCCGAGCGAGCCGGTTGATCGGGACCGTCCTTCCGGGACCGCCTCCCGGGCACGCAATGAGGCTTCGCCCGTGGGGGGATACGAGTGAAGCCTCAGCCGGGATTGTAAACCGGTCGAACATCGGTGCAAACACATTCGTGCGCGTCAACGCCTCCGGGTTAGGGCCGCGCCGCGGAACCGGAGCGGTGTCGGCCGGCCGCGCCGACGGGGCGCCACGCCGATGACCGACGCCCCGCCCCCGCCCGCCTCGAAGCCACCGCACGACTGGCGACCGGACCGTTTCATGGTCATCGCCGCCCACCCCGACGATGCCGACTTCGGACCGGCGGCCACGGCTGCGCGGTGGATCGACGCGGGCTCGGTGGGCTGGCTCGTCTGCTGCACCAGCGGCGATGCTGGCGGTGAGGATTCCCATGCCGATCCGCTGGCCTTGGCCGCCCTCCGCGAGGGCGAGCAGCGTACCGCCGCGGCCATCGTCGGCTACGCCGGGATCACCTTCCTGCACCAGCCCGACGGGGCCCTGGCCAACGACCTCATCCTGCGCGAGCTCCTCGTCCGTGAGATCCGGACGTTCCGCCCGGACGCGGTGTTTGCCACCGATCCCGAGGTCCTGTTCCACGACGGCGGCGGTATCAACCACACCGATCATCGTGCGGCCGGAATGGCCGCCGCAGACGCCATCTACCCCGCCGCCCGCAACCCGATGGCCTTCCCGGGCCTCGCCCGCGAGGGCCTGATTGCCCACGCCGTCCGGCGGCTGTACCTCTTCTGGTCGAACCACCCGACGGTCCACGTCGACGTCAGCGCGACGATCGGCCGCAAGGTCGAGGCGCTGCGGGCCCACCCCAGCCAGATCCGCGATCCCGAGGGGCTCGACGGACGGATGCGCGCCTGGGCGGCCGAGGAGGGCGCCCCGATCGGAGCGGCCGCGGCCGAGGCGTTCCGGCTCATCGTCATCGACGATGACGCCGACGAGGGCCCCGACGCCCCGGCCGGTCCGGCCTGACGCGGCGAGGTCTGCGGCACCGAGATCGGGCCGCGCCCGCGGATCCGCCCAGCTACGGATTGGCCGTGACGCTCACATCGTCAAATCGGGGCGAAACAACCCCATAGGGATCGCCGCAGCCGATCGAGCGTCGCAGACGAGCGAGCGGCGTGCTCGAAGCCAGCTTCGAGACGTGACCTCGGTTCTGTTAGCCGCCCGCCAGGCGTCAGTTTGACGATCCCATCGTCACGGCCCGGGATAACGGCCGCAGCGCTCGGGGAGGCTTCGCGGGCACCGGGAAACGTGCATCCGCCGGAGCCGGGGAGTCGACCCGGACTATCCGGGCTAACCCTGGCGCAGCCGGACCTGCCCGGCCAGGACCGGACGGGCGAGGTCCCAGTGCTGCCACAGCAGTTGCAGCTCGGGCACCTTGGTGCCGGCCAGCTCGCGGACCTCGACGAGATCGAGGTCGGGCGACCGTCGGACGAGGAAGTCATCCGCGGCGACGGTGACCTCGCGGTACAGGCCGGCGATCTGTTCCTGGGTCGGCCAGGCCCGGATCCGGCGCGGCTCCGTGCCGGCCACCGCCACGGCCGCGGTCATGTCGCGGTAGGTCGGGACGTGGTCGTCGGCCCAGCCGTCGATGCCGTCGAAGCGGAACCCGCTGGCGGCGAGGGAGCCGGCGATCGTCCGGCACTGGGCCGTCGTGAACGTGTCCCAGAACGGGTTGCCGACCGGGAAGGTCAGGGTGCCGGCCTGGATCGCGCCCCGGATCAGGGATTCGGCGAGGCCCACGATCGCCGCCTGCCACGGCCGCCGCATCGCGTCATCGGCGCCGGCCAGCTCCTCCACGACCCGGAGCAGGACGCGATGATCGCCGCGCAGGATCCGGATGATCGCCGGGGTCACGTCAACCGCCTCGGCGGTGGCCACCCGCGCCGCCGGTGCCGCCACCTCGCCTTCGGCATCCACCGGCTTCGTCTGGAGCAGCGCGGATGCGGTCAGCCGGCCCGCGGCCTGGGCGTGTTGCGCTGCCAGGACCGCCTGGATCCGCAGGGCATCGATCGATGGATCGCGCTCAGGCATGGCCGGGACCGCGGTCATCACCGGGCGATCCGGCGCCGCCGGCCGCGGCGAGGGCACGGGGCCCGGCGTCCTCGCCGGCCACGATGGAACGGTCGTTCGAATGATCGGCCCCGCCAGCGGCCCGCCCGTGGCCGTGGCGAATGCCGACGGTGCGGACATGACGGGCCGGCCCGGGACGCCCGGAGCGGCAAAGGGCGAAGGCGGTGGCGGGTCGTTGGCCGGCGCGTCGCGGTCCAGGCGCCGGCGGTCGGCGGGGCCGCCGCGGGCCGGCTCGCTGTGGGCCATGAAGGCATCAGATGACAGCGTTGCCGCACGTTTTGGCACGGCATCGTGACCGACGGTGAGCCTGACCTCCCGGGCCGGGGGCCGGCTGCCGAGGACCACGACGATCGCGGATCCGCTGGCGACGCCGAGCACGAGGCCGAGTGCCAGGAAGGCAAACTCGCTCGCGGTCATATCCCGTCCTTCCCCGGCCGGACGTTCCTCCTCCGACCGATCGTCCCGCGCGGAGCGTAGCTGCGAGCGTGGGGCGCGTCAACCCGATCGGCGCCCCTCGCGACGTCTTTGCAGGCCCGATCCGGCGGATGGTAGATTCGCACCGCCGGCCAACGTCCCTTGCCGGTCTCCTTCTGGTCGCCCCGCTCCTCCTCGCAAGCACGACGAGAAAGGCACGACCGCGTCTTGGCTCTCGATTCCCACCAGGAGTTCCTCGTCCAGCCCGTCGACGCCTCGTGGTTGCAGTGCAACATCGAGTGCCAGGAGGCGTGCCCGGTCGGGACGAACTGCCGCGGCTACCTGAACCTCGCGGCCGAGGGCCGCTTCGAGGAGGGCTACATCCTGTCGCGGGAACCGAACCCGGTCGCGGCGATGTGCTCGTATGTCTGCTCCGCCCCGTGCGAGCGGGCCTGCCGCCGCGGCGACATCGACCGGCCCCTCGCGATCCGGGCGATGAAGCGCTTCCTCGTCGAGTGGCACGAGGCCTCGGGCATCCCCGACGTCATGCCCCACATCGATGCCCGGGCCGAGCGGGTCGCGGTCATCGGGGCCGGGCCGGCCGGGATCTCCGTCGCCCGGGAGCTGGCGATGAAGGGCTACGGGGTCGACGTCTTCGACAGCCTGCCGTACGGCGGCGGCACGATGCTCATCGGCGTGCCGGCCTTCCGCCTGCCGCGCGAGGCCATCGAGATGGACATCCGCCTAGTCGAGCGGCTGGGGGTCCGGTTCCACTACAACACCACGATCGGCGTCGACATCACGTTCGAGGAGCTCCAGCGCGACTACGACTCGATCGCGATCACGGCCGGGGCGATGAATCCGGTGGTCCTCGACGTCCCGGGCTCCGATCTCGAGGGCGTCGACTACGGCGTCGACTTCATGAAGCGGGCCAACCTCGGGCAGGAGATCACGGTCGGCCGCGACGTCGTCGTCATCGGCGGCGGCTACACCGCGATGGACTGCTCGAGGACGTCGCTCCGCCACGGCGCCGAGCGGGTCTCGATCGTCTACCGCCGGACCCGCTCCGAGCTCGTCGTCGACGAGGAGGAGCTGGGCGAGACCGAGCGCGAGGGCGTCCGGATGGAGTTCCTCGCCAGCCCGGTCGAGGTCCTCGGCGAGGACGGCCATGTCACCGGCGTGAAGTTCATCCGCAACCGCCTCGGCGCGCCGGACGCGTCCGGTCGCCGCTCGCCCGTCCCGATCGAGGGCTCCGAGTTCGTCATCCCGGCCGACGTCGTCATCCCGGCCGTGTCCCAGGCCGCGGACCTGACGTTCCTGCCGGTCGAGGGTGCATTCGAGGTCAACCGCGGCCGGCTCAAGGTGGACCCGGCGACGTACGCCACGAACGTCCGCGGCGTCTTCGCCTGCGGCGACTTCGTGACCGGCCCCACGACCCTCATCGAGGCCGCCGGCCACGGCAAGAAGGCGGCCTACGCCATCGATCGCTACCTGGCGGGCCGGACGGACGTGACGGTCGCGGCGAACGTCAAGGTCACCAGCTCATGGCGCCACGACATGCCCGAGTTCTATGACGTCCTGCCGCGCCAGCACATCCCGATGATCCCGCTCGCCGAGCGGATGCCCTCGACCGACCCGGCGGTCAACTTCACGACCCCGGTTGAGCTGGGCTACGACGCGACCGGCGCGGTCGCCGAATCGACTCGCTGCCTGATGTGCAACTACAACATCTGGTTCGATCCCTTCCGGTGCGTCCTGTGCGGCGCCTGCGCCGACGTCTGCCCGGAGGGCGTCATCCACATGGTCGATGTCAACCAGCTGAAGAGCGAGGGCCTCCTGCCGGAGCTGCACGAGGCCTACGGCTGGGAGAACGGCGGGGCCATGATCCTCGACGAGGAGCGCTGCATCCGTTGCGCGCTGTGCGTCAAGCGATGCCCCTTCGACGCCATTACGATGGAACGGTTCGAGCTCCAGGAGGTCTCGAGCGACGGCCGGCTCTACAAGGAGTCGTACCGTGACGCCCAGCTCGCCGGCACGGCCGGCGTGGCAGGAGGATCCAGGTGAGTTTCCTCGAGCGGGTGGACACCACCATCC
>SCUO01000082.1 GCA_004297395.1 Chloroflexota bacterium | reverse complement strand
GCCCGGAGACCCGGTACTTGTAGAGCGGGCTCACGTCGATGAGCGCAGCCGCCTCGCGGATCGCGTTGTACTCGATGTCGTGGGCGTCGGCGTACGAGGACGACGCCCAGTACCCGGACCACTCCCGCCACTGGAGCTTCCGGTTCAGGGACGCGGTCCGGGGGTGGAACGCGGTGCCGACGCTCACGAAGGGCCTCCTGTGCTCTGGCCTGAAGTATGCATCCGGGCTATGCAGGCTGGATGCCCGAACGGCCATCCTGCGCAACGCCTGGCGCGCCTGACGGGACGGCGGCTAGACTGCATGAAGTCGATGCAGGCTGGATAGCGACGCGGGTCCGGCGTCGCGCCGAAGCGAGGAGACCCGTGGGGCAGCGCTACGACGCGGTGGTCATCGGCGGCGGGCACAACGGCCTCATCTCGGCCGCGTACCTCGCCCGGGCCGGGATGAAGACGGTCGTCCTCGAGCAGCGCGATGTCCTCGGCGGCGCGGCCGTGACCGAGGAGCTGTTCCCGGGCTTTCGCTTCTCGGTCTTCAGCTACGTCGTGTCGCTGCTGCGGCCCGAGATCATCCGGGAGCTGAACCTCCCGGCCCACGGGCTCGACATCCTGCCGCTCGACGGAACGTTCACGCCGCTCCGCCCGGGTGAAGGGCGAGCGGCCCCGAAGGACGGCAACGGCAGCCCGATCGGGACCGGCGACTACCTGTGGCGGGTCAACGACCACGGCCGGACCGTCCGCGAGCTGCGCCGCTGGTCGAAGCGCGACGCCGAGGCCTACGAGGAGTACGGCCAGCTCATGGTCGACATGGCCCGGTTCATCAAGCCGATCCTGTCGATGGTCCCGCCCGATCCGACCTCCAACGACCCGCGGCCGTTCCTGCCGCTCACGAACCTGCTCCGGAGCTTCCAGAAGCTCAGCGAGCGGCAGCAGGCCGTGTTCGTCCAGCTCATGACGATGTCGGCCGCGGATTTCCTGTCGCAGTGGTTCGAGACCGATCCGCTGAAGGCGACGATGTCGGCGTCCGGGATCATCGGGACGTACCAGGGGATCCGGAGCCCGGGCACGGCCTACGTCCTGCTCCATCACTACATGGGCGAGATCGACGGCGCGTTCCGGGCCTGGGGCATCCCGAAGGGCGGGACCGGCGGGATCTCGAACGCGATCGGCAGTGCCGCCCGGGCCCAGGGCGCGGAGATCCGGACCCAGGCCCGGGTCGCCCGGATCAAGGTCCGGAGCGGCGAGGCGACCGGGGTCGTGCTCGAGGACGGCGAGGAGATCGAGGCCGGGGCGGTCCTGTCGTCGCTCGACTCGCGGCGGACGTTCCTCGACCTCCTGGAGCCCGGCACCCTCGACCCCGGCTTCGAGGCCGAGGTCCGGCGGTTCAAATTCCGGGGCTCCTCGGGCAAGGTCAACCTGGCCCTCGACGCCCTGCCCACGTTCACCTGCCTCCCGGAGCCCGGCGAGCACCTCCGGGGCGCGATCTCGTTCAGCCCCTCGGTCGACGAGATGGAGCAGGCCTACGACGACGCGAAGTACGGCCGCTTCAGCCGCCGGCCGTACATCGACGTCATCATCCCGACCCTCGTCGACCCGGCGATGGCGCCGCCGGGCAAGCACGTCATGAGCTGCTTCGTCCAGTACGCGCCGTACCACCTCGACCCGGAGCTCGGGTCGTGGGACGACAACCGCGAGGCCTTCGGCGACGCCGTGGTCGACCGGATCTCCGAGTTCGCCCCGGACCTGAAGTCGAAGATCCTCTTCCGGAACGTCCAGACGCCGCTCGACATCGAGCGGACGACCGGGCTCAGCGAGGGCAACATCTTCCAGGGCGAGCTGTCCCTCGAGCAGCTCTTCTTCAGCCGTCCGGTGCCCGGCTGGGCCCGCTTCCGGACTCCCGTCCACGACCTCTGGCTGTGCGGCTCGGCAACCCACCCGGGCGGCGGGATCATGGGGGCGAACGGCCGGATCGCGGCGATGGAGCTGCTGAAGTCGCGCCGCCGGCGGGCCGCGTGATGGCGGCCTCGACGCCCGGCTCCGCGACCCACACCGGGCCCTGGGACGCGATCGTCCTCGGCGCCGGCCATAACGCCCTCATCGCCGCCGCGTACCTCGCGAAGGGCGGCCTCCGGACGCTCGTCCTCGAACGCCGCGACCGGGTCGGCGGCGCGGCCGACACGTCCGAGATCGGGCCGAATCTCCGGGTCCCGACGCTGGCCCACACCGTCGGACGGCTTCGCCCATCCGTCCATCGCGACCTCGACCTGAAGCGCCACGGCCTGGCGCTCATGGCGCCCGACATCCGGGTCTTCGCCCCGGCCCTCGACGGCGGCCCGTCGGTGACCCTGTGGGACGACGTGGAGCGCACGGCCGAGGGCCTCCGGGCCCTCTCGCCGGCTGACGCCGACGCCTACCCGGCGTTCGACCGGCTGGTCCGTTCGATCGGGCGGTTCCTCGACGAGCTCGGGCGCTCGACGCCGCCGGACGTCCGCGCCCCGGGCCTGTCCGACGCCCTCACAGGGCTGCGCCTGGGCCGCCAGTTCCGGGGCCTCGGCAAGGGCGATTCCCGGACGATCCTGCGGGTCCTGCCGATGGCCGTTGCGGACTTCGTGGCCGAGGCCTTCGAGCACGACGGGCTCCGGGCGGCCGTCGCCTGGCGCGGCGTCCGGTACTGCGCCGTCGGCCCGTGGTCGGCCGGCACGGCCGCGGTCCTCCTCCAG
>SCUO01000141.1 GCA_004297395.1 Chloroflexota bacterium | reverse complement strand
GGCGCTGTCGCCGGCGAAGGCTTCGCCGGTCGCCGGATCGACGCCGTTGGCGAGCGCGCGCACGATGCTCAGTGCTTCGGACTGGTTCATGCAGATCACCTCCCCCCTGTGGCAGTAGCCAGGAGATGAACGTTTATTCGGTCTCGGAGGATGACAGCAGGCGGCGGATGATTTCGTGTCCGAAGCCGCGGCCCTGCAGGAAACGCGCGCGCCGCGCGCGCTCTGCGGCACTGCCCGCCGGCGTGCGGTACTTGCGTGCCAGGATCGCCCGTGCGCGCTCGAGGTCCGCATCGGCGGACGCCGTTGCGAGCCGCGCCGCGGTATCCGCGGCCACGCCCTTCGCGATCAGGTCGAGCCGGATGCGCGCCGCGCCGTACTTGCGCCCGAGCTGGCGCGCGCGCTCCTCGGCGTAGCGTTCGTCGCAAAGCTGCTTCGCGGCCGCCAGCGCGTCGAGCAGCTGCTCGAGCGCCCCTGGGCTCTCGGCATGCCCGGCGAGCTTGCGCGCCAGTTCGGCGCGGGAATGCTCGCGGCGCGCGAGCAGCCGTAACGCCCGCGCCCGGAGTTCCGGCGCCGAATCCGGGAAGTCCCTCAATCAGCCGCGCTTGCGGGTGGGAAGCTTTTCGACCTTGTTGTCGCCCGCCTCGGGCGCTGCGGCGGCCGGCCCGGCGGCGAGGAGCCCGGCTTTCTCGCGGATCTTGAGCTCGATCTCGCGCGCCATGGCCGGGTTTTCCTTCAGGAACTCGCGCGCGTTGTCCTTGCCCTGGCCGAGGCGGTCGTCCCGGTAGATGTACCAGGCGCCCGATTTCTCCAGCACGCCGTGGTTGACACCCAGCTCGAGGATCTCGCCCTCGCGCGAGATGCCGTCGCCGTAGAGGATGTCGAACTCGGCCTGGCGGAACGGCGGCGCGACCTTGTTCTTCACCACCTTGACGCGCGTCTCCGAACCGATCACCTCGTCGCCCTTCTTGATCGAGCCGATGCGCCGGATGTCCATGCGCACCGAGGCGTAGAACTTGAGCGCGTTGCCGCCGGTGGTGGTCTCGGGGTTGCCGAACATGACGCCGATCTTCATGCGGATCTGGTTGATGAAGAT
>SCUO01000081.1 GCA_004297395.1 Chloroflexota bacterium | reverse complement strand
GGAAAGAAGTGCGCCGCCAGCCCGACGTCGTGGAGGACCGCGATGATCGTCGTGCCGTCGCGGACGTTGAGGTCGCCGACGAGCTCCATGACCTCGACCTGGTGGCGCAGGTCCAGGTGGACGGTCGGCTCGTCGAGGACGAGAACCGGGGCGGCCTGGGCGGCTGCCATGGCCAGGAGGACCAGCTGGCGCTCGCCGAGCGACAGCTCCCGGGCATCACGGCCGAGGAGGTGCCCGACACCCACCCGTTCAATCGCCGCCGCGACCGCTGCCCGATCGCCCGGGCGCATCCCACGGACCGGGTGCTCGTGGGGCAGGCGCCCGAGGGCAACCACCTCTTCGACCGAGGTCGCGAACGGCAGGGTCGGGAGCTGGGGTACCACGGCGAGGCGCCGGGCGATTGCCTGGCGCGAGAGCCTCTCGAGGCGGATCCCGCCAAGCTCCACCGTGCCCGCCGAGGGACGGAGCAGCCCAGCCGCGACCCGCAGGAGGGTCGACTTCCCCGCGCCGTTCGGGCCGATGACCGCGACGCGCTCGCCGGCCTCGATGGTGAGGTCGATGTCGCGGAGCGCGGCGCGATCGCGGTACAGGACCGTGACCCCGTCGATCCGGACGGTCACAGCTCGTAGCCGGTCCGGGCCCGGCGCAGCAGGACGAGGAAGAACGGCGCCCCGATGACCGCGGTGATGACCCCGACGGGGATGTCGCCGAGGAGCCGGGCCGCGAGATCCGCGCCGACCATCAGGCTCGCCCCGAGGAGGGCGGCCAGCGGCAGGACCAGCCGGGCATTGGGCCCGACGAGGAGCCGCACCACGTGGGGCGCCACGAGCCCGACGAACCCGATCAGTCCCGAGACCGCCACCGCGGCCGCCGTGGCGAGCGAAGCCAGGGCCAGGAGCAGGGCCCGCTCCCGGCGGACGTCCACCCCGAGATGGGCGGCCGCCTCCTCGCCCAGGAGCATCCCGTTGAGCGACCGCGCGCGCATGGAGATCCCGATCGAGGCGATGACGATGAGCGGCGCGGCGACCGCGAGGCGGCCCCACGACGAGGCCTCGAAGCCGCCCAGGAGATAGGCGAAGATCTGGCGCAGGCCGGCGCCGGACAGGTACATCGCCATGGCCAGGCCGGCGGCCAGCAGCGAGCTGACCGCGTAGCCGGTCAGCAGCATGCTCGTCATCGGCGAGGTGGCCCCGACCCGCGACAGCTTGTAGACGACGAGGACGGCACCCAGGGCGCCGAGGAAGGCCAGCCCGTGGAGCAGGCCGAACTCGAGGATGAGCGCCCGAACGGGAATGAGCACCGCGATCGCCGCGCCGAACGCGGCCCCGGACGCCGTGCCCAGCACGTACGGGTCCGCGAGCGGATTGCGGAGGAGCCCCTGGAACGCGGCGCCGGCCACGGCCAGGCCACCGCCCACGACCATCGCCGTGAGGACCCGAGGCAGCCGAAGGTCGATGACGATCGTCTCGGCGGTTGCCGCCCAGGTCGGGGCGATGTCGAGGCCCAGGATCCGTCGGCCCAGGATCGCGAGCGTATCTCCGGGCGCGATGGCAACCGTGCCCGCTGCGATCCCGGCCACGACCGCGGCGGCGAGTATCACCAGGCCGACGGCCGCGACCGCGATCGGCCGGCGCGACAGCGCCGGCCGCCTCACTGTGCCGGCCCGAAGGCCGACGATCGCACGGCCCGACGACACGGTCAGCGCAGGACCTCGGGGTGGAGGGCCTCGATGAGCGCCCGGAGGCCCTCGACCAGGCGCGGCCCGGGCCGGGTCACGAGGACGTAGTCGGCCAGCGGGATGACCGCCCCGTCCTTCACGGCCGTGATGTCGCCCCAGCCGGGGCGGGCAGCCACGTCGGCGGCAGTCGTGTAGTCCGCGTCGTCGCCGAGCAGGATGACGTCCGGGTCGGCGGCGACGAGCTCCTCGAGCGAGATCTCGTAGCTGTCGTCGGTCGTGATCGGGTCGGCGCCGGCGAGGATGAGCATTTCGGCATAGAGCGAATCCTCGGGCACCGTGTAGATCTTCGAGGTCGCGTCGATCTCGTAGAACACGGTCGGGTGCTCGAGGACCGCGGTCGCCGCGCCGTGGTCAGCCATCTCGGTCGCCATCGCCGCGGTCAGTTGGTCGGCCTCCGCCGAGGTTCCGGTCGCCAGCCCGACGAGGCGGATGCCGGCCAGCGACTGCTCGATGCTGCGAGCGTAGAGGACGACGACGGGGATGCCGACCCGCCGGAGCTGCTCGATGGCGCTGGTCGGGGTGAACGACGGGCTGCCGCCACCGGCGATGACGAGGTCGGCCTCGAGCGACACGATCTGTTCGACATCGACGCCTTGGAAGGTGGCGACCACCGGCAGGTCGTCGGCCCCGGGCGGGTAGGCGGCGATGTCCTCGACCTTGGCCACGACCCGGTCGCCGGCGCCCAGGGCGAAGAGGGTCTCCGTCGCGGCGGGGGTGAGCGACACGATGTGCCGGGGCTCGGTCGCGATCTGGACCGAGGTGCCCTCGTCGTCGGTGATGGTGAGCGGGAAGGTCGGGGCGGGGGTGGCCGTCGGCGCGACCGGGGTCGCCGTGGCCGGCGGCGCGGCCGAGGAGGTGGCATCGGGCGGGGCGGTCGGCACGACCGCCGACGGCCCGCAGGCGGCGAGGAAGGTGAGCAGGGCCAGCAGCGGGACGACGAGGATCCGGGAAACCGAATCCGCGCGGCGCGTGCGCGGACGGAACGACGCAGCCATGAATGGGTCTCCGAGCATGGGACCGGGTTGACGGTCCAGGACGACGGGGACGGCGAAACGGCTGCGGTCAGTCGGAGCGAGTCATCGGCGGTGCCTGCCTTTCTCTCGAAGGTCGTGCATCCACCGCGGGTCGGCGACCGGACTTCCGTCGCTGGGCGACGGTTCACCGTAGCGGGACTGTGCCGGAATCGCACCGGCTTCGCGACGTCGCGGGGTGTTCCTGAGCGAACCCCGAGAGAGTACCACCGGCGGTGCCCCGCCGGCCACGGCGCCTACCGCACGGGTGTCGCGCCCGAGGCCTCGGCGCGACAGCCAAGGCGCCGGCGACGGTCCGGGCAGTGGATCGGGTCATGGCTGCCAGACACTGAAACGTGTTCGGGGAGCAACGCCGCCGGCACGACGGGCCTGCTGCGCATGCGCCCGTGACCGCCAGGCACGAAATCTTGCTCGGGGAGCCACGCCGCCGCTACGAGCACCCCGCTGCGCACGATCCCGTGCCCGTCAGGCATCGACACGCCCTCGGAGCGGTCAGGGGTCGTGAAGCGCCCGCGACGCAGGACCCGTGCTGGCCGGGCACTTGCGCGAAGCGACCCGCCCGCGTTGCGAAGCGACCGGTCCCGCGACGCGAAGCGACCCGCCCTCGCGGACGGGTCGCGGACGTTCGGTTCAGGGAGCCGTGGCCGCGGCGGGCCGGCTCCCGGGGTCAGGCGGTGGGCGCCGTCGCCGGCTGGGCGAAGATCGAGACCTGGGCGTCGTCGGGCAGCATGACTCCGAAGACCTTCTGGAGGGCGAGCAGGTGCACGCACGCTCCCCAGCTCTCGAAGTAATGGCAATTGCAGCGCCACTGACCGGCGTCGAGGGTGATGTGGTGCGTGTCGTTGTCGCCGCGGAACGTGAGCGCGATGCGATCGATCGAGATCCGATCGAGCTCACGAGCGTAGCGATTCGCCTTCTCGACCTTGCCGATCAGGGAGCTGTGCATCAGGCCAGACCCTCCGGCCCCCGAGGGGGCAGAAACGCGAGCCGCCGTCCGATCCTGCACCACCCGACCGGGCGAGGCGGTCGCCCCCGAAGCCTACATCGTCGGTCCCGATTCGGCATCCCGGGAATCGTCGGCCGCCGGAGGTACCGTCCATCCCCGGCGGCGAACGTCAGCCACCCACCCACTCGCCCGCTGCGCACTCATCTCGTCACCCGGGGACGCCTGGGCCAGATCACTCGGGCGCCGTTGCTTCCGGACGTCCTGCCGGCTCGCACGATCGAGCTCGACCCGTGCCCGGGTGGTGGCCGGCGCGGGGCATCGAACCGATCGGTGTGCTGCGGGACATGTCGTGGCCTTCCCCGGGCAACGACCTGACCAGGTAGCTCGGCCTCCACGGCTCCGTCCGGTCACGGTCAGGGCGCGGACGTCCCCTCCCGCCCGAAGTCGTCCTGGAGCCGCACCACGTCGGACAGCTCGGGGGTCGAGACCTCGATGAGCTCGGCCCGCTCGATCGCCGCGTAGCGGTGCCGCCGCAGCGGCGCGACGTGGGCGGCCTCGCCCGGTCCGAGCTCGCGCTCGACGAGCTCGCCGCGGTCGTCCTCGAGGGTCAGCAGCAGCCGGCCGGCGACGACCCGGATCCACTCGTCCTTGACCTCGTGGTACTGGAACGACAGGCGTCGGCCGGTCTCGATGACCAGGATCTTGCCGACGTACCGGTCCGTATGGGCCCAGATCTCCTCGTGGCCCCAGGGCTTGTCGACCCGTCGCGGCAGGGCGGTCCCGGCCGTCGAGGCGGTGTCGGTCATCCGCCGCGAACCAGCTGCTCGCCGGAGGCCAGGATCGCCTCGCGGACCTCGGGCGAGGTCGCCTCGGTGTAGACCCGCATCAGCGGCTCCGTGCCCGACGCCCGGACGAGCAGCCAGCTGCCGTCGGCGATGAAGAACTTGAAGCCGTCGTTCGTGCTGAGCGGCTGGGTCGAGGTCACGGCCTGGCCGGCCAGCGAGGCCGGCGCCTTCTCGAGCAGGTCGACGAGGACATGGCGCTTCACCGCGTCGTACTCGCTCCGCTGGAAATGGATGTCGGTCCGGCGGTAGAACGATGGGCCGGCGATCTCGTGGAACCGCTCCATGATCTTCGAGACCGGCCAGACGCCGCGCTCGCGCTCGCGCAGGAAGAGGTCGAGCAGGAGCAGGTCGGCGTAGACGCCGTCGCGCTCCGGCAGGTGCATCCCGAAGCCGAAGCCGCCCGATTCCTCGGCGCCCATCATCGCCCCGGTCTCGATCATCCGGGGCCCGATGTACTTGAACCCGACCGGCGTCTCGTGGACCTGGATCCCGTAGCGCTGGCCGAGCCGGCCGGCCATCGAGGTGTTGTTGACCGAGATCACGACCGAGTCGCGCAGCCCGCGGTGCTCGGCCAGGTAGTACATGAGGAGGCCGGTGACCTCGAGCTGGTGGATGAACGTGCCGCGCTCGTCGGCCGCGCCGGCCCGGTCGGCGTCGCCATCGAGGAGGAGGCCAACGTCGTAGCCGCCGCCGGCGAGCATCCCGAGCGCCTCGTCGACGTTGGGCCGGATCGGCTCCGGGTTGACGCCGCCGAAGTACGGGTTCCGCTCCTGGTGGATCTCGTTGACCTTGATCCGTCCGCCGGCCAGGAGCCGGCTGATCCAGCCGGCCCCGGCGCCCCACATCGGCTCGACGAGGACGCTCGCTGCGGCGGACCTGAGGGCATCGAGGTCGAGCGTCCGGCGGAGGAAGCGTTCGTAGCCTTCGAACGGGTCATAGCGCTCGACCTGGCCGGCCGCCTCGGCCTCGGCGAACGACCGCCGGGCGATGTCCATCCCGCCGTTCTCGGCAATCCCGGCCTCGATGACCTTGAGCATCTCCGGGCCGGCCGCCGATCCGGTCGGCGACTTGACCTTGAAGCCGTTGTCGGTCCAGGGGTTGTGGCTGGCGGTGATGACGACCCCGGCCGAGGCACCTCGCTCGACGACCTCGTACGAGCTCATCTGGGTGGGGACCGCCCGGTCGCCGTAGAAGACCTTGATGTCGTGGGCCAGGAGGACCTCGGCCGTAGCCATGGCGAAGTGTTCCGAGGCGAATCGCCGGTCGTAGGCGATGACTACGCCGCGCGCCTCCTCGCCCCGCTCGACCACGTAGCGGGCGACGCCGTCGGCGCAGCGACGGACGTTCTCGAAGGTGTAGTCCTCGGCGATCCGAGCCCGCCAGCCGTCGGTGCCGAAGACGATGCGGGTGGCCGCCTGGACGTCGGTCATGTTCCGTCCTCCGGGGAAGAGCAGCGCTCCAACAGCGCATCGACGCGCGCGGCGTGCGGTCGAGCGCCACGAAGGAGTGCGACTGGCGCTTCGACCGTAATCGTACCTTCGTCGGCCTGCGGGACGGCGACGAGCCGACCGCCGAACCGCTCGACGATCAGGTCGTCGGGCGCGACCACGACGCTCTGGCCCGGTTGCACGACCTGGGCATCGATGCCCGGCACGCCGACCGCGGCCAGGAGCGAGCTCCAGCTCCCGAGGTCGTCCCAGCCGACGTCCATCCCGACCATCACGACCCGGCGGTCGCTCGCCGCGCCCTCCATCACGGCGTGATCGATCGAGATCGGCCGGAGCTGGTCGTAGGCGGCGGCGAGCCCGGCCTCGCTCGAGGCGAAGGAGCCAAGGAGCGTGGTGAGGCTGGTGTAGCGGGCCAGGGCATCGACGATCGCCCGCCGCCGCCAGGCGAAGATCCCGGCGTTCCAGGCCACGCCCGGCTCGGCCAGGAGCGCTGCCGCGCGACCCTGGTTGGGCTTCTCCTCGAACGCACGGAGGGGGTAGGCGCGGAGCCCGTGGAGGGTCGCCCCGGCGTCGATGTCGGGCAGGAGGTAGCCGTATTCCGTCGCGGCTCTGGCAACCTGGATCCCTAGGGTGACGAGCGGTGACTCGATCCCGAACGCCCCCTCCGCCAGCGAGGCCGCGGCCGCGAGCACCCCCCGGAACGCATCCTCCCGTTCGATGAGGTGGTCGGCCGGCAGGACGAACATCACCTCGTCCTCGGGCCGCTCGAGATGGATCGCGGCAAGGGCGATCGCCGCGGCGGTGTTGCGGCCGCTCGGCTCGCCCAGGATCCGGATGCCCGGGACCTGGTCGCGGACCAGCTGGGCGTAGCGCCGATCGGTGACGACGCAGACGTCGTCGGGACCGATCGACAGCTCGTCGTGACCGGTGATCCGGTCGACGGTCCGCTGGAGGAGGGAGCGATCGCCGAGCAGCGGCAGGAAGGGTTTGGGCGTCTCGGGCCGGCTGAGGGGCCAG